>JAQBVN010000006.1 GCA_027622975.1 Bacteroidota bacterium | reverse complement strand
GGTCGCTGTCGTCCATCCCCGGCAGGAAGATGGTGTCTCGTTCGGCCGAAAATCCAGTGAATTGGGCAAGCGTCGGCGTGGAAATGGTTTGCAATGCAATTCCTATCCACAACGCAACCCATCGATGCTTTGGGGCGAGCTTGAATTGAAGGTGGGTGGGGAGTTTCAGCATGACGATCCGAACAGGGAAAGGAGGTTCAACAAATCGGCGACTTGGACCATGCCGTCCCCATCGAGGTCTGCCACGCATCCAACACAAGCTCCACCAAATGCACCGAGAAATGTGAGCAAATCGGTCACTTCGAGTGCCCCGGAACCATCGGAATCGCCCGGGCATGTGGAAGAACTAAATTCCACGACCATGTTGGGGTCGGTCCATCCGGGAAGCGGTGCGCCGTTGGTATTCATCCAGCCGGCAATCCAAGTCGTGACGCCTACGCCCAAGGTGATGAGGGCATTTTGGTTGGGCTGGTAAATTTTCAAGGTAAAAAGTTCCCCGGCATTCATCCCTTCGTCCATGGACGTGGTCAAATCATCGCCATAGAGCGGGAGGGAGAGGTAGGTCAATCCTTCGAATGGAATGAGTGGCGTGGCACCTACGCATTGGTCGTTGGGGTCAAACGCCAATACCCAAGCACCCTCTTCAGCAGATGCGCCATCCACCCAAACGGTTCCAAGCAACGTGGCGGAGGCGGGCCCAGGTACAAACACGAAATCACATACGCCATCACCATCCACGTCCGGCCCGCATTGAGCGGTCAACGAAAGCGGACCAAGCATCCATGGCACGAAGCATGCCCAAAGGTTGACAAGCATTTTCATCAAGCGACGAAACAGGAAACAGTTTTCAACCCTCCCAAAATAGGGTTAAATCCAACCTTTAGGCATTCCAGCACCTTGTAAAACTCGACAAAATGTGGATAACGCCCTATAATGACTGAAGTTATGTTTCCTTTCGAAGCATTCGGGTGAAATATTGACCCTATATGTCACATCGTGAGTGACTTGTGGACATGGTGTTTCCATTCAATCCTCGACCCAAGCCCTTCCTGGAGGAGGGTCCCAACGTCCCCTGGGGTCACCCTTTGTGCAGGCCGCACTCTTTGGAGGAATGTTCCCACCACCAGCGGCCTGCGCGGGGATGTTCGCCTTCGAGGACAGCCCGGGTGCAGGGGGCACAGCCGATCGATGGGAAGCCCTTGCGGTGCAAGGGATTGGTTGGCACGCCATGGGAGTGGATGTACGTTTCAAGTTGGGCATCGGACCAGTCGACAAGTGGATTGTACTTGACCAAGCCCGTCATGGTGTCATGCTCAATGCGTGGAAGGGTGGCGCGGTTGTCGCTTTGGGCGGCACGAAGTCCAGTGACCCACACAGCCGCGCCATCCAAGGCGCGTTTGAGGGGAGCGATTTTTCGGATGTGGCAACATTCCTTGCGCGCCTCGAGGGACTGAAAAATGGCCGACATCCCTTGTTGATTGACAAACTCCTCCAAGGTCGTGGTGTCAGGAAAAAACGATTGGAGCGGGGTGCCAGGGTATTTGGAGCGCGTGCGATCGATGAGGTCATACGTCTCGGGAAAGAGACGCCCTGTATCCAAGGTGACCAATTGAACGGGAAGGTTGTTTCGGGCGATGAGGTCGGTGAGAGCTTGGTCTTCCAATCCCAAAGACGTTGTGAACACCACTTGTTCTGGGTATTGCTCACACAATTGGCGCAACCCCGTGACAGGGTCCGAACTGACAAGGAGGGGCAGGGTTGACATGACCCGAAAATACGGTCACTTTCTTAACCCCACAAATCCTATGGGGAAATAAATTTTTCTCTTACCTTTGGGACTGGCCAAGCGGTTGGCCGGGTTTAACCGCCAAGTCTGCCAAGGTGCGCCGTTCCAGCACTGCCAAATTCGCGTCGCGCACCTCAGACATCAGGCGATTTAATCCACAGACCGCTTCGTTGCAGTCCACACATCGCTCGTAAAAATGCAAACTCACACAAGGCAAGGGGGCAATGGGGCCGTCCAAAATCCGGATGACCTGGGCAAGCGGTGTGTCTTCCGGATGCTTCAGGAGGTAGTACCCACCGCCTTTGCCTTTTTTGGATCCCAAGATGCCACCGCGCCTCAAATCCAAGAGAATGGTTTCGAGAAACTTGCTGCTCATGGGATGTTCCTTGACCATCTCGCTGATGGCCACGGGATGTTCTCCCGGGGTGGAAACCCCGCCATTCTGCTCTTTGCGCAAGGCGAGGTCGGAGCGAACCAAGGTGCTAAGTGCCCGGAAGGCGTACTGGGCTTTTTTGGAGAGCATGGGACGAATGTAAGGAGACACACAGATTTGTCCACCCTTCTTTCGCACGCCCTTACCCTTCTTTCGCACGCCCTTACCCTTCTTTCGCACGCCCTTGGTCGTTCTTTCGCGCCTCCGTTGTTTGTCACGCCCCCTTTCCTTGTGAATCGAGCCATTTCCGCACCTGGCTGATGACGATTCTGACAAAGGTCATATTGGATGAGCTCAAAATTTTCGTAAATTCAGGCTTCACCACGATGAACCATCCCATTCTCTCCATTTCGACCCGTGAGAAATCATTGAACAACATCACAATGAATCGCATGTCTACGTTGGGCCCCATGTTTGCCTGCCCGGCTTTGCTGGCCCTGTCCCTTTGGTGCATCCCAAGTGCACAAGCGCAAATGACTGTGGCGCATGAGTGGAACGAGCAAGTGCTCGAGGCCATTCGAAATGATTTTGCCAGACCCACAGTGCACGCTAGAAATCTTTTTCACTCCAGCATTTTGATGTATGACTGTTGGGCTGCGTATGATACCACCAATGCCCAAACGTACTTTTTGGGCCAAACCCTCGACGGATACACCTGCCCATTTGACGAGGCGTCGCTGGACATTCCTTCGGATTTGGCGGCCCGACACGAAGCGCAGGAAGTGGCCCTCAGTTATGCGGTATACCGTTTGATCCGCCATCGTTACGTCGACAGTCCGCAAGCGGAGGCCACCATGGACAACATTTATTTCCAGATGGTGCTTCAAGAACTCGACACAGCGTTCAACTCCACGGACTACGCGACCCATGGAGCCCCAGCGTTGGGCAATTATTTGGCGGAGCAACTCATTGCCTATGGCATGACGGATGGTTCCAACGAGGCCAATGATTATGCGAGCAGCTGTTACGTGCAGATGGAGCCAAACATCAAGCCGGAAATTCCGGGGACCAATGGACAGCAGGACCCCAACCGTTGGCAAGCCGTGGAATTGAGTTTTGCCATCGATCAAAGCGGCGAATTGTTGACGGAAACACCGCCCTTCTTGGGGCCTGAGTGGGGAGAGGTCACGGGGTTTGCCCTTCGCGATTCCAACCTGTCGGTTCTGGAGCGAGACGGCTGCACGTTTGAGGTTTGGCATGACCCCGGGCATCCCGCATACCTGGACACCACACAATTTGTTGGATTTGAGGATGCATGGAAGTGGAACCACGGCATGGTCCTTCGCTGGTCCGAGCATTTGGACCCATCGGATGGGGTGATGTGGGATGTGAGTCCTGCTTCCTTGAAATACGATGGCAGCATTCCGTCCTTGGAGGAGTTTGATCAATTCTATGCTTGGGATGACGGAGGTTTGACGCAGTGGTATGACGCGGATGGCAATTTTGGGGGCCAAGGCCATGAGCAGAACCCTTTCACAGGTCAGCCATACGCGCCGGAGATGGTTCCTCGAGGCGACTATGGCCGCGTCATTGCCGAATTCTGGGCTGACGGCCCCGATTCAGAGACGCCTCCTGGTCACTGGTTCACGTTGCTCAACGAGTTCATTCTGGATGCCCAATCGGGGCAGCATCGTTGGCGTGGTCAGGGGCCTGTCATCGAGGATCTGGAATTCGATGTCAAGGCCTACCTCGCTTTGGGCGGGGCCATGCATGATTGTGCCATTTCCGCGTGGAGCATCAAGGGGTTTTACGACTATTCCCGTCCCGTCTCGGCCATTCGTTACATGGCTGAACGCGGCCAATGCTCGGATCCCAACCTTCCGAATTACAACCCAGCTGGATTGCCGCTCATCCCGGGATTGATTGAGGTCGTGGATGACACCGACCCCTTGGCGTTTTTTGCGGGTCAGGATCAAGTGGGCAAGGTGAAAATCCGGACCTGGAAGGGGCCAGATTACATTGAAGTCCCCCTGATCGACGAAGCAGGTGTTGGATGGATTTTGGCAGATCGCTGGTGGCCCTACCAACGTCCCAGTTTTGTCACTCCGCCTTTTGCTGGATTTGTCAGTGGGCATAGTGCCTACTCTCGGGCTGCCGCAGAGCTTTTGGAATTGCTGACAGGATCCCCCTATTGGCCTGGTGGTTTGGCCGAATGGCCTGCACCTATGAACCAGTTCTTGGTCTTTGAAGACGGCCCAAGCCAAAGCTTCAACTTGCAATGGGCGACTTTCATGGATGCCTCCAACGAGAGCGCTTTGAGTCGCATGTGGGGTGGCATTCACCCACCCATGGATGATGCACCCAGTCGCCTGATTGGAAAGCAGGTCGGCATCAATGCCTTCCACTTTGCCGAAACCCTGGTGTTTCCGCAATGGGCGGAGGAGTATGGCGGCGATGGGTTTCTTCCCAGCGACGAGTGCTACGGTGATTTCAATGGCGATGGCGCAGTGGGATCTGGCGACTTGATTTTGTTGCTGACAGCCTACGGATTGGGTTGGGCAGGTCCCTATGACATGAACAACAGCAATGTGGTCGACACCCAGGATTTGTTGGAATTCCTCGCCAGATTCAACGAAATCTGTCCTTGAATGGGGCGAATGCCGGTTTGACTTCGTGCTATGGGACCTGGAGCCATGAAACCTCTGCCATGAGATGAATGTCGCGTGCGCTGGGTGAACTTTCAGTGAACGTGACAAGCTCAGCACAGCTGGGACGCCATGCCAACGGGGCTTGGTGTGAACATTGAATGGGTGGCAACTTTTGCTTTTGGGAAAATTCAATAGCCCGAGGGACTGCATGTTTGTGTCGCTATTTTTGAGTGATGAAGTCTTTGCACGTCGTGTTGTTCTGTGTGTTGTTCTTGCTGGTAGGCTTTGCCTTGGGCCGAGTGACTGGCCACGGCAATCATGCCCGGGGCGTTCACAGGCATGTGCCTGGTGGTCATGCAGTTGCTTTGACACATGCCGGATCTTCCACGGATGTGGACGAGGTTGAAGTCATCGTCGTGGCTGCAGACGCCTCCGAAGGGGATTCGCTGGTTCTGCCACGAGGCGGAGTCGTCCGGATGCGTCAGGACGGAAATCACATGGAAGTCGAGGTGGACGTTGAGGTGGACGATGAACAAAGGGTGACATCCGTGGAGCGAAGCCCTTCGGATGCGGGTGCCATCAAAACAGAGAAACGAATCATCATTGTCCGCGAAGAGGACAATTCCAACGAAGAATAAACATCATGAAAACAAACAATGTATGGATGGCCTTGGCAGTATGTGCCATGTTCGCCTTGGGATGTGAGTCCAGTGATCCCTCAGTTGAAGCGGCAGCAGAAGTGCAAGCCCCTGCAATGCCAACGGATGAAGAATTGCTAGAAGCGGCCATTGCCGAACGAGGTGAACCGTGTGAGTGTGTGGCCGAGAATTTGGAGGCCATGACGGGATTTTTGGCAGCCATCGACGGCGACAACGCAGCGACCTCTCAAGAACTAAACGCCCGATTGTCTGACATGCTGTTTCCATGCCTTCGTCCCACCAATGACCCCAAAAAAGACAGCCTTTACTCCCTCGCCATTGGTCGTTGCGCACAGTTTCAGGACCTCACAAGTGTCATGAACAGTGTCAAAACAAAGATGCAGGAGCGTGTGGAGCTGGAGGCATCCAAGGATGAAACCTTGCAGAAAATCGATGGCAAGGGCGCCAAAGACATTTTGGACAAACTGAAGGCGTCTTGAACCCTTGAGGTTTTCTGAAGGCCTTACTCAAGGCCTCACTCGCGGTCCACGCAAGGCTTGAAGGGCCTTTCCACGCCCAAGGGCTTGGACTCAATCGTTGTTTTTTCCTTCCTCGAGGCCGAGACGTTGAAGCACTGCTTGAACCTCGGCCTCGGTGCTTGTCAGCTTGTCTTGGCAGAAGTTGAGCAAGGCTGAAGCGCGTTGGATGTGTGCTGTCAATCGGTCGATGTCCAGGCTGTTGCCTTGCATCTCACTCAAGATTTCTTGGAGTTGGGTCACGGCTTGTTCGTAGGTCAAATCTTCTGGCAAGTCTGTCATGGGGTTGTGTTGTCTCGGGGTTTGATGTCGATGACACGCGCTTCTACGTGTCCTGTTTGCAATTCCAATGCCACCAAGTCGTCCACCACAAGGTGGTTTGCATCCGTCACAGCTCGTCCATCCTTGCGGAGTATGGCAAAACCGCGCTTCAAGGTGTTTTCAGGTCGCAACGCTTGAACAGTGGACCGAAATTCAGACATGCGCTGAAGATGTCGCTCGAGGTTTCGTTGGGAGATATCTGCCACGCGCTGGCGCAAGTGCGTCAAGGTGTGAGAAGCCTCAGAAAGTACGCGGGCAGGGTGCATTCTCAGGACTTGATGATGGGCGGCCAAACGCTGTTGCTCCAAGGCCATGCGACCACGAGCCCTCAGGCCGATTTGTCCCATCCATTCAGAGATCAGCGAAGCTTCTTGGCCGGTGCGATCGACCAAAAAATCGGCCACGGCAGTGGGGGTTTTGAATTGTCGATGGGCCACCAAATCGGCCAAGCTGAGGTCCGTTTCATGGCCAACTCCGGTCAGAATGGGCACGCGGGCTTGAGCGATGGTTTGACACAAGCCCAAATCGTTGAATGCGTCGAGATCGAGGGCTGAACCTCCACCTCGAACAAGGACTATTGCGTCGGGTGCGACGGCGTGGGCAGCTTCAATCGCTGCTGCCATGGCTGCAGGCGCCTCTTTGCCTTGAACGATCGCGGCGAACACATCGAGCTCAAAGCGATAATGCCACTCGTTGTGAAGGAGGTGAAAGGCGAAGTCACGAAACCCAGAGGTGCCAGGAGAACCGATCAGGGCAATGTGGCTCACCAGTCTTGGCAGTGGGATGGCGCTGTTTTTGCCAAAGGCTCCTTCGGTTTGCAGAATTTTCAGTGTGGCTTGTTTCCTTCGTTCGGCTTCCCCAAGCATGGCCGAGAAATCGATTTCTTCCACGGACAGGCTCACTCCAAACACAGCATGGTAACGGATGCGGGCACTGAAAACGATTTCAGAGCCCTTTTGGAGGATATCGCTGGCCGCATCCCCCAATTCTTGGAGGATGCGTTGGTGCTGGTCGCGCCAAATCGTGGCTTTCATGGCGGCGACCTGTGCCCCCTGTTCCTCTTCCACCAAATCCAAGTAGACATGTCCCGCGCCGCTTCCTTTCACTTGTGAAATTTCTGCCCGGAACCAAAGGGCACGCCCTTGGGTCGCTTGTTCGAGGGTTCGACGAAGGCTCTCTCCCAATTGAGAGAGCGAGTAAATGACGCGTTCTTCGCTCACCGTGTGCCCGCGAGTTTCCAGCGTTGGCTTGAACCTGACGGCGTGGCAAAATGCACGATGTTGAGACCGCCCAGCGTCCAGTGGATGCCTTCTCCTTGTTGGACGTTGCGCGCGATGACCACACGTCCGCTTCCGTCCATGACTGTCAACCGGCCTTGGGCAGGAGCAACCCATTGCCATGTTCCTTGGGTCAACCACGGGCCTGGAGCCTCCTCATTTTCGATGGTAGACATCGATGACGTCGCTTCTGGCAGGGTCATCGATGACCCGGCATAGACATCACCGCTGGTGGCGTCGTTGCCGTTGACGGCCAATCCGCTCATGTAGAAATTGGCAGGTCCGGACCCTGAGGCAGGAGCTGTCCATGTGGCTTCAAACACCGGGCTTGCACTTGGACTGTTGTGCTCCATGATGTGCCTTCCTCCCACATTTTCCAATTGAGTGTTGGCTGAAGGGTTGCTGAATGACCCCGCGTTGTCTCCATTGTCGAGCACCACCGTGCCTTGGGCCCCGTAGCTTCCGGTGCCACCGTCCACCACCATGCGAACGACGTAATCTTGCCCTGCCGTGTAGGCCGTCACAGGTTGCCCATTCCCAGCATCCAAGACCTCAAACGAAGACGTGGCAGACCCCGATCCATTGTGACAATTCGTGCATACCGGAGAGGAGCCAGGTGCTCCAGTTCTGTCTTTGTTTTGTTCTGCAGCCACACCACCAGCAGCGGCAATCAATGCAGCGAAACTGCCCAAGGCGAGGAGAACGGGAATTCTGTGTTGAATCATGCAGACAAGGTCGTAAAATTTGTCCAACTGAGATTTCGTATCTTCACGATAGAACCTCTCTCCTTGGATTCTTCGATTCACACCTTCTCCTACGATGAGATGGAGCGTCAGTACTTGCAAAGCCAAGAGGATTTGGCCTATGCTCGCTCCATCCAGTCCATGATGGCGCCCACACCGGAGCAACTCAATGACATGTTTCCCTCATGCATGGTGTACGACCGTCCCATGGGCCAGTTGAGTGGTGATTTTTTGTTTGTTGCCCAACGTGAGAGCCTGACGTATTTGGCGGTGTGCGATTGCACAGGACATGGGATGTCGGCGGCCTTGATGACTGTCCTGGCCAGGGAGAAATTGTGGCAAGCCATCCAAAAGTCGGTGGGGCCCGCGCACCTTTTGACGCGTTTGGACGAGAAGTTTCGCTCTGCCATGCTGCAAGGCGATACGCACGGGATGCGAGCTGTTGGAATGGGGTTGGACTTGGCTGTGCTGGCCTACAACAAGGAGTTGAATCAGTTGCGATTTGCCGGGGCCAAACGCCCGCTGTGGATCGTCCGTCAGGGCAAACTCCTCGAATTCAAGGGCACTTCGCGATCAATCGGCGGGGCCTATTGGCGTCACGCACCTTTTGTAGAGACGACCCTGCAGGCCCGTCCTGGGGACGTCTTGTTCATGTTTTCGGATGGTGTTCCCGATCAATTCGGGGGGGCGAGGGACCAAAAACTCAAACTCAAGGGATTGCGCACGTTGGTGATGACTCTGGCGGAGCTCCCTCCCCAAGATCAGCAAGAATTTTTGGCCACATGGCTTGAGAATTGGCGAGGGGATCGTCCGTCCACAGATGATCAATTGTTTGTGTCTTTTGCCATTCCAAATTTGGAAGGGTGATGCGGGAAATGCATCTTGTCCTTGCATCCTGTCTCGGCCCCTCCTCAATGACCGAGTCGAATCTTCTCAATCCTTTCTCATGACCCAACCCACGAAAAATTTCTTGTACATCGCTTTGCTCGGCGCCTTCGTCGGCGGCCTCGTTGCTTTTTTCATGTACAACAAACCCCACAAGGATTATGCAGGTGCGGAGGTTGCTCAAGCATGGACTTCGGAAGAATTGGTGGCTTGGCACATGGACCACGATGCCTCGATGCATTCCGAATGGACGGAGAAAGTGATGGAGGTCAGCGGGGAGGTTTCTGAGTGGACTCCCAACGGCTTGATTCTGGCGCCGGGTGTGGTCGTGGTATGGGCTGAAGGTGTTTCGGCTCCCTCCACCAAGCCAAGCCTTGTCACTGTGAAGGGGAGAATTGTCGGATACGATGATTTGTTTGGCGAGGTGCGGTTGGACCACGGGGTGTTGCAATGACCCCTTTCCAAACCCCAAAGACGGCTCGGCCATAGGACGTCATTGTTCACAATTTCTTCATGACGCTTTGGTGGTCCCGTCTATGGGTGATTGGAATTTTGCACCATGATTTTGGAAAGCCCCCTGCCTCGATACGTTCTGTATTTCATCGTGTTGAGCTCAGGTGCGATGGGATGCCAGCCCTCGTCTGCGCCTTCTCATGAACTCCACAACACTGCTTCATCCATGGCTGACACAACCCGGGCTGGCTCCAACGGGTCTGAATCGTCCTCCTCGGAGGTTTTGAATCCTGTATTGGACCTTCTCGTCCAAACCATTGCACATGACACTTCTTTGGTGACACAAGAGCGGAAGTCTGAATTGAATGCGTTGGCCCAATGGGCAGCGGATCGCCTTGCCCAGGGGGATCAAGCGCCGATGGTGTTCATCTGCACGCACAACAGCCGCAGGAGCCACATGGCCCAGGTCTGGGCGGCTGCGGCTGCGGCCAGGGTTGGGTTGCATGGGCAGATTCCCACCTTCAGTGGGGGGACCGAGTCGACGGCTTGCAATCCGAGAACCGTGGGGGCTTTGGAGCGGGCGGGGTTTGGCATTGACACTGTGGTCCCATCCTTGTCAGGAAGCTCAGAGAACCCGACCTACGCCATCACCTGTGGTGACACGGTGCCCGCCTCGATTTGTTTCAGCAAGACGTACAGTGACCCCGCCAATCCAAGCACGGGATTTGCTGCGGTGATGACCTGCAGCGATGCTGATCGCGGATGTCCGCTTGTGTACGGGGCGGATGCTCGATTTGCCGTGCCCTATGTGGATCCCAAAGTCAGCGACAACACAGCGGAAGAGGCCGCTACATACGACGCACGTTGCAGGCAAATCGGGACAGAAATGGTGTACCTGATGGACCAGGTGCACCAGCGACTGGAATCACACTGAGGAGCCGCTGGGATTGGGGTAAGCCGGGCACGGACTTAGGCAAACCATGGCGCGCAAAGCCAAATCAGGTAGACGACAGCAAACAAGCTGAGAAACAGGAGTCCAGCCCAAGCCCAAAGAATGAGGAATCGGCCTGGTTTTGCGGATTGGGGAAATTGCTTGGCTGTGACCAATTTTACATTCCACCACGCAATGGCTGGGGCAACCAGAAAGGACAAGGTGGTGGCGACATCGACCAGCAACTTCATCGACCCAGCGAACAACAGCACGATGGCCAAACCACCCAGAGCCACGCCCATCAATGCGCGTGTTTGGTGATCTGAGGATGGCGGACTATTTCGGGTCGCGGCCCATGCCCGGCTCAAACTGCGGCCATAGCCATCGAGCACGGCTATGCACGTTCCAAGCATGGCACTGAATGCGGCCAAGCCCATGAGGGGGGCACTCCAAGCACCCATGCTTTTGGCGTACAGAGACACAATGCCAGCGGCGAATCCAGCACTGTCATTGGGAAGGGTCTCTCCTGTTTGGTAGAGCAGCAATGCACCCAAGGTCAGGAAGCCAAGGGCCAACACACCTGATACGATGAACCCCACATTGAATTCTCGGAGGGTTTCGCGCAGCGAAGGGCGATAACCGGAAGATTCGATTCGTTCCAGGGTCCAGATGCTGTTCCAAGTGCTCAAGTCCACGGCCGTGGGCATCCAGCCCATCAGGGCAATCAAAAAGCCCAGGCTGGGGGTGAAGGTTTGCCAGGAATCAAGGGAGGCGGCCAGGGTGTCAGGGTTGGGGGCTGGAGGCCGGGCAATTGCCAAGGTCACAGCCGCCACTGTGCTGATGAGGAGAATGGCCGCCAAGACCTTGATGAGCCGATCGAGGGCCCTGAATTGCCCCACCGTCAAGACTGCAGTGGATGCCACGAAGAGGAAGGCGGCAACCCAAGGTGTGGCGGGTTGTCCTAGCCACATGGATACCCCGAGAAGGTTGTCGAGAAAGGCGGCGGTGACCATGCCCACAGCCGCCGCCACAAAAAAACACGTGGCCAAACTCAGAGCCAGGAAGGTCCATGATGCGCCCCGCCCTAATGTGCGGTAGCCTTCGATGAGGGAGGTCCCAGTGGCAGAGGCGTATCGCGATCCAAATTCAAAGAATGGATATTTGGAAACATTCGCAGCAACCACGACCCACACCAGCCCAAACCCCGCCATGGCACCAGCTCGTGTGGACTGAACCAAATGCGAGACGCCAATGCAGGTGGAGGCGAACAGGATGCCCGGTCCCATGACTGCAAGCCAGCGCCGCCAACCCTTGCCGGGATTGCGGTCGTTGGTTGTCATGACCGGATGGGACTTTTCCCTTTCCGTTTCAAATTGTCCAAATGCCTGTAGGTGACGTACATTTTCCAACCCACCACTGCCTTTTGAAACCCATTGAGGCGCGACAGATCAGGCACCTTGTGAATGGCTGGAAGGACCCTGCGGTTCAGTCGAGAAAGCATCCCCCAGAGGCTCATTCGTCGTCGCTTTTGGAAACTCCCTTGAAGTGGTCCTCTTTGTATTTGAAGAGGATGTTGAACGTGGTCAAACTCCCATAAATCCGTGTGATGTACTGCTGAAGGTTGACCTTGTCCTCATCCGTGAGTTTGGTATGGGCATTGATTTGCTGCTCCATCACCCTCAAACGGTCACGAACCATGACAATCTTGTGGAAGAAGGTCTCCAAGGGCACCTCTTTGGACTGCAAATCGGCATCCCCGGGTTTCAAGATCATGGTTCCTCCGTCCCAACGATCTCCCAGATCCAATGGGGGAGGAGAGATGTACTGTTCGATTCGATCAATGTGCTCCTCAAAGACTTGCTCGACCGCTGTGGTGATGTCAGCCAAGTCGGCAACTCCGACTTCCATTCCCTCTTCCAGCTCGGTCCATCCGTCAAAGGATTTGTTGAATTCCTTTTCGCCGTGTTCCTTGAAGAAGACACGCCAAAAATCTCCGTCTTGGTTGAAGATGACCCCTTCTCCGTAGGTGGGGTGCTCAATTTTTGCGCCTAGTGTTGACATGAGGTGCAAAGTGCATCGCGCGAGGCCAGTCCCGCATGGCTGTGCACATCCCCTTTCAACATCCCAACGTTGGCATTTGACAACCTCGCATCCACTTTGCCAAGAATTTGAGGGAGAAATTGCCGGCCATGGATTCAAACACTCGCATTCGCTGGGACAGGGTGGCCTTGATGGCTGTGATTTTGGTGGGGTGCTCGAGCGGCATGGTAGCTCTCGTAGGTGGGACCGAAGCTGAGGAGGAGGCCTTTGCGCGATTGACGCACCCTCGGCCCGTGGTGGCCTTGCAGCGCAAGGAAGCCCATCCCGTGCTCTTGAGGTCTCAACGAATGCTGGAAGAGCAGAAAGATGGGGAGGCGACCTCGGAACCAGCGGTTCCGGCTGCTGCTTCGGTGGCGGCATCGACGGGGACATCGGCGGAGCCTCGCCAAATTGGGAACTCTCAGCACGAATCGACACCCGAAGAGGAGGTGGTTCCCAACCGCAAGTCGGACCCCATCTTGCCATGCAGCTGTTGCAAGAAGACCATGAGGGTGCCTCGCAACCCCTACACGCGTCATCAATCGGCGGCTCGTTCCCTACCCAACAGCTTCTTCGTCAAGAATGACATCGAGCTTCGTGCGGGCCAGCGAAATGGCAAGCTCGTGGAGGTGAAGGATGGACGGGGTTATCGTTTGGCCGACCTCACTCATAGCCACCCATGGCTTCTGCCAGAAACGTATCAACTTCTGAAAGACATGGGCAACGATTTTGCAGATGCCCTAGAAGGCACACCTTCGGAAGGAGCCAAATTCCGGGTGACTTCGGTCACGCGCACCAACCAGCAGCAAAGCAAGTTGAGACGTCGCAATGCCAATGCCACAGGAGATGTGAGCACGCATAGCTATGGTGCGTCGTTTGACATTGCTTTCATCGACCGGGCTCGAAGCAACGCCAATTGCGGCACGCCGACACGTGAGATGGAGCGGTTGCTCACTCGCTACCAAGAGGCTGGGGTGATTTTGGTCATTCCCGAGGGAAACTGCATGCACATCACCTTGGTGAAGCCTGGGGCCAAACCTTGACCCCGTCCCCGCCTGAGTGGCACCGAGGCTTTAGCGTGTCAAAGTCAAACGCAAGGCTGAGCCATCTCTCGTGACCAACACATACATCCCAGCTTCCCAGCCCTGGGTGTCAAGGGAGTTACCTTGGCCCGTGAGAATTCGCTGACCGTTCAAGGTCAACACTTCCCAAGGCATGTTGGCGTCGATGCCTGCAAGGGTGAATCCATTCGAGCTTGGATTGGGAAAGGCGCGGAGCACGCCAGATGTGACTTCATCCAGATTCACCGTGCAGTCTTGAACTTGGCCTTCAATCCACAGCGTCCCACCAAAAATGGCCAAGCCGGCGCATTCACCATGATTGTAGGCCCCGAGATTGGTGGCTGTGGCTGAGGTGCTGCCAGCGTCGGCCATCCAGGAAGAAGCAACCAAGGCATTTTGGTAGAAGACCTGTTCGTCCAAGGTGCAGTAATACATCTCCACAGGAACCTCGGGAGCCCAGTTGTACACGTCGTTCTCTTGGGCTGCGACCATGAAGGGGTGGGACGGATCGTTGAGGATGCCCTCAATCAGGCCGGGTTGAACCAATTCTTCCAAGGTAGGAGGGCAGGCTGCGTTGATCACATCTGCACTGTTGGTTCCGTCAAACAAGGGAGGAAGTGTGGTGGCGTAGGGTTCTTGAAAGATCTCGGAAAGCTCTGTGTACAGGGTGCCGTAATAGCTGTTCCAGCCGATGACGTTGTATGCGAGGTAGGCAGGGTTGGAATAGGTGGCGGACTCAAAAGTCAAAGGAAATTGCGTTCCGCTGATGTCGTATGGACCGCTTCCAGGCACGGCGGCGGTCAACGGAAAGTTGTCGCCATATGCGGTGGTGGCCAAATCCCGAGCCAGTGCCATGGCGGCGTGGCCACCCTGTGAATAGCCCGAAATGAAATTTTGGCCATTCAATGTGTAGCCCAATTCCTCCCGAAGGGCATCCGCAGCCAGCATGAGGTAGTACCCCGCATCGGATTCGGATCGGGCGTGGACGTATGGGTGCATCAAGGGGCTGGTTCCCAAACCCACGTAATCAGGCATGAGAACGAGTTGCCCCAACGTCGACATCAGTCCCCCGAAGGAGCCTTCGATGCTTTGAAAGGACGGGGCATCGGTCCGCTTGAAAATCGTTCCATGCATGTACACATGAATGGGCAATCCGCAATCCTCGTCAAATCCTTGCGGAACAAACAAGGCCCCACTGACCTCAATGGTGTCCTCGAGGTAGGGCATGTCGTAGCTGACCCTGTACATGTTGACATCGTATTGGGCTGTGAACTGGTCGGACGGAATGCCAAACACAGCCGCCGTGGCAGCCAGTTGACCAGCCGTGAATGAGGTGATCAATTCGGTGGTTTGGGCTTGGAGACGCATCGCAAAGAGCGCGGTCCACCCCAGAAAGATGGCCAACATGGTGTGTTTCATGACTTGAAAGCAGAATCGTGGGACTTCATTGGAAGGACAAAGTAGGCAGGACAGCATGAAAAAGGCGCCCCCAAGGGACGCCTTTTGCAGATTGCGGATTCTGGTCAGAGGTGAATGACCTCATCATAGGCCGCTGCTGCAGCCTCCATGACGGCTTCACTGAGCGTCGGGTGCGGGTGAATGGTCTTGATCAATTCGTGACCGGTTGTCTCCAGTTTTCGCAAGGCAACAATCTCAGCAATCATTTCTGTGACGTTGGCACCAATCATATGCCCCCCGAGCAATTCACCGTATTTGGCATCAAAAATGAGCTTCACAAATCCATCCTTGTGTCCAGAGGCGCTGGCCTTTCCGGAGGCGGAGAAGGGAAACTTGCCAACCTTGATGTCGTGCCCGGCTGCCTTGGCAGCCTCTTCCGTCATGCCCACGCTAGCTACCTCAGGGAAGCAGTAGGTGCAGCCTGGGATGTTGCCGTAATCAATGGGGTCAGGATGGTGGCCTGCAATTTTCTCGACGCAGGTGATGCCTTCCGCTGAGGCAACGTGCGCCAAGGCTGGTCCGGGCACACAGTCACCAATGGCGTAGTAGCCAGGAATGTTGGTTGCGTAATACTCGTCCACCACGATTTTGCCGCGATCGTGAACAATGCCGCACGCCTCCAAGCCAATGTTTTCGATGTTGGATACCACACCGGCCGCACTCAGAACGATGTCGCAATCCAAGACGGATTCGCCTTTCTTGGTTTTCACAGTCACTTTGCACCCTGTTCCTGAGGTGTCCACACCGGTGACTTCGGCACTTGTCATGATGTCTATGCCGGCTTTCTTGAAGGAGCGCTCAAGCTGTTTGGACACTTCCACGTCCTCCACCGGGACAATGCGATCTTGGTATTCGACCACGGTGACCTCTGTGCCAATGGCGTTGTAGAAATACGCGAATTCCACACCAATGGCTCCGGACCCCACAACCACCATTTTCTTGGGTTGCGTCTTCAACGTCATGGCCTCGCGGTACCCAATGATTTTCTTGCCATCCTGGGGCATGGACGGGAGGTGACGAGAACGCGCTCCCGTGGCAATGATGATGTGTTTGGCCTCGAGTGTGCTCTTGCTTCCGTCCTCGGCGGTCACCTCGAGCTTTTTGCCCGGCAACAAGGTGCCCGTCCCCATGACCACATCGATGTTGTTCTTTTTCATGAGAAAGGTCACACCCTTGCTCATCCCATCCGCCACACCGCGACTGCGCTCCACCATGCCGCCAAAATCAGCCTTCGGAGCCGCCACATTGATGCCGTAATCTCCTGCGTGTTCAATGTATTCAAACACGTTGGCGCTCTTCAAAAGAGCTTTGGTTGGAATGCATCCCCAGTTCAAACAAATGCCGCCGAGCGCTTCACGCTCAACCACCGCAGTTTTCAATCCCAACTGCGAGGCCCGGATGGCGGTGACGTATCCGCCAGGGCCGCTTCCAAGAACAATCACATCGTACTTCATGCCGCGAAGGTACTGCCCCGAGGCGTTGAACTATCTTCGCGTTTTCACGAAAGAATTCACGAAAGGTTCAGAGCGATGCGCAACTTGATTTTGTTTGGCCCTCCAGGTGCGGGGAAAGGCACCCAGAGCGCGTTCCTTGTGGCACATTACAACCTCGTGCACTTGAGCACAGGGGATATTTTCCGTGCCAACATCAAGGGTGAGACTGAATTGGGCAAGTTGGCCCAGAGTTACATGAACCAAGGGAAGCTCGTGCCCGACGATGTCACCATCGGCATGCTCGAGGCCGAGGTGAACAAGCATCCTGAGGCGGCGGGTTTCATTTTCGATGGGTTTCCGCGCACCACAGCACAGGCCCAGGCCTTGGACACCTTCCTCGAGAGCCAAGGAGAAACCATCAGTGCCATGCTCGCCTTAGAGGTTCCGGAAGACGAGTTGAAGTCACGGTTGGTTGCGCGTGCAGCCACCTCGGGCCGTGCGGACGACGCCGACCCGGCCGTGATCCAAAAGCGCATCGATGTCTACAATGCAGAGACTGCTCCTGTGGCAGATCACTACCGCGCCTTGGAAAAGTACCATGGCATCGATGGTGTTGGTTCGATCGAGGACATCACGGCGCGTTTGACCTCAGCCATCGGCGCCTGATTGGCGCCACCGCACGACACACTCCATGGCGACTCAAAATTTTGTGGACTACGTCAAGATCTGTTGCAGATCGGGCAAGGGTGGACAGGGTTCAACCCACATGAGGCGAGACAAGACCACGGCCAAGGGAGGCCCTGATGGGGGTGATGGAGGACGCGGGGGGCATGTAATCATCCGCGGAAACAGCAATTTGTGGACCCTGTTGCATCTCAAATACCAGCGTCACATCATCGCTGAACACGGTGGAGCCGGTTCGGGAAATCGCATGCATGGCGCCGACGGCAAGGATGCGGTCATCGAAGTGCCACTGGGTACGCTTGTCAAGGATGCGGAGACGGGCGAAGTTCAGGCTGAAATCACAGAGCACGGGCAAGAAATCATTGCGACCCCAGGAGGGCGTGGCGGCCTTGGGAATGATCACTTCAAATCACCCACCAACCAAGCCCCACGCTATGCGCAGCCTGGTGAAGATGGTCTCGAGGAATGGAAAGTTGTGGAATTGAAGCTGCTCGGGGATGTGGGATTGGTGGGTTTTCCAAATGCTGGCAAATCCACGTTGCTGAGTGTGGTGAGTGCGGCCAAACCTGAAATCGCCGATTACCCCTTCACGACCCTGCGCCCCAACCTCGGCATGGTCTCCTACCGCGATGACAAGAGCTTCGTCATGGCGGACATCCCTGGCATCATCGAAGGTGCTTCGGAGGGCAAAGGGTTGGGCTTGCGTTTTTTGCGTCACATTGAACGGAATCCCGTGCTTCTCTTTTTGATTCCGGCGGATGCGGATGACATCCCCACGCAATACCAAACCCTTCGGAATGAGCTGCAGACGTACAACCCTGAGCTCATGGACAAACAGCACATCTTGGCCATCAGCAAGAGCGATTTGCTCGATGCTGAGCTCGAGGCTGAATTGCGCGTGGAATTGGCGCAACATCTCGAGGTGCCACCGCTGTTTTTCAGCAGTGTGGCCCAACAGGGGATTCAGCCCTTAAAAGACGCCATTTGGCAGTCCATTTTGCGTGCCAACCCCACCCTTGAACGTTGAACATGAACGCGCATCTTCACATGTCAGCCAAGGTGCAACGAGCCTTGGTGGAAGGGCGGGCAGTGGTGGCCTTGGAGTCCACCATTGTGGCTCATGGCATGCCGTGGCCTGCCAATTTGGACACCGCCTTGGAAGTCGAGGAAATCGTGAGGGAACAAGGTGCGGTCCCGGCCACAATTGCCGCTGTGGACGGGGCGGTTCAAGTGGGATGCGATCGGCAGACCCTTGAGCGACTGGCCAGCGGGGAGCATGTTGCCAAGGTTTCGAGGAGGGATTTGCCAGTGGTATTGGCCTCTGGGGCTTTGGGGGCCACGACCGTGAGTGGGACGCTCATTGGGGCAGGTCTTGCTGGGATTCGCGTCTTTGTGACAGGTGGGATTGGCGGGGTGCATCGAGGGGTAGACCAAACATGGGATGTCTCTGCGGACCTCGACGAGCTAGCAATGCAAGACGTGGCTGTGGTGAGTGCTGGGGCGAAGTCCATTTTGGACTTGCCCAAGACCTTGGAAGTTCTTGAAACCAAGGGAGTCACAGTGCTCGGGTTTGGAACGGATCGTTTCCCTGCATTTTTCACCCCGGATAGCGGATTGCCCGTGGCGCATCGCGTTGACACACCTGAGGAAGTGGCCCGCATCATGGATGCGAAATGGTCACTGGGCTTGGGTGGGGGATTGCTCGTGGCCAATCCGGTCCCCGCCGCTTTGGGATTTGATGCGGATGCTGCCACGGACGACGCCTTGGCTGCTGCCGCTGCACAGGGCATTGAAGGCAAAGCCTTGACACCCTTCTTGCTCAAGCACATCGCTGAGGCCACCCAGGGAAAAAGTTTGGCAGCCAACGTGGCCTTGGTGAAGCACAATGCACGTGTTGGTGCACAGATTGCGGTGGCATACGCCGCCCAATCTTCGCGAATTCGTTGACCAACACGTTGACTTAACGATTTGACAAACAGCCTTTTGACGGAAGCCTGATGGGGTGGGAGGGGCTGTGTGTATTTTTGTCCCCCATGGCGGCAACTTCCACCACTTCCACAAGCCCTTCGGCCCAAGACATCCGAGAATTTCGAAACACCCTGCTCGAGGACTACAAACTCATGTGCGTCAGCCGGGAGGCTTCGCTGCTCGGACGGAAAGAGGTGTTGACAGGAAAGGCCAAATTTGGGATTTTCGGAGACGGGAAGGAGCTCGCCCAGATTGCCCTGGCGAAGGTGGTGAAGGCTGGCGATTGGAGGTCGGGTTACTACCGGGACCAGACCTTCATGATGGCCAGGGGTTTGCTCGATGTTCAGCAATATTTCGCGGCCCTCTACGCCCATGCGAGTGTGGAGGCTGACCCCGCATCTGGCGGTCGTCAAATGGGAGGGCATTTTGCGACCCGTACGTTGAACGAGGACGGATCTTGGAAAGACTTGATGGCAGACTTCAACAGTTCTGCGGACGTGTCTCCGACGGGTTCTCAAATGCCCAGATTGCTTGGGTTGGCTCAGGCGAGTGCTGTCTATCGGTCCCAGCCAGAATTGGCCGCTCAATCTCCAAAGTTCACCCGTGGCGGTGATGAAATTGCCATTGGCACCATCGGAGATGCGAGCACATCAGAAGGCATGTTCTGGGAAACGATGAATGCGGCTTGTGTGCTTGAAGTTCCCATGCTGATGTCTGTGTGGGATGATGGTTATGGCATTTCTGTCCCCAAGAATTATCAGACAGTCAAGGAAAGTATTTCCAAGGCTTTGGCGGGATTTCGACGCGAGGAATCGTCCAACGGTTTGGTCATGTATCGGGTACGAGGATGGGATTATCCGGTGCTTGTGGCGACATACGAGGAGGCTGCCAAACGCTGCCGAGAGGAGCACGTTCCCGTGTTGGTGCACGTGGAGGAGGTCACCCAACCCCAAGGACACAGCACCTCTGGTTCGCACGAGCGTTACAAGTCGAAGGAGCATTTGGAATGGGCTGCCGAATACGATTGCATCCGCCAAATGGGGCTGTTCCTCATGAGGGAGGGTGCTGCAACTGAGGAGGAACTCGAAGCCCTTCGGAAGGAAGCCAAACAAGAAGTCCGTGCCCTTCAAAAGCTGGCTTGGGAATCCTTTCGCAAGGACTTGGATGAGGAGCGGCTCTCGGCCGCCGACGTTGTCGAGCCCTTGGACGCGGGTCGCGCCGAGGCGCTTCGGGCGAGCGTCGACGGCGGTCGTGCCGATGTGGCAAAGGCAGTGAGAATGACATTGGCCGACAGTGCGGGCCACGCCTCGGCGGAGCGTCAGGCGCTGTCACATTGGTTGGAGGCGTTCGACAAGGCCAATCACCAGCGATACAGTGCGTCGTTGTACAGCGATGCCGCAGACAGCGCCCTTCGCGTCGCGGCGGTCCCCGCCACCTACTCCGACAACCCTGAATTGTTGGACGGCCGCCAAATCTTGCAACGCAACTTCGAGGCGATGTTCAGCCGCGACCCCCGCGTCTTGACATTTGGAGAGGACACTGGAGGCATCGGAGGTGTGAACCAAGTGATGGAGGGCATGCAGGAGAAGTTTGGCCAAATTCGCGTCAGCGACACTGGCATCCGCGAATGCACCATCTTGGGACAGGGAATCGGCATGGCCATGAGGGGATTGCGTCCGATTGCTGAAATTCAGTATCTCGATTATTTGTACTACGCTCTTCAGCTCATGCGCGACGACCTCGCGACAGTTCGCTACCGCACGGCTGGAGGCCAAAAGGCTCCCGTGATTGTGCGCACTCGTGGCCACCGTTTAGAGGGAATTTGGCACAGCGGATCGCCCATGGGGGCCATTGTGCACTCTGTGAGAGGCATGCATGTGTGTGTTCCTCGCAACATGACTCAGGCTGCGGGCATGTACAACACCCTGATGGCAGCGGAAGAACCTGCTTTGGTGGTGGAGTGCCTGAATGGGTACCGCAAGAAGGAACCGCTTCCCAACAACTTGGCAGAATTTCGCGTGCCTTTGGGCGAGGTGGAGGTGATGCGGGAAGGCACGGATTTGACAATGGTGAGCTACGGGTCGACTTTGAATCTTTGCATGGAGGCTGTGGAGCGGTTGGCGGAATTGGGTGTCGAGGTTGAATTGGTGGATGTGCAAACCCTTCTTCCCTTGGATGTCCAATCTCGAACAGCCAACTCTGTGGCCAAAACAAATCGCTTGATCGTGGTGGATGAGGACGTGCCGGGTGGTGCCTCCGCCTACGTGTTGGACGACATTTTGAATCGCCAAGGAGCTTGGAAGCACCTCGATGGACAGGCCAAAACATTGACTGCGAAATCACATCTTCCGGCTTACGGCAGTGATGGGGACTATTTCTCCAAGCCCAGTGTGGAGGACATTGTCGAAGCGGCGTACGACCTCATGAGAGAGGTGGACCCTCAAGCATTCCCTTCCTTGCGATGATGTCCAGTTCCGGTTCCTCTCATTCCTCAACGCCCCCCTCTGCTTCCGTCTTCAACCTGCACACAGAGTTCATTGATTTGTTGCAATTTCTGAAGGCCACAGGGATGGCGGTCACGGGTGGTGAAGCCAAAGCCATGGTGGATGAGGGATGCGTTCGAGTCAATGGGGAACCCGAGTCAAGGCGTCGCCGCAAATTGAGAATGGGTGATCGCATCGAGGTCAGCTTGGACACCTCAGAGCATTGGGTCATCGGTCGAGAGGCTGCTCCTTAGACCACCACGCGATCCCTCCCCCAATCTGGGACACTCCCATGATTCGGTGCTTGGGGTTCACCACGGATGCGCGAACGCCCTGAAGACATTCCGGGCGCTTCCACGTTCGAGTCGCGTCCATGTGTCCCGTGGACAAACTCTTGTTCCCGTCTGACAAGAATCGCGCGGACTTTCCTCATCTTGCGTCTCCAAACCTGATTCACATGCCCGGCCGTTTGTCCCCCTTGTCCTTGTTGTCGAAGACTTCCACGCCACGTTTGTCATCCGGCCTTCAGTCATTTTCCGCCCGCTTTCGGCTGGTTTCGAGTTTGGCATCATGCCTGTTTGTCTCCGTTGCTTCATCCCAAACCACCCTTCGCGGCAGGGTCGTGGACGGAGCCACGGGAGAACCCATGTTCGCTGCAAACGTCCTCGTGGATGGGACAAGCAATGGCGTAACGACGGATTTTGACGGCTTGTTCCGGGTTACAGTTCCCGGCCTGCCGGTCACTTTGAACGTGAGTTTCATTGGGTATTCGGTTCAGCAAATTCGTGTGACGCAAACCAACCAGCGCATTGAGGTCAAACTCCAGGCCGACCAAGTTCTCATGGAGGAGGCCGAGGTGATTGGAGAACGAATCAGTGAAAAGCAGAAGCAACAGCCCCTGACAGTAGAGACCATGGATGCGTTGGCCATCAAGGAGGCGCCTTCGGGAAGTTTTTACGAGGGACTTGGCAATTTGAAAGGTGTGGATTTGACGTCGGCATCGCTCGGATTCAAGATCGTCAACACCCGTGGATTCAACAGCACGTCTCCTGTGCGTTCGTTGCAATTGATTGACGGGGTAGACAATCAAAGCCCAGGGTTGAATTTCTCGTTGGGGAACTTCCTCGGGGCGCCTGACCTCGACGTGAAAAATGTCGAAATCGTGGCGGGGGCAAGCTCAGCGTATTTCGGACCAGGTGCATTCAATGGAGTGATCAACATGGAAACCAAGGATCCTTTTGTCCATCAAGGTTTCAGCGCCTCGTACCGCATGGGGGAGCGCAATTTGTTTGAAGGCGGATTTCGTTGGGCAGATTCGTTTGAAAATGCCGCAGGTGATGACGTGTTCGCTTACAAAATCAATGCTTTTGCCTTCTCGGCTTATGATTGGGAGGCGACCAACTACAATCCTGTGGATGCCTCGCAGGTTGATGCGTCCAACCCGGGGCGATTTGACGCGGTGAACATCTACGGAGACGAATACAGCACAACCTTGGATTACGGGGGAGACAACAGTGTCAACGCGCGAGGTTTGGGCACGTTGTTTCGCACGGGATACCGGGAGATTGATTTGGTGGATTACAACACGGACAACCTGAAGGTCAGTTTGAGCGGAAGTTGGCGCCTGCAGCCTGACAAGACCTACGAAAGTCCCGAATTGATTTACGGATTTAACATGGGCCGAGGCACCACGGTGTACCAAGGCGACAACCGCTTCAGTCTCCGGGACATTGAATTCTACCAGCACAAGGTGGAACTCCGAAAGAAGGGGGATTGGTTCATTCGCGCGTACAGAACCAGCGAAGATGCTGGAAACAGCTATGACCCGTACGCCACGGCCCTGAAAATACAGGACAGTTTGCGCAGCGACTACAATTGGTCCAAGGTCTATTACGCGTATTGGATTGACAGCATCGCACCTCAAATCGATGACACCTACCCGAATTTGGAGATTATTCGGTACGACACATTGTGGATTTTCCCTCCAGACATTTTCACCTTGATTCCTGTCGCGGGTTATCCTGAAGGGTCTGAAGATGCTTGGTATGCGGACAATGCGGGAAACTTGCAGACGTGGCATTCTCAGGTTGAGAATTGGACCAACAATGGGTATGCCGGCTTGGCAGATGTGGCTTCCGAGCCGTTGGGTTTTGCAGCTCCGGGGACGCCCGAGTTTGATCAGCTCTTTCAAAGTTTGATCACCAAGAAGAACAACGATGGAGAGGGCGGAACGCGTTTCTTCGATGAGTCCTCGTTGGTCCATGTGCATGGCGAGAAGATTTTCAAGCCTTGGTGGGTTGAGGAGATTCGTTTAGGAGCCAACGCTCGGCGGTATACACCGGATTCGGATGGCACGATTTTCAGCGACACCAACGGACGTGTGATCACCAACCAAGAAATTGGGTTGTACACTGGAATCAAGCGCAGGTTCCTCGATGACAAGCTCATCACCACGGCCACAGTTCGGGCCGACAAAAACCAGAATTTCCCATGGGTTGTGTCTCCCGCGGCGTCTTTGGTGTGGACACCGACCCCCACAGATTTCCTCCGATTGAGCTTCAGTTCGGCCCTTCGAAATCCAACCCTTGCTGACCAATATTTGTACCTTGACGTAGGACCAGCTACGCTTGTAGGAAACCTGAATGGGGCCACGGATTTGGTCACCATACAGAGTTTTGTGGACTACCGAAACAGTTCGTCCGGCGTCAACATCGGTTTCAACCTCGACACACTTGTGTACTTTGACATTGCGCCTCTGGTTCCAGAGCAGGTTCGGACCATTGAAGCGGGGTATCGCACGACTTTGGGGGAGAAGCTCTACATGGACGCCAACTACTACTTCAGCTGGTACACGAATTTCATTGGGTACAACATTGGTTTGGACGTGCTTTTCCAAAACCCCTCTTTCCCAGATTTCATCACCGGTGTGGACGTCTACCGATACGCCGCCAACAGCTTGAACAAGGTCCAAACCCAGGGTGCTTCTCTTGGTCTCAATTATTTCCTGGGAGATCGATACACGCTGTCGGGCAACTACAGCTGGAACAAATTGGTCAAAACCGACGAAAACGACCCCATCATACCGGCGTTCAATACCCCAGAACACAAATTCAACCTTGGTCTCACGGCACGAGGATTGAAGGGCAGGAACAAGGACGTGTGGGGATTTGGCGCCAACTATCGTTGGGTCCAAGGCTTTGTGTTTGAGGGTTCTCCCCAGTTCACAGGATTCGTGCCTTCGTATGATTTGGTGGATGCCCAAATCAACTACAAGTTTGACAGTCAGGGATTGACTGTCAAATTGGGGGGCAGCAACCTGCTTCAAAATCTCCACATTGAGACGTACGGAGGTCCGACCGTTGGGCGTCTTGCCTACGTGAGTTTGGCCCTCGATGTGGATTGATGCACCTCGGCGAGTAGCTGCGACTTGGATGAGGTTTTGGTCGACACGTTTGTTTTCTTGGTCGATAAAAGGGTGTGGTTTATACACGTTTTCAGCAAATTCTCCTTACCTTTCCGAAAAACCTGTTCTTTTCTTCAACATGAAAAAATTCCTCACCCTTGCCCTGAGCGCCCTGGTCTTTGGCCAAGTTGACGCCCAAGTGCGGTACTTGAACGAGGTATTCACTGACGTGGATGTCTCTACCAACGTGGTGTACGGCAGCAACGTGACTGTGTTGCCATTGCTCCAAGGAGCACCCCCCACCGCCCAACCTCTCGTGTGTGACATCTACGAACCCGCTGGTGACACGGAGACCGATCGTCCCCTTTTGATTTACATCCACACCGGCAATTTCCTTCCGCAGTACTTGAACGGAAGCGCGGTCGGAAACAAGAATGATTCTGTGGCCGTTGAGCTTTGCACCCGCTATGCCAAAATGGGATACGTGGTGGCTTCGATTGATTATCGTTTGGGTTGGAACCCACTCGCTGCAACCCAGGCTCAGCGCACTTACCAACTGATCAATGCTGCTTACCGCGGCGTTCAGGATGCTCGCACTGCTGTGCGTTTCTTCCGTGCGTCCGTGGATGGTGGTGACCCCTACGGGATTGATGCCAACATGATTGGTTACATGGGTGAGGGTACGGGTGGCTATGTGAGCTACGCGGCTTCCACCATTTCGGACTACAACGACATCATCTTGGATGATGCAGGTGCTCCAATCGCCAAGTTCTGGTACGATCCAGGAGATGGTTCGTTCATTCCTATGGTGATTCAGGAAATCAACGGTAACCCTGAGGCCACTTCGGATGGATATGCCCCAGCAGGTGTGTTTGGTCCCAACCCGGTTCAACTTTGCATTGCGAACCACGTGGGCTACAGTTCAGATGTGAACTTCCAAGTCAACCTCGGTGGTGCACTCGGAGATTTGAATTGGCTCGACTCAGGTGACCCTGCGATGATTTCATTTCAGTGCCCTGCCGACCAATTTGCTCCCTACACGACGGGTGTTCTCGTCGTACCCACGACGGGAGAGAACGTGGTGGAAGTGAGCGGTGCGTTTGATGTTCACGATGAAATCAATGCACAACCAGCTCCCAACAACAACGCTGTTTTCCAAGCCTTGGGCCTGTCTGACCCCGTGTCTGCTCAAGCGGTGGCCAATGGAAACCAAGGGTGGGACGGATTGTACCCTGTTCGCAACAACTACGTGAATGGTACACCAACACAGCCCTACGACGGTGCGCCTTGGCAGTGGTGGGACGTAGCGACGACCCAAATGGTGGATGCCGCCAACGGAACATCCGTGGCTGCCACCCAGTTGACGCTCAACCCCAACATGGGTCCTCTCGAGGGCCGCGCTTATTGCGACACCATCGTCGCATACGCAGCTCCTCGCATGGCGGCCATTTTGGACCTCGTCTCAACAGGACCTGGATGCACAGATGGAACGGCTTGCAACTTCAATGCGTTGGCAACCTCTGATGATGGTTCTTGCACCTACGCTGATCCAGGCTACAACTGCGCAGGTGAGCCCATTGCGGAAGGCTGCACAAGCCCGATGGCATGCAACTATGACAACACTGCAACCTTGGATGATGGGTCATGTGATTACTTGGAAACGACCACGATTCCAACTGGATCGGAGACTGTTTGGTTGGTTGGATTGACGTTGACAGGTACGCCCTTTGAAGCCATTGCAGGTGGCTGTGAAGCCGGTGGTGGTGTGAACCCCAATGTGAGCATCAACGGTGTGATTCTCGGCGATGGCTCAGCTCCTCTCGCGATGGCGGGCATCTCAGACCCGACTGGTTTGTTGGGTGAATTGGCAGCGTTGGCAGCCACCGTTGAATTTGGCATTTGCGGAGACAACATCACGGTGTCAGCACTGGGGAACATCATTCCCATGGTTAGCAATGGCACGTTCTGGAAGTCACCGATTGCTGTGAATGCGGATGGTCAATACCTCTGGGCTGCACCCATGGCCAACTTCAACATTGGTTGTGGTGATCCTGGAGCCAACAACTTCACGAGCCCTTGCGATTTGAGCTTGGCATGCACCTACGACGTGACCTTGCGGGTGAACATGGCCAACGAGACTGTGAGTGGGGACGGCGTGCATGTGGCGGGTGAATTCCAAGGATGGGATCCCGGAGCGACACAGGCCTCTGTCGTGGCTTACGGCATCTATCAAGTGACAGTTTCTCTTCCCAATGGTGCCCACGAATACAAGTTTGTGAATGGCAACCAGTGGGGCTCTGACGAGGTCATTTCTGGAGATTGTGCAGCGGACGGCACGACCAACCGAGTTGTCGTTGTGGCTGGTGGTGACGTGACCACAGGCACACCTTGCTTCGGAAGTTGTGACTCATGCGCTGGTTGCACCAACCCACTGTTTGCAGAATACGATCCTTTTGCAACGAGTGACAACGGTTCTTGCGGTTCTGCCGTCGTTGCCGGTTGCACGTACAGCGATGCTGAAAACTTCAATCCCATTGCAAACCAAGAGGATGGTTCTTGCACGTTTGCAGGCGGAGGCAACGATTGTCCCGGAGACCTCGACGGCGATGGTACCGTGGCCACAGCAGACTTGCTGGGCTTCCTCTCATTCTTTGGAGGCACGTGCCTCTGAGCGAGGAACTTCGATATTGATTGACAAGGGCCGCCCTCAGGGGCGGCCCTTTTGTTTGGCGCATGCCCAACTTGGACAGATTGACCCGGAATGGCCCGAATGTTGGCCCAATCATCAACGATGTCCACATTCATTTTGAAATTATGTATAATAATTATATCTTTGTGTCACCAACACTTTAATCAGATGAAACACTTCTTCAGTACCACAGCGCTTTTGGCATTCTATGGTTTGATTTCCATGCCTACCCTCCATGCCCAATCGGGATGCACGGACGCGCTGGCCTGCAATTTTGACGCTTCAGCCATCACGGACGATGGGTCTTGCAATTATTTGTTTGACACCGATCTACCTGTCGGACCTGGAAACATTTGGCATGTGGGAGTTTTTCTCACGGGGACGGTGTACGAACCGCTGGCGGGCCCGTGCGAGGCCAATGGCAGTGTGAATCCCAATTTGAGCATTCAGGGAATTTTGGTGGGGGATGGCTCAGCCCCTTTGAGCATGGTGGACATTGAAGACCCCACCGGTTTGCTTTCGGAATTGGCAGGCCTTGCATCCACGGTTGGGTTTGGTATTTGCGGTTCCGACATCACGGTCAATGCCTTGGGCGAGGATTTCTTGATGATTCAACAGGGTGATTTGTATGTGTCACCCATCCCGGTAGGACCCAATGGCGAATATCTCTGGGCTGCACTCCAACAGAGTTTTGACATCGGATGTGCCGATCCAACCGCAGCCAATTACACTGGAACATGCGACGTGAGCATGGAATGCACCTACAATGTTGCGTTCAGGGTGAACATGTCCAATGTCGATGTCAGCGCTGAGGGCGTGCATCTCGCAGGGAGCTTCAACGGATGGAGTGCCCAGTCGATTCCCATGGTTCCCTTGAGTTACGACGTGTACGAAGTGATCCTGGAACTCGTTCCAGGATACTATGAGTACAAGTTTGTCAATGGCAATGTCCTCAGCGCAGGAGAATACATTCCCTATGCCTGCGCTGCCGAGTTCACAACCAACCGTTTGCTCGAGTTTTACGGAGGTGTGGTCGACTTGGGAGTTCCTTGCTTCGGATCATGCACTGCTTGCGCGGGTTGCAGCAGTCCCTTGTATCTTGAATTTGACCCCTTCGCAGCTGGCACTTTGGCGGCATGTCAAACGGTCATCATTCCCGGATGCACAGATGCATCGGCCACCAATTTCAATCCATCTGCAAATGCGGACAATGGCACATGTGAAGGATCGGGTTCGGGAACGGCCTGTCCTGGAGATTTGGACGGTGATGGTGCCGTGACATCGAGCGACCTTTTGTCGTTTTTGGCATTGTTTGGTGTGATTTGCTACTGAGCAAAGGGTGCGACCGCGGTCTCGATAGGTCACTTCTCCGTGCGCTCGAAGCATATGTGGATGTCCCTCTAAACTGGCACGATTCTGGTCCGTTGCAATGTCAACAGTTGTGAAGTCAAAGGGTGAAGGTGAACACTTGCCGTTTGATGCATATTGTTTCTTGTTTATCTTCATCCTCCAAACAACAACTCAAAACATCATGAAGCAGTTTTTTGCCATGTGCGCCCTGATTTTGGGCATCGTTGGAACCACAACAGCCCAGGAGGTTGTGACTTCTGGTGCATCCATTAGCCTCGACAAGGATGTACACGATTACGGAACCATTCAGCAAGGCGCCAATGGAACGTGTGAATTCATTGTCACCAACAGCGGGACAGAGCCTTTGATCATTTCGCAATGCAAGGGTTCTTGCGGCTGCACGGTGCCTCAGTGCGAGAAGGCCCCCATTGCTCCCGGAGCGACGTCGGCCATCACGGTGAAGTACGACACGAAGCGAATTGGTCCCATCAACAAGTCTGTGACCATCACTTCCAATGCCTCCAACGAACCCACGAAAGTGATTCGCATCAAGGGCAAGGTGGAAGCTTCTGACCTTGGCAACAGCGGCGGAGTTCCTGTGAAGCAGCCCGCAGCAGGTGCTCCGACAACAGGAAAGCAATAAGGAACAGTCCTCTATTGGAATTCAACCAAAGCCACCTCTCGGGGTGGCTTTGTTGTTGAATGCGGGTATTTTTGTGCTCCATCTCGACCCCGGACGACTCAATCATGAACATCCCAGCGCAGTACGATCCCTCCTTGACCGAAGACAAATGGTACGCCCATTGGTTGGAGGCCGGTCACTTTCACTCCACACCCGACGACCGGGAGCCATACACCGTGGTGATTCCGCCGCCCAACGTGACGGGGGTGCTTCACATGGGGCACATGCTCAACAACACCATCCAGGACGTGTTGGTGCGTCGTGCTCGCATGCAGGGGAAAAACGCCTGTTGGGTTCCGGGCACCGATCACGCCTCCATTGCAACGGAGGCGAAGGTGGTGCGTCGCCTGCGCGACAAGGGCATCAAGAAGTCGGACTTGTCGCGGGACGAATTTTTAGGACACGCTTGGGAGTGGACGCACGAGCATGGCGGCATCATCCTTGAGCAACTTAAAAAGCTCGGAGCGAGTTGCGATTGGAACCGAACGCGCTTCACCATGGATGAGGGGTATTACAAGGGGGTGATTGACACGTTCGTGGAGTTTCACGAGAAGGGGCTGATCTACCGCGGTGTTCGCATGGTGAATTGGGACCCTGTTGCCCTGACTGCGTTGAGCGACGAAGAGGTCATTCACACCGAAGAGCATGGCAAACTGTACTATGTACGCTATGCAGTCCTCGGAGAGGAAGATCGCTGGATCACGGTGGCGACAACGCGCCCTGAGACCATCATGGGAGACACAGCGATTTGCGTGCACCCCGACGACGAACGCTACAAGGACTTGGTGGGGAAGAAGGCCGTCGTTCCGGTGGTGAACCGCGAAGTGCCCATCATTGCGGACGACTACATTGACTTGGAGTTTGGAACGGGGTGTTTGAAGGTGACGCCCGCCCACGACATGAACGACTACGAACTCGGACAGAAACACGGACTCCCGACCATTGACACAATCAACGCCGACGGAACGATGTCGGCCGAGGCGGGGTCGTACGAAGGAATGGACCGGTTCGAATGCCGGAAAAAGTTTCCGGAGGAGCTTGAGCGTTTGGGCAACTTGGTCAAGGTGGAGGATTACACCAACAAGGTGGGCCGAAGCGAACGCACCAACGCGGTCATTGAGCCTCGCCTGTCCTTGCAGTGGTTCCTGGCGATGGAGGAACTGTCGAAGCCGGCGTTGGAGGCGGTGATGAACGACACCGTGCAGTTCCATCCCCCCAAATTCAAAAACAGCTACCGCCACTGGATGGAAAACGTCAAGGATTGGTGCATCAGCCGCCAACTTTGGTGGGGACATCAGATTCCGGCGTGGTTCTACGGCGTGGGCGAAGACGAATACGTGGTTGCGCGAACCGAGGCGGAAGCGTTGGAGCAAGCGCGCGCCAAGACGGGCAACGCCGGACTGACCATGGACGACCTTCGTCAAGACGAAGACGTGATGGACACGTGGTTCAGCTCGTGGATTTGGCCCATACAAGTCTTTGACGGACTGCACAAGGAGGACGAAGTGGCCTATTACTACCCCACAAACGACCTCGTGACGGCCCCCGAGATCATGTTCTTCTGGGTGGCGCGTATGATCATCAGCGGCTACCACTTTCGGGGTGAGGCGCCGTTCAAAAACGTGTACTACACAGGCATTGTGCGGGACAAGAAGGGACGGAAAATGTCCAAGAGTTTGGGCAACAGCCCCGACCCCATTGACCTGATGAAGGAGTACGGCGCCGACGGGGTACGTGTGGGAATGTTGTTGACCTCTCCAGCCGGGAACGACCTGCCGTTCGACGACAAGCTCTGCGAGCAAGGCCGAAACTTCGCCAACAAGATTTGGAACGCGTCCCGCCTCGTTCAGGGGTGGGAGGTCGACGAAGCGAAGGCTCAACCGGAAGCGGCTGCGACCGCCGTGGCATGGATGGAAGCTCGCAGCCAGCAGGCGATGGAAGAGCTCGACGCGCAGTTCGCCGGTTTCAGATTGAGTGAGGCGTTGATGACGACCTACCGTTTGGTGTGGGAAGAATACTGCAGCTGGTACTTGGAGTCCATCAAGCCGCCGTTCGGCGAGCCGATCGACGGCGCGACCAAGAAGGCAACGCTGGTGCTCTTTGAGCGCATGCTGAAGTTGCTGCACCCGTTCATGCCGTTTTTGACGGAGGAGGTTTGGCATTGGACCAGCGAGCGGAAGGGCTTTGAGGACGATTTGTGCGTGGCGAGTTGGCCTGAGCGAAGTGCTTTTGACCGGGATTTGCTCGACCAAATCGAGTTGGCCAAGGAAATCGTGACGGGAATCCGGAACATCCGAAACGACAACGGCATCGCCAACAAGGAAAAGCTTGAGTTGAAAGTTCAAGCGGGAGACGGCTATCCCGTTCATCTCGAAGCGTGGATTGCGCACCTCACCAACCTGAGCGGGGTGGAGCACGTGACGGAAAAGGTGAAGGGGGCGTTTGGTTTTGTGTTGGGCACACACCGGTTCTCGGTGCCGTTTGGCGACGGGTTTGACATCGACGCCGAGCGCGCCAAAGTCCAAAAGGACCTCGAGTACCAGCAAGGTTTCCTGAGAAGCGTCCGAGGCAAGCTCTCCAACGAGAAGTTCGTCAGCGGTGCGCCCGAACAAGTGGTCGAGAACGAGCGCAAGAAGGAGGCCGACGCGTTGGCCAAGATTGCGGTGCTCGAAGAGAAGCTCGCGGATCTCTCCTGATTTCTGAGCATGTCCGCGAACACGGGGCCGTGCTTGGGTGTTGTGAGGGCATGTTTGGATTCTTGAAGAAAGACCCGTTGGAGAAGCTCCGCAAGGAGCATGCGTCCCTGTTGGCTCGTGCCCACAAGATGAGTACAGTGGATCGTGCCAAATCGGATGCCTTGGTGGCGGAAGCGGCGGAATTGGAAGATCGGATTGTGGAACTCCAAAACGCCGCGTCATGAGGACGGTTGCCGTCGTTGGAGACAGCCGAGGCATCGGCGCGGCGCTTCGTGAACAGTTGCTGGATCAAGGTGTTCGCGTCGTCGGCGTGTCACGGACCGGCGTTCAACGCGTCGGCGGGGAGCACCCCAACTACCAGAGCTTGGTCTTTGACGCAGTGGCGCACCCGTGCGATTTGTCGGGGTTTGTGGACGCGTTGGACGGTTTGGTGTACTGCCCCGGGACCATCAAGTTGAAGCCGTTGCGAGGTTTGAAGCGGGAGCAGTTCTTGGAGGATTTTGAGGTCAACGTTCTTGGCGCAGTCCAAACCCTTCAAGCCAACCACAAGCTGCTTCAAGCGGGGGCTGCCAATGGAGCGAAGCCCGGGGTGGTGCTGTTCAGTACGGTGGCCGTGCAGACGGGCATGGCGTACCACGCGAGCATTGCCGCAGCGAAAGGCGCGGTGGAAGGGCTGGTGCGGAGCTTGGCGGCGGAATGGGCGCCGGAGGTGCGCGTCAATGCGGTGGCGCCGAGCTTAACGGACACGAGCTTGGCGGCGAGCTTGCTGGGCAGCGACGCCAAGCGAGAGGCCGCGGCGGAACGTCATCCTTTGAACAAGGTGCTGACGGCCGAGGAGGTGGCTTCGGCAGCCGCCTATTTGGTCTCAGAACACGCGGCGGGGATCACCGGACAGGTGCTTCACGTGGATGCGGGGATGGGCGGGGTGCGATGACAGAATCAGAATTGGTGCGGTGGACCCGTGAGGAGTTGGATGGCTGGCCGTCGAGACGGCGCGCGCGTGCAGTGAACAGCCTCAGCGGATTCAAAAGCGCTACGCTTGTGGGAACATCCGACTTGAAAGGGGTGTTCAACCTGAGCGTGGTGAGTTCGGTGGTGCACCTGGGGTCGAGCCCGGCCCAGTTGGGCATGGTGTTGAGGCCTCCGGGCGAGGACGCGCACACGTACAAAAATTTGCTGACGACCCGTCAATGCACGTTCAACCACATCGGTGCCTCGTGGATTGCCGAAGCCCACCAGTGCAGTGCACGGTACCCTGCAAGTGCGAGTGAATTTGAAGCAACGGGCTTGACTCCGTGCAACGTGAGAACCGAGCAGGGGTGGCTGGCGCCAGGGGTCGAGGAAGCCCGTGTGAGGATGGGCTTGACGTGGCATTCGGAATTGGAATTGCCCAACGGATGCAGGTTCGTCGTGCTGGACTTGGCGTGGGTGGAAGTCGACAAAAACGTCGTGTCTCAAGACGGCTACCTCGACATCGAGAGGGCGGGTACCGTGGCGATCAGTGGCCTCGACGGCTACCATCAGACCCGAGGTTTGGGGAGGTTGTCCTACGCCAAGGTGGGGAAGCGAGTGGAGGTGCTCGAAGATGTGATGAAGGGCTGGCAAGATTGATTGGATGTTGGCCAAACGCGGGGTGCAAGTGGTTTGGTTCAAACGCGATCTGCGGACGCGAGATCATGCCCCGTTGGCAAGGGCTTTGGCCGAGGCAGGGCGCCAAGGCGGACAAGTGCTGCTGTTGTACGTCTTTGAACACGGATTGTTGGCCCACCAAACGACATCGAGCAGGCACGTGCAGTTTCAATGGGAATGCCTTCAAGATATGGGTGAGATTCTCCGCCAAGAGCAGTGGGGTGTGGAGGTGCATTGTGTCAGGGGTGAGGTGTTGGAGATTCTCAGTTGGTTTCATGAGGAGCACGGCGTAGCGGCAATTCACTCGCATGAAGAAACGGGTGTGGCATGGACGTTTGAACGGGACAAAGCCGTGACCGCTTGGTGTCAATCCCAGGGAATTCCCTGGCATGAAACCCCGCAGCTCGGCGTTCAGAGGTGCCGCCAGTCTCGGAAGGGCTGGGTGGAAGCGTGGCATTCCAACATGGGGCAGCCGCAGATTCATCCAGACCTCCATGCATGGCGCGCATCAGGATCACGCGGTGTGGTCGTGTCCTGGCCGAGAGCATGGAGGTGTGAAGCTCCACCCGAGGTCAGTCATTCCCGCGACGTGAAAGGAACCGGGCCCTGTCAGCCGGGAGGAGAACGCGCGGGACATGCCTACCTCCGCAGCTTTTTGAAAGGCGGGCGCATCCAAACGTACCAGCGAAACATCAGCAAGCCAGAAGGGAGCCGGAAGAGCTGCAGCCGACTTTCAGCATATCTCGCTTGGGGTGCCTTGAGCGTGCGTCAAGTATACCAAGCTTTGGAACGAGAGGCGGGAACGGGGCGGAACCACCATGCGTTTGGGAGTCGGCTCAGGTGGCATTGCCATTTCATCCAAAAATTCGAGTCTGAACACCCCATGGAATGGCGCAACCTGAATCGTGCCTACGACCACTTGCCGGTCGTGAGACGCGAGGACTGGGTGACTCGTTGGGAGGAGGGAACCACGGGAATTCCTCTTGTGGATGCCTGCATGCGGTGCGTCCGTGAAACGGGGTATTTGAATTTCAGGATGCGTGCCATGGTGGTGAGTTTTTTGACGCATCACATGAATCATGCTTGGCAGGATGGAGTTCATCATTTGGCGCGTTGTTTTCTCGATTTCGAGCCGGGCATTCACTTTCCGCAGTTTCAAATGCAGGCCGGGGTGACGGGGATCAACACGGTTCGGATTTACAATCCGGTCAAACAGGGTCAAGAGCACGACCCCGAGGGAACGTTCATTCGCCGCTGGGTGCCTGAGTTGGCTTTGGTGCCGCAGGAATGGATCCATGCACCCTGGACCGCACCGCCTTTGGAGGCTGCCCTGGGCGGCTGGACCACCCAAGGTTATCCCGAGCCGATGTTGGACTTGGAGGAATCCGCCCGTGCCGCCAGGGAGCGACTTTGGGCGTTTCGCAAGCGAGAGGACGCCCGAAGGGAGGGGCGTCGAATTTTGGCCAAACATGTTGTGCTGAGCAACGCGCAATCGGAAGGAAGAATGCGCGAACTTTGACGAGATGAGCGTTTCCTCTGACCACGCGACCTTGCTTCATTACGAAGTTGTCGGCTCCAATCCGGAGGCGCCTTGGATGGTGCTGATTCACGGTGCGGGTGGGTCCATCAAGACGTGGAAATTCCAAATCGAGGCGTTCGCTCCGCATTACCGGCTGTTGCTTTTGGACCTCCGGGACCACGGGTACAGCAAGGACATCTTGCCCGAATTTCCGGCCTACGATTTTGACATTGTGGCGGAAGACATTCTGCGGGTGGTGGATCATTTGGGCATTGAGAAAGCGCATTTTGTGAGTTTGAGCATCGGCAGTGTCATCCTCCAAAAGCTCGACATCGAACGCCCCGAACTCATCGACCGCATGGTGATGGCGGGGGCCATTTTTGACGGAAGCTGGCTCATGCACCTGTTCGTGCACAGCGCCAAAGTGCTCAACTACGTGCTTCCTTACCGCGCGATGTACTGGTTGTTTTCGTTCATCGTGTTGCCGCGCCGGAACCACCGCTTGAGCCGCTGGATTTTCAGGCGCCAAAGCCGGCGTCTTACCCACCGCGAGTACCTCAAGTGGGTGGAGTTGTACAAACCGTTTTTCAAGCTCGTGAGGCAATACGTTCAGCGGCCGGTGGCGAAAAAAGGCCTTGTGGTGATGGGCGACCAGGACCACATTTTCTTCAAAGCCGCGGAGCGCTTCACGCAAATCCAGCGCAACATGCGCCTGAGCGTCATTGAAAACTGCGGCCACGTGTGCAGCATTGAAGCGCCCGAGTTGTTCAACGACCTCGTCTTGAAGTTCCTCACCGACGAGGATGTGCCTGTGCGCGTGACTGCCACGCCAGTGCCCAAATCCTGGGCAGAACTCCGCCAACTTCAAACCGCCAAAGCATGAAACTTCGCCTTGCCTTCGTCGCCCTGATTTCTCTTGGGGCATCCTCTGCCTTTGCCCAGACGATTGAAACCGACCGTCCCGATCAAACCGAGGCAGCCACGCTCGTCCCTGTTGGAGGCATCCAGCTCGAGGCAGGCGTCGCGGGATGGACCTCAAGCGACGCCGCCACGACGGGATACACCTTGCCCACAGCGCTCCTCCGTTACGGGCTTCACGAGCGCTTCGAACTTCGGGTCGTGGGGCAGCGTGACCAAAGCCAGCCCAACTTCATCGACATGGAGGAACCTTGGACCACGACGACCGCTTGGGACGTGGGTGCCAAGGTGGCGGGTTGGAGAGCGGAGTCCTCTCAAATGTGCATCTTGGCCCATTACAAGCATCGCCCTGGCAGTGCCCACGGTGGACAAGTCCGTGTGAGTTATGCCAAACCCTTGCCCAAGGGATTCAGCCTCGGCACCAACCTTGGCGTGGGTTGGACCCAAGCCACGGCAACCGAGGCGGCGCAAGGCGCTCTGGAATACACCTTGGCGCTTGGTTACGCCCCTTCGGACGCCACCTACCTCTACGTGGAGGGGTTTGGGTCAGGCGGAGGGGTGGCTGCGGACGCCGGATTCGCTTGGAAGGCCACGAATTTGAGCCAGTTTGACGTGTCGATGGGGTGGGCGGGAACGATGGAAACCTCCTACTTCGCCCTGGGTTGGTCCAAACTTTGGATGCCTGGCGGCGTGTCGAATTGACCGTTCCATCACCCCGTTTTCGTGGCCCACAAAAAGCCCCACCTTCCTGAGAAGTCTTGTGCGACCTGCGGGCGCCCCTTTGCATGGCGCAAGAAGTGGGAGCGCGACTGGGAAAACGTGAAACACTGCAGCGAACGCTGCCGCCGAAATCGCTCCTCGGTCTCCAAGGAAACATGATGCGCTCAGGGGTGTTTCATGCATACCATGGACGCCCCCGCCTCATCTGCTCTCCGACCTGCCCGTGTGGTTCGCCTCGTGCTGGGCGACCAACTGAATGCCGCCCACGGGTGGTGGGAGTCCCCTGATCCTGAGGTGCTGACGGTGATGATGGAATGCCGCCAAGAAACGGACTATGCCCGCCACCACGTCCAGAAAGTTCTGGCGTTCTTTTTGGCGATGCGCAGCTTCGCAACGGAGCGCATCGCCGCCGGCCACCGCATGCACTACCTAACCATCGACGGTCCGGACGCCGCTCGCCCCATGCTCGACGTCCTGCGCGCCATGGTTGCGGCTTGCGGAGCTTCCGAAGTTCGGTTTCAACTGCCCGACGAGTGGCGCCTGGATGTGTTGATTCAGGAAGCGTCAACGTCCTGGCCCCCCGAGCTCGGAGTCGAAGTGCACATTGACGACACGGAACATTTTTGGACCTCGCGGACCGACCTCGCAGACCATTTCCAGGGCAAGAAGCAGTACCTCATGGAGTCCTTCTACCGGAAGATGCGAAAGCAGCACGACGTGCTGATGGACGAAGCCGGCGAGCCCGAGGGCGGGAAGTGGAATTACGACGCCAACAACCGGAAAAAACTCCCCAAGGGTCACGTTCCTCCGGCACCTCGCCTGTGGGAACGGGACGTGCGAACCCTCCTCGATGCCGTTCACGGCGCAGGAGTCGAGACCGTCGGCCGCGTCGACGCGACGCGGTTCGGGTGGCCCGTCACCCGGTCCGAAAGCCTGGAACTCCTGGACTTGTTCGTCGAGGAGTTGCTGCCGCGGTTTGGGGACTTTCAAGACGCGCTCACGGAAGACAGTTGGACGGTGTACCACAGCCGCCTCAGTTTCGCGATGAACACCAAGATTCTGAGCCCACGTGAAGTCATTGAGGCGGTGGAACGCAAGTGGCGCGAGGACCCTGAGCACGCGAGCATCGAGCAAGTCGAGGGCTTCATTCGCCAAATCCTCGGGTGGCGCGAATACATGCGCGGCATCTACTGGGCCATAATGCCGGAATACGCCACCCTCAATTTCTTCCAGCACGACCGGAAACTTCCCGAGTGGTTTTGGACCGGGAAAACAGGCATGCGCTGCCTCAAGCACGCCATCACCCAAACCCTCGACCACGCCTACGCGCACCACATCCAGCGCCTCATGGTGACGGGCAATTTCGCCCTGTTGGCCGGCATTGATCCGGACGAGGTGGACGCGTGGTATTTGGGCGTGTACATCGACGCGCTCGAGTGGGTCGAGATCACCAACACCCGTGGCATGAGTCAGTTCGCCGACGGGGGCATCGTAGGCAGCAAACCGTACGTCTCGTCGGCCAACTACATGCACAAAATGGGGCCGCATTGCACGGCTTGCTCGTACAACCATCAGGGCAAAACCGAGGACGACGCGTGCCCCTTCAACAGCCTGTACTGGCATTTCCACGCCCGAAACCGGGATCTTCTTGAGCGCAACCCGCGGATTGGCATGGTCTACCGGACCTGGGACAAGATGCCCGCTCCTCAACAACAAGCTTTGCTCGACCGCGGCGACGCGGTGTTGGCCAACCTCGAATCTCTTTGACATGACTCCTTCACGCACCCTCCATTGGTTTCGGAACGACCTCCGCCTCGACGACAACCCTGCACTGGCCGAGGCGCTGCGGAGCGACGAAACGGTGCCTGTGGTGGTGCTGGACAATCGGTTTTGGACCGAGGATCGCTGGGGTCATGTCAAGACGGGACCGTTCCGCACCCGTTTCCTCTTGGAGAGCATCGCTGACCTCAAGTTGGCCGTGGAGGAAAGGGGGGGAGCCTTGCTGATTCTCCGCGGCAGGCCAGAAGACATCCTCCCGGCACTCATGAGGGAGCATGGGTGCACCCGCCTCACCGCACAGGCGGAGCACACGCCTGAAGAATTGGACATTCAAGTCGCCGTTGAGCGGGCGGTCGGCGCCGAAGGAGGTCAGTGTATGTGGATCGAAGGCCACACGCTGTACCATCCCGACGACTTGCCCATGGACCTTGAGGCGTTGCCAGACATCTTCACGCAATTCCGCAACAAAGTCGAGAAGCTCAGCAAAGTCCGTGAATGCATTCCCGCTCCGTCCCGCGTAAACACTCCAGCCGGACTCACCTCCGACGCGGTTCCCGACCTCGCTGACTTACTCAAGAGCACAGGCCAGAACATGCCACCCGCGGACAGCCGAAGCGTGTTGCCATTCAGGGGTGGAGCGAGTGAAGCCAGGGCGCGACTCAAGCACTACTTCTGGGACACCAAAAAGCTCGCGGTCTACAAGAAAACGCGGAACGGACTTGTCGGGGCCGACTACAGCAGCAAGTTCAGCCCTTGGCTCGCTCACGGATGCCTCAGCCCGCGTCGCATCGCCAGCGAGGTGTGCCGGTTTGAGGACGCGGTCGAGGCCAACGAGAGCACGTACTGGTTGGTGTTTGAATTGATTTGGCGCGATTACTTCCGATTCGTGGCCATGAAATACGGCACACGCCTCTTTCATGCGAAGGCCCTCAAGCCGGACAGCCCCAACCGCGGAACCCAGCGAACGGCGTTTGAAGCTTGGAAGGAAGGCCGCACACGTGACGCGTTTGTCAATGCCAACATGCGCGAACTCGCGCGCACAGGATTCATGAGCAACCGTGGCCGTCAAAACGTGGCCTCCTACCTCGTGCACGACCTCGGCATTGATTGGCGCCTGGGGGCGTCGTGGTTTGAGCACATGCTGCTCGATTACGATCCTGCGAGCAACGCGGGAAACTGGATCTACGTTGCGGGAGTAGGCAACGACCCGAGGCCCAACCGCAAATTCAACACCCAACGCCAAGCGGAGATGTACGACGGCGATGGGAAATACCAAACCCTGTGGAGCACCGATGCTTTGGAACTTGACGTACGCTGACCGCGACCGCTGGAACGAGGTCTACGCCATCGCAGGCAGGCCTCTGCCGTGGTGGAAGCGTTCCGGCACGTCGAGGATGCGCCTGTGTGAGGGGCCAGGTCCCATCAGCGCGCTTCTTGAAGAAACCTCCGACATCAAGTGGGCCAACTTCCAACGAACGCAGGCCGGGGCAATTTTGTACTTCCGTGTTCGGTTGGAGGTGTACGGCGTTCCTTGCGCAGCCGATTCCACCTCTTGGCACATCCACACCCATGAAGGCACCAAGGTCTTGCAGTTGGAACACGCCCAAGGCACAGTGCTCTTGGAATTGACATCCACACCTTCAGTGGGTACGATCAGGGTGCTGGAAGAGGCTTTTGGCCCTCAATCCGTGTCCAAAGTACACAAGTAAACAATTGAAAACGTGTATATTGCACCTGCAGGGCTCAACGCCGCCCTCTCACATTCAATTCCTGTACGATGATCAAATCACGCACGCTGAATGAGTTGCGCCAAACGCGCGACGCGGTGTACACCCCTCCCGTTTCTCACGACGAACGCATGAAAGAGCGTTTGGTCGGGGACATCTATGTCATCCTCGATTCCGAGGGCAATCCCGCAGTGGCTTGCGACGACGTGGCTTGTTTGATTCAGGCTCGTCCTGAATGGTCGGCAGATGCGCTCGAAGCGCATTTCGAAACCGGCGAAGAGCGCTACACAGCGCCCAACGGAGAGGTGGTTCACCACGTTCGCCGTCGCAAGCGTCGGGTCTGACCCACGCGCCAAGCCAAGCTTGGCAGACGGAAAGGAAAAGCCCCAAGGCACAATCGTGCCTTGGGGCTTTTTGATTGGGGAATCTTCTACGAGATCAGTGGCTCGCGAGGTACGCCGCCACGCCGTCGGTTGTGGCGCTCATCGCGTCCTTGCCTTTTTCCCAGTTGGCAGGGCAAACTTCCCCGTGGGTTTCGTTGTGGATCCATGCGTCGAGCACACGGATTGCCTCGTCGACGTTGCGTCCGATGGGGAAGAAGTTCACGAGTTGGTGACGGACAATGCCCTCCTTGTCAATCAAGAACAAACCGCGGTAAGCAATCATTTCACCGTCGGCCGTCAAGTTGCCTTCTTCGTCATAGTCGTACTCACCGGCGAGTACGTCGTAGTTGGTTGAGATGGTCTTGTTGGTGTCAGCCACGAGTGGATAGGTTACACCTTGAATGCCACCGTCAGCTTTGGCCACGCGCAAGTAGGCTTGGTGAGTTTCAGCCGTGTCCGTAGACACACCTACCACGGCGCAATTGCGTGATTCGAAATCGCTCAATTTTTCCTGAAAGGCGTGGATTTCTGTGGGACAAACAAATGTGAAATCCTTGGGATAGAAGAACAACACGACGTACTTGTTGCCGAGGTATTGGTCGAGGGAAAAATTGTCGACGATGTCACTTCCTTTGACAACAGCGGTTGCGCTGAAATGGGGGGCCTTTCGGCCGACGAGAACTGCCATGGTTTTTTGTTGTGAGTTTTGAGACTGCGAAGATAACAGGCCTTGGGAGAAGGGGTTCAATGCAATGCATCAAAGAATTGTAAGATTTGACGAGGTGTTGCCCCTGCATCAACCATGCAATTCCCTCGCATCTTTGCACCATGAAAAAAGGGTCCGCCGAAGAGCGATTCATCAACCGAGAATTGAGTTGGTTGTCTTTCAACCACCGGGTGCTTCAAGAAGCCCAGTTGAAGCGTACACCCTTGATTGAGCGGATGAGGTTTTTGGGCATTTTTTCCAACAACCTAGACGAGTTCTACCGCGTTCGTGTGGCCAACCTCCACCGCATGCTGCTCGTGGACAAAAAGGCTTTGACGACACTGGGTTTTCCCGTCAAAGCAACCTTGGACCAAATCGAGGTGGCCATTGCGGATTTGCAACAGGCCTATGGCGTCACGTTTCAAGAGGTACTTGCTGAGCTCAAGAAGGAGAACATCCGGTTTGTCCGAGAGGATGAATTGGATGCAGAAGACGAGGCCTTTGTGGCGGCCTACTTCCGACGCACGGTGCGTCCCGAATTGGTTCCCATCATGCTCAGCCGAAGGGTCAAAATGCCCCAACTCTTGGATGGCGAAGGATATCTTGCGATTCGGCTTCGTTTTCAGGATGACAAGGAGCAACTGGCCATCGTTCAATTGCCTCGGCATTTGCCTCGTTTTTTGACCCTGCCAGACAAAGACGGAGAGCATCGCGTGATGTTCCTCGAAGATGTGATTCGGCTTGCACTCCCTCTGATTTTTCGGTTGTTTGAGGCGCGCCACATTGAGGCCTATGCCTTGAAGGCTACAAGGGATGCTCAAATGGATGTGGACGACGATGTGGCTCGGTCTGTCATGTCCAAGGTGGAACGGGGTTTGAAGAAACGAAAGCAGGGAGAATATGTGCGCATTTTGCACGATGCGGCCATGCCACAAGACATGCTGTCGATTTTGTTGCGGAAGCTGAAGGTACACGCAAGCGTGAGCATCATTGCAGGGGATAGGTATCACAACCGTCGAGACCTGATGGGATTCCCGGATTTTGGAAGGAAGGACTTGGTCTTTCCAGCCCAACCCCCCATGACTCACCCGCAACTCGTCAAGGCGACCAGTGTCATGAATGCCATGACCAAAGGCGACTTGTTGGTGCATTGTCCGTACCACAAGTTTGTTCATGTCGTGGACTTTGTGCGAGAAGCTGCGATTGATCCCAATGTCACCACCATCCAAATCAACCTGTATCGCGTGGCCAAAAACAGCCAGGTGATCAACGCCCTGCTGAATGCAGCGCGCAATGGCAAGAGAGTGGAGGTGATTGTCGAATTGGCCGCGCGCTTCGACGAGAAACACAACATGAAAGTGGCCAACATGCTGCAAGACGCAGGGGCCATTGTCCGTGTTGGAATCCCCAACTTAAAGGTTCACTGCAAGGTGATTCTTGTGACCCGACGAAAGGCCGGACGAATCCAACGTTTTGCCCACATTGGCACTGGCAATTTCCATGAAAAGAACGCCACCATTTACGAAGACTTGTGCTTGCTTACGGCCAATCCCCGCATCACAGGCGAGCTGGCCAAGTTGTTTGACTTTTTTGAAAACAGCTTTGAGCGAAAGGTGTATCGCCATTTGTTCGTGAGTCCTTTTTCAACCCGCCGCCGTTTTGTCAAACTCATCGATGACGAAATCCAGCGTGCACAGCGTGGTGAGGAGGCGTGGATGGACATCAAGGTGAACAACCTCGTGGATGCGGGGATGATTGACAAACTCTACCAAGCAAGCCAGGCGGGGGTCAACATACGCATGGTGGTTCGAGGCATTTGTGCCTTGAGGGCAGGGGTCAAAGGACTCAGCGACAACATTGAAGTTCGCTCGATTGTCGGCCGTTACCTCGAGCATTCGCGTTTGTTCGTGTTTTGCAATGGAGGCAAGCCCCTGAGCTACATCAGCAGTGCGGATTGGATGACGCGCAACTTGGATCGCAGGGTGGAGGTGAGCGTTCCCATGCTTGATGCTCAGTTGGCAGCGGAGGTGCGTAGTTTGTTTGAGCTTCTTTGGTCAGACAACACCCATGCCCGCCACTTGACCCCAGCCAGAAACAATTCTTGGGTGGAAGTCACGGAGTCGTCGCTTGTCGATGCGCACAAAGACCTGTATCTTGTTCACAAAGACAGATTGGCGGGGTTAGACTGACTTGGATGTCTGTCGATTATCAGGGATGCGTAGAATGAAATTGCCGTGAAGTACGGAGCCATCGACATTGGGTCCAATGCAGTCAGGTTGTTGATTGCCAAGGTGGATGAAGCGGAGATCTTGCCCGTGGTGGACAAGCTTAGTTTTTTTCGCGTCCCATTGCGACTGGGTGCTGATGTCTTCAGTTCAGGGGTGGTGTCTGATTCGAAGGTCAAGGACTTGGTGAAGACGATGCGTGCGTTTTGGTATTTGCTCGATGTCCATGATGTGGAGTGGTTTCATGCATTCGCCACCAGTGCGATGCGCGATGCCGAGAACGCGGACGAGGTCATTCGCAAGGTGAAAAAGGCTTCCAATGTGGACATTCGGGTGATTTCCGGTGATGAAGAGGCTGATCTGATTTACAAGAATTTTTCCCAAGCGGTGGTCGAGCCGGACAAGGATTACTTGTACATCGATGTGGGAGGTGGAAGCACGGAATTGACGCTGATTCGGGCCGGTGAACGCGTCAAGAGCAAGAGTTTTCAATTGGGAACCGTCAGGTGGCTCGCTGAGCGAATTCCCGACGGTGAGTGGTCGGCCGTGGAGGCGTACGTGGAAAATCTTCAATCAGAAGAACGGCCACTGTACGCCATCGGCACAGGCGGAAACGCCAACAGACTCCAGCGATTGGCGCTGACTCCCAGGGACGAAGCCATCCCGCGAATCCAACTCGAACAAGTGTATGAGGACTTGGCATCTCTGGGTTTGGAGGAGCGCAGAGCCAAGTACCACCTCAAACCTGACCGCGCGGATGTCATTGTGCCCGCGGCAGAAATTTACCTCCGCATCATGGCCATGGCGGGCTGCAGTCACATGCTTGTTCCCAAAGTAGGTTTGGTGGACGGCATGGTGCTCGACATCCATGAGCAATGGAAGTCAGAGGAGATGCAGAACAAGAGAAGGGCCGACAAGCGCGCCAAGAAAAAATCCAAAAAGAAAGAGGGCCACTGACCCTCTCTCTCATTCAGACCGTCGCAGTCGTTTAGAGGTTCTTTTGCAGGAAGGCGTCAACCTCGTAAATCCGTTTGGGCTTCAACACAATGTTTCCAGACTTGTCGAGCAGGAAATAAGTCGGTGTCGCCGTGATTTTGTAATCCTTGACAATGGGGGAATCCCACCCTTGAAGCTGGCTGACGTTGGGGTATTGCATGCCGCGTTGTTCAATGATTCCTACCCACGTTTGACGTGATTGATCCAAGCTCACACCAATGGCTTCAAATCCGCGTCCCTTGTACTTTTCGTACACGGGAATCAGCACGGGAATTTCCTGCTCGCATTTGTGGCACCATGAAGCCCAAAACATGACCAAGGTGTACTTGTTGGCCTTGGCAGTCTGCATCAAATTGATGGATTGGCCATCCCATGTGTTCATTGTGAAATTGGGCGGAGTCTTGCCGACCTGGAGATTGATGATGCCTTGGGCTCTCTGTCGAATCACGTCGCTCAAATCTGCACCGCAATCTTCGTCATAGATGTAGTTGTCAAGGATGTATGAACAGATATGTTCTTTGTCTCCCGTGTTGTAAAATCCTTCCAACATGGAGTACAGTGCACTCTCGAGGGTTTGGGGATTGGGTTCAAAATGGGCTTTGACCATGTCAATGCAGGCCAAAAACCCAGGATCGGCCCCCTTGCTGTAGGCCACCATGAATCCTTGGATGCGGTCACTGATGGCCATGCTTCGAATCAAACTGTTGTCCATCGGATCCATGTCGTCGAAATAATTGCCCTGTGAGCCCGGATATTTGGGGTATTTCCATCCAAGAAACTTGGCGATGTACGTGTCGGGATGTGCATCGATCAACTCATGTGTCTTGGCCACCAACTCGTTTTCCTTGTCTGCGATTTGCTGCTCCACCTGTGCTTTGAAGGGACTGTCCTTCAAATCCTTGCGAAGGTTTCGGATGGCGTTGTTGTTGACATTGGAGAAAGATTCATAGGTAAACCACGCTGAATTCTCGCGGCTCTGAGGGGCTGACTTCCCGCTGTTCATGCGCTGATTGCGAAACACCAGGTTCACTTCTGGTTCGTCAGGATTGAGGACGACGAGGCAGTTGTTGTTGGCATCCTTGGTCGCCAATTTGTAAAAGCCGCGGTGCGCCTCCACCTGTCCAAAATCAAACCCCCGTCCAAGGACCTTGGCGCTGTCCATGAGGGTTTGGTTTCTACCCTCGGTCTCGTACAAATAGATGACCGTTCCATCCTCGGCAGGCATGGTTCCCTTCAGGGATACTTTGCCAATCTTGTCCCCGTTGTTCGCGTCTGTCACACCGTTTTTCCACTTGGGGGAAACGGTGACGTCAGGTTGAGCACTCGGTGCAGAGGCCTTCTCAGTTTGAGAGGGTGTGTTTTCAGAGGAGGGGGCGGTTGAGGAGGCCTTGGCTTCGGCGGACGAATGGGGTTCTCCACATCCAACACCGAATGCAATGGCGAGACAAAGGGTCCAAATCATGGGTTGTTTCATTCTTATGGCAAATCAGAATTCTTTCTGGGTCAAATCATTCGGTTTTCGTGAACAAAGACGAAATTAACCCCTGAATCGACAACTTCAGGGACTTCGACCGTGGGTTGTCACCTAACTTGTGTGAATGGAACGTTCCAAGGCATTGGCCATGCTTGGCCTCACTGAAGGGGCATCTCGGGATGAGATGCACGAAGCCCTTGATCACTCCGTGTTTAAAGTGAGGGATTATTTGATGCGTCACCCTGTCGTTCCACCGCTTGTCAATCAAAAGGTTGAAAAGTGTCTGCAATTGAGTGATGTTGCGCAGACATTGGGTTTGGAAGCGTTGGGAGCAGCCTTCCGCTTGCCAACTCTGATGCCACATGGCAATTCACTGGAGGCGCTTGTTCATGGTCACGTGGAAAATCTGAGACGCTGCCGCAATGTGCTGGCCACAACGTTGGACCCCGATGCTGTGGCCCAAGTGGGTCATGTGTTGACCCGATTGCAAGTGGATTACATGAACACTTTTTTGGCATACACCAGAGAGATGCCCAAACCAGATGGCATGCCCTCAGTGATTGCTGCCAAAGAAGAAGCCGATTGGATGGCCTTGCTCGCTGCCATTCGGGCCGAGGGTCAAGGCAAGGGAAACCTGGCCTTGCTCCAAGACCTTGTGGCGAGGGAGCGCATTCGAATGATTGGCATGCTCAAGACAGCTGAGCAATCGCCTCGTTAAAGGTGCGAGATGGCCGCATGATTGCGGCGCATTTCGCGGCATCGGGCTTGTAATACCCGCCCAAATCCACAGGCTTCCCTTGCACGTCAATCAATTCACGCACGATGTCTGTTTCGTGAGATCGAAGTGTGGTGGCCAGATGGTCAAAGGCTGAGCGGAGCGATGGTGACGCAGTTTGAGCTGCGAGAGCCTCTGCCCAAAACAGGGCCAAGTAGAAATGAGATCCTCGGTTGTCAATTCCTCCGAGTCGTCGCGTGGGGCTTTTGTCTTCGTCCAAAAAGCGGGAAGTGGCCGCATCCAACGTGTCCGCCAAGACTTGGGCGTTGGCATTGCCTGTGGTGGTCGCGATGTGCTCAAAGCTGGGCACCAGGGCCATGAATTCACCAAGGCTGTCCCACCGAAGGTAATTTTCTTCAACCAGCTGTTGCACATGCTTGGGTGCAGACCCTCCTGCTCCAGTTTCGAACAAGCCGCCACCATTCATCAAGGGCACGATGCTCAGCATCTTGGCCGAAGTTCCCACTTCCAAAATGGGAAAGAGGTCAGTCAAATAATCGCGCAAGACGTTTCCGGTCACAGAGATGGTGTTCAACCCCTTCACAATGCGCTCGAGCGAGAACGTCGTGGCCTCGGCTGGGGCCAAGATTCGAATGTCGAGGCCCTCGGTGTTGTGGGTGCCCAGGTAGGCATGGACTTTGGCGATGATTTGGGCGTCGTGCGCACGGTTTGCGTCCAGCCAAAACACGGCGGGGTCTCCGGTGGCTCGGGCCCGTGACACGGCCAGTTTCACCCAATCTTGGATGGGGGCATCCTTCACTTGGCACATCCTGAAAACGTCGCCAGCTCCCACTTCCTGGCTCATCAAGACCTTTCCGTCATCACCGAGAACTCTCACCATCCCAGCCGAGGATAGTTGGAATGTTTTGTCGTGTGAACCGTATTCTTCGGCTTTTTGTGCCATCAATCCAACGTTGGGGACACTTCCCATCACAGCTGGGTTCAACGCTCCATGGGCCTTGCAGAAATCAATGGCCGCTTGGTACACACCGGCGTATGAACGGTCTGGAATCACAGCGACAGCATCCTGGAGTTGGCCATCTGCGTTCCACATTTTTCCTCCTTCACGAATCATGGCTGGCATGGAGGCATCGATGATTACATCCGAGGGAACGTGCAGGTTGGTGATGCCTTTGTCAGAATTGACCATGGCCAAACCGGGGCGAGCACCCATCGTTTGAGCCAATGAGGTTTCAATGGCGGCGCGTTCTGTGGCTTCCAAGCTGGGAAGTTTGGCCATCAAATCGCCGAGCCCATTGTTGAAATTCACCCCTGCCGCCTTCAACACCTCCCCATGCTTTTCCAACACGGGTTTGAAAAATGCACGGACGGCAGCCCCAAAAAGAATGGGGTCGGAAACCTTCATCATGGTGGCTTTCAGGTGCAAAGAGAACAAGGCTCCCTGTTCTTTGACGCGGTCTATTTCGCCTTCGAGAAAGGCCTCCAAGTGCGCCAGAGACATCACGGCACAATCGATGATCTCGCCCGCTTGAAGTGCAATGCCTGATTTGAGGATGGTTTCTTGTCCCTGCTCATCGATGTGGACAATGCTCGCCGAAGCAGGGGCGTCCAGCGTTATGCTTTGCTCTGAATCGTAGAAATCACCCGCGTCCATGCTTGCAACACGCGCGAGGCTGCTGGGAGACCATGCCCCCATGCGGTGGGGATGTTGTTGGGCGTATGCCTTCACGGCCTTGGGTGCGCGTCGGTCGCTGTTGCCCTCGCGGAGCACGGGGTTGACCGCTGAGCCTTTGACTTTGTCGTAGCGCGACTTGATGTCTCGTTCCGCCTCATTGGATGGTGTCTCGGGATAGTCCGGGAGGTTCACACCCAAGCCCTGCAATTCCGCGATGGCTGCCTTCAGTTGTGGCATGGAAGCGCTGATGTTGGGGAGCTTGACGATGTTGGCCTCAGGGGATTGCGCCAAAGCTCCCAATTCAGCGAGTGCGTCGTGAGTGGCCTGAGAGGCAGGCAACAGATCACTCATCACAGCCAAAATTCGGCCACTGAGCGAGATGTCTCGGGTTTCGACTGTCACACCGGCTTTGCCAGCAAAGGCCTGCACGATGGGTAAGAAGCTATAGGTCGCCAAGGCCGGCGCCTCGTCAGTCAGGGTGTAGAAAATCTTCGACATGCGGCCGCAAAGGTCGCAAATCACCCTCATTGGGCAACACGACCTTCCCCAAGGCGGGAGAGGTGTCAGCCCTCGTTCACCTCATGACACCAGCAACGTATGCCTTTGTTGGAGGGATTCGAGGAGGCGTAGACATGTTGCGTTCATTCGCGGCCCAGTGCCACGATTGGATCCAACTTGGCGGCCAAACGTGCCGGATAGTAACCCGAAGCCAGACTTGTCAACAGGCACAGAACAACCCCCACAGTCACCCACCCCCAGGGCACCACAAAGGGGGTTTCGAAATAGGACGCGATGACGTTTCCGATCACCAGGCCAAGTGCAATGCCGACAGCCCCACCGAGCTGGCCGATGACCATGACTTCCACCAAAAATTGAGTTTGGATGGCTCGGCTCGAGGCGCCCAAGCTCTTCCGCGTTCCTATTTCCCGGGTGCGCTCGCTCACGGACACCAACATGATGTTCATCAGGCCAATTCCTGCACCAAACAGCGTGATCAAACCAATGAATGCCGCCGCCAAGGTGATGCCGTCGGTGGCCTCGAGCAGGGTGTCCACCAATTGGTTGCTCTGTCGAACTCGGAAGGAATTGGGCTCCCCCGGTGCATCCCCTCGAATGACGCGCATTGCGCCCGTGGCCCGTTCCGCAGCCGCGGGCAAATCCTCTGCCTTCGACACTGTGCACGTGATGTTGTAGCTGCGTCCTTGGTCTGAATACTGACGTCTGACACCTGCAATGGGCATGAGAATTTGATTGTCTTGAGACATGCCAAACGTCGTGCCACGCGCCTCCAACACCCCGGCGATGACATGGCGATGGGCTCCGACCAACACTTCTCGACCCACAGGATTTTCCCAACTCTCAAAGAGTTTGTCAACGACGGATTGTCCCACCAAGATGACCGAAGCCCCTTGTTCAATTTCGGCAGATGTGAAGTTTCGGCCCTTGGCCAATGTCAAACCGCTGACTGGCAGGTACAGGTCATCCACGCCTTGAACAGTCACGTTGGGGTCTGTGCGTTTGTTGCCTCTTCCAAGGGTTGCCATGCCGGTGCCGAAGACGCTCACACTCACATCAAAATCTTCCTGACATGCCGTCTTGAAACGTTGCGCCTCGCGAAAGTCAATGGGTTCGGAGGCTTGCACACGGCGGCCATTGAACATGCCCCCACTTCGGGCGCGGTCCACTGTAAAGCTTTGGGTGCCCAACGAGGAAAACTCTTGACGAACATTGGCTTTGAGGGATTCTGTGGCTGTGACCATGGCAATCAGCGCCATGATTCCCATGCCAATGATTCCCACTGTCAAGGATGTTCGGAGGGCCTGACCTTGGATGGATTGCAAGGCCACACCCACCATTTCCTTGAACATAGACCGAGACATCCCCATGCGACGAAGGTACGTAGGCAGTCCGCGTCCTGCGGCCTATCTTCGCGGTCGAAATCGCTCAAGATGACGTTTGACCTGAACATGATCCAAGAGGTGTATGCACGCTTTCCAGAGCGCGTCACCGCCGCCCGAGAACTGAAAGGCAGCCCGTTGACATTGGCTGAAAAAATCCTGTACACCCACCTGTGGGACGGGACGCCGAGCCAGGTGTTTCAACGAGGCGTGGACTATGTCGATTTTGCGCCAGACCGGGTTGCCATGCAGGATGCAACAGCCCAAATGGCCTTGTTGCAGTTCATGCAGGCTGGCAAGGCCAAGGCAGCGGTTCCGAGCACCGTGCACTGCGATCACCTGATTCAAGCGAAGGTGCAAGCAGACAGCGATCTGCAAGAAGCCATCAACAAAAACAACGAAGTCTACAATTTCCTTGAGTCGGTGTCCAACAAATATGGCATTGGCTTTTGGAAGCCAGGGGCGGGCATCATTCACCAGGTGGTTTTGGAGAACTACGCCTTCCCTGGTGGGATGATGATTGGCACAGATTCTCACACAGTGAATGCTGGGGGTCTCGGAATGGTGGCAGTGGGTGTTGGCGGCGCGGATGCGGTGGATGTCATGGCTGGAATGCCTTGGGAGTTGAAATTTCCCAAGTTGATTGGGGTCAAACTCACAGGTCAACTCTCTGGTTGGGCTTCGGCAAAGGATGTGATTTTGAAGGTTGCAGGGATTTTGACGGTGAAGGGCGGAACAGGTGCGATTGTCGAGTACTTCGGCGAGGGCGCCAAGGGCTTGAGCTGCACTGGAAAGGGGACCATTTGCAACATGGGAGCCGAAATTGGAGCGACGACCTCTACGTTTGGTTATGACGAAAGCATGGACCGGTACTTGCGCGCCACAGGACGTGCAGATGTGGCTGACCTTGCCAACGGGATCCGTGAACATTTGACAGCAGATGAGGCTGTGTACGCCAATCCAGAGGCGTACTTCGATCAAGTCATCGAAATCGATTTGAGCACGCTCGAACCTCACTTGAATGGTCCCTTCACGCCAGACCTCGCCACACCAATTAGCAAAATGCGCGAAGTGGCTGAGGCCAACGGATGGCCCACCAACATTGAAGTAGGATTGATTGGGAGTTGCACGAATTCGAGTTATGAGGACATCAGCAGGGCAGCATCGATTGCAAGGCAAGCCGTGGATTTGGGCATTGAGGCTCAGGGGAAACTCAACATCACGCCCGGCTCTGAGCTCGTGCGCTACACCATTGAGCGCGACGGATTGATTGGCACCTTTGAAGACATGGGGGGCAGTGTGTTCGCCAATGCTTGCGGGCCATGCATTGGACAGTGGGCGAGGGAGGGAGCCGAAAAGAAGGAGAAGAACAGCATTGTGCATTCCTTCAACCGAAACTTCGCCAAGCGTGCAGATGGCAACCCCAACACGCATGCCTTTGTGGGTTCACCAGAACTCGTGACGGCCATCACCATTGCAGGGGATCTCGGTTTCAATCCAATGACCGACAGCCTCGTCGGGGCCGACGGTCAACCCGTCAAATTGCTGGAACCTGTCGGTGATGAATTGCCCAAGCGTGGATTTGATGTTGAGGATCCGGGATACTTGGCCCCCGCAGATGACGGCAGTGGGGTGGAAGTGATTGTGAACGAAGCCTCGGACCGTCTGCAATTGCTCGATCCCTTCTTGCCTTGGAATGGTCAGAACATTCTTGGTGCGAGACTTTTGGTCAAGGCCCAAGGAAAGTGCACCACGGACCACATTTCGATGGCCGGACCTTGGTTGCGTTTCAGGGGGCATCTCGACAACATTGCCAACAACACCTTGACAGGTGCTGTCAACGCATTCAATGGCGAAACCAACAAGGTCAAGAACCAGCTGGATGGTTCCTACGGTGAAGTCCCTGCTGTTCAGCGGGCGTACAAAGCGGCTGGGGTGCCTACGGTGGTGGTGGGAGATCACAACTACGGGGAAGGTTCGTCGCGTGAACACGCTGCAATGCAGCCCCGTCATTTGGGTGTCAGGGCTGTCCTTGTCAAGTCGTTCGCACGGATCCACGAGACCAACTTGAAGAAGCAGGGCATGCTGGCGCTGACATTTGCCAATGAGTCGGATTACGACCTCATCCAAGAGGATGACCAAATCCACTTGGTGGACCTCGACCAGTTCGCAGCCGGAAAGCCGTTGACTTTGACTTTGGAACATGCAGATGGTTCTTCAGACACCATCACAGTGAACCATACCTACAACGATCAGCAAATTGCTTGGTTCCGTGCTGGTTCGGCGCTCAATTTGATCAAGGCCCAAAACGCCTGAGGTGTCTTTGCCAGGTGGACTTGAGTGGGTTGCACTCGGCCACCGCATGTGGCTTCTTCCGCAACGTGCGTTGTGGTGGGAAGCGCAAGGTGTTTTGATGGTCAGTGACCTGCATTTGGCCAAGGCGGAGCATTTCAGGTCTCAAGGCCTGCAGGTTCCGCCCACGGTTGATTTCCAAACGCTTCACGAATTGACCCAACTGATCCAGGCGTGTCGACCTGAGACGTGCCTGTTTTTGGGGGATTTGTTTCACAGCGCACCCAACAAGGCCTGGTCAGATTTCAGTGAATGGCTGAAGGAAGAACGGCAGGCCGGTCTCGGGGCTGCGGTGTTGGTGCGCGGGAACCACGATCGAGCGCACGATGCGGTCTATGAAGCCTTGGGTTTGGACGTGGTCAATCAATGGATTCAGGATGACGTTGTATGCACACACGAACCCCAAGACATTCTTCCCAAAGGCCGGTGGGTTCACATATGTGGGCATGTTCACCCCGCAGCTCGTCTGCAAGGGTCCGGTCGCCAAAGCCTGAGGCTGCCATGCTTTCATGCTTCGTCGACTGGATGTGAGGCCGGTTGGAGGATGACGTTGCCCGCGTTTGGACGATTCACAGGCATGCACACAGTCCGTGCGGAAAGAGGCAGCCAAGTCTATGTCGTGACAGAACGAGAGGTCGTGGGACCTTGGAAGCCCGGCTCCGGACGTCAGTCTTGAAGGTCAAACGTGAACACGCCCTGTGCGTTCACCACATTTCCCGCGCGGTTGGCAGAAAGTGAGTGGAGCACCAAGGTGTGAGAAGTGGCGGACGTTGAAATGCTCAGGTCGGCACCTTCCATGGCCCAGGACACTGCGATTCCCGGGGAATCCACCTCTTGCAGCTTGAAGTCGGCATCTCCTGCAGCAAACACATGGTGCGAGCTGTCTCCGGTCACGGTGGTTTGAATGGTCATGACAAGGTCACGCGGCTCATCGCGGTTTTCAATTTCAGGCTCACGACGCAAATCGGCGACTACGTGATACCGCCAAACTGTTGAATCCTCGCTGATCACTTCTGCCTCTGCCATTCTCATGTTCAAGGCTCGGTCTCCCCAAGTCAAACCGCCACATTCACAATCGTACGCGTATCCTTCGAAGGGGGCGTACTTCGTGCATCCCGACAAGGCGAATCCCAGCACGAGGAGGCAAGCGGAAAAGGAGAGGATTGGGTTGAATCGCATGGAGGACATTTTCAGGGGCAAGATAGGTCATCGACTCGGCATCCTTCAATCTTGTGCAGGATCTGGTTTCGGATTTGATTCCGGATCCGATTCCGGATCTGCCTTGAGATTTGGTTTCAAACTTGGCACAAAACCTGGCTCAGGAGCAACCCAGGGGTACAGCAGGTATGGTTGTGCCTGGTCAAAAAAGCGGACGTGATCGATGGCCCAGAGAACCTCAAGTTCCTCAAGCGGGGTTTGGGCTTCCAGCGCGAGTCGGATTTGGTCAGTGCCCGCGAGTTTGTCAAAAAATGAGGCGTTCGTGATCCAACCTTCCAAGGAACCGCCGTGGAGGTCTCTCCATGCTTGGGCCCAATCCCAAAACATGGCAAGAGAAAACCCGGGGACGTTCAATCCCCAAGCGTCCATGGACTCTTTCCGCCAAGAATCGGCGAGTCCTGCGAGGTTTTCACCTTGGCAGGCCAATCCTTCGTGCTTGGGATGTGGGGCAGCGCCATCCACGGGTCGCGGGGTGAATGAATGGATTCCCTTTCCCATCGTGGGATGGCCAATCTGTTCGAAGGGGTGTTTTGTGCCACGTCCTACACTGATGACCGTGGGTTCAAACAGGCACAGACTCGGATACAAATCGATGGACGTCCGCGTGGGTAAATTGGGGCTTGGCCGAATGGCCAACGGAAAGTCGCCGCCGTGTTGCCAATCCAGACAGGGTACCACATGAGGACGCCACCCATCGGGTCGCACAAACCACCCCTCGTCCGAGGCCATGAGGGCCAATTCCCCCAGGGTCATTCCGTGGACCATTGGGGTGGGAATCCAACCTGCGAAGGACTTGAACTCAGGTTGAAGCATGGGACCTTGCAGGTGATGGCCGTGGGGATTGGGCCGATCGAGGATCACAAAGTTCACGCCTTCCTCAGCACAAGCTTCCATCACGAGCATGAGGGAGCTCACGTAGGTGTAAAATCTGGCGCCCACATCTTGAATGTCAAACACCACCGCGTCGAGCCCTTCGAGTTGCTCGGGCTGCGGTTTACGGTGTTTGCCATGGAGGGAATACACCTTCAACCCCGTCAAGGCGTCCACACCATCGTGGATGTCCGCGCCGTTGGCTGCTTCTCCCCGAAAACCGTGCTCAGGAGCAAACACGTGCCTGACGTCGACACCAAGCGCGAGCAACGTGTCCACGAGGTGCGGAGCGTCCGGAAGGCCGCCTACCACGCTGGTGTGGTTGCCGACGACAGCGACTTTTTTGCCCTTCAGCAAGGGGAGGTAGGCCTCGGTTCGTTCATTCCCCAACGTCACGTGCGAGACCCGGTCGGAGTCCCCGGTTTGAGGTTGTGCACACCCGGACAGTGTGGCGAGGAAGGATGTTCCAAGGAGCAGACAAAGTCCGAGGTCGGTCATGAGCTTGGAGATGCGTTTGGCCACTGTCGCTTCGGTTTTGGCGCTCGCGATGTGGTGGATGCGGCCGCGTCGTTTTCCGGGAAGCATTGCGTCGAACCGTTTCAAGAACTCAGGATCGTCGTCGAGGCAGTCCTGCAAATCCTCAGGCACAGCCATGCCGTATTTGCTATGGTCGGGCGCGAGGTCCACGTGAACCCAGCCGCCGAGTTTGGTTTGTGCGGCGGCGATTTTCTCTTGGGAAACGGCCACAAACCACCGTTGGTCCCCGGTGGGGAGAAGCCCGCAATGCCAGGTGACCGCATCGTTGATGGTGATGATGTACCGCCCCACTTTGTGTGCGCGCACGGCGTCCGTGAATTGGTTGGGTACAGCGATGAAGTGCCATGCAGCCTCCATGTCGAAACGCTCAACTTGCGCAGAAAAACTCCAAGTCTTGTCCTTTGGTCTCATGTCAGTTTGAGTTCGTTCATCAAAGCCGCGATTCGTTTGGCGACCGTCCCTGGGGATTTGGCTTTGTTGATCTGCAACAGATGACCGCGCCTTTTTCCCGGGAGCATGGCATCGAAGCGTTTCTGAAATAACGGATCGTCATCGAGCATGGCTTGAAGGGCGGGGTGCACGTCCATCCCATATTTGCTGTTGTCCACCTCGAGCAACACATCCACCCATGCTGCAGGTTCACACTTGGCGTCTCTCATGTGTTGTTTGGCGACATACACGAACGAAATGCCCGCTTCTTGGTGATCCGCCTCGCATGTTACGTTGACAGCACAATGCCATGACGTGTGGCCGTTGAGTGTCAGCACAAACCTCGTGTGACCCGATTGTTGAATTTCCTTCGACACGTTCTCGGGAATGACGATGTGTTGCCAGGCTTGTTCATTGGTTCCGACCTCAAATCTTTCGAGGCGAGTTTGAAAGTTCCACTTCATGACATGCGGAGGCCAAGGGCGGGCTTGATGCGTGTGGACCACAGGGCTGGCAGCCACATGGCCACGACACATAGGAAAAAAGCGAGGCCCTCCATGGTGAGGATGGAGGGAATGTCTATCCAAATGGGAACGTGATCCACATAATAAGCCTCAGGATTGAGAGGGATGGGTTTCCACAGGGATTGAACGAAGGCCAATCCGAAGCCTGCAGCATTTCCCCATGCAAATCCTGTGGCGAGAATGCGGGAAGCATGCCAAAGGAAAGTTTGGACCACTGAACCGTCCGTCATGCCCAAGGCTTTGAGCAATCCCACCTGGCTTCTCCGCTCAAGGATGATGATCAACAATGCACTGGTCATGTTCACGATGGAGATGAGAACCATCAAACCCACAATCACTTGCACATTCATGTCCAACATGGCAAGCCAGCTGAACATTTCAGGGTTTTGTTGGTCCACTCTGATGGCTTGCCAGTCGTATGGGATTCTCCGGAACGCTTCCGTTTGAGCTTGAGGAAGGGACTCCAAATCGACCAACCACATGTCGTATCCATCCACCACGCGGTGGTGAGTGCCTTGAGATACAGGTGCTTCCCATGTCTGAGAGACTTCGTCCCACACCAGAGGCACAGTGTCTGCCAAGGGGCCTTCCCCGACAATCCACAGGGGTTTCGAGTCCGGGTCTACGGAGGTAAGGTCCAACGATCGCCGGCCCATCACACCCATGCGTGAGGGCACACCATCCCACCGACCGATCCACGTTGCACCAAGGGCATCTCGCCCAAAGCTTTGCCCTACGGCACGGGGACCGTTGGGGGTGGATTCAATGGTGACTTGCCCTTCTGCACCCCGGGCAGCAGCCTCCTGCATCACTCCTGCCGGGACCCAAACGTGGCGCTTGTCAAACTCCTGCAAACCGGTTTGGTAAATGCCGACGACGGTGAAAGGCCTTGGGCGGATGTCGCCGTCGCCCACCACGAGATAGAGCGTCACCCTGTCTCCTGTATCCACATCGAATTTGGAGGCCAAGGGCTGACCAATGGCCATGTCTGTCTCTGCGCGGGGCATGGGCAGGTGGCCCCTCAGAAGTCCTGACTCAATTCTGTCGAGCTGGGATGTTTCATCGACGCCTCGAATGACCACCCCTTGGAGGGCGTCTAGGGTTTCCAAGATTCCTGCCCTTTCATGGCGAAGGGCAACATGCTTCACACCTGGCATGGCGGAAAGGGTGTCGCGCTGGGTTGGAGTCCAAACGAGCCCGTCGGCAGTGGGGTCACTTTGGGCCACTTTGAGGTGGCTGTCAAACCCCACCACAAGCATCTTCACTTCTCTCTGGAATCCTTGGACGATGGCCGCTGACAAAATCATCAAAGCAACACCGAGGGCGACTCCGGCCGTGGCGATGCGCACCACCGGCCGGGATCCCAGTTCACGGTTGCTTCGGGCCATGCGATGGGCCAAGATCCTTTCCACGTTCACGGTCTGAAAGGTAAGGGCTTAGAAAGGTGGCCCGCAGGGAGGCGGGCGCTACTTTTGGACGCATGAACGTGCACGAAAACATTCTGGGAACCATTGGCAACACGCCGATGATTCGGCTGAACGCAATTGCTACAGAATTTCCATGTCCCATTTGGGCCAAGGTGGAATACTTCAATCCGGGTCACAGCGTCAAAGACCGCATGGCGTTGTCCATGATCGAAGCCGCCGAAGCGAGTGGCGCGTTGAAGCCGGGCGGAACCGTCATCGAATGCACCTCTGGCAACACCGGCATGGGCCTTGCGCTCGCGTGCATTGTCAAGGGCTACAAGCTGATTTGCACCACCAATTGCAAGCAGAGCAAGGAAAAGGTCGACGTGTTGCGTGCGATGGGGGCGGAGGTTCACGTTTGTCCTACGGCCGTGGCACCCGATCACCCGGACAGCTACTACAGCGTGGCGGAGCGACTGCACAACGAAATCCCCAACAGCGTGTGGTGCAACCAATACGACAACCTCGCCAACCGGGAGGCGCATTACCGGACGACGGGACCGGAGATTTGGAAGCAAACCGAGGGCAAAATCACCCACTTCATCGTCGGTGTGGGCACGGGCGGCACGATCAGCGGCACGGCCAAGTACCTCAAGGAGCAGAATCCGGACATCCAGATTTGGGGCATCGACACGTACGGTTCGGTGTTCAAGAAATACCACGAGACCGGCGAATTCGACGAGAACGAAATCCACTCGTACATCACCGAGGGCATCGGCGAGGACATCCTCCCGGCCAACGTCGACTTCAGCCTCATCGACCACTTCGAGAAGGTGACGGACGAGGCCGGGGCGCACACGGCGCGCGAACTCGCGAAAAAGGAGGGCTTGCTCCTGGGCTACAGCTGCGGCAGCGCGTTTCAGGGGTTGCGACAACTCAAGGGCCGCCTCAAGCCCACCGACGTGCCGGTCGTGCTCTTCCACGACCACGGGTCACGCTACACCGGCAAAGTCTACAACGACGATTGGATGCGTGAACAGGGCTGGATGAAGTAAGCCGCCACGTTCTGGAAGTCCTTCGAAGAGGGCGTCAGTCCCGGAAGTCCAAATTGTGTCGAATTCCCACGAGCAACACGTGGTTGCGTTCGGCTTCGAGTCCGCTTCCCTTGATCAACACCTGACGCAGGTATCCCAGTTGAACAGACGTTCCCCCTTCCCACTTGCGGTTGAGTGCGACGGACATGCGGTTTTGTTGCAGCAAATTCAAGAAGGCCGTGTCCAAGGCGCGCAACCCGATGAGGGCCTCTTCGTACGCCGTCACCGCCCACTCCGGATGGTTGGGGACGGGCCACGTGACTTGCATGAAATAGCGGACGCGATGCTGCCAACGGCTGCCTGACGAGAATTTCATGAGACGCTGCTCCAAGCGGTAGCGGTGCACCCACTTGAATTGCCCGGTTACGGATTTGGTCACCAGCTGCTGCCAAATCCTATGCTCGTCAAACGTCTCAGCAATGGGTTGCTCGCCGTAGGGAAAGCTCCGAATCCACCCGTACCCACCCGTCACCATGTGCTGGTCGTCACGGTGCCAATCCAACCCAAACCGCAGCAACGACTGTTGCCAGTCTGCCCCCAAGCCCGTCCGACGGAATTGGTATTCGGTGTGCAGCCCAAGCTGGTCGGTGAGGCGGTGGTTGCCAAACAGCATGTACCACGACATCTGCTGGTCGACGACGTCGCGCATCTCGATTTGGCCGTGCATGGAGTCGGACATCAAGAGACCCGAGACCAAAACAAGAATCGCCGTGCGGAAGGGAGAGAGGAGTGTTCGTGACATCTGCGACAAAACTACTCTTGCCCTGTGTCCGGGTTGGCAACTTGAGGCACAACCTGCTACGACACGATCAGTCCTTGGTGAACTCCCGAACCGTCTTGGCGATGATGGCGATGCAGTCCTCGAGTTGCGCCGCTGTCATGACGAGGGGAGGCGCAAAGCGGATGATGTTGCCGTGGGTGGGCTTGGCGAGCAGGCCGTTGTCTTTCAGTGCCACGCACAAATCCCAGGCCGTGCTGCTGTCGGGCGTGTCGTTGATGAGCACGGCGTTGAGCAGACCGCGACCGCGCACCGATTTCAGGAGCGGGCTTTCGTCCACGAGTTCTTGCATGGCTTCGCGGAAGCGAACACCAAGGGCGCGTGCGTTTTGGGCCAGTTTCTCGTCGGCCACGACCGCGAGCGCTTCGGTGGCGACCACGCCGGCGACGGGGTTGCCCCCGAACGTCGATCCGTGCTGCCCCGGGTGAATCACGCCCATCACCGCGTCGTCCGCGAGCACGGCCGAGACGGGGTAGGCGCCACCGCTGATGGCCTTGCCGAGGATGAGCAGGTCGGCCTTCACGTACGTCGATTGGCGCTCGCACGTGGCCTCGCAGGTGCAGTTGCCGCAGGTGGCGAGCAGGGCGCCGGTGCGGGCAATGCCGGTTTGGACTTCGTCTGCCATGAACAGCACGTTCGCCGATTTGCAGAGCGCGTGTGCCTTGCGGATGTAGTCGTCCGCAGGGACGTTCACGCCGGCCTCTCCCTGGATGGGCTCGACGAGGAACCCGGCAACGTTGGGGTCCTTGAGGGCGGCCGCGAGGGCGTCAAGGTCGTTGTAGGGGATGACTTCGAAGCCGGGGGTATAGGGCCCAAACCCGCCCGTGCTGTCAGGGTCCGTTGAGAACGACACGATGGTCGTGGTGCGGCCGTGAAAGTTCTCGGAACACGTGATGATTTTGGCGGCACCGGAAGGCACGCCCTTCACGTCGTACGCCCACTTGCGGGCGATTTTGATGGCGGTCTCGACCGCTTCCGCGCCGGTGTTCATGGGCAGGACCTTGTCGTAACCGAAGTACCCAGTCACGTACTTTTCGTACGGCCCGAGAATGCTGTTGTAGAAGGCGCGGGAGGTGAGGGTGAGCTTGGCGGTTTGGTCTTGCATCGCCTTCACGATACGCGGGTGGCAATGCCCTTGGTTCACGGCGCTGTAGGCGCTCAGGAAGTCGAAGTACTGCTTGCCTTCCACGTCCCAAACGTGCACGCCTTCGCCGCGGTCAAGCACGACCGGGAGGGGGTGGTAGTTGTGGGCGCCGTGGGCATCTTCGAGGGCCATCAATTCGGCCGAGCTGAGCGTTGCGTTTGTGTTCATGCCACGAAAATAGGCAGGCTGAGATGGGTTGGGCGTGGAGTTCGACGAGGAACGATGTACTTTTGCCCCCCAAAACCAAGACAACCAATCTTTTTCCCATGGCGACCAACCGCACTTTCACCATGATCAAGCCCGATGCAACGGGCGCTGGCAACACAGGCAAAATCATCGACCGCATCATTGGTGCGGGTTTCACCATCAAAGCGATGAAGTGGACACGACTGAGCATGGCCGATGCCTCGGCATTTTATGCTGTTCACAAGGAGCGTCCTTTTTTCGGAGAATTGACCGAATACATGACTTCAGGCCCCATTGTGGCAGCCATTTTGGAAAAGGACAACGCGGTGGCGGACTTCCGCACCTTGATTGGCGCCACCAACCCCGCTGAAGCGGCTCTTGGCACCATTCGTGCGGACTTTGCTGAGAGCATCGCTGCCAACGCTGTGCACGGATCAGACAGCGATGAGAATGCAGCTGTCGAAGGCGCATTCTTCTTCAGCACCCGCGAGCTCGCGTAAGACTTGTTCGAAGATTGAACGATGCAAAAGGCCGCCTGAGAGCGGCCTTTTTTTGTCTCAAGATGTCGCAGGAGGTCAACGTTCGAGGTCAGTCGAAAAAGACGTCCGCGAAATTGAGCAAGTACAATTCGGATTCCGCGCGGGTCAAGGCCGTGTAGAGCCATCGAAGCCACTCCAAGTCGACCCGCTCTTCTGTCATGTAGCCTTGGTCTACAATGACCGCTGGCCATTGGCCCCCTTGGCTTTTGTGGCATGTGAGGGCGTACGCGAATTTGACTTGGAGGGCTTGGTAACATGGATCTGCTTGCACGGCTTCTTGAATCTTGGTTTTGTAACCGAGATGGGCGTGTTCGGCCGCCACATTGTCAAACAGTGCCTGTCGCTGTGGCCAGGTCATGTTGGGCTGTTCAGCAGTGAGCACGGACAAATTCAAATGCACATTGAATGCAGGGTACGTCGGGTGATCTACCAGGCGGACTTCCGCCTCGGCAAATGGCATGCCATGGCGTGTGAATCGTTTGAGAATGCGATCCACAACCAGGGTGTCTCCATTGGCAATCAAATCTGTGGGCAGCTCATCGTGCTCTGCGAGCCAGTGGTAATTGTTGGCCACCACCATCAAGCGATCTCCCGCGTTGATCTCGTCTTCTTGGTCGAGCACCCTCGCCCGAATTTGAAGGTTGAATTGAACGGCTCTCTTGTTGGAACGGGTGATGACCACCATGTCGTCTTGACCATGTTTGTGGTGCAAATCGACAAGGAGATCTTCCAATTCGTGACCCATCACTCTGGATAGGCCTGGCCCCAGTTCAAACCGGGGTATGGGAGATGCGTCTTCCGCATGGGCCATGCGCATTCGAAGGTCATGGGCATTGGCGAGAATGGCGCTGTCAAGTTCTTGGCGAACGACGTTATCCAGGGCGACTTCTGCCAAGGTGAGGTCAAAGGCTTGGCGTAATTCACTGCCCTGCAACGCTGGGCTGTGGGCTGCCCCCACGGGAGGCAGCTGAGCGTCGTCCCCGATCAGCATGAGCCGACATCCGTCGCCTTCAAACACAAAGGACATGAGGTCATCGAGCAAACTGCGCGTCGCAAAGCTGCCCGACGGCATGCCTCCACTTTCCCCAATCATCGAGGCCTCGTCCACAATGAACAAGGTGTTTTTTCGATTGTTGGAGGCCAAGCCGAAGGCAGTGCCGCCATCCGACCCGCGACGGGGTCGGTAGATGTGGCGATGAATGGTCGATGCGTCCATTCCCGCGTGCTTGGCCAAAACCTTGGCGGCGCGTCCCGTGGGGGCAAGCAATACGCATTTCATCCTCATCTCGCGAAGCGTTCGAACGGCCGCGCCCACTGAAGTTGTTTTTCCGGTTCCTGCATAGCCCCGAAGCACCAACGTGCAACGCGGTTTGTCTGACGCCATAAATCGGGACCACACATGCACAAATCGCTGTTGGCTGTCCGTTGGTGTGAATGGAATTTGGCCCAACCAACGGTCTTCCAGTTCACGGGCCAAGGCCGCACTCGATTTGTTTGACGTGGAAGATGGGGAAGGGGACATGACGAAGGTTCGAAGGTAGCAGAGGAAAACGTTGTGGGGTGCGTCGCATGTCGTAGTTTTGGGCTCCAAACGAACGATTCGCTCCATGGAAAAGATCTTCAGTGAACTCAACAAGTATGTGATCAGTGCCTTGATGTTCCTTGCGGGATTTGGGTTTTTGGCCAAATACCTCAGCGGTGATGAACTCGAGAGCCAACCCACAAGCATGTTGTTCGCGTCACTCGCCATGATTGCAGTTGGGGTGCTTGCCATGCCCGTGGTGCTTGAAAAATTCAACCGAATGACCTATCGCATTGTGTTGCTGGTGGCGACGCTGGCAGCTGCGGGTTTGGCCTATTCCGTGTTCTATTCGGTGGATGAAGAGATTCAATTTTTGGAGACCAAAAAGTCCGTTGAGGCCACCACCATTCAGCGATTGAAGGACATTCGTGACGCCCAAGAATCCCATCTTGCTGTGTACGGCACGTTCGCAGAGACATTTGACAGTCTCTTGCGATTTGTGAAGGCGCCAGTGGTTCCAGTGGAATTCAACATGGGTTCTTTTCACGACACCTTGCCCGAGGTCAAAAGCATGGAAGAGGGTTACATTTTGAAGCGCCTCCAGGTGGCCGAGGTGGCCGAGGAATTGGGCGTCTCCGAAGATGCGCTGATGGATCTGATTTCTCAAGACTTGAGCCCTTACAAGGTTCGAGACACCCTGTACACGTCCTTCTATGCCGAGAATTTTACCCCCGAGTCACGTCGGGCTCAGCGCCTCCCCTTGGTGAGTTTGGATTCATTGCCTTTCAACCCCTACACGGGCGAGCGTTTTGTGATGCGAACAGGTGCTGTGGAAGTGGGACGGGTGTGGCAGCCTACGATTTTGGTTCAGGATCCCACGCCATTCGGGCGCGACAAGGTCAAAAAGGATACGTTGCGTTTCGGATCGCTGGCCGAAGCTCACCGCGACGGAAACTGGCGAAATTGAGTTGACGTGAGCCGTCTCGCCTTGATTTGGGATGGCACATGGCTTCGCTGGTCCACCTTCACTGGCGAGCCGCTAGTGGGACGTCGGGAGGTTCGCAAACCAGACATGATTGTCGAGGTACTCCGTGCCCTGAGAAACCAGGTGGGTGCAGGGGCTTCTGTCGTGCACACGCAGTGGGGGGTTCCTTCGACGGTGATGCCTTCTGCCCTGTTGCAAGGGGGCGAGTCTGATGGCATGTCACAGCCGATCGACAGGGTCAGAATGGGAGGGTCGGACAGCCATGCCGTGTTGACGGTTTTGCATGAAATGCATCACGGTCCGTCGGCATTAGGGAAAACTTCAGGTCATTGGAGTGGATCGTTGACCAGTTTGAAAGATGAACCGGCCTACGTTGTGGGAGGTGATGTCGCATGGCATGAAGGGGTGGCTGCGGTGTTCCCCCAAGCGCGACACGTGCCTTGGGTTCAAGTTTTGTTGCAGGATGCGCTGTCCTGGCAACGAACGCATCCCGCTGAGGGTTGGGTGATTCGCGTTGATACCCGGCCACGAGGAGCCTTGTTTGTGGGCATTGATTCTGGAGCTTTGCAATGGGTTCATCATGTGGAGGAACCGTGCAACGAGGAGGACGGGTTGTATGCCATTGTCAATGCTGTTCACCGCGCCGGGGCATCGCTTGACAAGGTGCGCGTGATTTGGTCGGGAGATGTCGCGGGCGTTCAAGGTTGGAATCGATTCATTCCCCATGTCCAGGCTTTTTCATCCGCGGACCGCTCCGTTTCCCTCTCAGAGGATGATTGGGTGACCTGGTGCCAAACCTTGATTTCATGCGCATAACGGGTGGCATGTGGCGAGGGCGTCGGTTGCCTGAATTGAAGGGATTCGCGGGTCGACCCACCACGGATTTCGGTCGTGAAGGCTTGTTCAATTTGTTGTCTTCTCGGGTGGATTTGGACGGCGTGAGCGTGTTGGATTTGTTTGCGGGTACGGGGATGGTTTCGTTTGAATTTCTGAGTCGCGGTGTGGCCTCCGTGACGGCGGTTGAACAATCTCCAAAGGCCTGTCGCTACATGTCCACCCAAGGCCGGGCCTTGGGAAGCGAGGATTTGCATCCCGTGTGCGGAGATGTCGTTGGATTTTTGCAACGTCCGTTGACTCAATTTGATGTTGTGTTTGCCGATCCTCCCTACGACTGGCCTGAATTGGCAAACCTTCCTGACATGGTGAGGACTGCTGGAGTGGTTGTTCCTGGAGGTTGGTTCATTCTCGAGCATGGAGAGAGGACGTGCGTCGACGCCCTCCCTGGATTTGTTCTTCGTCGGAAGTATGGTCACGTCCACTTGAGTTTGTTTACCTTCGACTGAATGCGACGTGCTGTTTTTCCTGGGTCCTTTGACCCTTTGACCAAAGGCCATGAAAACGTGGTTCGACGCGGTTTGCTGCTGTTCGATGAGATTGTGGTGGCTCTGGGCAAACACAGCGAAAAGCGTGGCATGTTCTCAATGGCCGAGCGATTGGCCTTCATCGAGGCGACGTTCCATGATGAACCCAGGGTGAAGGTTGAGGCGTACGAGGGATTGACCTTCGCATTCTGCCACAAGGTCGAGGCTTGCGCCATGCTGCGAGGTGTGAGAAATGCTCAAGATTTGGCCTACGAGCAAACCATTGCACAGATGACCCGGGCGATGGCGCCATCACTCGATACAGTGATTTTGTTGACCGACGCAGAATTTGCTCCCATTCATTCCACTGTGGTTCGTGATCTCTTGACCCACGGCGGCGATGCCTCTGCCTTCCTTCCACGTGCGGTCCACCATATGCTGAGCGAAAACAATCGATGAGAAGTCGTTTCCGAAGGAGCTGGTGGATCGGTTGTTTGGCCCTCATTTTTCCAGGGTTCAATGCCCAAACCGACGTGGTGTTCCACTGGGTCCATGCCGATGGGGAGCCCGTTGAAGGCGGGGAAGTGTTGCGTGTTGGCGCCTGGATCGACGGTGTGTCTCGTCAGGCGATTCAAGGACCGGAACTGTTGGTTGACGACGAGGGCTTGATCCGTTGGCCTGCTGTGGAAGATGGGGTGTACACCTTGGAGTGGTTGCCATGGGCTTGGACAATTCTCGTGGAAGCTTCCTGTTCACAACAAGGAAGGGATACCATCGAACTTGTGATTCCAATCCGCAAGACTCGGTCCTTGCGCGGCAATGAGGCACCTGTGAAGTACAGGGAGGATCACCCAGCCTCAACGCTTGCCTCATTCAACGACTTTGCCCAATCCATGCTGGACACGCTCAACGTGGATCAGCTTCTCGCCTTGGGAGCGGTTGGCGGCGGCGGTCCGGAAGTTGAAGAGGCCAAACGTCGGTTGGCCTTGGCCACGTCCCGCCTGGACCTTCGCGTGGAAGAGGATCAACATCGGTTTGTAGCCTTCAGCATGTGGGAGGACCTTTGGAAGGAGGCCTTGGTGGAGCTGCAACTGGGTCTCGGCATTTCGGCCCCCGTCGCCGGGAAGTTGCAGCGAGAAGGGGATCCGAGAGATTGGACTGAGCGATTGAAATCTCCGGGGTGGTGTTCCGGTTGGCGTTGGGAGCGCGAGCGATGGTGGGATTCTGAAAACATGCGAACGCTTCCTTGGCGGCATTGGGTCTCCACTGGCCAATCAGACAGTTTGCTCGCACACACCTCGTGGTCGTTGGAGGAGCTTCATTTGGCCATGTGGCTTGGCGTGGAGGAGTCTTGGTCGACGGAGGCCTTGCAATGGTGGAATGTCCGTTGGAGAGATCAGTGCGTTGTGGCAGAGATGCGACGCATCTCAGACCAAGCGGCATCCTACTTGTTGACCGGTCAGTCGTGGGCTGACAAGTTTTGGATGACGCCTTCTCGAACATTGGAACCCGGTTGGTCAGGCCAAGGCCAATGGATGGTGTGGTTGGTTGTCAAGGAAGGATCAGCCTCCTCCCTTCGCGAGTGGAGCACGTGGAGAGATTTTACCGCCAAGGAACCACTTCCAGGCGTAGAGTGGGGCATTTTGTCTGTCGATGCGACAGAGGAAGAGTGGAATCAAACCCTGTCCCACCGGACCTCTACGAAAGAACTCCTTCGTTGGGTTGGACGTGATCCCTCATGGTGGGATCGATTGGACATCTTGGGGCTACCCCAAGTCATCCTCATTCGACCCGATGGCACGGTGGATTCCCATCATGCACCTTTGCCAAGCGAGGGTTTGAGAACCCATGTCAAGTTTCGAACGTCGGCTGGCAATTCTGGTCCAACCCGAATGCGATAAAGCCTGGCATGGATATGGACATCGCTTCAGAGCAAGGCGTCGAGCACAATGCGGATGCTCCCAAAGGTTTGGCCCAGCACCTTCCCGTCAAATGGCGGCTTCAACCAGGTCACGGACGAAATGCCTTCCACCGATTGGGGGGTTCCGGGCGTTGCATGACCCGCGTGACGCATGGGGTACCAAAAAGTCGTTTTCAGGTGAACCTTGCCCTCTGATTCGTACGTGTGGAAGGTATGGAAGGCATCTCCAGTCAGGGTCAGGGAGGTGATTCCGGTCTCTTCTTCCACCTCCCGGATTGCCGCTTCCTCGAGCGATTCGCCTGGTTCAAGTTTGCCTTTGGGTAGATCCCATTTGCCATTGCGCTCAATCCACAACACCAGGCCGTCGTTGTCCCGTACCACCCCACCTGCCGCAGCCAATTCCCGGTAGTTGCTGCAAAAGGTCATCCACGTAAGCTCGAGATTCCGCGCATAGATGGTGATCTCCTCCACTTCGGGCGAGCGTTTCAAGAAGGCTGGCAAATCTCGCAGAACCTTTTCTTGGGGATCGACCAAGACCAAACCGTCCCTTTCTTGCCCTTGATTGGGGTCGAGGAGAGGATGTTGAGCTGCCTCTTCTTCGGTTGGAAAAGGGAGAAATCGCACACGGCGATTCAGCATGAATACATCGTAGATTTGCGGCATGACCATTGCGTCCGATCAACGCCGAAAGGTAGCGGAATTCCTGCTCCGCATCAAAGCCATTCAACTCCGTCCTCAAGATCCGTTCACATGGGCCAGTGGCCGTCTGTCGCCGATTTATTGCGACAACCGCAAGCTCTTGTCGCATCCGGCTGTGCGAACGTTTGTACGCCAACTTGCGAGTGAACTCGTGACGGAACGGTTTGGAAAGCCAGATGGCATTGCCGGGGTGGCAACGGGAGGCATTGCCCTTGGAGCGCTGGTGGCACAAGAATTGGGCATCCCGTTTTGCTATGTGCGAAGTTCTGCCAAGGCTCACGGCACAGGCAGAAGGGTAGAGGGTGATTTGGATACCATGAGAAACGTCGTGGTGATTGAGGACTTGATTTCCACGGGCAAGAGCAGTCTTGAGGCCGTGGCCGCTCTGCGAGAGGAGGACCTGGAAGTGAAGGGACTTGTGGCCATTTTTTCCTACGGATTTGCAGACGCTCGTGCTCGGTTTGAGGAGGCCAAATGCCCCTTTGAAGTTCTGACTGATTATCCCACGATGTTGGCGCAAGCCCAGGCTGAGGGGTACATCACGGAAGACAAAACATCGCTTCTTGAATCATGGTCATCCGACCCTGTGTCTTGGAGTGATCAACGTCAAATGGCATGACTCGCATTGAATCTCCCCTGGTTTCATTGAAAGCTTCGGTTCCTGAAGTGGCGGAAGCCATGAATGACTGGGAGGTATTTGGAACGCTTTTGTCCTCCGGTCCGGTGACAGATTTTTCAGCCTCTGGGAATGCTTGCTCATTCAAGGTCACTGGGGGTGTTGCCATTCATCTCGAGAAGGTCGAGGCATCTGCTTCTGCGAGCGTGTTGGCGTTGAACACGGTTGCTCCTACGCCTGTCAAATTCTCCCTCGATGTGCTGGTCATTGCAGAAGAACAAGGAAGCACCTGCCAAGTCGTGTGCGATGCAGAGCTGAATCCATTCACCCGCATGATGGTGGAGCCTGCCCTCAAAGGGTTGTTTGGCCAGATGTCGGAGGCGCTTCAGAACAGGTTCTGACCCCGGTTTCACACGACCCATTCACATCCTTGCTTTTCCCCGATCTGGGCCTGGCGGGTTTGACCAAGACCAAACGACTTCACCGGAAGCCATGGAGGAAGGAGGAGAGGGCGTGCCGGATTGGGGTTGCCAATGGAATTGGGCCAATCCTTGGTGGTCGACCCCTTGCAGGGATCCCATCCAAGTTTGTCCTTGGACTTGGTATCGACGCAGTTCATCCCGTCCCAGAAGCGCGCTGTCGTAGCGGGCATGAACATCATCCATGCCATCGGCTTGTGTCATGGCCTGGGCGAGTCGCTGGCACAAATCGGCGATGTCAGGCTGCCAATTCCAAGCCTGCGCCAAACTCACGGGCAACGCCCCTGAGCCAGTCAAGATGGCAGGCGATGAATGGACATTCACGCCCAGCCCAATGACGGACGCGCTCCACTCCGATCCTCGCCATTGATTTTCGATGAGAATCCCGCCCAATTTTTGGGCTTCCCCTTGGCTTAAAATCATCAAGTCATTGGGCCACTTCAGCAACAAGGGCGGACGGAGTTGCGCGGCATCGGTGGACCCTGAGTTCGCCACCGCCTCATCCGCTCCTGTGACCAAGACTTCACGAATGGCAAGGGCCACGGCCTTGTTGAAGAGCACAGGATCGTGGCATGAGGAACGGGTCATGGCCAAACTCATGGCCACCGAACTTCCTGCCTCAGCCTGCCATTGATTTCCGCGTTGTCCCCGGCCATGGGTTTGACGGTCCGTGGTCACCAACAAGGGCCGCTGCAAAGGCCTGGACTTCAATTGGGCCAATGCCCAGTCATTGGTGCTCGGCAGGGTCTCGAAATGGTGGTGATCAAAGGTCATGAGACGCGTTTGGCATTCCTTGGCGAGGGGATGAGGCCGACATGACCTCGCAACCTCTTCAAAAGTAGTACCTTTGACGGGCGGAAGCACGGATGAATTCTATCACACCACCCCCTACAGAAGCGTTGGCCCAAGCCGTGATCAAAGGTTTGGAGTCTGTGAAGGCCCAAGACGTCATTTCACTTGATTTGCGCCCATTGACGCATGCCATTGCGTCCACCTTTGTCATCGCGTCAGCCACCAGCAGAACCCAGGTTGAAGCCTTGGCGAGGGCTGTTGAAGTGGAAACGATTTCAACGTTCAATGAACGACCTTGGGGGGTTCATGGTTTAAGAAGTGGAGAGTGGGTCATCCTCGATTACAGCGATGTGGTCGTCCACATCTTCCACAATGAAGCCCGCGCACACTATGCTTTGGAGGAATTGTGGGGAGATGCCCCTGTCCGCCACCATTCCAACGATTGAACTTCATGGAAAGCAACGACAAACAACAGCCCAAGGGCGCAGGTTCTGGCAAAAAGCCGGGACGCCAACTCAATTTCTACTGGGTCTATGCCATTGTTGCCATGCTCCTGCTCACCATGGCGATGTTGGGAGATACGGCCGGGAAAAAGCAATTGCAGTGGTCGGAGTTCAAAGAGTTGGCCAAGGCTGGTCACATTGCCGAGGTGTCACATGATGGGGCTTTTGCGAGCATCCACTATGACAAAGCGTACAGTGACAGCTTGAGGTTGGGGAAAGACGAGCCGAGCTTTTTGCCGCAAGCTTATGGAAGGGCTGATGCAACCATGAACATTCCTGTCGGCGAGATCTACCAAACCGAGTTGAAGGAATTGCAAGAGAAGCACGGATTTGCAGTGAGGTATGAGCCACCCAATGAATGGGGAGGCCAAATCTTGAGTTGGGTGATTTTTCTCGGACTCATGGTCATCGTTTGGATGTTCCTCATGCGGCGTTTGGGTGGAGGGCCAGCCGGTGGAGGTCAAATATTCAACATTGGCAAATCCAAGGCCCAGCTCTTTGAGAAGGGGCAAGGCACGGATGTGACGTTCGAGGATGTGGCCGGTGTGGATGGAGCCAAAGAGGAGTTGCAGGAGATCGTGGATTTTTTGAAAAGCCCCGACAAGTACACTGAATTGGGCGCCAAAATCCCCAAAGGTGCGTTGTTGGTTGGACCTCCAGGAACCGGCAAGACATTGTTGGCCAAGGCGGTGGCAGGGGAGGCTCAAGTGCCATTTTTCAGCCTCAGTGGCTCTGACTTTGTCGAGATGTTCGTGGGGGTTGGTGCGTCGAGGGTGCGTGATTTGTTCAAGCAAGCCAAGGAGAAATCGCCTGCCATCATTTTCATCGACGAAATTGATGCCATTGGAAGGGCAAGAGGCAAGAACGCCAATTTTGGTTCCAACGATGAGAGGGAGAATACCTTGAATCAGTTGTTGACTGAGATGGATGGTTTTGGAACCAACAGTGGTGTCATCATCTTGGCGGCGACCAACCGAGCGGACATCTTGGACAAGGCCCTGATGCGCGCTGGACGTTTTGACCGACAGATTTACGTGGACATGCCTGACGTCAATGAGCGCAAGTTCATCTTCGACGTTCACCTTCGCCCCATCAAGACGGATACTTCCGTGGACGTGGAATTTCTGTCCAAGCAAACCCCTGGGTTCAGCGGGGCTGACATCGCCAACGTTTGCAACGAAGCGGCTTTGTTTGCCGCAAGAAAAGGTCGAAAGCTCGTCACGCATCAGGATTTCTTGGATGCGGTGGACCGAATCATCGGTGGTTTGGAGAAGCGTTCTAAGATCATTTCCGCGCAGGAAAAAAACACCATTGCCTTTCACGAGGCGGGTCATGCTGTGGTCAGTTGGTTGGTTGAATTTGCCTCTCCATTGGTGAAGGTGAGCATCGTTCCGCGCGGCCAAAGCTTGGGTGCGGCTTGGTATCTGCCCGAAGAGCGTGCCATCACCACCACGGAACAGATTTTTGATGAAATGTGCGCCTCATTGGGGGGACGAGCGGCTGAAGAAATCATGTTTGGCAAGATTTCTACGGGGGCCCTCAGCGACCTCGAAAAGGTCACCAAGCAGGCCTATGCCATGGTGAGTGTCTATGGTTTGAACGAGAGAATTGGCAACAGGAGCTACTACGACAGTCGTGGCGAAAGCACATTCACCAAGCCATACAGCGAGGAAACGGCACGCATCATCGACGAGGAAGTCAGTGCAGTGATTGAGCGAGCCTATGCTCGGGCAAAAGAGATTTTGAAAGACAACAAGGACAAACTCGAGGCTCTTGCCCAGTCTCTGCTTGACAACGAAGTGATTTTTAAGGAGGATGTCCAACGCATTTTGGGGGCGCGTCCTTTTGGGGAGCCGCCGTTGCTTGTCGAGACCGCTGTGACGTCCGTAGACGACGAAGATTCTGCCGGGCAAACCCCTGCTGCGGATGCTGAACCTGCAGAAGACGTCGCGGGCAAGGACAATCCTGTGGCATGAGGGGATGGATTTCGGTGATGGAGCTCCCCGTGTCTGAAATGGCCCCCGTGGTGCAGGCCAAATTGGACGATCACGGCATTCCTTCCGTGGTGTTGAATCGTCAAGACTCGAGTTATGTCGGAATGTCCTTTGCCATGAAGCCCGTCGAAGTCTTGGTGCCCGAGGAGCATGTGGAGGCCGCAATGCATTGTCTACACCACGAAGATTGAAGGAATGTCCAATGCTGGCAATGAAACGGTGATTCGGGCCCTCACAGGACTCGTGTTTGTGACGGTCGTGATGGGGGCTGTGTTGTATTCTCCGTGGAGCAGTGCAGCGCTGTGGGACGTGGTGGCAATCCTGGCATGGCTCGAGTGGTTCAGGGCTCCTCAGGGTCCCGATTCCAAGTGGCCCAAGGCCTTGCTTTTCATGTTTCCCGTTCCAGCCTTGGCGGCCCTGCATTGGATGAGTGCCTTGGAACCATACGATCCATGGCCCATGTTGAGTTTTCTGTGGATGATTTGGGCCAATGACACAGGCGCGTACCTCGTGGGCAAGCCTTTTGGAAGGCACAAAGTGTGGCCCTCGGTGTCTCCAGGAAAATCTTGGGAGGGAACCATAGGCGGCATGCTGGCTTCCGCGGGGGTGGCGTGGGCCGCCTTGGGGCAAGAATGGATGTGGGTGGGGGCGTTGATGGGCAGTTTGTCCACCCTCGGGGATCTTACCCAGAGTGCTTGGAAGCGCAGGCGCGGCATCAAGGATTCTGGCACATTGCTTCCAGGCCATGGTGGAATCATGGATCGGTTTGACGGTTTTTTGATTGCCGCTCCGGTCTATGCAATTCTTTGGTGCATTTTCGCGCAGTAAATCTGAAAACATGACGCTTCACCGAGAAGGATTTCGATTGATAGCCTTGGCCTTGGGGATCGGGGCGACGTTGGTTGGGGTGACATGGTGGTTGGGGGCCCCGTCATGGGGTGTGAACCTGGCTGTTGTGGTGGCGTGCATCGACGTGCTGTTGGTGGCACAGTTTTTCCGAGTTCCCAAGCGAGTCCCAGTCGCTGGGGAAGGCCAAATCCTGTGCCCTTCTGACGGCAAGGTCGTCGTGATCGAGGAGGTTGACGAGCCTGAGGTGTTTGGAGACAAGCGCATCCAGGTGAGCATTTTCATGAGTCCTCTCAATGTGCATGCTCAATGGGCACCCATGGCAGGCGAGGTCACCCATGCCACGTACCACCCTGGAAAATATTTGGTGGCTTGGCATCCCAAGAGCAGCACGGAAAATGAGCGCACGACCCTTGTGATCGATGGCGAACGCGGTCCCGTGTTGTTTCGCCAAATCGCAGGTGCGGTGGCCCGTCGCATCCGATGGTACATCGAGCCTGGTCAGCACGTAAAACTGGGCGAGGAGGTCGGATTCATCAAGTTTGGATCTCGCATCGATGTGTTTCTACCCTTGGGATCAGAAATTCATGTGACGCTGGACCAAAAAGTGAAGGGACGGGAGACGGTGCTTGCCACCTTGCCCAAGAATTGACCTCAGGTGTTACTTCCTTTTTGGTGTTGAGCGCCTTGGGGAGTATTTTGGGTCAAATTTCACTGTTGATTCTATGAAACATCTTGCCTTTGTTGCGCTCGGAATGATTGCCGCAGCGCCCTCGTTTGCCCAAAAACACAGCCTCGATCAGGCACCACAAGTTCCCGTGCATGCCCGGGTCAAGGCACCCATGCCGTCCCATGCTGTGGTGGACATTGATCACCGCCCTCTCACTCCCATTTCTGAAGAACACGTGGGATCAGCGGATCATGTGCAAGTGCGTGAACTTGTCGTCGAGCGCCAAGTCATCGGCATCACCCAGTACGATTTGCAGTCCAATGCGGCCATTGACGACCGCGTGGCAGGTTCTGGAGATGCTGTAAGTGCCGCGTGGACCATGAGTTTGGACGTAAGCCCATTCGCAGACCGCGGCACGGGATACAACTTTTTCGACGGCAGTTTGTGGGGGGAGCAACCCTACGAGAGGTTGGAAAATGTCCGCATTGGATGGCCTTCCATCAATCACTTGGGTGACGGTCGCGAGGTTGTAATCAGCCACGCTGCGGTGGAAACAGGTCTGCACATGGTGCGACGTGACGCTGGAACCGGCACTTGGGAGGATTCTGATTTGCCCAACTATGCCGTGTTGGATGACGGCACCACAGTCGGCAATTTGTGGCCCCGCGCAGCTGTAGGTGGTGTGAACGATGAAATCATCCACGTGATTTGCATCAGCACACCTGTGGCCAATGGAGGTGTGGCTTACCAAGGGCAAGATGGTGCCTTGCTGTACTACCGCTCATTGGATTCAGGCGACACCTGGGAAATGACCACTTTCCCCGAGTTGGATAGCAGCAATTTCATCAACATGAGTGCGGACGCCTATGCCATTCACGCCGATGGTGGCAAAGTTGCTTTTGCAGTGTTCAATGACTTGAGCGACAGTTTTGTCATGATTTCGGACGACGCGGGAGACACATGGACTTACCACATTTTGGCCGACTTCCCCGTGGACATGTACACCATTGACACTGGTTTGCCAGACAGTTTGGGTTACGACTTTGACGGAGATGGCATCGCCCAGGAATACCTCAATTCCGACGGCGCCGGAGATGTTCACGTCGACGCCAACGGCACGGTTCATTGCGTCTTTGGAGCGATGTACTATGCAGACACGGACACTGTTGATGGAAACTTCAGCTACTTCCCCGGAACCAATGGTTTGCAATACTGGCGAGAAGACTTCGGCAACGACAGCAGCGTAACCATTGCATACGCGTATGACATTGACGCCAGCGGTGTCTTGGATTTGGAGGACGAAATCGCGGCTTACTTTGTGAATCTGGCGGGGATTCCGAGCATGGGTTCAGATGAGAACGGCAACCTTTTCGTGAGCTACAGTGCCATCATGGAGAATTTCTCTTCGGGTACCCAGAACTACCGTCACGTGTACGTGGTCAATTCTCAGGATGGCGGTGATACGTGGAATTCTGACGAAGCATGTGACTTGACGCCAGACATTGATTTTGATGGTTACGAGTCTGTGTTTGCATCGATCAGCCCACGCATGACGGACCACATTGAATTGATCTATCAGCGCGACTTCGAGCCAGGATTGCACATCCGCGGTGATGAAGATCCCCTCGATGTCAACGACATTGTTCACTTGCGAGTTCCCATTGCCGATTTGGGAGATTGTGCCGACATCCAATTCGAAGATTGGGTGGGGGTGGCAGAACCCTTTGAGCAAGGTGATGTTCAGGTGTTCCCCAACCCTGCGAGCACCACAGTCGAGTTGGTTGTGGATCGGGCGGGCGCTCATCAGGTTCGCGTGCTGGATTTGAACGGACGCGAGCACATGGCTTGGACGACCACTTCATTGGTGGAGCGAGTGGATGTGCGTGCCTTGCCTTCAGGGGTGTATTTCGTGGAATTGACCCAGGGAGACCAGCGCACGGTGGTGCGTTTGGCCGTCCAATAAGAATTGAAACGAAGGACCCGCGTATCCACGTTGGTCTTTTCTCAGCGAACTTTGAAAGCGGTGCCTCGGCACCGCTTTTTTCATCCCAAACCCCGGCAATCCATGAATGTCATTCTCGTGTCCATTGGAGATGAACTTCTTCTAGGCCAAACCGTCAACACCAACGCTGCCTGGATGGGAAAGCGCTTGACAGAAGATGGGTGGCGCGTCACCCGGGTTGAGTGCATTCCGGACACCCAAGAGGCCATCATCAGCACCCTTGACCGGGTGCTTTTGGAAGCACATGCCGTGATCTTGACGGGAGGGCTCGGTCCCACCAAAGATGACATCACCAAAAACGTACTTGCCTCCTATGTGGGTAGCCCTTTGGTCATGCACGACGACATCGCCTTGTCCATTGAACAGTGGTTCAAGAGCCGCAATGTGCCATTCTTGGAAGTGAATCGACTTCAGGCCATGTTGCCTCAGGATTGTCAAGTGCTTCCCAACCGATTGGGAACAGCATCGGGCATGTGGTTTGACATGCCACACGGGAAGGTAATCGTGAGTTTGCCGGGTGTACCCTACGAAATGGAGGCTTTGATGGATGAAGAAGTGCTGCCGAAGCTCAGATCGCATTTCAAGCTTCCCACCACGTTGTACCAAACCATGGTGACAGCTGGGATTGGCGAATCTTCATTGGCGGCCATTCTAGAGTCATGGGAGCGTCGTTTGGAAGAAGGTGGATTGTCTTTGGCATACCTGCCTTCACCTGGCCAGGTCAAGGTGCGCATTGGTGTGCAGGGTCGGTCGGAAGATCGGGAGGCGTTGAAAGGTGTCATGGCAAAGCACGTGCAGGAATTTTTGGAATTGGCCGGCCATCACGTCATAGGGATGGGGGATGTGGGCTTGCCCGAGGTGGTGTTGGAGGCTCTGTCATCCCGAGGCCAAACCCTGTCCACTGCCGAGTCATGCACGGGAGGAACAATCGCCGCGATGCTCACTGCAATCCCGGGAGCGAGCCATTCCATGTGGGGTGGGGTTGTGGCTTACGACAACAAGGTCAAACGCGAGGTGCTGTCCGTCCATGAGGCTACCCTCATGTCCCAAGGCGCAGTGAGCCGAGAGGTGGTCGAGGCGATGGCTCTGGGCGCACAACATCGCCTTGGAACGGATTGGGCGGTTGCGACTTCGGGCGTGGCTGGACCCACAGGGGGCAGTCCAGAGAAACCTGTCGGGATGGTGTGGATGGCGGTGGCAGGACCCGATGGGGTGCGGGCTTGGTGTCATCACCTAGGAAGGGTGCGTTCCCTCATCGTGGAACGCGCTGCCAGGCGGGCATTGACGCATCTGTTGTTGGCCATTCAAGAAGGTGGGGTACAAGGGTTGGAGGATTGAGGAAAAAGTCGTTTCTTTGCAGTCCTAAAAATTCGAAGCCATGAGCCGCGTTTGTCAGATTACAGGAAAGAAAGTGATGGTGGGGAACAATGTATCCCATTCCAATCGCAAGACGAAGCGTCGTTTCTACCCCAACTTGCAGCGCAAGCGCTTTTACATCGCAGAGGAAGATCGTTGGGTCACCTTGCGTGTGTCAGCCAAGGCCATTCGCATCATCAACAAGGTAGGTGTTGTGGAAGCCATGAAGCGTGGTGTGGAATCAGGATTGATGGCTGAAGTGAAGTAATTCTAGGTGATGAACCTCGTGAATGCGAGAGTTTGTTCCCTTGAACAAAAAAGACCCGCCAACCGGCGGGTCTTTTTTTTCTTCAAAATTCCATAAGCGACCGAATCAATGATCTCCTAAAATCAGGGGCAATCCATCGTCACCTCCCCCAACAATCACCACCTTGGTGTTGGGACTTTTGGCAATTTCTTTCGTGGCTTCAATGCCCTTCCACTTCAAGAGTTTGTCGCTCAATCCCTTCGATACAATTTCCTCGAAGTCACGGATGCCTTCGGCTTCAATGCGCAATCGATCCGCTTCTTTCTGTGCCTTCTCCAGACGAAACTCATACTCCAAGGATTCTTGCTCTTGTTGCAGTTTTCGTTCAATGGCTTGTTCCAGAGTTTTGGGTAATTGAATGTTGCGAATCAGAACGTCGTTGAGCTGGATGTAGTTATCTGTCAACTTTTCGCTTAACCGGTTCTTGATTTCGAGTTGAATCATCTCGCGCTTGGTGGTGTTGAATTCCTCAGGAAGGTATTTGGCGATGACTTCGCGCGCCACGGAACGCATGGCAGGTCGAATGACCTTTTCTTCATAGTTCCGACCTCGCTCTGTTTCGAGGTAGCCTAGCTTGTCGTACATGGGCTGTGTGAACACAGTCATATCCATGTTGATTTTCAGCAAGTTGGAGCTTAAGACTTCCAACGCTTCCATTTGCTCCGTTTGACGCACCTCGTATTCATACACCTTGTTCCATGGGGCTTTGAAATGAAAACCGCTGCTGAGAGGTTGCTCTTGAGGGTCGACGCCTTGGCCAAACGTATGAAACGTCAACCCGGCATATCCTGAGGGGATTGTGACGGTCAGAGATCCCCACAGCATGAATACGGGAAGGATGACGATCAGGGCGAAGAGAATGGACCGCAACCTGCGGCGGTCTTCAGAGGATGGATTCATGGTGTTTATGGTGTTGGGTTTGCGTGTGTGTTTGCAAGGGGGATTCGACTTGTGGTGATGGCTTGTTTGGCAAGTTTGTGGTGCTGGTTTGCGGGAAGGGCATGGGAGCTGATCAGAAACCACCTCCGGCCCTTCGCAGGGTCCATTCAGCTGTCAACGTGAACAGGAGGAGCGCCAAAAGCCACGTTTGGTGATGCAGAGGCAGTCTTTCATTGGTCGTGTGTACGACGTCTTGCGCGGACATCGAGGCTGCAGCCGCTTCCCAACGGCTCGCAAGTTCTTCTAGATCCTCAGGAGATTCCAAGATGCCTAGAAATTCTCCCTGAGATTGTCGAGCCATTCTTCGCAACAGGCCGTGGTTGGCGGGCAAGAGACTCGCCTCGACCTGAACGGCATCCACAACGAATTGGCCCTTGTCGACCAAGTTTTCACCATTTTGTTTGCATGAGGCCACCCACGTGTAAACACCCGGGAGCAACCTACCCAAGTCCAAGCGATGATCGCGATCAGCAGCCACAAACCGGTGTTCCGTGGGTGGGAAACCCTCTCGCGTCAAGGCCAGGATCACATCGACATCCATCGTGGGCGACAGAGAAGCGTCGTACACCTCCGCTTTCATGACGCACCGAATGTCTTCATCGAGGCGTTCCGGCGCGTCGACGCGCAGGCGCCTGATGTCCTCGCGGCTGCTCAAGTATTGGATGGTTCGATTGACCAAGTCATCGAACATGACAGCTTGCCCCTCGTGGGTCACGGCCTCGCGCATGCGCCAACGCCACAAACCTTCGCCCAAGGTCACCGCCACCCGTTGATTTTCTCCATCCCGAACGGCCCAGAGGGGCCAGGTCGTGGTTACTGGGCCGACTTGTTGACACAAGGCCAGCTGGAGGGACGGAGAGAGGTTGTACGTTCCGGTGGGACAAGCCAGGGGTGGCCACTGCCCCAACGATGTTCCTAAGGAGCTTGGCAGGGGAAACGCCTCAAAGTTGTCGAGGATCTGTCCCTGCGCTTCCGTGGTCAATGGTTCTGTGTCCAATTGGAACCCGACCACAGAACTTGGCCAATCATTCCATGGGGTATCCTTGTTGCCCAAAATCCACAGAGCTTTGGTAGCTCCCATGGCCTCGACCACGGGTGAAGGAACCAAGCTTGGTTGGAGGTGGTGCAGAACCAAGACGTCATGATCGGGAAGCGCCATGCCAGATGTCAATTCCGAAACCCAAATCACGTTGACTTCCTGATGTTTGTTGGATTCCGCGGATGTTCTCAGTGCCGCCAGGTCAGGGTGGGGAGCCGCCGCCACCACCAAAATTTGGCGTCGGCTTTCAAGCACTTCAATCGTGGCTGAGCGCCGGTTGTTGGTCAGGGTCACCTCACCGGCCCAGCCCTCCGAGGTTGTTTCGGGCGTGATGGACGCTCGAAGCGTCATCGGGCCGGCTTGGCTTGCATCCACAGTCACGAGCCATGTCTTGCTGGCAAAGGGCCCTGAGGGCGTCCATCGCGTTTCCGCCAGCGTGGTCGAGCCATGGGTCAATGTCAGGCGCATGGGCATGTCGGTGGCCCCACGCGCTTGGGCGACAATTTCAACGGGGAACGAATTGCCCAGGTAGGCCACCTCATTCATTCGCACCTTGTCAATCGCCAGATCAGAAACTTCAGCCGTGTCACCCGTGGCAATGAAAAAGTAAGGGACATCGAGTTTGGCCGCACTGTGCTCGGGGTCCATCCCACGATTCGCGCGTCCATCGGTGACAACCAACACGCCGGGTACATTCCTGTGGATGTGGCGATCTCGGACCGATTCAAGGGCACCACCGAGGTCTGTACGCATGCCTTCGGGTTCCCAGGGCAGGGTCAGTGATCTGACCTCTCGGTCGAAATCCAGCAAGTCAATGTTCCATCCTTGGGATGCCATCCAAGCCGGTACATCTTGTGCCAGGTTTTGCAATGCCTGGCGTCTCGATAGGCTGTCTGGACCCATCCATTGGGAGGAGGTGGCGTCGATCAACACAGGAACCACGGGTACTTCTCGGGTTTCAGTGGTGGTCCGCCACATGGGTTCGAGTAGCAAAAATCCCAACAAGGCAGCACTTACAAAGCGCAGCATGGCCAGCACGCCTCGAGGCGTAGGGTGGTTCTTCCCCCAACCGTACAGAACCCAAGTCATGGCGACGGCAAGAATCAAGATGCCGGCCCATTGCCAGGGTTCAGCGGCCACAATCAGGTTGGAAACATCCATTTCGCGGAGATTAAGCCGTGATCATGCCGCCATCCACATTGAGGGTTTGGCCTGTGATGTAAGAACTCATGTCGCTCGCCAAAAAGACACACAGATTCGCCACGTCTTCGGGAGTACCTCCTCGCTTCAATGGAATGGCATCCCTCCAGCCTTGAACGGTGTTCGGGTCCAACTTGGCCGTCATTTCAGTTTCAATGAAGCCGGGGGCGATGGCGTTGCATCGAATGTTTCGGCTGCCGAGTTCAAGTGCAACGGACTTCGTAAAACCGAGAATGCCCGCCTTGGATGCCGCGTAATTTGCTTGACCGGCGTTCCCTTGGACGCCCACAACTGATGAAATGTTGATGATGGATCCTGAGCGAGCCTTGAGCATCGTGCGAAGCACGGCCTTGGTGAGGTTGAAGCAGCTTTTGAGATTGACGCTGATGACCCGATCCCATTGTTCTTCACTCATGCGCATCAACAGCGTGTCGTCGGTGATGCCTGCGTTGTTGACCACAATGTCTACCGTGCCAAATGCTTCGGCCACTTCTTGGACCAAACGTTCAGCATCCTTCATGCTCGCCGCGTCGGACTGGAATCCTTTCACGGTGCCACCTCCTGAGCTTAGCTCAGCTTCTAAGGCGGCCGCAGCTTCAGCCGAGCTGCGGTAGGTGAATGCGACTGTAGCACCTTGGGCAATGAATTGTTCTGCAATGGCTTTTCCAATGCCTCGCGACGCTCCAGTCACGATGGCCACTTTTCCTTCAAGAAGCATGGGATAGTTTTCAGGGGTTGGTTCAATCAAGGGGTCCAAAAAGTCAAGAGGAGGGAAGCAAGTCGGCAGCCTCCGCAATCAATTCGGCGATGTCTTTGACGGTGATCGATGATTCGCGCTCCGCGTGCTTCACGCCGTCGGTCATCATGGTATTGCAGAAAGGGCATCCGGTGGCTACAATGTGTGGGTTGACATCCAAAACATCATCTGTCCGCTCGTGGTTGACTTCGCGATGACCTTTTTCAGCTTCCTTGAACATTTGGGCACCGCCTGCTCCGCAGCACAGACCGTTTTGCTTGCATCTACGCATCTCCACAAGTTCAGCGTCGAGGGTGGTCAGAACGTCTCGTGGGGCTGCGTACTCGCCGTTTCCGCGCCCGAGATAACAGGGGTCGTGAAAGGTGATGCGACGACCTTTGAAGGGGTTGCCATCCGCAACCTTCAACCTTCCTTGGTCAATCAGGTCACGAATGAACTGGGTGTGATGCATGACCTCATAGGATCCCCCCAGTTCAGGGTACTCATTCTTCAACACGTTGAAGCAATGCGGGCATCCTGTCACGATTCGTTTGACCTCATACCCATTCAGAACAGCGATGTTTTGGGCGGCCTGCATTTGAAACAGGAATTCGTTGCCCGCCCGTTTGGCTGGGTCACCCGTGCAACTCTCCTCCGACCCAAGGACGGCAAAGGAAACCTCGCAGTGGTGAAGGATGCGGGCGATGGCTTTGGTGATGCGTTTGGCACGGTCGTCAAAACTCCCGGCACACCCAACCCAAAACAAGACTTCTGGGGTTTGGCCTTGGGCGGTCATCTCCGCCAACGTGGGTACTTGAAAGCTACTCATGGGGTCAAGATTCACGAGTCCAATCACCGCGACTGGCAGCGGGGAAGGCCCAGGGTGCGCCGTTGTTTTCGATGTTGTTGAACATGGTGGTGATGGACTCAGGCGATTTGCTATCCTCCATGATCAAACTGCGGCGCATGTCCAGCACAATGCCCATGGGGGAGATGTTGACGGGACAAGCCTGAACACAGGCTTGGCACGAGGTGCAAGCCCAGAGCTCTTCCTCGGTGATGTAGTTGCCCAGAAGCGACTTTCCATCTCCTTCCCACGTTCCGCCGTTTGCTTCTCGCTGCTTCCCGATTTCTTCGATTCGGTCGCGGGTATCCATCATGATTTTCCGAGGGGAGAGAAGTTTGCCAGTTTGGTTGGCCGGGCACTCGCTCGTGCATCGACCACATTCGGTGCATGTGTACGCTTCCATCAGTTGCTTCCAACTGAGGTCGGTGGCGTCTTTTGCACCAAACTTCACAGGCATTGCCTCCGACTCCGGAGCGGGAGCAGCGTAGGGGTCTGCCTGCGGGTCCATCATCAGGTCCACCTCTTTTTTGACAGCAGCCATGTTGTCCATGGCTCCCTGCGCGGTCAAGTCGCTGTAATACGTGTTGGGGAAAGCCAGCAAGATGTGAAAGTGCTTGGAATACGTCACATAGACCAAGAATCCAAGGATTCCCAGGATGTGAAACCACCACATGCCACGTTCGACGGCAACCACGCCAGCATCAGACAACCCTTCGTAGAGAGGGACCAAAAACTGGCTCACAGGAAAGGATCCGGCCACCACATAGTGATCCAGGCCTCTGGCCTGCGCGATGCTATCCGATGCGTTCATGCTCAAGAATGCAAACATGAGCAAGACCTCAGCGATGAGAATCACGTTGGCATCCATGGAAGGCCAACCCTTCATTTCGGGGGATCGGAATCGCGCAATGGCCAAAGCATTCCTTCGGACAAAGAACACAACACAGGCCAGGGTGACAAGGGCAGCAAGCACCTCAAAAGAGGCAATCAAGACGTCGTACAAACCACCGAGTGGAGCAAACACGCGATGCGTACCCAACACGCCATCAAGGATGATTTCCAAAAGCTCGATGTTGATCAACACGAAGCCGACATAGATGAACACGTGCATCACACCTGCGACAGGTCGTGCAATCATTTTGCCCTGCCCCAGGGCAACGCGGGCCATCGTCTTCCAACGGTCGGAAGGTCTGTCAGAACGGTTGACGTCATGACCCATCAGGATGTTGCGACGAATGAAACCAATGCGACGAGCGAACAATTTCACGCTGGTCATCAAGCAAAGCACAAAGAGGATTTTTGTCAGCATGATGTCATTGATCTGAATTCACACGTTCATCAATCAGTTGCTCCAAGCGTTGCAAGTCCTTTTTGGACCATTCCGATTTTTGCTTGCGTCCAATCAAATTCACTTGGACGTACTTCCAAGGGTGCATCTGCAAATCGTCGAGCAGCAATTGCAGTTCCACATTGGTGGCCACGAGTTCATCGTGCAGGCTATCTTCCATCACAAGTTTACCCAGGCTTCCTTCCCCAGCAGCGACTTTGCTCGTCACGCGTTCAAGGTCTGCAAGCACTTCGTTGGCCTTGCGCATGGCAATCCCAAGGTCCAAACTCGACAGGGAGTCGCTGAAGTCAGATAAGTTGGACAAGGTGTTCTGCAGGTCGTCTCCGCTGTTGTTGAGGGTTGTTGTCAAGGACCTGACATTGCCCATGACTCGGCCGAAATTGCTTCTGTTCTCCGCCACAGTGCTGTCGAGGTTGGCAGCTGTTCGCTCGAGCGATTCCACGGTGCGTTTGACACTTTCGAGCGCTTCCGGAAGTTGGTTGGTCGCGTCGCTTTCAAAAATGCTTTGAATGTTTTCAATGATGACGTCCACGCCCTTGATCAGGTCGGTGGTTTTTCTTTGAAGCGGTTCAAGTTGTTTTTGGACTTGCGCCGCGATGTCATCTTCCACATTGGGAACCAAGGTGTCTCCCGAAAGGGCATAGTCCGGTGAATCTCCGAATTCGATGCGGATGGCTTTTGTGCCAAACAAATCGGAGCTGTGAATCATGGCCACGGAATTGCGAGGAATGTAGAGTTGCGTTTCTTCCACCGTGAATTCAACCAACAATTCACCAAACCCACCGGGAACAAATTCGACGCGGCGAATTTGACCCACTTGGTAACCATTGACGAGAACAGGGTTGCTCACGGCCAAGCCACGCACGTCCTCGTAAATCGCGTAAAAGGTGTTGGACCTCGCAAATGGATTGAAACCTTTCAAGTAATTGACCCCGAGAACGAGCAACACAATGCCAGATACGACGAGGACGCCTACTTTGAATTCGGGACGAAGTGTGCTCACTTGGCAGGTAGATTCAGCAATTCTCTCGCATGAGACATGGTGATTTGGGTCTCTCCCAAAAATGCCACCACGAATGCACCTTCAAATCCTTCCGCGCGCAATTGGTCTTTGGCAACATGGGCTTTGTCGGGATGGTCGTGATGGCCTACCACGTACTTGTGCAAACCTTGACGAATGTACGCCTTGGCGGATGCATGACCACGCAATTGTGGAGAATCTGGGGACAAAGACTCCTCTGTGGTCAGGATTTGTACACCAAACCAAACGGCAGGTCTGTCTGTTGAAAGCACATGCACGGAGGGTGGCGTGTCTGCCACTTTTGTGTCTGCCTCTTTTGGGGGATTCGTCTGCCCGTCGTCGTTCCGTGCGTTCTGCCCATCGTCGTTCCTTGCGCTCTGCCCATCGTCGCTTTCCTGGTCGTTCACTGTGGATCCTGAACGCGTTTCAGGCACGCGGTTTTCAGGGATCTCCTTAGTGACCCTGGAGGTGAGATACGTATCTCGAAAGGCCCTGAAAATGGCAGAAGCCATGAAATCCTTGCCTGTGGTGGACTGAAGGAAGTCTTCTTCTTCTGGATTGGTCAGGAATCCGAGCTCGACCAACACGCTTGGCATGGTGGTGTATGAAATGACGTAGAACCCAGCCTGCTTGACACCTCGATCTTTGCGTCCCACTCGCTCGCGGAATTGGCTCTGGATGGCGGCGCCCAAGGTGAGACTCGCGTCAAGATTGACATTTTGACGGAGCGCCAAGGCGATGTACGTGTCGGGATCGTTGGGGTCAAACCCATCGTAATGCTTCTCGTAGTTCTCCTCTTTGAACATGGAAGCATTTTCCTTCATGGCCACGCGCAGGGACTCCTCGCTTTTGTGCATGCCCATCACATACGACCCAGCGCCCTTGGCCCCCGCAGTCGTAAAGGCATCGCAATGAATGGAGATGAAAAGATCTGCTTTGGCATTGTTCGCGAACCTCACCCTGTCGTGGAGCGCGGGAAAGCTGTCATCTGTCCTGGTGTAGAGCACATGGACTTCGGGGAGTTGTTCCTCGATGTAACGCCCAACTTGCAGGGTCACGTCCAGGGTAATGTCTTTCTCCGTGCTGGGGTAACGCCCCGTGCCGAGGTTGCCGGGATCTTTGCCTCCATGGCCGGCGTCAAGAACCAAGGTGAGGACAGGCGGGGCGGGGGCGAAGGCCGCGCAAATGCCAACCAATGCAACACAAGCCGCAAAGACGCGTTGTTTGGCTACTTTTGAATGCTGCTTCATGCCAGTTCCCAAACATACCCCAATCCCCGCAGGGCCTGTGGTGCGCGGCATGTCGATTATCCTTTTTTGGGTGTTGATAAGCCCAGCCTGTTGGGCCCAAACTTCCACGCCTCCTTCCAGTGCTTCTGAGGTGGTTGAATACGATGCCGAAGACATCTATTTCCGCGTGGACAGTGCCATTGGGTACCTCACAGGGAGGGCCCGTGTTGCCAGCGGTGGCATGGTGTTGACGGCCCATCGAATCGTGTTGAATCTGGAAGACAACACGGTGTGTGCGTTTGGCCAAAGAGACAGCCTTGGCGGAATCGAAGGCCGCCCTGAATTTTCGGACAACGGACAATCGTTCACCCAAGATCAACTCTGCTACAACTTCGCCACGGGGAAGGGGTTGAGCCGGCATGCTGTCACCATGGAACAAGATGTCGTGTTTCACGCAGAACGAGCCAAGCGTCAACCAGATCAGTCCATTCATGTGAGAGACGGCAAGTTCACCACCTGTGATGCAGCCAATCCACACTATCATTTCCACTTGACCAAGGCCATCATGGTTCCCAATGACAAGGTGGTCAGTGGTCCATTGTACCTGAAGTTTCGGAAGATCCCCACGCCCTTGGCCCTTCCCTTTGGGTGGTTTCCTTTGAAGCGCGAGAAGCAAAGCCAAGGCGTCTTGCTTCCCGGATATGGAGATGGTGGCGATTTGGGATTTTTCCTGAAGGATTTGGGGTATTACCAACCACTGGGGGAGCACTGGGATTCCAAGTTGCTCATGGATGTCTACACGGGAGGGAGTTGGGCCACAAGGCTGGCGTCTAACTACAACTACCGATATCGAAGTAAAGGTTCGTTTAATCTGAGTTATCAGCGTCAGCGTCAGGGATTTGTAGGGACGCCTGGATTTGGGCTAAGCAACAACTTCTTCGTTCGTTGGAACCACAATCAAGATCCACGTGCCCGTCCCAACAGCCGGTTCAGTGCATCTGTCAACTTTGGATCTTCAGGGAACTTTCAGCAAAACCTCAACAGCACCCAAGAAGAGTACCTATCCAACACCTTTCAGTCCTCTGTGCAGTGGACGGGGCGCGTTCCTCGAAGCCCTTTTTCTGCCACCATCAGTGCAAGGCACACCCAAAATTCCACGACGGGCAATGTGCAGCTGACAGTTCCCAGCCTCTCGCTGAACATGCAGCGTACGCCCCTGTCTCAGCTCCTTGGGTTGGATCGAGGTCGTTCCTCGGTGTTGGATGGATTGGCAGTGACGTACAGTTCCCAGATGGAGAATGTTGTTGAAGCCCCTGACAGTGTGTTTGGTGCCATGGATTGGGGAGAGTTGAAAATTCGTAATGGTCTGAAGCACAAGGTTAAACTGTCATCTAGTTCAAGTCTTGGTTTTGTTTCGATCTCTCCTTCTATGGAGTACGATCAATACGATGGTTTTGCCGCTCTTCGCACCTCGGAGCAGGTCGTAGCACCCGATTCTTCGGTGGTCGTTACCGACACCCTCGGGGGCTTTCAAACGACAAGTGATTGGCGCATTGGGGTGTCTGCCAGCACCCGATTTTACGGACTGTTCAATGTGCCGGGATCTGGCCGCGTGAAGGCCGTGAGACATGTGTTGTCTCCAAGTTTGGGCCTGAGTTACAACCCTGAGCGCAGCCGCTTGGAAACCCTCGTGGCTGCCTCTGGAGAAGAGTTCACTTGGAATCCTTATGCCTTGGGGAGGTTTGTTCCTTCAGACATGCGAGAGGCGGGCGCCGTCACCTTCAGTTTGGGCCAAAACCTCGAGGCCAAGGTCTCCGATCGAGAGACGGGGGCATTGAAGAAGGTCAAAATTTTGGACAACCTCAACACGTCGGGCAGCTACAACTTGGTGGCGGACTCTCTGAAATTGTCAGACATTCAAACACGCGCATTCACGAGCCTGTTCAACAAGGTGAACTTGAATTTGAACGCCACACATTCAGCGTATGCCAGGGATTCCGTGACCGGACAGGTGGTCGATCAATGGTTGGTGGGGCAAGGAGGGGGGGTGCTCCGCTTGAAGCGCTTGACGGGCGCTGTGGGCACTTCATTCAATGCGGGCCAAGGAGCCTCCAATCCATGGAATCTGCGAGTGGACTACAATGTGAACTTGGCACGCCAATGGGCTCCTGATTTGGCCCGGGATACCAGTGTGGTGACCCATGCTTTGTCCGCTCGAGGCGGCCTTCAAGTCTCACGATACAAATTGGACATGCAAACGGGATACGACCTCGCGCGACGGGAGTTCACGCCCACCAACTTGAACCTCTACGTGGATTTGCATTGCTGGGAACTGTCGTTTGAGTGGATTCCCTTTGGCATTCGACAGAGCTTTTCGCTCAGGCTCAACGTGAAATCGGCCCTGTTGCGGGATCTCAAACTCGAGGCCCGTGGGGCCGATGGGAAATTGCTGTTTTGATATCGGCCCTGAAGCACAGACCCTTTCAGGAACGGCTCCACCAGCGGTAGAGCATGACGGCAAGGCAGATCATGAATGCGAGAAAGCTGATCTTGTTGATGCCGTGCATCATGCGAAGATTGATGCCCGCATCTTGGTCTTTTTTGAACAAGTTGAGCGGGTTCAGGTAATGCAGAAACTTTTGAAAGAACATGGCTACAAAGGGGTTCAGCCGAGGTTTGCGATCATCGAAATCTCCACCCTGGCTCCTTTGGGAAGGGCTTGAACGGCAACTGCCTCCCGGGCCGGAAAGGGTTGGGGCATCGCTTCTCTGTAAGCGGAATCCATGGCTGTGTAATCATCCATGGTGGTCAAAAACACCGAGGCTTTCACCACGTGTGACAGGGACAACCCTGCAGCCGCGAGAATGGCCTCTGCGTTTCGAATGCATTGGAGCGTGGCCTCTTCCATGGAGTCGGAAATCAAGTCCCCTGTGTCTTTGACCAAAGGGATTTGACCGCTGACGAAGACCAAGTTGCCCGCTTGGACAGCTTGGCTGTAAGCGGCCACAGGTTGGGCTGCGTCTTGGGTGTCGATGCGTGCAGTCATGAGGTACTTTTGACGGGTGGATGACCCAAAGCTAACCACCATGCGCATCACCTTGTTCGACAACCTCGATTCCTTCACGTGGAATCTGGCCCATGACCTCGGGAGGTTGGGAGCACGCGTGAATGTTGTTCGCGAGGGGATGTGGTCCGATCAGATGTGGGATTCCACCGATGGTTTGGTTCTTTCCCCCGGTCCGGGTCTTCCCAACGAACATCCCCAATTGATGTTGGTGCTGGCGGAGGCCATTTCAAGGGGTGTGCCCATCTTGGGCGTCTGTCTTGGCATGCAGGCCATTGCAGAACACTTTGGCGGTGCTTTGAGAAATCTTCCTGAACCCTTGCATGGACGGGCTTCGGAGATTGCTTGGGAAGCCCTCCCGTCCCAATCGAGCGGCTGGCAGACCTTGTGGACGGGAATGCCTTCTCCCATGGTTGTGGGACATTACCACAGCTGGGTGTTGGATGAGTCCTCCCTTCCGGCGTGTCTTCAAGTGAACGCCCGCAATGGTTCAGGGCTGATCATGGCAGTGGTCCATGGTTCCCTTCCCATCGCGGGCGTCCAATTTCATCCAGAGTCTGTGCTCACCCCGCAGGGTCGCAACCTCCTCCAACTTTGGCTTGAGGCAGCTCAGCGAAGCTTGTCCATCTCTGCTTCGAACGTCTCCTTGAACTTTTCGTAGTTGTACTCCGCACGGATCCGTTCGTCTTGCGAAAGACGCTCGTTGTAGCGGGAAACAAGTTCAGAACCGGAGAGCTCCACAGCCATGTAACTCACATAATTTCCGTCGGTTTTTTGGGTCAAGCGCTCGCAAGCTGTGATTGCACCAGACAGTTGCTGGTTCACCACGGTGCGCGCCAAATCGTTGAACGTCTCTGTCACTTCTTCTTTGTTGTTGAAGGAAGAAGAATTGACGTAGTTGTCTGTGACGATTTCAATGGTGGAATTGATGGTACGAGCCAGACGGGCTTCGGCGTTGGAGCGAGCCATTTTCTTGGCCGTCTCCCGGTCCATGCTCTCGCCTGTGGCTGTTGCGCGGAAGTGATCTTTGTCGCTCTTGAACTCTTCTCCAGCGCAGTATTCGAGAATCTCAATTTCTCCAGCCTGATTGGGGGTGACACTTTGGCCGCCTTTGCAACCAACAAACAAGAGGCCGCCAACGAACAAGGAGGCCAAGGTGGGGGTCAAACGAACTTTCATAGGGTTGTTGTTGAAGTGTTGGAAATGTAATGGGTTTTCAGGTCATTCATTTGGCGAAGAATCAGAAACCGTGCCAAAGGCGAATGAGCTTGGGGATGAAATCTTCCTGAAGTACTTGGGATGCCTTGTCATACGCGGCATCCGTGGCTCGCGTGAGGTCGAGTTGCACACCCTTGATTCTGGTCTGGGTTTGGGTGAAGATCGTCTCTCCTTCCGCATTCTTCACCGTACCGACGACATCGAGATACACGGTGGTGAATCCCTGGCCCTCTCCACCAGGCCGAACATCCGCTTGAATGGTCAATGTCATCAAAGATTCACCCGATTTGCCTCCCTTGGACCGAGTTGCTTGAGTACTTACCAGAGACACGTTGGCTGCCTGAAGTGCTTCTTGCAAGGCGGGGGTGAGGACTTTTCGGTCTCGGGTCTTGCCAAAAGCCAGCTCGTCCACAACCAGCGCCAATTCCACAGGGGCCAGCAAGACCTCAAGTCTGAGAGGGGCGCTTTGGAGACCTTGGGCTGCTTGACGAAAGGGATGCGCCAAAGGCAGCCCAGCCGAGAATGCGAGGGGGTCCACGCGCACTTCAAGTGTTGTCTCCGTCACGTGAGGCTCAAACCTCTCCAGTCGAATGGTGGCCACTCCCCGTCCATCTGTGACGACTTCTCCACGGGTTGGAAGGTCGCCCCGATGATAGGCATACGTCAAGGTGACGTTGGGTGCGGGTTGGCCGTCGAGAAGGACTTTGATTTCAGCCGTGCCTTGGTAGCGATTTTCCACCTTCAGGGTCAGGGATTCTTCATCTGAAGTCAAGACCAACCCTACGACGCAATCGTCAATCATCCCGAGCAGGGTGGTGGCAAGATCAATCTGTTCTCCCGAGCGGAGCGTGAACTTCAGAGGCTGATCCATGAAGGGACGAATGGCGTCAATCCCTCGAATGGCCGCATCCACAGCTTGTTGGGCTTGGCCCGAACGCCTCGATTCCTGAGCAAACTCAAGGTGTCCAGCTGCGATGTCCATGGCGGCTTGTCGTTTGGCCGCTTGAATGCGTGCATGCTCCGCTTTGTTCAAGCGGTAATACACCACCACCTCTTGGTCGTTGGCGTACGTGTCCACCAATTCAAAGCCCTCCAAGTCTTCTTGGGTGGTGGATGTGGATTGTTGGTTGAACGAAGTGGAAAGCCAGTCATTCACCTGCAGGGTGTGCATGGTGGAAGTGGCTTGGACCTGCACGCGGATTTCCCGTGAAAGGTTGTCTAGGGCATTTCTTTTGGCCACGGCGTCGGCATCCAAGGGGTGGATGGATTTGGAGGCCGAACCAATGCCTATGAAGTGGGTGGAACTCACAGGAGATTCTGACACCCAAGAAGGAACGGGAGCGGTCACTTGACGGCTTCCTGCGCATCCGAGCAAGGCACCACCAAGCAACAACATGGCTGCAGAGAATCGCCAGGGACTGGACAACATAGGGGGCATGATCAGCTCCTTCATGGAATCATTTCGAGAAGTTTCTGCTCAATGGACAATTGAATTTCCGACGCAACTTGTTGACCAGCCTCGTCAGACATGACATCTGCGCTTTTCAAGACGCGACGGCTTGACATCAAGCGGTCTCGGTCCGCGCGTCCTCCCGCATCCGTGCGTGCACCAGAGTAACCCGACAGGAAGAAGTTGTTGCGGTCCCCATCGTACTCAATGTAGTTGATTTCATCGGCAGCCCTTCCTTTCACTGTGCTTGTGGACACCACTTCACCCGTGATGGTGGAAATGAACTTGAACGTGCATGAAATGTCCACCCATCCCGTTTGGTTGTATTCCCTGTAGTTGGTCTGTCGATACTTGGTTTCGTTCACGGTCTTTCCTTCCTCATTGACGCGTTTGATGGTGTAGCGCTCGTATCCCGTTTTGTTGGACGCTGACATTCGGCCAATTTGCACATTGCAAGTGGTGATGGTGGCGCGAAGCAGGGCTTTGGCCCCCAGCAGATTCCCGATTTCAACGTCAGCCGTTGATGTGAGGCCATTCATTCCCATGCTTTGTTCCTGCAAAATCATGGACAAACTCTCACGATCGACCACCCGCAAAAAAGGGTCGTCCGAGGACATCAGGGCTTGCTCCACGAGGGATTGGATTTTCACTTCGAGATTGGGTCTTGTGGAGCCATTTTTGAATTCGAGCAATGCCACGGTGAACCTGCCAGCCTCGAGGACTTCCCCCTTGCGTTTGGCCGCGTCCTTGAATCCTGGATCTTCGGATGTGACTTCGTCAAACCACCGGTGCGCCTCGCGATACCGGTCTGCCTCTTGAGCCAAAACACCTTTGCGGTGCCGGGGTTCGCAGTACGCCAAGCTCTTCAAAGCCCGAACATCCTTGTAGCCGGGTTCCAAATCGAGGATTGCCTGAAATTGAGTGACGGCCTCGTCGAATTGCTCTCGCTCGAGGAGCGTGTTGGCTTCACGGTAGGTGTCGTCGAGGTGGGCATTCTTCACAGATTCAAATTGAGCCCGCTTGGCTTCTGGAAAGGCCAAATCAGCGCCCACGGCTTTGAGTTTGGCATGCCAAGCTTCCGCATCTTGCCAAGCAGCAATGGCGCCTTCGCGGTTGTTGTAAGCCACGGCTTCATCGAAGGAGGCAATGTGCTGACCCAAAACCACTTGGCCTGACCGCTTCAACCCGATGGCCGCGTCTAGGTTGGATGGTTTTTTGACCACCGCGGTGTAATACAGGTTGGCGGCTTGGGTCATCATCCCGGCTTCCTCCAATTTGGCAGCCCTCTTGGTGAAGGCCTTGGAGCCGTTGCATCCAGCCCATCCCAGGGCGAGAACCATGGTCAGCATCCAAGGAGCCAAACGGAATGTGAACAAGGACGTGCGGTCGGCGCTGAGGCGTGGTGAACGTGAAGGCATCGAGAGCATGGAATGAGGGCTGAATTTGTTGCGCCGAAGTTAATCATTCTTGGGGTCGGCAATTGTTGTGCCAAACCAAGACCCCTACCTTCACCGCATGGAAAAAGTGATTTTGGTGCTGGGGGCTGGCAGGTCGAGTTCATCCTTGATCCAGCACCTCCTTTCTCAAGCTGAGCATCAGGATTGGCAGGTGCACGTGGGTGACTTGGATGGTGAGGTGGCACGGAGGAAGACGGGAGGGCATCCGCGAGCTCATTCCTTCGCCATGTCTTCTCACGATGTGACCGACCGTGACCGACGAATTTCGGAGGCAGATTTGGTCATTAGCATGTTGCCAGCATCCATGCACGTTGACGTCGCGAAGGTTGCCATTGCCGCAGGAGTCCATGTCCTGACTCCGAGCTACATCAGCCCGGAAATGAAGTCGCTGGATGCCTCAGCCAAAGAGGCTGGGGTCCTCGTGTTGAATGAATTGGGACTCGATCCCGGGATGGACCACATGAGCGCCATGGAAGTGATGGATCGCATCCGAGAAGAGGGAGGCTCGATCGTCGGATTTTCCTCGTATTGCGGAGGTTTGGTGGCACCGGATTCCGACGACAATCCCTGGCATTACAAGCTCAGTTGGAATCCGCGAAATGTGGTTTTGGCTGGACAGGGAGGGACCGCGTCGTTTTTGGAAGGTGGCCGCGTCAGAGTGGTCCCGCCGCACCGTGTGTTCCAAACCACTGTTGACATGGAGGTTCAAGGACGGGGATACCAAGGATATCCCAACCGCGATTCTTTGTCCTATCTCGAACTCTATCAACTTCAAGGAGTGAAGACGTTGGTCAGAGGGACCCTCCGATGCAAAGGCTTCAGCGAGTCTTGGGATGTGTTGGTGCAATTGGGGATGGTAAGAGATGACGTGACACTGGATTGGAACCAAGGCATTTCATGGAACGAATGGACCCGGTCATTTCTGCCAGCCAGCGTGGACAAACGAAGTTCAGTGCGCGAGGCGGTAGCCCAAGTGACGGGGGCATCTGATGAAGCCCTCGATCGATTGGCGTGGTTGGGCCTTTTTGGGGAAGCAGAAGGTCCAGCACGGACCCATGGAACCCCAGCTCAAATCATCGAATCGTTGGTCACTGAAGCGTGGAAATTGGGTCCTGAGGATCGAGACATGATTGTGATGTGGCATCGGTTTGACTATGAGATTCAAGGAGAGGTGAAAACAAAGACTTCCAGCCTGTGCTTGGAGGGCAAGGACAGTGTTTTCACGGCCATGAGCGACACCGTAGGTTTGCCCATGGCCTTGGCTGCGGAACACATGCTCAAGGGGCATTTCGGCCAAACAGGTGTTCAAGCTCCTATGGCAAGATGTTATTACGAGCCGTTGCTGGCTGGTCTGGCCAATCTGGGAATTTCGTTTGAAGAAGAGGAATGGTGAGCGCCTTGGGATTTGGATGGTGGGTCTTTTGGTGGCCTTGGTGTTGGACTTGCTGGACCTGTGCCGATGTTCCGGAGTGGCCAGCCCAAGGCCAGCCTACCGCCGCTTGGGTGCGACAAGCCATCGAATGGCGGATGAAAGTTGGGTTGAACGATTGTCCTGAAGTGGTGCCTGCTTTGGACGCTTGGACCTTGGATTGGTTGAGTCGTTCTGAAACGATCCGCGTGAATGTGGAGACCACGGATTGGCCCTTTTTGGCTTACGCCCCTGAACTCCAGTCGGTTGTGGTTCAGCGTTTGGCCTTGGATCAGCTTCGTTTCAAACCCTCCAGCCAGTTCGGCATTGTTCAAGACGTTCGTGCCGTGGCCCGCCGCAGCACGGTGTGGGATGATGCGTTGCGTCGAGCGTTTGACAATGCCGAGGGGTTGGCCAAACGCCGGGACAAACTCGCCACGCCTTGAATGCGAGGATCTTCCAGATCCGTTCGTGTCCGCGACGACATGTTGCGCACGAATTGGTCGGGCCATTGAACGAAAGGACCGAGTTGATGGTTGGGATGAGGTAATTTTGGTCTCATGCGCAGCTTCGACATCCCAGAGTTTTACAAGAGCCCCATCATCTCTCAGGTCAAGGCGCACAGGAAAGCACAAGACCCTAGAAAACAGGACTTTAGCCCAACCTTGCTCGATTTTGGGGGTGTGCGTATTCAGTTGGCCCGTCATTTTGGATTTTGCTTTGGGGTGGAGAATGCCATTGAAATCAGCTACAAGGCGATTTCTGAGAATCCCGGAAGGCGCATTTTTTTGCTCAGCCAAATGATTCACAACCCCGAAGTGAATGACGACTTGCAAAGCAGGGGCGTTCGGTTTTTGCAGGATCCTTCAGGGCATTCTTTGGTCTCCATGGACGCATTGACGGCAGAGGATGTTGTGATTGTCCCTGCGTTTGGCACGACCGTGGAGATGGCTGCTGCGCTCGAAGCCAAAGGTGTGGACGTTCAGACATACAACACCACATGCCCGTTTGTGGAGAAGGTGTGGAAGCGTTCAGCTCAACTCGGCGGCGAGGACTACACGGTCATCATCCACGGCAAGCCAACGCACGAGGAGACAAGGGCCACCTTTTCACATGCTGCCACTTCAGGCCACGCTCTTGTGGTGAAGGACGGCGAGGAGGCGGAGTTTTTGGCCCAATGGATGGTGTCTCGACTCGGAGGGGCGGAAGCATTTTGGAAGGTGTTCGCAGGCCGGACCTCGAGCGACTTTGATCCTCTCGTGCATTTGGAGCGGGTGGGGGTGGTCAACCAAACGACCATGCTCGCATCCGACACCCAGGCCATTGCGGACCGAATCGCTGCCGCGGTCCGAGAGCGAGGACAGGGAGAGTTTGCCAACACGCGGGATACGTTGTGCTATGCCACCAACGACAACCAAAGCGCCACGATGGGAGCGCTCGACGCTGGAGGTGCTGATGTTGCCTTGGTGGTTGGCGGTTACAACAGCTCCAACACCTCACATCTCGTTGAACTTTGTGAGGCCCGTGTCCCCACCTTTTTCATTCGCAATGAGTTGGAGTGGAAGGAGGATGGGTTGCATCACTTTGACATCCACACGGGGCGTATGAACTTGACCCCACATCCTCTTCCAACCTCAGGATTGGCGGGGATTCCAACCGTACTCATCACCTCGGGAGCTTCCTGTCCTGACGCTTCCGTGGAACGCGTGCTTCGGAAGGTGCTTGCGTGCTACAACAGTGGACACGATGTGGATGCCGTGTTGACGGAATTTGGGAGGCTTCAGGGCTGAGCTCACGTACCTTCGGGGACATGAAAGCCCCCAAGTTGCGCGGCCCATTTCGGAATGTTCGAACCGAACCTCGGACGTTTGCTTTTCGTTCCAGACATCTTCCAGAGGTGAAGCCGGAGTGGGAGGAACGCAAAAAGAGGGTCGAGGCGGAGGTTTTGGGAGAGCGCGAGGGCAGAAGGACCATTCAATTTGCCAGGGGTGGAAGAAGTCAGGAAGGACGAACGGCGAGACGCGCGGCAGCCGTTCGTGCCAGTCGAATGGCGGCTTTGCGAGCGGGAGCCATCGCCGTGGTGCTGATCTACATGACGTATAGGGCAATTTTGTGGGTGGAGAACCAGAATTTTGGGGGAATGTTGGAATTCATGAAAGAACAGGGATGAGCGGAATCATTGCGAGGCTGCCAGAGCATGTGTCCAATCAAATTGCCGCTGGAGAAGTGATCCAACGTCCTGCCTCCGTGGTCAAGGAACTCATGGAGAATGCCGTGGATGCTGGCGCGCTTGTCACAGAGGTCCATGTGCTCGATGCGGGTCGTACTTCCATTCAGGTGGTCGACAACGGATCAGGCATGTCTCCATCCGATGCCAAATTGTGCTTTGAGCGCCATGCCACCTCCAAACTTCAGACTGCAGACGATTTGTTTCAACTGAGCACCAAGGGGTTTCGCGGAGAAGCTTTGGCTTCAGTTGCCTCGATTGCCCATGTGGATTTGACCACGCGACGGAACGAAGATGAAGTGGGAATTCATTTGAAGTGTCATGGGTCGTCCTTCGTGGAGGAGTCCCCGAAGGCTTGTGCTGTCGGCTCGGTGTTTCAAGTTCGCAATTTGTTCTACAATGTCCCGGCAAGACGGAACTTTTTGAAATCGGATGCGGTGGAATTTCGTCACATCGTCGATGAATTTCAGCGCGTGGCCTTTGCCCATCCTGAGCTTTCCTTCACCTTGACCCATCAAGGGGCGGTGATTTTTCAATTGAAACCCGGGACGTTTCGTCAGCGTGTTGTTGGGATTTTGGGGCCCAAACATGACGAGCGACTCGTCCCCGTTTCAGAGGAAACCGATGTGGTGCAGGTGGATGGATTTGTTGGGAAACCGGATTCGGCACGACGCACCCGCGGGGAGCAATTCTTGTTTGTCAATGGAAGGTTTGTGAGGCATGGGTTGCTCCATCGAGCCATCTTGCGCGCTTACGACGGATTGATTGCGGAGGGACAGCAACCCCTCTACACGCTGCGATTGAAGGTGAATCCTGCGCGTGTGGACGTGAACATTCACCCGACCAAGATGGAGGTGAAGTTTGATGAAGAGCAGGCCATTGTGGCCATTTTGAAGTCAGCCGTCCGCAGAGGTCTTGGCGCACACAACGTGGCTCCATCCATTGATTTTGACGTCGAATTGGGTTTGAATTTGACGGATGTTAGACCCGGTACTGTGGTCTCGGAACCTCAAATTCAAATCGATCCTTCCTACAACCCATTTGTAGCTGAGCCCGCTCGCACCGCGAGTCAGAGGGGTGTGGGATCTTCGTCTTGGGGAAGGGGTTCTAGCGATTGGCCCAAACCACCCAGCCGTGGCTGGAAAGAACTCGCGGGATTTTTTGAGCACGACGAGGGTGGAGCCCCCGAATCCACATCCCAAGAACATCACGCGTCGGTAGACATGTCCACCTCAGATTCGGGCTGGGAGGTCATGATGTGGAAGGGCAAGTACCTTGTTGTTCCCACCTCGGAAGGATTGACGGTGGTCCATGCCCGAAGAGCCCAGCTCCGCATTTTGTACGAGCGCCACTTGTCCATGTTGGGAAGCTCGCCTCGTGCGGTTGTGTCCCAGAGGCTGTTGATGCCTGAGCGTTTGACCTTGTCCAAGGCCGAAGTGATGGCCCTCGGGGAGGTGCGCGATTCACTGGTTGCCATGGGTTTGGATCTTCGGGTTGCGGATGAAACCACGGTAGAACTGCATGCACTTCCGTCTGACATGACTGGCCTGGCCAGAGAGGCTGTTGATGCCGTTCTTGAAAGTTTTCATGAGGGGCCTTGGGAACAGGAAGAGGCTCGGTCAGTGGCTTGGGCCAAATCGTGGGCCCAGCATGCGGCCATGTCTGGAGAGGTGCAACTGCCCGCATCGGCACGTCGTCAACTCATTGCAGATTTGTGGGCATGTGAGCAACCACGCGTGGATCCTTGGGGACGCACCATCATGACCCATTTACAAGACGTGGAAGAAAACTTTCAATGATGCTTCAACAAACCCCACAGGTTGTCAAAAACCTCATCTTCTTGAATGCATTGGTGTTCATTGCCACCAACCTGGTGATGGGTGAGGCCACTTCGGTTCCTTTGCTGGCGGGAACCTATCCCGGGTCACCGTTTTTTGAACCATGGCAAATCGTGACCCACATGTTCATGCATGGGGACTTAACCCACATTTTCTTCAACATGTTTGCACTGTACATGTTTGGCTCCCAATTGGAGCGGTTGTGGGGACCTCAGCGGTTTTTGACTTACTACATGGCATGTGGATTGGGAGCTTTTGCCCTGCATGAGTTGGTCGTCGGATTGGGTTTTTACAGTGAATTCGGAACATTTTTCCCCCATCCTGAACAATTTGTGCATCCATCCATTGGTGGTGTGGAACGGGTGCGTTTGATGGAATTGGTCTACGGCCGGGTGGTTGGAGCTAGTGGCGCAGTGTTTGGATTGCTTTTGGCCTTTGGCATGCTGTTTCCCAACACGCAATTGATGTTGCTGTTTCCTCCAATTCCCATTCGGGCCAAGTACTTTGTGTTGGGGTATGGCGCCATCGAGCTGTTCTTGGCTTTGCAAAACAGCCCAGGTGACAATGTGGCCCATTTCGCTCATCTTGGAGGCATGGTGTTTGGCTATTTCCTTCTCAAACGTTGGCAGCAAGACCGAGGTCATTTTTATTGAACATGTGGGAATCTGTGATGCAAACCTGGCGAAGCGGTGGCATGCTGACGCGCCTTGTGTGGGTGAATGTAGGTGTCTTCTTGGCGTTGGCAACTGCAAACTTGTTGGATCGGTGGACTGAGGGTGCACTTTCGATGCTTCTCCCTTCGGAGGGGGCATGGACCCTTGCCACTTCTTGGCGGATCGAGGTGTTGGCAGCTCGCCCTTGGAGCGTCCTCACCCACATGTTTGCCCATGAAGGCCTTTGGCATTTGGTGATGAACATGATTCTTTTGTTCTGGATGGGCCGGGTCTATCAAGCTGAGGTAGGGTCTCGACGTTTGTTGAGTACGTACCTCGGGGGTGGGTTGGCTGGGTTTCTCGCGTATGTCCTGTTGACACAGGGATTGAGGCCCCTGCAAACCTCAGGTCCAGGATTTGCCTTGGGTGCGTCCGCAGCTGTCATGGCCTTGTTTGGAGCCATGGCCACCCTTCGACCCGCGCTGAAGTTCAACTTGATCCTGTTTGGCCCTTTGCCATTGCGGACTCTTTTTTGGGCTTACATGGTGGTGGACTATTTCGCTTTGAGCAAGGGCAACAATTCAGGGAGCAATGTCGCCCACTTGGGGGGGGCGCTCTTTGGCGTGATGCTGGTGACCCAAGAAGCGAAGGGTCGAAATTTGCTGGCTTGGCTCGAATGGATGTTGGACGCCCTGTTTTCGCGTTCATTGCGCGTTCCTCGAAGGAAGACAAGCCGATTCAAAGCGTCGGCTCAAAACCGATGGCAAGCCAGGGATCGAGAATCCTCGCGTGCACCGATGAGCGACGACGAATTCAATGCCAACCGAGTGGCGAGGGAAGAGCGTCTGGACGCCATTCTCGACAAAATTTCGCGTCACGGTTACGATCACCTCACGCAAGAGGAGAAGAGATTTTTGTTTGACCAAAGTCAACGCTGATCATGGCACGTGGTGGAAAGAAGGAGAAGCTTCCGACCAGGAGGTGGGATGGGTCAGGATTGTTCGTGGTTCCTGGCTTGGTGTTGGTCGCTTTGGGTGAGGCAGGCGCACGGCTTGACCCAACTTGGATCCCTTGGTTGGCACCTTTTGGGTTGACGTATGCATGGGGTTGGCTTATGCTCCTGCTCGGTGTCTTGTGGCGCTTGCTGTCCTTCCGGTGGCTCAAGGTTGTCGTACCTATTGCCGTGTTGGTGGCTACATGGCCCTCCGCTTCTTTGCTCTGCTCTTTGGGAGGGGGGGAAGAGTTGTTGTCAGATGATCAAAGTTGGTCCTTGTTGACTTTCAATGTGCGCAGGCTCGATGAATTTGATTGGTTGGAGGGGGACCAAACCCGCCGAGAGCTGGCTTCATGGTTTAACGGCTGCACAGACGACGTATGGTGCTTGCAAGAGTTCCCTGTGAATGGCGCGGATGTCTTGAGGAAGTGGGGTTGGGAGGCCGGTCAAAGGGAGGTCCTGACCTGGCCCAAGGGCTCCGGCCCGGCCTTGATTACGTCTTTCCCGGTGGAACGGGTGTCTTCATGGATGTTTGGTCAAGGGGCTGGACGAGTGATGGAAGTGGACCTCTCCACGCCAGGAGGCAACGTGCGGGTGTTCAATGTCCATCTTCAAAGTTTGTACATGTCGCAGGCTGATTATGCCGCTGTGGAAGAGGGCCCCAACCGCGAGGAGGGAAAAAGGATTCTTTCCTTGCTCACCGCGGCCTATCGCCTTCGAGCTGCCCAAGTCAAGGAATTGATGGACAGGGTGAAGGAGAGTCCGTGGCCCGTGGTGGTCGCCGGAGACTTCAACGACGGTCCGATGTCGTTTGCCCTTCGGAACTTGAGAAAGTCAGGGTTGAAGGACACGTTTGAGCAAGCTTCATGGGGAATGGGAGCTACCCACATTGGAACTGTGCCAGGTTTGCGAATCGATGGGGCACTGGTGGACAGTTCGTTCCAAGCATTGAGGCATACGACCTATTCCGTCACTTTGAGCGATCACAGACCTGTGTCTGTGGAATTGGCCATCGATGTGCAGTGATTTTCACAGTCGAACGGGACTCTCTGGACGGAGCTGCCAGGCGCATGTCTGAGCCTGAACACGCAAAGCCCCTGCGCCCCTGCGCCCCTGAGACAAGGTCCATGAGGCCTGGCCCATGAGCGTTTATGCTGAGGTGGTTGCTGAGCCTTGAAAAGAGGTTTTGAATCCCTCAAACAAACTCACGTTGATGCCAATGAGAAGAAGGCCGTACAGCAAGTCATCCACGGGCATGGTGAACATTCGCCATCCCGAATTGTGGAGGTTGTTGTACCACACGATGTGGTCCTCAATGGCTGATGGGTTGTCATGCAGCACGGGGTATTCCCAGAAGGAAATGCCGGTCAAAATGCCGTTGCTCACAATGAAAGGCACCAAGAGAAGAGAGTAAGCCACCCAAAAATGCGACATGTAGGACTTCCAACGCCAAGCAGCATATCCCAGCCACAGAGCGCAAAGGGCGCTGGTCAATCCGAGGTAGGCATGATCGCGGAAGGTCAATGCCAATCCAATCGTCAAAGCCAACATCGCTGAAGTCACCACACCATGGCCCATCCCAAGCGGGGAGTGTGGGACGTATTTTTTCAGGCAAGCATAGCTGAAGACACAGGCGTACGGGACCGCGATGAAGAAGAGCCATTCTTCCAAAGGCAACCCCAACAGGTCAATGCCGATGAGATGCTTTGGGTTGAAGCCCCAAATTCCGGCTTGGGTAAAGGCCACGTCCCAGGCCACAAAACCTGCCATGGTGATGATGCACGCGGGCCAAAAAGCCTTCCATTCCTTCACAAACGCCACGCGCTTGTCAAAACTCGCCACGAAAGGAACGAGGAACACCCCCAAATCGACCCACAAGTATGTCCAAGAACTCATGCGCGTTGTTGTTGATTGCGCAAAGCTTTTTGCGCTTCACGAAAGTAACGCGGGGGAACGTAAAGCATCCCAAAGCACTCCCCGTGCTCCTTGCCGAGGTGCTTGTGATGGACTTTGTGCGCCTTGCGGATGGCCATGAAATAAGCGTTCTGGGTGCGTTTGAACCAGGAGAATCGCTGGTGAATGAACACGTCATGCACGAGGAAATAGGCCAAACCGTAGAGCGCGATGCCTGTGCCAATCCAAAACCTGAAATCCCCGTGGATGCTCCCTGAGATGAAGCAATAGGCGCTGGGAATGGCGAAAATGAGAAAGAATGCGTCGTTCTTTTCGAAAAATCCTGGGCCGTTGGTGTGGTGATCCTCGTGAAAATACCACATGGCTCCATGCATCAGGTATTTGTGTGCGAGCCAAGCCACAGCTTCCATGCCAACGAAGGTGACGAAAACGATCAGGGTGGGAATCAGGGCAGTCATGACAAGTTCCAAGGAAGGATGTTCAACAACAAAAAGAAGAGGACGAACACCCAAAGCAACATCCCGGCGGGTCGGTTTGTTTTCAAATCGTCTACGTCGCGCCACAACATGCCCATGGCCCAGGCCGCCAACCACCACGTGAGATAATTCGTCCAAGGAATGGAGCCATCGTGCCAGTTCCACCACCCGGCACGAATGGCCACGGGTTCAATCAAGGCATCGAGGAGCGTCATGGCGGTGGCGGCGACCGCAGCGCGAAGGACGGGTCGGACTTTTTGAGGGAGCCAGCGAGCTGTCCAATGATGGGTGCCCATCAGCAGGAGCCACCATAAAACACCCATCAAGAGGGGGACACCGAGGGCTTTGGGCCCCAAACCAGTTCCATAACTGTACGAACCAAACAAGAGGCCTGTCGTGACCCCGATGACTTCCACAGCGAAGCCCAAAAACATCGTGAGCCCCCATCGCCAAGGACTTTCAGCCCCCGTGAATGCCATGACGATGCCTGCACAAAGCATGAGATTCAATGGCGTGTACGCCATCAGTTCGCGGGCATATCCCAAGGCAATCCCTACCACGGCGACAATGTGGAGCAAAACCATCACGCCCACCCACGTGCGGGAGGTTCGCCACCAAGGCGGGATGGAGGCATCGAGAGGAGACGTCGGTCGATTTGTCATTGGTTCACAAGTTCGTCCACAATGCGTGCCCCGAGCAAGCAGAGTGGAATGCCTCCTCCAGGATGAACGCTTCCACCACAGAAGTACAATCCTCTGAGTTGGGTGGATCGATTTCGATGCCGCAGAAATGCCGCTTGAGCACTGTTGCTCGAAGCACCGTACAATGCACCCATCCACGAGCCTGTGCTGGATTCGATGATTTGGGGTGTGAGCACCTGTTCACACACAATGTCAGGCACAAACCCCAGCGTTCGACTCACCTTGGCGAGTACAGCTTGACGGAGCTGGGCCACCGCAGCATCGTCCCATTGCCTCGGATTGGCACCCACGTTGGTCAGGACAAACCAATTCTCATGCCCCGTGGGTGCGTCGTCTGGAATGATTTTGGACGTGATGTTGATGTATACCGTGGGATCTTGTCCCGGGGATCCAGTATGTTGGATGGAGTCAAACTCCGTTTCGTAGTCCTTGCTGAACAAGATGTTGTGGAGGTGCAGTTGGGGATGACTTCCACGCACTCCCCAATAGAAAATCACCCCGGATGTGGACCGTTCTTGGTTCAGGATGCGTTCAGGTGCGGGCAGGTCGGGCAAGAGGTTGCGATAGGTAGGGTGCAAATCCACATTGCTGACAACAACGTCTGCGGGGTGTGTCGCGCCTTGAACATCGAGGACCCCTGTGACGCGGATACCGTCGTGAAGAATTTGAGCAGCTCCGCAGTCCGTACGAAAGGTCACACCCTGGGATCGGGCCAAGGCTTGCAAGTGCAAGGGGATGCTTCGCATGCCACCATGAGGCAGGTAGGTTCCTATGCCATGTTCGAGATGGGGTATGACGTGAAGCATGGCAGGGGCCTTGTGGGGGTCGCTGCCATTGTAGGTGGCGTAGCGATTGAACAACTGGCGCAACTTGGGGTGACCAAGATGCTTCGTGTTGTAGCGATTCAACGTGCCAACCAAGGGAAGGGATCCCACCCTTGACAACAGGCGCCAAGCGGAACGGGTCAGGTAGGTCGATCGTTCGTGCAGACTTCGCTCGAGAAAGACCCCTCGCGTCAATTCAAAGGCTTCCTTGGCGCGGCGAAGGTGAGATTGCAATTGCTTGGCAGGAACACCCCATCTCGCCTCCACATCTCTTGCAAACTTGTCGTTGTCTGACCAAGCAATCAAGGGTCCCACCTCGTCTTCCCAGAAATAGTGTGTGCTCCGGTCCATTGTGTCGAAGCGGAATGGTGCAGGCCTTCCAGCCACATGCGGCGGCACGAGTTCATCCAATTCCACCATCAACGAGGGCATGGTGAACAGGGAAGGTCCGCGGTCAAATCGGTGGCCATCCTCAAGGTGTTCGGCCAGTTTGCCCCCCACGGTGGGAGCCGACTCAAGAACAGTGACGCGATGCCCTCGGGCAGCCATGCGCACTGCCGTGGCGAGTCCTCCCACCCCGGCACCCACGACCACAACGTGGCGTGATTCGCTCATGCCAACAAGAGGGTTGACAGCACTTCGGGTAGGCAGATTTGAAACCATGCTGTGTAGCGATCGGGGTGTTTGGCCATGTCGTTGACCACCTCGTCCACAGGCATGTATTTGGTTTCGCAGACTTCCGAAGCATTGGGCTCAGGTGGAACGTCACTGTATCCTACCAACACATGATCTAGCTCGTGCTCAATCATGCCATGATCCAAATCTGCACGGTAGACAAAGGAGAACCTTGGCTCAAGGTGGCAGTTCATACCCATTTCTTCGACCAACCTTCGTTGGGCCGCATCGACGATGCTTTCTTCAGGCCTGGGATGGCTGCAGCATGTGTTGGTCCAAAGGCCACCACTGTGGTATTTGTCCAAAGCCCTGCGATGAAGCAGGAGCTCTCCTTGGCTGTTGAATACAAACACACTGAAGGCCCTGTGAAGAACCCCTTTGCGATGAGCTTCCATTTTTTCCATGGTGCCCAAGGGACGATCTTCCGGATCCACAAGGATCACATATTCAGTCATGAGTGGGTTCAATTGGGTCTCAAGTTGCATCAGAGGGACTTAAGGTACGAGAGAAATTCTCGCACAAAGGCTTCATGGGTGGTATCGTGGGACCAAAACCCATCACGCAGCGCCCTTTCAACTTTGTCGCGGTCGGCAGGGATGTTCGCGCAATAGGACAGAAAAGCCGGGACATGGGTTTGGACTCCCAAGCGCAAGAAGGCCAAATCTGGATCTTCGGGGTGGTCTTGGATGGCTGCCTCAAGGATGGGCTGCCATTCGAGAAATCGCGACAGCTTTTCTGCGGGATTCCAAGCATGGTTGGCAATCATCAACTCCGCCACGGCTCGAAACCCTTGAAGGAGCCATTCTTGGCAGTCATTCGATTCCAATTGATTGATTTGCTCAGACATGCGAGTTGCTTCGTCGGTAGATTGGGCCTGCGAAGCTTGGCGATACCATGAACGCAAGAGAAGCCTGTCGCGATCGGCAGACTGGTGGCATGGAGTGGATGAATCCTTGGATGATTGTGGCTTCCTCAGGAGGGGCACGCCGATGACAGTTTCAATCCCCTCGGATGTGGCATCACCCTCGGATGTGGCTTCGATCCCAAAGGGTGGGTCCACACGAAGTGACGAAGCGAGGGCGGAAGTCACGCTTAGCGTCCACGCCGCACAACACATCAGAACAGAAGGTCGCCATGCAAGGGGAGCAACAGGCATCACCAGGCCAATCACAGCAGGTTGAAACTGTGGCGGAGGTATGAACCCACGAACAGCGTGGCTTTGCGTCGGTTGGGAATGCGAACGCGCTCACGCATCAATTTGGTGGATGGTAAGCTGGCGATTTTTTGGAACAACCGCTGGTAGTAAACGTAAGCCACATAGACTCCCAGACGACTTTCCTTGGGCAACCGAACAATGCCCGCGTAGGCATGACGGAAATCCGCGTCGATTTCTATTTCAATTTGGGCTTTGGTTTGGGCATTGAATGCTCCCATGTCCACACCTGGAAAATACACGCGTCCCTTGCCTTCGAAGTCATCCTTCAAATCGCGAAGAAAGTTGACCTTTTGAAATGCAGCTCCCAAGGAGCGGGCGTGGGGAAGCAGGGCGCGGTAGGCCTCCTTGTCTCCAAAGACAAACACGTGCAGGCACATCAATCCAACGACTTCGGCGGAACCGACGATGTAGTCGTCGTAACTCTCGCGATCGTAGGTTGTTTTGTCCAAGTCCCATTCCATGGAGCGCAAAAAGAGGTCCACATGCTCTCGGTCAATGTCGAAGGCTTTGAAGGTCTTGGCGAAGGCATGCAAAATGGGGTTGCTGCTCATGCCATGCCTCAAGGCCCAGTCGGTGTCGTCCTTGAAGCGTTCAAACATGGCAGCCTGCTGTGGTCCGTGCAGGGTGTCTACGATTTCGTCGGCGTATCTGACAAAGCCGTAAATGTTGTAGATGGCTTCTCGAAGGCTCGGGCCCAGAAACCGGATGCCCAGGGAAAAGCTGGTGCTGTAGGCCTTCGTGGTGCGCTTGGCACAGTCAGAGGCAACGTCGTCATATAGTCTCAAGGCGTCCATGGTAGGCAAATAACCTCAGGAGGTCGTTTCGTGTTCAATGGACAGGTCTACTTGCAGCGCAGGCTGAGGATAGATGCCCTGTCGATGTAGATACCGCATGGTTTCCTGAGCTGCCACTTGGCCGGAAATTAGACTCGGAGGAACTCCAGGGCCCGGCGTGGTGAGTTGGCCTGCAAAGTGCAGTCCCGGGAGCTTGCTGCGCATTTTTGGCTTCCAAAATGCCGTTTGGCGCAACGTGTTCGCCAGACCATAAGCGTTGCCTTTGAAACTGTGGTACTCACTGATGAACTCAGAATGGGCAAAACTCCGGCAGTAGGTGATGTGCGGGCGAAGGTCTCGACCCGTGTGACATTGGAGGCGATCCAAAATTTCATCCAAATAACGATCTCGCTCATCCCCTTGCTCTTGAAGGCCAGGAGCCAACGGAATCAGGAAAAACAGGTTTTCGCAACCTTCGGGGGCTACGCTCGGGTCTGTGATGGAAGGCGCACAGACATAGAACAAGGGGTTTTCCGGCCAAGTCTTTGAGTCGTAAATCGTTTCTGCATGCCGGCCAAAGGGCGTGTCAAAGAACAGGTTGTGATGCTTCAATTCGGGGACCCGGGTGTCCAATCCAACATAGAATAGCAGGGAACTGGGGGACATTGTTCTGGATTCCCAATATGAGGCGTCGTAACGTCTCCATTGTTTGGGCAAGAGGTGCTGCTCGATGTGGTGGTAATCTCCAGTGGCGATGACGGCGGCAGCCTCTACAAAGGAGCCATCGGCGAGGTACACCCCAGATACGTGACCAGCCTTTTCCACAATGGACGCAACTTCTGCATTGCATTGGAAGACCACACCTTGGCGTTGAGCAACCCGAACCATGGCTTGAACGATTTCGTTCATGCCGCCCATTGGATACCATGTCCCGAGAACGGTGTCGGCATAGTTCATCAAGCTGTAAAGCGCCGGGGTATCTTGGGGTTTGGCCCCCAAGAAAAGCACAGGGAACTCGATGATCTGGAGAATCTTGGGATGGGAAAAGTGCTGTCTCGCAAATTCACTAAACGACGTGAAGAGAGACAGGCGGGTGGCATCAACCACGGTTTGCCACTCTGCAAACTCGAGAGCGTTGTGCGCAGGCCGGTTGACAAACTTGTTCATTCCGATGCGGTACTTCACCTCTGCTTCAGCCATGAAGTCCCTCAATTTTTTGCCTGCGCCGGTCTCGAGTTTCTCGAAGACCGCTGCCAAGGCGTTCAAACCTGCGGGGATTTTCATTTCACCGTCTTCAAACCACACCGAGTAGGAGGGGTCGAGACGCACCAAATCGAGTTCTTGGTGTACGTCCGCGCCAAAATCTTGAAAGTATTGTTCGAAAACATCTGGCATCCAGTACCAACTAGGCCCCATGTCAAACACGAAACCATCCACTTCGAATTTTCTTGCCCGACCACCCACCGTGGCGTGCATCTCTAGCACGCGCACGGGATGGCCTTCATGGGCAAGCCTCGTGGCCGCAGCCAGGCCTGAAAAGCCTGATCCGATGACCAAAGTTTCAGGAGAGGAGGATGAATGAGTCGACATCGTCAAGGAATTCGATGGGTGAAACCACAACATTTAACCCCTCGAGTGTCTTGGATGTTCAATGCTTGTTGGGGGAAGATATGGGGAATGAGTTGCGGTGTTGAGGTAATGGAAAATTAAATTTTGGGAATGAGTAGGTCAAATGGGGTTGGCTTGGTGTTGAAAGATGCCGGAGAGGATGCCGGTGACAGTGCCGGTGACTGTGCCGGTCTGCTCGAGCCTTACCTTTGACCCATGGCGAATGCGACGTCTTTTCCCCTTATTCCTGCTTTGGACGTCTTGGCTTTTGGCGCCCATCCAGATGATGTGGAACTTTCTGCGGGAGGAACCTTGGCCAAACTCTCACACCAAGGCAGACGATGCGGTGTGGTGGATTTGACGCGCGGAGAATTGGGCACCCGAGGGTCCGCTGACCTCCGGGATCAAGAAGCCGAGGAAGCGGGCAAAATCATGGGATTGGTTCACCGCGAGAATCTCGTTTTGGCCGATGGGTTTTTTGAGGAAAATCAGGAGAATCTTCACCGAATCATTTCGGCCATTCGCAGACTCCAGCCCACTGTGGTTTTGGCCAATGCCTTGGTGGATCGACATCCCGATCACGGGCGAGCTGCAGCTTTGGTTGCAAGGGCCGCATTTTTATCGGGGTTGGTGAAAATTCAGACTGGCACGCCAAATCATCCTGAACAACCATGGAGACCCCGGGCTGTGTATCATTACATTCAGGATTACGACAGGACCCCTGATTTTGTGGTGGACATTGCAGGCTTCGTCAACGTCAAGATGGAGGCCATTCTTGCGTACAAGTCCCAATTTCATGATCCCCTTTCGGAACAGCCAGAGACTCCCATCAGCTCTCCTGAATTTCTCGAGCACGTCAAAGGTCGGGCTACTTCCATGGGTAGACCAGTTGGATTCAAGGCTGGGGAAGGATTTGAGTCAGCGCGGCCTTTGGGGGTTGACTCGGTCTTGGATCTGTTCTGACGCAGGGGGGGATGACTTCTGGGCTTTCCGCTGTCCTCTCAGGAAGACTTTGTGGTTTGGAAGAACACCACGAGCAGGCCAACGCATTGAACTGTTGAGGATGAGGACAGGGCCCATCCAGCCATGGAGGCCCCCTCCAAAGCTGAGCTTGATCCTGGAATCCAAAGGGCGCTACAACCCCACAAGACCAGCAATCCCATCCCGGAGGTCACCGCATTCCATCGGTGCAAGCCCACTCCACTGAGGTGATGTGAAATCAACGTAGCCACGCTTCCTGTCACCATGGCCACAGCCAAGGATTGCATGACGATTTGCAATCCTTGGACGTGAAAAATCAAATACCACAGCCTGTCAGGTACACAAGCCATGACAGCAGCGGCCAAGCCAGACAGCGCAACCACGCGCTTGACATGCCACAACGTATGGGTTTTTCGGCGCCCGTTGTCGGTCTCCGCTGCGGATCGGGCATGAACTGCGGGTGACCAAGCACGTCCCACAATCCAAACAGCTTCCAGCGCGTAATACCCCAGCGCATAGAGACCGGAAGCATCGAGGGACACAAGTCGCTCGAGTTGGCTGATGTTCAGTCGGTTGGTCAAAAGTTGGAGCAGGCTTCCTGTTTGGCCTTCCGCGCCTTTGACTAGCATCAAGGATGCCGGGCTGCGCGAGATTCGAGGCTTGAGACCTCGAAGGTTGGATTCCTCCAGGTGGGTAGTGTCCGCCCAAGCCTTGCGATGTCCCCAAATTAAGATGCCCAATGTGAGGAACAGAGAGGCCTTCAAGGCCACCACGAAATCGTCCAGCGTGGCATCACCAGCACTGACGAACAAGGCCCAAATCATGGCCATGGTCACCACCTGGAGCGCTTGAGTAACATGGAAAAATCTGACCATGCCGGCTGCCAACACCAACTGTGACAGAAAAACGACGGCGGCCTGAAGACCACCCAACCACATGGCTTCCCAGCGCCAATGGCTGGGCACCCAACCCGTGATTTGACCTACCCCCATACCCAGAACCATGGACATAGCGATGCCTGTCAACGCCAGAGGCACCATGTGACGGGCAGCAAAAAATTTCCGTACGTACACCACAGCGCCGCCGGCGACAAAGCCAGACAATCCTGTGACCAAGAGCAGGCCAAATTGAAGCAAAGCCCAATCACCCTGTCCGGACGCGCCTAGGGTTCGTGTTGTCATCACCACTGTGGCAGCGGTCGCTCCTAGCATGAGGACCCTTGCAACGAGCGCCTCACGAGCCAGTTGGGAGGGAGAGGGGTGACTTTTCACGCCTTGGAGGTGTTTGTTGGTTCCATGCCGCCATGGGATGAAGGTCCTCTCTTCTTCTCCATGGCCTCATGGTACACCTGCGTGTAGGTTTCTGCCACGGATTCGTTGCTGAAATGAGCCGATGCGTAGGCTCGAATGTTGGCGGAATCCCAAGACGTTTGGTGCACGCTTTGCAACGCTTCCGCCCAAACCTCAGCATCGGCCACTTTGGGAAGCAGCACACCACGATCGCTGCGTCCCTGTGGCAAGTGCTCACCTATGCCACCCACATCCGTGCTGATGACCGGCAACCCACTTGCCCAAGCTTCAGCGATGACACAAGGGAAATTCTCCACTCGACTGTTCAGCACCAGTGCGTCATGGGATTGCATGCATTGGGCCACTTTGGTCAACGGCAAAGGACCAGTGAATGAAATCTTGTTTGACATCCCAAGTTCTTGCACGAGTTTGTGGTAAGGGGCCGCATCAACATGTTCTCCTCCAACCAAGGTCAAACGAAATGAATCCACTTCCTTCATGGCCCGAGCCATGCCGAGAATCAGTCCCGTGATGTTCTTGTGGTTGTCATCCATGGAGCTGACGTGCAGGAAATGGGTGGCCCCGGCTCCTTCAAGTTTCCTTCTCGAAGCTCCCACGATGACGCCTGCCAACATTTCAGGTTTTGCGGGTTGAAACAACTGGACATCCACCACATTGGGCACGACCCGGATGTGCACTGTCGGAACCCACTTGCGTATGGCCTCTCCCAAATTGGCGGTCACGGGGCACACGAAATTCGCAGCTCGCACCACATCCTTGATAGCTTTCCTCCTCCACCATGGCAGGGCTTTGATGTCATGATACGCTGTCCAATGCTCAGTCAATATCACGGGCACACCCCAACGCTTTGCCCAAGCCACGGCCGCGCTCCCCGCTGGATAGGCAACGTGCAAGTGCACCACGTCAGGTGTCCAATTCAAGGTGATGGCCTCTCCTGCCACAGCCCTTGCCACCCCCAACAGCTGGGGTCTCGTCGCTTCATGGTACAAGCGCTTGACGCTCCATGTCCTCCCGGCTACCTCGCGCACTTCTTGGCCATGTTTCTCTCGCAATTTGGCCAGAGTGGATCTCGATCCCGTGATTGCGATTGGCGCCCAAACTTCACAATCGTGCATGGTGGCCACGGCTTCAATGTGGCGCTCGATGAAGTTCCCAAGGCTCTGATGGACCTCCGACGGAAACCAACTGACCACATGCAAAATCTTCAGGCGTTCAGGCATGCTTCAAAGGTGGGAAAGAAGTCGCGAAAGAGGGGTGTCGAGATTGAAGGGAGTTGAATATCTTTGCGCTCCCTTCAGGACCAAACGCGGGCCATTGAAGAACACATGGTGGCTATAGCTCAGTTGGTTAGAGCACTGGATTGTGGTTCCAGGGGTCGTGGGTTCAAATCCCATTAGCCACCCACCAAACACAAGCCCCGCACGAGAGTGCGGGGCTTTCTTTTTGGGAAAAGCCGACGCCAAGCCGAAGGTTTGAGCGCAAGGCGAATTCCCAAAAAGAAAGCGCCCCCTCCGCGTCGCGGAGAGGGCAAGCTTGTGTTGGTGGGCATGCCGCCCCGTCATTCTTGCGCCGCGGCACCGCCGCCGGCGCAAACATCCCGAGCAGTGGGTAAACCTTGATCCACGAACTCTCTCACATGGGAGCCGGCCCGTCGATCACAAAAGAAAGCCCCCCGCTTTTGCGGGGGGCTACATGAGGTCAAGGAGAATTGAAATCTCATCGGGATTGAATAATCGTGAATTCTCCCTGACAAGCTCGTCAGTTGTTGGGCCAGAACTTGACGGCTCCTTCTGTTTTTGCTCTTATTCGCAAGACAAGCCAAACACAGAAAGCAAATTCAGCATGTCATTCACGTCGACAATGTTGTTTTCATCCGTGTCGTAGTAGCAGGGGTTCAACTCGGCAATTTCTCCTGGTTCATTGAGAAACGCAGGTTCCCCAATGACACACTGTTGGAGCTCAAGGTTCCATACGGTGCCGTCATGGCAACACCCTGGCCCCGGGCAACATGAATAATCGCAAACGTCGTTGGACAGGGTTGGGATTGTACATTGTCAAGGAAATTGTAGATAAACTCAATGGCTTCGTCACCCTTACCTCTGTTCAAGGCCAGGGAACCGAAGTGATCCTCGACCTTCCTCAACATCGGTGATGGCACGATATCTTCTCATCGACGATGATGCGATCATCCAGTTTGTGCATCAAAGGGTCATTGCGCAATTTGATGCCAACTGTGAGGTGGTGGCATTGCTGACTTCACATGAAGCAACTTCATGGTTGCTCGACCATGAAGAGTCGCTTCCTGATTTCATCATGTTGGACATCAACATGCCTTTGCAAAATGGGTTTGAATTTCTCGAAAGTCTTGAACAGTGTCATGCTGGATTGTTCCACAAATTGCTGAGGTCAACTCGGGTGTTCTTGTTGACGTCTTTGGTGAATCCACTCGACCTCGAGCAAAGCCAGACTCACCCCATGATTGAGGGCTTGCTGTCGAAGCCATTGTCGAAGGAGGTGCTTGCGTCATTGCAAGATGCAGGTGTCTGACATGGTCGAGTGACGAAAAAGGGTGGGAAATGAATTGTTCAGGGATGTCGCCTCAAGCTTCACGTGTTTTTTGAATTTGTCTTACCTTACAATCCATGGACCTCAATGGTGTGATTCGTGGCATGTGTCGTTTGGCCGAAGTTGAGCTGGACCAGGTTTCCAATATCCGCATCCGCAAAGGGCAGGGCAACCAAGACATTTATGTGCAGTTGTTGTCGAAAGACAAGAAATTGCGAGCTTATTACAACTCGGCCAAAGGAGTCATCCACGAGATGGACATTCGACAAGCCCATGAAGAATTAGAATCGAGTCGATTGCTTGACATGGCCCAGAAAATTGCCAAGGAAGATGCGGACATGGATGCATTTCGACTTGGACTGCTGGGTGAGTGATTGGCAGTGAATCTGAAACCATGGAATCAACACATCGAATTTCCCGTCCTGTCGTGCTTTACGTCGATGACGAGCGCGGCAACTTGTCGGCATTCATGGCTGCTTTTCGTCATGAGTTTGACGTTCATGTGGCTCAATCGGCCACAGAAGCCCTCGATGTTTTATCGGCGATTCCAGTGGATGTACTCATCACGGATCAACGCATGCCGACAATCACGGGCATTGAATTCGTTCGCGGCATCAAAGAGTCATTTCCGGAGGTCGTGAAAATGATTTTGACCGGATTTGCGGACCACGAAGTGGTCATGGAAGCGCTCAATGAGGGTTTGGTCTATCGCTTTTTCGAAAAGCCATGGAACCAGCTTGTCATCTCTCAAGATGTCCACAAGGCTTTTGATATGCTTCAGAGCTATCGGGCAAGGAAGCGCAACTTGCTTGAAATGCGGGAAAACCTGAAGCGAGGGGTCGACAGCGTCAATGAATTGCTGAGTCACTTGACTTTGCAGCAGGACACCTTGGGCTTAGGAATGGCCAAAGAGTTGCAGGAAATCCTCGAGGGTTAATTCTGGCAGCATAAAATTCCGCATAAACGCCAATCACTTGGGGTTCAATGTTAAATTGCGGAAGAAAATTTCGATGCCTTGGGTAAAAAGAGAACGTTAGACCGCATTGACGTGGCCATCTTGGAAGCGATGCAAGTGGATGCCGGGTTGACCAATCAGGCCATCGGTGAACGGGTGGGTCTTACGCCAGGTCCGACCCACTCACGCATCAAGCGCTTGAAGGAGGAAGGATACATCCGGGGAATTCATGCGGACCTGGATTGGAAGGCTCTTGGATTGTCGTATTTCTCCATCATTGATGTCAAGGTGGCTGAAAGCAAGGCGGAGGAGGCGGAAGCTTGGATGGTTCAGGTCCCTGGAATTTGGAATTTGTCGCGCTTGAAAAACCCTGGCATGAAAGGGGAGGTTGTCTTCAGGTTTTGGGGTGTGGCTTCCAAAAGGGAGGTGTCCTTGCAAATTGTGGACTCGTTGTTGCAGATGTTTGATTCCTACGTGGATATCCAGATGCAAGAGGTTGAGCTGGTGGAACGAAGGAGCGTGCCGGTTCAACTAGGCCACACCATACTCGGGGATGATGCCTCTTCAATTTGGTCCCCCGCGGACTCAAAGAATCCAGGCTGATCCTTTGGTTGAGGTTCACGAATGGCTCTCAACTGTCGTTTGGACAACCCTTCCGTCAATCGTCTGGGTCAATCATGTGAACACAAGTTTATTCGGATGCAATACCATGCATGTAGCGTGGGAGGATGCCAAGGCTGTCAGCATATTCTGACCCCAAGAATCCCGTGAAATCACTCAATGACGAATCTTGCAAGGCATTGTCGAGTCGCTTGAGGAAGGGTCCAGCCAAGGGCATGAAACTCCAGTGCCATGGTTCGGGTTGGTAACCCGTTCGAGAGGGGTCGTTGTCATAGACTTCCACAAACCCAAAACGGGAAGCGTGGCTCCTCATCCAGGCCAACAATTCAGCGCCCTGACCCGAAAGGAAATCCTTTGGTTCCAGGCTGAACACGTCGACATCAGTTCCCCAGTGATGCCGGCTGCTGCCTGGCATGGCACTGTATGCAAGGATGTCTTGTGCCTTGTCTAGATTGTCCCACCCCATGTAGGCGGATCGGTTCCATTTCCGTTCCCAAATGGAGACTTGATGACCAAAGGTCCGGGTTGCACTCAACACGGTCAGTTGCAACCCCTCTTTGAGTGCTGCCTCGGCCATGGCAACCAATGAATCGCGAGCTTCGGTTCTCAGCACAAGGCCTTCACGAGAAGCAAAAGCGGCAGGAATGGGGGAGAAGTCCGGATGGTTTTCAAGGTCCACATGCCCCAAAAGTTCCAAGACTGGCACCATCACCTCATGCCATTGCAGCGCTCCTTGATCTGAGAACGAGTCGGACTGCGCGATGATGGAGTCTTGGGGGGCGATGTGGTTTGGCACCCGCAGGCCCAGTCCATCCTCCGCGTGGCTCACAACATCAGGTTGAAGAGGAGAGGAGCAGCCCACCAAGAGACTACTCATCCCAATCCACTTCATCTGACCACGCACGCGTCAGTGGATGCCGCGGTCAGCCAAGTAACGCTCAGCGTCCAAGGCCGCCATGCAACCTGTACCCGCTGCCGTGATGGCCTGCCGATAGACCTTGTCGGCCGCGTCACCACTGACAAAGACGCCATCCACATTGGTTTTACTCGTCCCGGGGTGTGCGTGGACGATGTACCCTTGGCTGTCGAGGGTGATGAAATCTTTGAATACATCTGTGTTGGGCTTGTGACCGATGGCCACGAAAAATCCAGTGGCCGGAATCACATGCTCCGCGCCAGTGACGTTGTTTTTCACCTTCACGCCATCCACAGCTTCCTGCCCCATCACTTCCAAAGTTTCGGTATTGTAGAGTACGTCAATGTTAGGCAAACTATTGACCCGGTGTTGCATGGCCTTGGAAGCCCGCATCTCATCACGTCGAACGAGCATGGTAACCTTGGTGCAGAGTTTGGCCAAATAGCTCGCTTCCTCGCAAGCACTGTCACCGGCCCCAACAATCACAACCTCTTGGTTGCGGTAAAAGAAGCCGTCGCACACCGCGCACGCGCTCACCCCACCTCCGAGATCTCGCAGACGAAGCTCACTTTCCAACCCCAACCATTTGGCAGAGGCACCCGTGCTGATGATTACCGTATCGGCATGGATTTCAGTCTCTTGATTGTCACCCACCCACACCTTGTGTACGGGACCTGAAAAGTCAACCTTGGTCACCCAACCATAACGAACGTCCGTGTCGAAACGTTTGGCTTGGTCTTCGAGATCCTTCATCATCTGGGGGCCATTGATGCCTGAGGGATAGCCAGGGAAATTGTCTACTTCAGTCGTTTCTGTCAACTGACCACCAGGCTGTTGACCTTGGTAGAGGACGGGCTTCATGTCAGCGCGAGCGGCGTAAATGGCGGCAGTGTAGCCCGCAGGGCCCGAGCCAATGATCAGGCAACGATGATGTTCAGGAGTGCTCATGGTTTTGTCAATGTGAAGCCCAAAAATAAAGGCCTCACCTCGGACACAGTGCATCCCAAGTCACCACCGAATCCAAAACTTGTCAACGCCATGCCGACTTGACGAGATGCGCCTATCTCATCCCTCGGTCCAAGGCCACGAAGGCATCCCACAATACGTCATCCGGGGGAGGAGCGATGATGGATACAGTTTCACGTTTGACGGGATGAATGAAGTCGATACGACGTGCATGAAGGTGGATGGATGCGTTGTCGTTGGTGCGCTTCGCCCCATATTTCACATCGCCCTTGATGGGGCAGCCCAGTTGTGCCATGGTCGCTCGAATTTGGTGGTGCCGTCCGGATTTGGGATACACCTCCACAAAAGCGTAGTGATCAGATTGTCCTCTCACTTCATACATCAACTCGCATTCCTTGCGTTCGCCACCCGGGCGATCATAGGCGAAGCTTTTGTTCAGCTTGTCGTTCTTTTCCAAAAAATTGATGACGTGCCCCTCAGGGACTTCAGGAGCTGGCCGCACAACCGCCCAATAGGTTTTTTGGACTTCGCGATGGCGAAACATGGTACTCAATCGCTTGCTGGCCTTGGTGGTGCGGGCATACAAAATCACGCCGCTGACAGGGCGGTCGAGGCGATGAACTGTGCCGATGTAGGCCTTGCCAGGTTTGTTGTATTTGTGGGCCACAAAGTCGGCCACGACTTCACACAAACTAGCTTCTCCATCGCCATTGCCCTGCACCACATCTCCGAATCGTTTGTTTACCGCGATGATGTGATTGTCTTCGTACAGCACTTGCAAATTCTTCCGCGTGCTATGAACAAGTGCCACCTTGGGGGGCTTGACAAATTGATGGTTGACACCACGACCCAAATCGGGTCCGCGATCCGGCCCACTTCCACCACCTTGTCCGTCCCAGGCGCCCATCAGTATTGTTCCAATTCGTTGGGGAAGTCGACAGCTCGAACATCCCGCACATAGTGCTGAATAGCCGCGAGCATTTGATCTCCAATGTCGCTGTACCGGCGCAAAAATCTCGGTGAAAAGGCCTGGGTAATGCCAAGCATGTCATGCAACACGAGCACCTGTCCATCGCATGCGGCCCCTGCGCCGATTCCAATGGTCGGGCAGTCCACAGAAGCTGTGACCTCTCCCGCAAGGTGAGCAGGAATTTTCTCAAAGACGATGCTGAAGCAACCGATGTCGTTGAGCAATTGTGCATCCTCCTTGAGTCTCTGCGCTTCTGCCTCTTCCTCTGCGCGTACGGTGTAAGTTCCAAACTTGTAAATCGACTGTGGCGTCAAGCCCAGATGTCCCATGACAGGGATGCCAGCGGACAAAATGCGTTCAATGCTCTCCTTGACCTCGCGGCCACCCTCGAGTTTCACGGCATGTGCACCACTCTCTTTCATGATGCGAATGGCGCTGTTCAGGGCTTCCTTGGAATTGCCTTGGTAGGTGCCAAACGGCAAATCAACCACCACCAACGCACGTTTGGCCGCCCGCACGACGCTCTGGGCGTGATAAATCATGTGGTCGAGCGTGATCGGAAGGGTGGTTTCATGACCAGCCATGACATTGGATGCACTGTCTCCGACCAGAATGATGTCCACGCCAGCTTGATCTACCACCGTGGCCATGGTAAAGTCGTATGCCGTAAGCATGGCAATCTTCTCGCCGTTTTGCTTCATCTCATGCAACACCTGGGTGGTGATGCGTTTCGCTTGTTTATGCACTGACATGATGCGAAGGTAACGCGCAGATGAACGGCTTCCTCGTGCGTTACACCAAACGCCTGAATGTGAAATTCAAGCGACGATCCTTCACGCCCAGCCGTTTGGGAAGACTGTGCTCGTGGTCGTCTTGCAAGTGTTCCATCACAAGCAAGTCTCCATGAGACAGGGGAATGTCGATGACGCGTTGATTTCTTCGGTCCCTCACTTTGAAGGTCCGGGTAGCCCCCAAGCTGAGGCTTGCGATGCACGCGGTGTCCATTTCGCGCTCGTTGTCGCGATGCCACCCCATGGAATCCTGTCCGTCGCGATACCCATTGATCAGCACTGCATTGAACGATGAGCCAGCACGTCTTGACACCAAGTCACACAATTCTCGAATCTCACCATCCAAAGGTTGTGCGGGCCATTGCACGTTGGCATAGCGATAGGGAGGTCCCCACCACGCAGTCCATCGCGGCTCTTTGTGCCAAGCGCCGAAGACACGGATGTCGTTGTGCCTCCAACCCTGTGTTGAATGTGCGATGTCATTCCACCATTGATTCACATCAAGATGGGCAAACGCCCCTTGTTCCACCCAGCAGCTACGATTCTTTCCTGCGGCATCGAGCTCCTCAATCCAAACGACCTTCTGGCCCATTGAACCTTTATCCATGAGCCACGACCAACACGACATACGTCATGTACAGAGCCACGTACAGGACCCCCGCGATTCGCGTCACCGTCCCTTTTCCAATCCACATGACGGGAGCCAAAACGGCCGCAGTACCGAGCATCCACCACGCATCCATGGTTGGAACGACCGAAGACACGCGGAGGGTTCCAGCATTGGCAGTGGCGCCCAACACGAGAAAAATGTTCAGGATGTTGGATCCAACCAAATTGCCGATGCTCAAATCACTGTTTCCCTTGATGGCAGCTGTTAAAGAAGCGGCAATTTCAGGGACGCTTGTGCCAAACGCCACCACAGTTACCCCCACCACGTGGGTGCTGATTCCCAAGTCAAGTGCGACTTCGGTGGCGCCAAAGACGAATGCTTCGGAGCCAAAAAACAGGCCGACACACCCCATGGCGAGCAGCCCCAACAGTGTTGGGTAGCCTCGACTGTCATCTCCCAAGTCTTCCATCAGTTCGGCCACAGCGGAATCCATGTCGTTGGCTTGACGGCGGGCAGCGAGGATTTGGCCACCCAGGTAAATCGCTCCCCCGAGAAGCAAAAACAATCCTTCAGTGGATGACAACTGCAAATCGTGCACGCACATCATGAACGCGACACTTGCCCCCATCATGACCCACCAGTGGCGTTTCAAATCCGTCCATTTCATGGTCACGGGGCTCACCAGTGCAGTCAATCCTAGGGCCAACCCGAGGTTGGCCACGTTGGATCCGAGGACATTTCCGATTGCAATGGATCCATCTCCATTCCAAGCTGCTTGGAGTGACGCGAACAATTCGGGAGCACTCGTACCCATGGCTACAATCGTCAAGCCTACAATCAAAGGGCTGACTTTGGCCTTCAAGGCCAGTGCTGACGCGTTTTGAACCAAAAGCTCGCCTCCAGCCACAAGCACGACCAAGCCACCAATCAACCAAAGCCAAGCCATCACTTGGGGATTTGATTCGAATTGTTGTGGGATGCATTTCCCTCGGTTCCGGACTTGCTGTCAGGATCTGTTGAATCTTCGTTCAATCGCGTGGAGGGGTCTGACTGAGGCAAAGGCCCATCGCCCATGGTTTTGTTCACTTCGCGAACATTGGAAACGTCCGCCCTTCGGGGCGCTGCGTCTGACAGGATTTCTCGTTGGATGTCTTCAGTGGCATTCCTGAATGTACGCACAGCTTGACCCAGGGTTTGGGCCAAAGAGGGGATCCCTTTCGCTCCAAACAACAGGAGATAGACGACGAAGATGAAAATGATTTCTGTGGCACCCATCGAGAGACCAAAAGTACATCAACCCCAGAACCTCCCGTCGTTCCTTCTCCATGGAAAAGCGGAGCCCCGTTGCCGGAACTCCGCCCATTCAATTTCGTCTTCCATGGAGGACGCATGCCTGCTTGTCAGGCCATGTCGTCAATCTTCATCGATGATCAATACTTCCATCCCTCCACCAGCACAGTCAGGGTCGTTGGGATCCTCACAAGGATTGTCTTCTCCCGTCTGGTCAATGTTTTCACCCACGTATCCTAGCAAGAACAAGAGGAAGTCATTCACATCGACAAATCCATCACCGTCAAAATCGGCACACACTGAGAAAATGCATGATCCATCGTCGACGTTGGCCAGGTCATTGTAATTGGTGGCAGACTCGTCTGTGCAACCAGCGAACAAGCACACACCTGCGTCAAGGCTTGCATTTTCATCGTAATTCAGCGCGTTGGGGTATCCACACCCAGAAATTTCACAGCAGGCCTGACAGTTTCCATTCATCATGTCTTCTGTGATTGTGGATTCGCTGCAAGTGACGTACGAGCTGTAGTATTGGAAGAAATCCAACAGGTCTGTGGCATTGTTGACACCGCTGTTGTCCATGTCTACCGAGGATGGGATGTCTGAACATCCTGCATTCACGTTGGCATACGAGTTGAAGTTCAAAAAGTCCTCATCAGAGCAGCCTTCAAAAGTGCAACTTCCGTTATCGATGGTGGCGTCAGGATTGTAATTGGTCGCCATGGGGTAGATGCAGCCGCTGCATGTCTCAAACTCACAACTTTCATCGTTTTGAGTGGCATTGCTGTCGTAGTTGCAGGCACAAGAATCCATGCATCCTGACACTTCATCGTCATCACAAACGCCGTTGCCATCAGCGTCAGCCGCACAGTCACCACCACACACGCCGAGGGCGTCGAGCTGGTTGCCATCGCAGTCACAATCCCCCGCGGGAATGTCGGAACATCCGCACTCGTAGATCTCGCCTGGTCCGTTGCACACGCCGCATGCGTCGTACGATCCCACGCAGTCATCCACGTCGTCACAGATGCCGTCCGCATCCTCATCCGCTGCGCAGTCACCACCACACACGCCTAGCGCATCGAGCTGGTTGCCATCACAGTCGCAATCCCCGGCAGGAATGTCAGCACATCCGCACT
>JAQBVN010000023.1 GCA_027622975.1 Bacteroidota bacterium | reverse complement strand
ATGTGCCATGTTTCGTGGTCAATATCGGCACTTACGCTTAACTCAACTCCGGGGAAATGGCGAGGTCCACTACTCTGCAATTCTATCCAGAGCCAGACGGTTTGGCGGGTAGTGGTTTCGTTGGCATTTGATCGAATATAGTCCTGGCAACTTCGACAAATGGGATAGGCGAAATTCTCAAGCCCATATTCAGATTCATTGCTGCTAGCCCTACCGCTGCAGGCGAAACAAGAACTCATGATTCAAACATAGGCATATCCTCCACCTTCAGCATCGGTACCTCAAGGTTCCTGAGATAGCCTAGACTTACAGCCAAGCTTGCATGCCCCATGGCTTGCTGCAGAACTGTCAGAGAGCCTGTACGCTTGTAGATCTCGATGGCTCCAGTGTGTCTGAATGAGTACAGCGTTTGATTCGGTTGTAGGAGCTTAGAACGCTTCCTGTACTTCCCCCACAGCGTCTTGAAGTAGTCAGGGTTGTATGGTGTCTCGCAGCCTGTGAAGATGTTGTCAGTGTGCCCCCCACGTAGGAGGTGCACTGCAATTTGTGGGTTTAGAGGGACGATTCTGTTCCGTCCACTCTTGTTTCTGCGGCCTGACAACGAGACAAAACTCATGTCCTCGGAGAAGTCCCCCCACGTCAGTTGACGGATCTCTTGGTGTGGACGCAGCAAGCAACCGTAAGTGAGCAAGCAGCACAACCATAGATTCTCGTTGTACTCACGGATCTCTGCAAGGACAGCTTGGACATCGTCGAAAGGCTTGTGAAGCGATGGCTTCTCTTTCTTCTTCTTGATGAGCCCTGCAGGGTTGGACAATCCAAGAGGCGCCATGAGCTTGCTTAGGATGCTGGCAATGTGCTTGAGTTCGTGGTTGTAAGACGAAACGGAAAGGTCGAGAGACACCAAGAACGATCTGAGGTGTGAGTCCTTGACATCCGACAGCTTGAGCGCCTGGAGTCCCCTGCGCTGCAGGAAATCAACGAACCTTCGCTGAGTCAGCTGCAGCGCCTTCGTGTACATCGTGGTGAAGGCTGGATCAACGGTGAAAGACCTCACCGCATCGAGCGCTCGAATCTGGTCTTTGTCGACTTCAGCACCCCATCCTTCTCGGAGTTTGCCGTGGATGAGGTAGCACAGATCCTCAGCAGCTGCTTTCCTGATGCTCAATGGCAGCCTGTTGGGGTCAACATCCAAGTCAAACGCTCGACCACTTGAGTAGCGGTGACGCTTGCCGTTGAGCTGAAAGGAAATGAAGAATCGGCCTTGCTTGTTGTGCTGCAAGACTGGAATGGAAAACGAATGCATCTGGGCACACTTTGTGCCACACATGAGAAGACTCGTTCCGAAAGTGGTTGATTGAGAGGGACTTGAGTTGTGTTAACCTCTTGCATGCCATGCAAGCGCTCTAGCCAGCTGAGCTATACCCCCATTGAATGTTCCGCGTTCCTTCAGCCGCGGCTGAAACGTCCATGCACTTTCAGGAGCAGTCCCGCATTTCATTGGCCAACCACGGCCCATAAAAAACGGGGAGCCCAGGCTCCCCGTTTCGGATGTGAGTTGGTTCGAATGTCTGTCGAACCTCAACGATTGAGATGTCAAAAGCGTGCCCCGAAGCCTATAGAAAAACTGAGGTTAGGATCGTTCAGGAGCATGTCCACGTTAAACTGTGGAGCCACGTACAACACGTCCTTGAAATCGATGTAACGACCAGCATTCAAACCCAAGTCGAGGTTGTTGATCGGGTCAACCAAGTCAAGGCCCACATAATAATCCCCCATGAAGTATTGACCTCCGAGGGAGAGATTGAGTGCATCGAATGATCCGCCAAATCCGGCGTCTGCGGTCACGACAATGTTGTCAGCCACTGCATAGCCAACAGTGGGTGCAATGGCCACACCTGAAGAAAAGACGTTCAACAAGGTTGTTGCATCCCCAGTGCCCAAATACCAAGAGCCTTGAGGCTGGCTTGCATCCTGAGCAAAAGAGAAAGTTGCAGTCGCTACTGCAAGAAGGGAGAGAACAAATTTTTTCATTACCAATGGTTTTAGGTGAGGCAATGTTCTGAATCCAAACGTGTTCTTTTCACAATAAATTATTTCACTCATGAACATCTCGATGCTCATAACGATATTAAATCATTCTAAATCAATGATTTGATAAATGAACCACCAAGGCCAATTATCGTGTCAATTGCACATATTCTTTGCCAATCCATCTTCATTTGTGGTCTTTGGGACCAGAAGATCGAGGTTGACGAATGCTCGTTGTTGATCTGAAAACACACAGGCCCTCCTTCATCCATGCAACGGATGGCGCAAAACGCAGGTTTGAACCTCGACGTTCATGAACCCTTACTTTTGACCATGCATAAGAAACTTGAAATCCTGGCCATTTTGGCATGTTGGGCCAGTTGGATGAATGCCCAATCGCCATGTGTGAATGGAATGGCTGCTGGCTATCCCTGCAGCAACGTGGAACTCATGGCTTTCATTCCAGGCGCCGACATCGGTGGTGGAGACATGAATGACGTTTGGGGATGGGTGGACCCTGTGGATGGCCAAGAATACGCCATTGTTGGACGCACCAATGGAACGGCTTTTGTCAACATCAGCGACCCCGTGAATCCTGTCTTCGTGGCCAACCTCCCGACCCAAACCACGAGCTCACTCTGGCGCGACATCAAAGTGTTCAACAACCATGCCTTCATCGTCAGCGAAGCGAGCGGACATGGCATGCAAGTGGTGGACCTCACGACGTTGGCATCCATCGCTGTGACCCCTCAAACCTTGACTGCCGACGCCCTCTACACGGGCTGGGGTAATGCACACAACATCGTCATCAACGAAGCGACCGGGCGTGCCTATGGGGTCGGAACAAACACATTTCAAGGAGGACTGCATGTTGTGGACATCAGCGATCCCACCAACCCTGTTTTGATTGGTGAATTCTCCGAAGATGGATACACCCACGATGCCCAGGTGGTGTCTTACCAGGGTCCAGACGTGAACTATCAGGGCAAGGAAATTGCCTTTTGCTGCAACGAAAACACCGTGACCGTGGTGGACGTGACCGACCCAACGGATGCTGTCATGATCAGCTCTACGAGCTATGATGGAGCGAGTTACACACACCAAGGCTGGCTCACAGAAGACCATACCTACTTCATCAGCAACGACGAATTGGACGAACAACAATTGGGGGTGAACACCACCTCTTTCATTTGGGACATGTCTGACCTGAGTTCTCCTGCTCTGATTGGAACGTTTGTGTCACAAACGAGTGCGATTGACCACAACATGTACGTGCGGGACTCCTTGGTCTACCAATCGAATTACCGGGCAGGCTTGAGGGTGCTGAATGCCGCCAACATCGGTGAAGGCCAACTTGAGGAAGTGGGATTCTTCGACGTGTATCCCTCGAGCGATGCACCTCAATTCAATGGGACTTGGTCCAACTACCCCTACTTCCCTTCAGGCATCATCGCTGTCACTCACATCGAGGAGGGCCTTTTCTTGCTGCGCCTTTCTGGAGAATTGAGTGATTTTGGATGCATGGATTCTGAGGCATGCAACTTCGACCCGTCGGCCATGGAAGACGACGGTTCGTGTGTGGGATTCAATGAATGTGGTGGCTGCGAAGGTGAGGAACTGTTTTGCATCGGATGCACCGATTCAGCGGCTTGCAACTATGCGGAGGTGGCCACCATTGATGACGGCTCTTGCTCCTACATCGAGGCACCGGCCATGCAATCCGCCACCCAAACCACAGCCCCTGTCACCTTTGTCGCCGAGCCAGGGGCCCACTGGTTTGAAACTGCCACATCACCTGAAATTCTCGACATCAATGAGAGCTACACCATGCCCTTCCTCACCGTGGATGGATCCGTCTGGGTTTCGAATTCCAACGGTGAATATGGAGTGGTGGGCGGCAAGTCGGAGCCCGACTTCGGCAACGGACAATATCACTTCAACAACGGGTATTGGATGGTGTTTGACACCTACCAAGACGTCTTGTTTGAATCTGTCGATGTATACTCAGAAGCGGGTGGAAACCACATTCTGGAACTTCTGGACAGTGAAGGCGTTGTGATGGCCACCGCCACGCAGGAGCTGAATGCAGGCCTGAACGTGTTTGCCCTGGACTTTGAGCTCCCGGCCGGCTCAGGGTACCAACTCCGTTCAGGAATGGCAGAGCCCTTCTTGTGGCGGGAAGACGATGGCGCCGACGTGAATTACCCTTACGAGATTGGATCCTTGGCCAGCATCACCAGCACGACCATCTCCGGACCCAACCAATACAACTACTACTATTTCTTCTACAATTGGCGGATGTCATCCATCGCCCCTTGCCTTTCTTCGCGAACGGAATTCACAGTGACCGTGGAAGAAACTGAGGGTGTGGAAATGCCTGACCTGGGGTCAAGACGCATCCTCGGCATGCTCGACGTGTTGGGACGTGAGGTACGGACACCTTCGAATCAATTGGTCATCATCCTCTACAGCGATGGCTCCGTCGAAAAGAAGTTCGTGGGGGAACACCAGTGAACGTGGATTGTTGTCATGGTCGACATGCACCACCCACTGACTGACCAAGAAATCGACCGCATCATTGAGATGGCATGGGAAGACCGAACACCCTTTGAAGCCATCGAATTGCAGTTTGGGCTGAAGGAGAATGACGTCCGGGCTTTGATGCGAAATCAGCTCAAAGCCAAGAGTTTTGTCATGTGGCGTAAGCGTGTGCAGGGCAGGACCACCAAACACGGCGCCCTTCGATCCGAAGACACCCTGCGCTTTCGAGCGCCCGGTCAACGGACTTGAATTCCCTCCCACTCCTGTGCCAGGTCCTGGTCAGGCTCGAGGGGTTCAATTCAGTTTGAAATGCACTGGCAGCATGTAGGCCACCCGAACCGGCTGCTTGCCCATTTCTCCTGGCAGGAATGGCGGCAAGCTGGCCACCACCTCCAAAGCCGCTTTGTCCAAGGACTTGTGCACGGGTTTGATGACTTGAACATCGTTGAGGGTCCCGTCTTTTTCAATGACGAATTGCACGAGCACCTTGCCTTCGATGCCCTTTCGTCTGGCGCAACGGGGATATTCGAGTTGATCCATCATGTGCCGAATGATCCCCTCTTGCGTGCATTGGATTTCAGTGTCTGATGCACCATCGCACAAGACCAAACGCGGCAACCGATCCACTTGTTGATAGATGCTGTCCGCATTCACTGAATGTCCTGTCGCCTCCCCCGCGCTATGCGTGGCCGATGCGGCCTTGCTGGAGGGCGGGGTGGTTGCGGATTGGGCTGAGACAGCAGGAGACCCTGCGAACAACAACGTCAAAGAGGTGGTGAAAACGGAAAAGAGCTGCTTCATGGGTGATCGGGAGCATGTGGAGACAACAAACATGGATTGTGGCAACCGCTGTGACGGAAAGCCAGTGCACATGGGATGCTGAAGTTAAGGTGCGTAGAGCGGAGGGAGAACTTCCGGAATGCCCAAATCCCAATGGGTGACTTGACCCCAACGGTCTTGGAAGGTTAGCCAGCCATGATTGTGGGGAATGTTGACCCCGGTCAAGGGATACGTCTCCACAGGAAGTTGCCTGCCTGAACCCGACGTTCCCTGGCGGTAGTTCTGTCGGTTGGCAGAAAAACGGATGTCGATGCGGCGGCCAGGCGCCATGTCCATGGCGATCCCGGTTTGGTCTTGAATCAACCGAACCGGAATGCTCACAGAATCAACCCACAGGGCGAAGCGTTGGGCACCTTCCGGAAACGTTCCGGACAAAGTCAAGCGATACACCTTGGTGGACTGCAAGTTGGACTCCACCCCTGGAAATTGGACCTGTGATGTGAATTTGGAAACCTCAAATCCAGAGGTTGTCGCCCTGGGAGAGCCAACCCCGAGCAATGACCGGGAAGATGCGCCTGAACCCAGAGTGCAACCAACCATCAAGCCCATGACCAGCGCAGCCAAAGCGACACATCTCCGGGTGGGGAAAAAGCCCCGGATGGAGAAACGATCCTCAGCCATGTGCCGCGTGTTGCTGACGCCAACGATGCAAATCGGCCAAGGTTGAAATCAACGACTCAAACTTGGCCAAGGGAAGCATGTTGGCCCCATCGCTGAGAGCCCGCGAAGGATCGGGATGCGTCTCGATGAACACACCCTCCACCCCTGCCGCAACAGCCGCACGTGCCAGCGTGGCAATCAATTCAGGTTTGCCCCCAGTCACACCCTCACCTTGGTTGGGTTGCTGGACACTATGGGTCAAATCCATGAACGTAGGAGCCAACTGTCGCATGGCAGGCAAGCCCCGCATGTCCACCACCAAATCACCGTACCCAAAAGTCGTTCCTCTCTCTGTCAACCACACCTCCTTGCCCCCCGACGAGAGCACTTTATCGACGGCAAACTTCATGGACTCTGCAGACATGAATTGCCCTTTCTTGATGTTGACGATGGCGCCTGTTTGGGCAGCGGCCACCAACAAATCCGTTTGGCGACACAGAAAGGCCGGAATCTGCAACACATCAGCCACCCTCGCAGCGCGCTCGGCCTCCTCCGGCAAATGAATGTCGGTGACGATGCCGACACCGAGCCGTTGTTTGACCTCCCCCAAAACTTCCAAAGCGGCATCATCCCCAATGCCCGAAAAACTGTCCAACCGGGAGCGGTTTGCCTTTCGGTAACTGGCCTTGATGTGGAAGGGCAATCCCAATGAGTCGCACACGCGTTTCACCTCAACCGCCGTGGTCATGGTGACATCAAGATTTTCAACCGCACAGGGGCCAGCGAGGACGTGGAGGGGTTGGTGAGTTGTCATGAGATGCAGACAAAGGTCAGAGAAATCGTGCAAACTCAAGGAGCCTCAGCACATTCCTTCCGCGGAAATGTCAGGATGATGAGGAAGTCCTCCCCTCACAAGTCTCTGCTGTTGAATCCCGCATATCGGGTCCAACGCTCTCCTGGCAAGCGCTCCAATTGAATCCTCACGCCTCGTCCGTAGGTGTTTTGGGCCCATTCAGTGCCCCATGCCCACCCCAGAGGATCCTCGATTTCAATACCCAAGACACGTTTTTTCGAGACGCGAACCTTGACCCAAGTCACTGGACGAACGCCTCCCCAGCCTCCGGTCCGGACGTCGACACCTAGTGCAATTCGTGCGGACGGAATCCAGCCAACCCCGGCAGTCAGCTGAGGCTCAGGCATCCAACTTCCGCCGCGGAGTTTGACTTGAAATTGCCACTCCGGCTGAGGCCACCACTGAAGGGTTGCACTGATTTGGGAAGGCAGCATCAGCAAACGACCCAACGCACTGTCCGTGGAGAACACGAGTTCATCCACGCTCGTCGGAACGCCGTCTTCCAACAAGCCCTCCCAAGCCCAACCCGATCCAAAAGCAGGCAATCCTGTGGTTGAAAAACCGGTGTCAACCACCGCAAGCATTCCACCGGCAGGTTCCCAGAATACACCAATGTCTCTGAAGTCTACGCGAAACTGAAGTGGCCACATGTCCGATGACAAGGGCAAACTCCCACTGACTCCTACCCCATACGCGGGAAGTGCCTGCTGCAACTGAAAACCGCCTGAGTCAGGAAACTGATCCAGGCTTGTGGAAGCATAGGTCTGCATGTACATGGACATGCTGTCCGCAGCTTCCGACACCCAAAAGGAACCGTTGAGAATCCCAAATTCAGCACCCGCAATTCGCTGCACCACACCGATTTCAATCCTCTGACGTGTCTCAATGTTCTCCAAACCGAGGGAAAGCCTGTTGAACACGCCCATCCGAATGCCCGTTCCGGTCAAAGGGTCAATCCTTCCCGTGTGTCCCGCATTTCCGAGAAACACCAAATCAAAGAGCTCTCGTCGCCACATTGTGCTGACCAGCAACTCGCTACCAAACGATCCGGCCAAGGCCCATTCTCGTTTGCCCTTGGCGTTGATTTTGGCGAAAGGCTCGTTGGACCAAGTACGGTGCCAACCAGCGCTGAGCCCCAAGCCACCCATCGCAGGATGCCCTGTCAACACCTCTTGAAAAACCTCCCTCCCAACAAAGCCTCCTTCATACATCGTGTTGGCAAACCCTGAGGAAATGGCGTTGCTCCGTTGGTCACCCCATACCTCCCATGACGTTGCACCCTGGCCATAGTAGGCATCCACAAGGGTTTGGGCAAACAACGGGCCTCCCGATCCTGTCATCACCAGCCCACCGCTGATCCAACCCCATGCCAAAACAGGATACAACCATGGTCGGAGTTTGGTCGAAGGATGCCTCATTCCACCACCAACAATTGGGTTCCTTCCAACCTGCCTTGAACACGCAGACTCTCCTCTCCCGTGAATGGTTGAGGACCGTATGTATTGATCCAAACCTCCATCACAAGCGTCCCGCCGGGCAATGCCATGTCTTCGTTCAATGGAATGCTTACCGTGGATTTCCCCACAATTCCCAGAGGCACGCTCCCCGCAGCCACAAGGGCCGTGTCCTGCCACAGGTTGCCGTTGGACATCTCAAAGCGAAGACGCCCCTCCACTTCAATGGGGAAGGTGTTGGATAAATCCAAGTGCAGAAATCCGTCAAAATTGGGAAACTCATCCAAGCCAGAAACGTCCAACGTATCGGTGAACATCAAACCGCGTGCTCCGGCTTTGATGGGAATGCGCACATCGTACCAAAAAGTCGGTGGATACCTCGCATCCATCCGATCAATCAGCAGATCGGACATGTCCTCGGGGTTGAGCAAGAACCGTGCAGCGACCCTCATGGATTGGGGCAACCCTTCAAGCAAGTCCAAGAAATTGGATCCCGGCATGGCCAGATCCAACGACCATTCGGCTGGAACGGGCTCTCCATTGACCCACGTCGCGCGGGGGATGTCATGTCCTGAGATCAGGCTGCCCTCCACGAGTTGATCTGCCACTTCGATGGTGTCAACGTACAATCGGAAATCCGCCCCCACCGTGTTGGTAAAATGCAATTCCGCTTGAGCCCCTTCGAGGTCAATGACCGGTTCAGGAACGGGAATGGTATCGATGAGTTCCACATCCATGGCGCTTGACAGCGTGCGTTGGCCAAAATATCCAGCCAATGTTTGGACTGTCACCCCATCGAATGAGACGGAAACCACAATGCTGTCCTCTGGGTCGATGGTGTCGTACCCATTGGGGTTGGACACTTCACCGGCAAGGGCCACGACAAACACCGACAAGGTGTTGGTCTCCGTGCCAAACTCACCCGTGAAATCAATGTGAATGCCTTCCAAATCCGTTGACACGGAGCCCACACCCGGAGTGTTTGACGTTGCAGGTGGCAAGAGAACAGGAACCGCCAATCCATCCCCGACATCTGAATTGATGTCTGGGAAATTAAACATCATTTCCACCTCCAATTGCAGACTGTGAACAACCTCGATGGTCATGGTTCCTCCTGAAAGCGTCGCCTCCGTCAATTCCATGCCTGGCAACTGCACAATGTCAAAGTTGAAGGGTTCTGAGTAGCCCAGAACCTCATTCCCTTCCACCACCACGATGGTTCCGTTGAAGGGTTCAGTTTGACCGTCAAACCGCGACACAAAATCCGTGTCTGGCAGACTCAGGTAGTCCGACCAATCCCAGTCGTCAATGGTGTCCGAAAACACAAAATGCGCAGGACCTCCATCCACACCAACCTCGTAGAGAGAATCGGGCACGAAATCTCGCCACGTGACCATGTCGTCTAGGACGGGAATGTGCAAATCATGCTCCCACGAAAGAGAATTTTTGCACCCTGAAACCCCTCCGAGCAACACGGCCAACGACACCCCAATCCACACTGGAAATGAGCGACCAAGAAACCCGATGAATGTCATTATTGTTAGGACAATGAATTCGAAAGGTACGACGATTATAAGAATTACACCTTATAACGCTCGCCCAATTTTGCCCCGACGGCCAGAATCATGGCCACAGACAAGCCCAAAGATGGCCAAACCACGCTCGACAACCACCCCCCTGAACCCGCCAACCATGGAACAACGGCAACAGAGATCAGGCCAAGGGCCATCCACCCCCACATCACGGTTCTGATTGTGTTGGAGAGCGGCACACGGAATCCCTCGTTGTCGCCGCTGATTGGGCCTGTTCTCTCTCGCCAAAGGCCCCACAAAACCCAAGGTCCAAGGGATGCCCAAACCATGTCCGGGTTCCACCACGTATCGCTGTGATCCGTGGCAATCGCCATGGCCAGAAACAGGGCCGTGAGCAGGGTTCCCACCACCCCTGACAAACCCCAAGTCAGGCGAATCAACCGACGCCACGAGCGAGATGGATTGCGTTGGACCATCCACGCACAGCACAATGACCACATGGCCCAGATCCACATCCAGGCCGTGGGAGAAGTGCCCCCTGCATGGGAGGAAGGAACGCCAGCAAACCACGATCCCTCCGCAGGAAAAATCTCCCGAACGTTTCCCGCCAAGGGTTGACCTTGGAAGGTCATGTGGCCAAGTTGGTCGTCCAAAACATCGGGCAAGAACGCGTGACCGCATGGCGGCATGTCACGCATGGCTTCCCAACCCAAAATCAATTCCATGCCCCATGCGGTCCACGGAATGCCATGGATGTAGGGACGAAGCGCCTCAAGGTAGGTGGTCTTGTCGTCGGTCAGAGCGCACCCCACATCCAAGCCCTCACCCAAGGAAGACTGGAGTACCTCAATCACCTTGGAGGCACAATTGTCCCGAAAGAAATCATAGCTGTACACGGCATGCTCAGGCAATGCATTCCGTTGGAGATAAGCAATCACCGCGAGCACTTGCTCTGGCTGAAGGAGCAAAGGCCTTTCGAGCAAAGCCCGTCCTTGCCTTAAGTAAAGATGTTGAAACCTCGGGTACGATTCCACGCTCAGCTTGTAATCCATGCGACCACGGACAAACCGGAGGTAGAATCCTTCATCCACGGTGAACGTACCGTAGTTGTACACGAGATCCACGCCTCGCAAAGGATCTTGCACCCGAATGGCTGTGTGACCAAAAGCCGCGTACACATCCTGTCCCGGACTGGCGGTGAGCACAGAAATCTTGGTGGCCTCACTCCACAGTTCCAAACCATCCTGTGCCGCTACCCCCTGCCGATGAGGCATGCCCAACCAAGCAAACAATACCAACGACGCAATCCACCATCCTTGAAAGACCTGTCGGGCCTTTCCAAAAAGCCAAACCTCCCCGGAAGTTTGGGTTGGTTCTGTCGAGGAGGAACCCGCCACGGAGGAACCCGGCGAGACTTCAACTTCCAACACGCCCCCCCGGGCATGCACGACCCGTCGACCTTCAATGGGCACCACCCCAGACGGATTTGGATCTGATCCAGAATGCTGGACCCGGACGAGATCCGCCCAGGCCGCTGCCACCACACCCGTTCCACAACTCAACGTTTCAGCCTCCACCCCACGCTCAAATGTGCGGATATGCAACGATTCCGGATGGTCCCCGAGGGCCACGAAATTGACATTCGTTCCTCCGGGTGCATAGCTGGCGTGATGGCGAATTGGGCGGGCCGCCGCCACCACATCCAGGGCCTCAAGTCGGCTTCGATCGAGCAGCCATTCCACATGATGGGGACTTCCCGTGTCCATCCAAGCGGCCGCCATCGACTCGTGGCCATGGGGAGGCATGAACCTCGGGGGGTTCGAGACCAACACCGTGATGCCAGGTGTACCATCCTCGCGAATCCTCCCCCAATGTTGACCGTCCACGGCATGGATGGGTTGGCGCGACGACGATTCTGAAATCCACCCTTTGGATTGGGCATAGGCCAAAGCCACGCGGGTTCCGTTGCCACAAAAGGACCGACTCCCGTCGGGATTTCTGAAATCCACCTCGATGCCTCCTGATTCATGGGGCCTGACCACAACCAGACCGTCAGAACCAACCCCGCGATGCCGATCGCACATCAGGGCCACTTGCTCATTGGACCACCCAGAGGGCAGGAATGCCGTTGAGGGGACCACACCCTCCGTGGAATCTGCGGATTGACTCCCATCGAAGACGACAAAATCATTGCCGGTTCCTTCCCATTTGGAGAATGCCAAGGCCATGGGGCGAAGGTAGGGCTCCTATGCGCTCTCGCACGACCATGAGGTCCGCTCCCGCACGGTTTGAAACCTCCGCCACGCGGCAAGCCGACCTTTCTATCTTTGAGGCATGCCCAAACCTGCGAAATCTGCCGCATCAACAGGGCTGCTCGAAGCCTACAAGACCGCGCGAACGGCGCGTGCCATGTCGGATTTGTTCGAGGAGCACGCCCGCTTAACCGCCAAATACGTGCATGCGTGTAGCCGTGGCCATGAGGTCATTCAAATCGCGGCAGGCCAACTGTTGCAGCCCCAAGATTACGTGAGCTGCTACTATCGGGACGACAGTTTGCTTTTGGCCTTGGGCATGACACCCGAAGAGCTGATGTTGCAGCTTTTTGCCAAACGAGAAGACCCCTTTTCAGGCGGTCGAACCTACTACAGTCATCCCAGCCTGAACCGACCAGGGCAACCACGGATCCCTCACCAAAGCTCTGCCACTGGAATGCAGGCCATTCCTGCGGCAGGGGCTGCGCTCGGTTTGCAATACCTGGAACAGATGGGCCTCGATTCCCAAGCTGTGAAGGATGAACGGGCAGCTGGACATGAGGTTGAGGAACCCGGCATTGGATTCTGCAGCATAGGAGATGCCGCCATGACCGAGGGTGAAGTGGCCGAGGCCTTCCACATGACGGCATTGCGGGGATTGCCCATGGTTTGGCTTGTTCAAGACAATGAGTGGGACATTAGCGCCCATGCCTCGGAAGTCCGGTTTGGAGATGCAACCACCTTCGCTCAAGCCTTTCCTGGAATCGAGGTGCTCTCGGTGGATGGGACCGATTGGGAGGCATGCAGGGCTGCCATGGCGCACGCCATTGGGATGGCACGCAGCGAGCGACGGCCCTTTTTGGTCCACGCCTCTGTCCCCTTGCTAGGACACCATACAAGTGGCGTGCGGCGTGAATTTTACCGGGACGACCTCGAAGAGTCAGCCCAACGCGACCCCCTGCCTCGGTTGGAAGCATTGATTCTGGATTCTGGCATGGATCGAGCCTCACTGGACTTGCTCAACGCAGAGATTGAAGCTGCTGTGCAGGAGGCATTCGATGCCGCTCGTCAAGCCGAGGAGCCTCGCGTCGAAGACCTGCTTCCTCATCGTTACGCCCCCACACCCATCACTGAGGAACGTGGCACACGCCATCCTGAAGGCGGGGAAGTCACCTTGATGGTTGATTGTGCCCTTCACGCCATGCAAGAACTCATGGAGGACCACCCCGAGTCGTTGCTCTATGGCCAAGATGTGGGGGCTCGCTTGGGAGGCGTGTTCCGCGAAGCTGCCACTTTGGGCCAAAAGTTTGGCATTCACAGGGTGTTCAACACGCCCATTCAAGAGGCATTCATCATCGGATCGACTGCTGGCATGAGTGCCACTGGGTGTCGGCCGGTGGTGGAGGTTCAATTTGCGGACTACCTGTGGCCGGGACTGAATCAACTGTTCACAGAACTCAGCCGAAGCTACATGCTCAGCAATGGACAATGGCCAGTCCACAGTGTGATCAGGGTTCCCATTGGGGCCTACGGAAGTGGCGGGCCTTACCACAGCTCGAGCATTGAATCGGTGTTGGCCAACATACGCGGAGTGAAGGTGGTTTACCCTTCCAACGGGGCGGACTTGAAGGGATTGCTCAAAGCAGCATTTTGGGATCCCAACCCCGTGGTGGTGTTGGAGCACAAAGGGTTGTACTGGTCCAAAATACCGGGCACTGAATCGGCCAAATGCATCGAACCTGACCGGGATTACGTCGTGCCGTTGGGCAAGGCTCGAACGGTGCTGGAGGCCCATGACGCAACCTGCGCGACGGAGGGTGCCGTGACGGTGGTGACCTACGGTCGCGGGGTGCATTGGAGTGTCGAGGCTGCCAAGGAATTCCCAGGAAGGGTCGAGATCCTCGATCTGCGGTCCATTCAGCCCGTGGATTACGAAGCCATTGAATCCAGCGTCGCTCGCACCAATTTGTGCCTCATCGTCACCGAAGAACCCGTTGCGCACAGTTTCGCCCAGGCGCTTTCAGGACACATTGCCACGCGGTGCTTTGCCCATCTCGATGCTGCGCCCCAAGTCATCGGGAGCATGGACCTCCCCGCCATCCCGTTGAACGAACACCTCGAAGCCGCGGTGCTTCCGAGTGCCACCAAGGTCCGAGAAGCATTGGCATCGTTGTTGCGAGAATGAGAATTGTGCCAACCACCCCATGAGAACGACCACACCAACCCTTCTTTGCGCAACGCTCCTAGGGCTCATGGCCCAAGTCACGTGGGGCCAAACGGCTGGACTTTTCACCTTGGAAGGATGGCCGGCCGAGCGTTTGGGCTATTTCGCTGGAACGACCCACATTTTTGTGGACGGAGAACGCATGAAAGTGGTGGAATGGCCAGAAAACAGCGAAGACATAGACCAAACCATGGAAACGTATTACCTCCCGACAGGCTTGGTCAAGGTGTTTCCTTGGAATGATGATCGCATTGGGTTGCTCTTTGAATCAGAAGGCCCCTTGGCTCGTGCTGAATTGAATTCGGAGGGTCAATTGGTGCTTCCTCCGCCCTTCCCTCCGCGGGTTTCTCAAGAATCTCAAATCCCTTGTGGTGAAGGATGTGTCTACTGGGTTCGCAATGCCTCGTTTCAACCATTGGAATCGTCTGCGTTTGGCCCTGGTGGAGACTACGAAGGAACCTTCGCCCCTCCGTCCGACATCCCTTTGATGACCACCCAAGAATTCGTGGATCGTTTTCGCATGGAAGTCCCTGATGTTGTGCCTCATGGGGCGGGATTTCCAAAGTGAGAAGAATGTCGTTCAGGCCCCTCGTTGGGCCTCTTGACGCGCAGGACAGCCTGAATTTGAACCCCCTCGAGATATTTTTGTTTCATGGTTACGTCAACCATGGGCACCCCGATCTCCGTTTTGGTCAAGCGCGTAGAGCGATTGAACCCCAAAGTTGTCCGCGTGACGCTCGATCCCGGGCCACATCGCGGGCTTTGGTCTTTCGTGCCCGGAGGGTTTTTGACGTTTTGTCTTCCTTTCCAACAGCATGGGTACGACTTGCGCGTGGGCCAGCATTCCCAGGCGCCATCCCCCGATGTGTTGCACCGGAGCTACAGCTTGGTTCAGGGACCCCAAGATGATTTGCCCCAAATCTTGGTCAAGGAAACCCAGGCAGGATTGGGAAGTCGGTTCATCAACCGACAATTCACGGAGGGCATGAAATTGATGGCCTACCCTCCCAAGGGGCGGCTGTTTCCAGAATCATGGAACGAGGACGATTTTCATTTTGTGTTGTTTGCTGCAGGCACGGGAATCACGCCCTTGTATTCCATCTTGCAGCATGTGATTGATGCAAGGGAGGGGAACCGTGTCACGTTGTTCTTCGGAAACACCGGATTGAAGGACATCCTTCTGAAAGACGAGTTGGAAGCGTGGGCTTCGCACCCCCGTGTGACCATCAAGCACCTGTTGACTGACGGGAGCATCGATGACCCGCTGTATGCCGGGCGCATGGACGCAACGAAAGTTCCGCTTCTGTGGAACACGCTGTTGTCGGACTTGCCCAAACGCGTGCTCATTTCAGGCCCCAAGGGCATGAGAGATGCCGTGCTTGGCACCTTGCTCAGCTTGGATGTCGAACCGTCTCACATTCGTGGAGAAGATTTCCATCACCCTCCACATCTCGACTCTCCTGAATTGAAGACTTGCGAGGTCATTGCAGAAACACCGTCGGGAACGATTCACATGACCTACGATCCGCGAGAGGAAGATTTGCTTGAAGCCTTGCTCGACAGGGGACACGACGTTCCGTCCTCCTGTCGTGGAGGTGTGTGCGCCAATTGTCGAGCCGAAATTCTCGAAGGAGAAGTCGCAGTGGACAACAGCTATGCCCTGACTGAAGAAGAACGGACCAAGGGGTGGGTGTTGTGTTGTCAATCACGCCCCCTCTCAGACAAACTCCACCTTCAGTTCAAGGCAGACCGATGAACTTGTGGGTTTGCAGTGAAAGACGCCATTGGGGTTCTGCCTGAATGCGCGCCAACACGCGATCCATCACCTCTTCCCTCCGATCCCACTCAGGCTGCAAGAATTGGGCCGTGCCTGGCGCAAGTTGGGCGGCATGTTCCTCAGCCCAAACGAGGTCATGGCCGTTGACGACAACGATCTTCAATTCATCGGCCATGCTGTACCACTCCGGGCGACATGCCTTGAATTTCTTCGGGCTGAGTGTGATCCAATCCCAACTTCCGCTGGGGGGGTGCGCCCCGCTGGTTTCCAAATGCGTGTCCAAACCCGCAGCCTGAAGCGATTCTGTCAACGGCCCCAGGTCGTGCATGCACGGCTCTCCTCCGGTCACCACCACCCGTGGCATCCCAGAGGCTACCGCCTCGGCCACGAGCGTATCTACATCGACGGAAGGATGGGCATCAATCGGCCAACTCTCCTTCACATCACACCACGAACACCCCACGTCGCAGCCACCCAATCGAATGAACCAAGACGCATGGCCCGTCCAAGCGCCCTCACCTTGCAAGGTTGGGAAACGCTCCATCACAGGGTATGTCCGCGGAGAAGTCATCGTTGAATTCAGTCGATCAACTTGGCGTCAAGGTCAAACGCTGATGCACCCGTGATTTCTGCCGTCACGAAATCGCCCACACGAAGGTGACCATCGTGTGCAATGCGCACTTCGTTGTCCACATCTGGGCTGTCGTATTGGGTCCGTCCCACCCAAAGTCCATCTTCGTGGCGGTCAATCAAGACGCGTTCAATGTTTCCGATGCGCGCCACGTTCAGTTCCTCGCTGATCCCAGCCTGGATGTCCATGATGCGCTCGACCCGCGCGCGCTTGACTTCCTCCGGCACATCGTCCGTCATGGTGTAAGCATGGGTGTTTTCCTCGTGACTGTACGTAAAGCAACCCAAGCGGTCGAAGCGCATCCGCTCCACCCAACGTTGGAGATGCTCAAAATGCGCCTCTGTCTCGCCAGGGAATCCACAAATGAGGGTCGTCCGAATGGCAATGTCCGGAACGCGTTGGCGGATGGCGTCGATGAGGGCGTCTGTTTTGGCCTCCGTGATCCCACGACGCATGGCCTTGAGCATGTCATCGGTCCCATGCTGAAGAGGCATGTCGAGGTAATTGCACACATTGCTTCGCTCCGCCATCACATCAAGCACGTCCATGGGAAATCCACTGGGGAACGCATAATGCAGACGAATCCAAGCGATGCCTTCCACGTCACTGAGGCGTCGGACAAGCTCAGCGAGCTTGCGCTCCCTGTACAAGTCCAAACCGTAGTACGTCAGGTCCTGAGCGATGAGAATCAGTTCCGAGACGCCCTGGGCAGCCAACCCCCTGGCTTGGTTCACCAACTCCTCCATGGGGGTGGAGCGGTGCTTGCCCCGCATCAACGGAATGGCGCAAAAGGCACAAGGCCGATCACAGCCCTCCGCGATTTTCAAATACGCGTAATGAGCCGGGGTTGTCAACAGCCGCTCTCCCACGAGCTCCTTTTTGTAATCGGCCCGAAGCGTCTTGAGGAGACGAGGTAAATCGCGGGTGCCAAACCACGCGTCGACTTCAGGAATCCCTTCGGCGAGCTCTTCCTTGTAGCGCTCGGAGAGGCAGCCAGTCACGTACACCCGTTCGACTTGACCCTCAGTTTTGGCTTGGGCAAAGCGACAAATGGTGTCGATGCTTTCCTGCTTCGCAGCTTCAATGAATCCACAGGTATTGACAATCACGATTCCAGAATCATCCTGGCGGCTTTCGTGTTCAACTTCGAAGTCATTGGCGCGGAGCTGAGCCATCATCACCTCGCTGTCAAACAAGTTCTTGGCGCAACCGAGCGTCACGACATTGACCTTTCGGGGTTTGAAGGAGCGTGCTCTCATGATTCAGTGTCCAAGGATTGAGGCAACAAACTGTCTACAAATTCCATGGGATGGAAATCTTGCAAGTCCTCCATTTTTTCACCCACACCAATGAACCGCACGGGCACGTTCATTTGGTCTGAAATCGCCAACACCACGCCCCCCTTGGCCGTTCCATCCAACTTCGTGAGAACGAGCCCTGTCACTTCGGTGACTTCAGAAAATCGCTTGGCTTGTTCCAGTGCATTTTGGCCAGTTGAACCATCGAGCACCAACCACACCTCGTGGGGGGCTTCGGGAATGACTTTGGACATGACGCGCTTGATTTTGCCGAGCTCGTTCATCAGATTGACTTTGTTGTGGAGTCGACCGGCTGTATCGATGAGGACCAAATCCATGTGTTGGGCCACTGCACTTTGCAACGTGTCAAACGCGACAGCTGCTGGATCCGACCCCATGCCTTGGGCGACGACGGGCACACCCACGCGTCCCCCCCACACTTTCAATTGATCGACGGCCGCCGCACGAAAGGTGTCTGCCGCTCCCAGCATGACCTTCAAACCTTGCTGAGAATACCGGTGTGCGAGCTTGGCAATGCTGGTCGTTTTCCCCACACCATTGACTCCCACAATCATGATCACATGGGGAGAAGACCCCCCGCGTGGCACTTCATAAGCCATCGATGCATCGATCCGTGTCCCACTCCCCGTGGCAATCAAACCCAACACTTCCTCACGAAGCATGGTCATGAGTTCACCTTGGTCCACATAGGCTTCCCAGGTCGCTCGTTTGCGCAAGCGCTCCAAGATGGCCTCTGTCGTGTCAATTCCCAAGTCAGAGGATACCAGCGCCTCTTCCAAATCATCGAGCAAATCGCCATCAATGCGGCGACGCCCCGTGAAGACGCGCGATATTCTCTCGACAAAAGACTGCTTCGACTTGGCCAATCCTTGGTCAAGGGTGTCCTTTTTTTCTTTTCCAAAAAGCCGATTGAAGAATCCCATCGGGTCTGTGTGAGGGTTTCGGACAAAACAATGGGCCGGATTCACGAGGAAACCAGCCCATCTGAATGCGAATTGATGGTGTGACGAGTCCTCAGTTCTTGGCGAACCAATTGTTCACTTCGTCGTTGTGAACCACCTCTTCCTTGAAGGTGTATGCGCCAGATTTTTCACTGCGCACCATCTTGATCACTTTGGTGTGCTGACGACCACCTCCGGTCTGCAGCGATGCCACTGTTTTCTTTGCCATGGTTGCTGAATTTCAGGGTGTTAGCCGTTATTACTTAATTTCTTTGTGCACCGTGTACTTGCGAAGCACAGGGTTGAACTTCTTCATCTCCATGCGATCTGGAGTGTTCTTTCGGTTCTTCGTCGTGACGTAGCGTGAGGTGCCGGGCATGCCTGAGTCTTTGTGCTCTGTGCATTCCATAATGACCTGAACGCGGTTACCTTTCTTCGCCATGGTTTCAAGAATTGGAGGGCAAAGATAACGAATTCGCGCGATTGGAACAACGCCCTTTTTCACACTCGTTGGTGAAGAAGGATTTTGATTGCGCAATTCCCAAGGCTGAAGGGCGTTTAGCTTCGTACATCCATGGCAAAGAATGTTCTTTTGTCCGACGCCAAAGCGGACGCCCCCCCTTCAGCAAAGCGATCGAAATCTCGAAAGTCGAATCGCACCTCTGGCAACGAAGACTCCAACCTGTCTTGGAGTGCCCCAGATTGGCTGACATGGCCAGGGGCAGCATGGATGAAGGAAACATGGGCGGACGAGCGGACCCGGACCGTCACAGGCTTGGCGACCCTGGGAGTATCCCTGATTTTCGCCTTGTCCATCATCTCATCCTTGTTCACAGGAGCCCGGGACATCCGACTCATTCAGCAGTCGCTTGAGGTGGGGGATCTCGAATCGTACCACAACATTCTCGGAAGCGTGGGTGCGCACCTTGGCTACTGGCTCGCCCATCAAGGCTTGGGCATTGGAGCCCTGATCGTCCCTTTGTTTGCTGCCATTTTTGGTCTTCGCTGGATGACAGATCGCGAGATTGCCCCACTGGGTAAGACCTTTCGTCTGGGGGCCTTTCTCGCGATGTTTGTGCCGTGGGCTTTGGCCTTTCTCAGCCATGACCAAATCGAAGGAACCCCACGATACTTCACCTGGTTGGACGACCACTTGGTCGGCGCAGCCGGCCTTTGGCTTCTGAACCAAGGAATGCACCATCTCAGCGCGTGGGGTTGTGCCTTGGTTTTGGGCTTCACCGTCGTCAGTTTGCTGGCATACAACACGCCCAAGCTCTGGAAAAGCTGCACGCTCGTGGTCAAACGGTGGTTCCGAAGCTCCGAAGAAGTGATGATTGATGAGGACGCCGCGGATGAAGATTGGATGGAACAGGGACAAGCGGAACCCAACAATGCTCCAAGGCCAGCTGCCTCCAACAACTTGGTGAACCGCGATTTCAGGACCCAAGATTCGGAGGAACCATGGGCATCGACCCCCTCACCCAACAACCAAGACCAGGAGGACGATGACGTGCCTTTTGACGTTGGTGAAACATCCCCCGGAACGCCAACCCCCTCCCCCACCCCAGGGGACGATCAGGCGGAGAGAGAATTGGGGGTTGAAACGGGGGCTACCTCAACGATGGAGGACGCACGTTTGGAATCAGACACCAAGGGTGAAGGCCACATCGAGGGTACAGAAACCATGGAAGAGTTCACCGACGACGATGAACCGTTCACGGCGGGGACCTCAGCGGGGAATGGCCGCGACGGAGATGAGCATGGTGAAGCTGGAGACGACGAGGATTCCGAGGACGACGTTGTGGGTGACCATGTGGAGTTTGAAGTGAAGAGCATCGTGGAAGAGGAAATCCTCACCAGTGAACAGCTCGATGACTTGACCAAGGAGTTTGGAGAGTTTGACCCCACCCTGGAACTCGGAAATTTCCAGCTTCCAAGCATTGAGAAACTGCTGAATCACGGCGACGGAAAGCACCGAGTGACCGACCAGGAGCTGACACAAAACAAAGAGAACATCCTGCGAACCCTGGCCAACTTCAACATTGAAGTGAGCAAAATCACAGCCGAAGTGGGCCCCACCGTGACTCTGTATGAGATTGTTCCAGCCCCGGGCATCAGAATCAGCAAAATCAAGAACCTCGAGGACGACATCGCCTTGAGCTTGTCCGCCCTTGGCATTCGCATCATCGCCCCAATTCCCGGCAAAGGAACCATTGGCATCGAGGTCCCCAACAACAACCCCGACGTGGTGAGCATGAAAACGCTCATTGCCAGTGACAAATTCCAAAATTCCGACGCTGCTCTGCCCATCGCTTTGGGAAAAACCATCAGCAACGAGACCTACGTCTTTGATTTGGCCAAAATGCCTCACCTCCTCATGGCTGGAGCCACAGGCCAAGGAAAGTCTGTTGGTTTGAATGCCATGCTCGTGAGCATGCTGTACCGTCGACATCCGTCACAATTGAAGTTTGTGCTGGTGGATCCCAAAAAGGTGGAACTCACCTTGTACAACAAAATTGTGCGTCATTACCTGGCCCAGCTTCCGGACAGTGAAGATCCCATCATCACGGACACTTCCAAGGTCGTGTCCACATTGAACAGCTTGTGCGTGGAAATGGACCAGCGTTACGAGTTGCTGAAGGCAGCCCAATGCCGCAACATCAAGGAGTACAACGCGAAGTTTTCCAAGCGCAAGATCATCCCTGGATTGGCCGACGGACATCCTGACAACGGCAAGGATGCCCACCGTTTGGGACACCACTACATGCCCTACATCGTGCTCGTGGTGGATGAGTTTGCCGATTTGATCATGACCGCGGGGAAAGAGGTGGAAACGCCAATTGCGCGTTTGGCACAGTTGGCAAGGGCCATTGGAATTCACCTGATCATTGCAACCCAGAGACCTTCGGTGAACATCATCACGGGCACGATCAAGGCCAATTTCCCGGCGCGTGTCGCTTTCCGGGTGACCTCAAAGATTGACTCGCGCACCATTCTTGACGCGGGGGGTGCCGATCAATTGATTGGGCGAGGCGACATGTTGATGAGCACAGGAAACGACCTGATTCGGCTGCAGTGCGGATTTATGGACACCCCTGAAGTGGAGGACATCTGTGAATTCATCGGGTCGCAAAAAGGGTATCCCACGGCGTTTGAACTCCCTCCCCCTCCTGCCGAAGCGAGTGACAACCAAGGACCCATCGACGACGACGAGCGCGACCCCATGTTTGAAGATGCCGCCCGGGTGCTTGTGATGCACCAACAAGGCTCCACCTCTTTGTTGCAGCGCAAGCTCAAACTGGGGTACAACCGGGCCGGTCGTTTGATCGATCAATTGGAGTCTGCCGGCATCATTGGACCCTTCGAAGGAAGCAAGGCTCGCAAGGTGTTGGTACCCGACGAAGCAAGTTTGGAACAGATGTTGCAGGGAATCGGCGATTCCACTGACTAATTTTGCACCATGCGCGCATTCCAATCCCTCGCCCTCGTGGCCCCCTTGATGTTCACTCACGCTGTTTTGGCCCAGGATGCCGATGCGTTGCTCACGCGTTTGAGCAACAAAGCCAAAACCTACGACGCGTGCCAAATCAGCTACACGAGCACCTTGGTGGACTTGAAAAACGACTTTGAGCTCAGTCAAGACGGCGTGGTGGAAATGCAAGGAGACAAGTTTCACCTTGATTTGGGCGATTACGTGATTTACTCAGACGGCCAAACGGTGTGGACGTTTGAGCCCGAAATGAACGATTGCTACGTCGACGATGCCCAAACCATGCGGGACGAAGGCATGGACCCCACCAAACTGTTCACGGTGTGGGAAGAGGACTTCCGTCGTGAATGGATGGGCCGAGCTTCTGTCGCTGGAAAAGATTGCGCCCATGTCAATCTGTACGCTTCCACGGACAAACCCTTTCACACCCTTCAACTGTTTGTCGACGACAAGGCACTTGAAATTGTGCGCGTGGTGATGAAGGGACGGGAAGGAAGTGACGTCACATACACCGTCCAGTCATTCTCCACGGAGCTCACCGTTCGACCCGGCATGTTCACCTTTCCGAAGGACAAACACCCGGGGGTGAATTTCATCGACAACAGACTCTGACCTTTGAAGGTCAGTGATTGACCCAATCCACGTCCTTTCGTAGCCAGGAAAGCGTGTCGCGCTCCAATGGTCCTGGTTGATGGTCGTAGGTCCACCGCACCTCGGGTGGCAGACTCATGAGAATGCTCTCAGTTCGTCCCTGGGAGACAAGGCCAAATCTTGTCCCTCGGTCCCACACGAGGTTGAATTCGGCATAACGTCCGCGACGGTGCAACTGCCAATCCCTTTGTTCATTCGTGAAAGGTTGATCCTTGGCTGCCTCCACCAAGGGCACATAGGCCGGCAGAAACGAGTTTCCAAGGGCCAGGACAAAGGCCCAACAGGCATCCCAATCCCCGTGCCCCTCGCGGCCGAGATGATCAAAAAAGACCCCTCCTACCCCCCTCGTCTCGTCTCGATGGGGCAAGAAGAAATAGTCGTCCGCCTCTCGTTTGAATCGGTTGTAATCTGCCACCACATGAGCATCGCATACCTCGCGAAGCACCCGGTGAAAGGCCCCTGCCTGCGTTGGAACCACATAGTGCGGGGTGAGGTCAATTCCACCTCCAAACCATTGGGTTCCGTCAGACAAGGCAAAATGCCGAACGTTCATGTGCACAATGGGTACCCATGGGTTTTGGGGATGCAGCACAAGGCTCACCCCAGAGGCCATGAAGCTTGATGCTGTGGTTCCCAGTTGTTCCGCGAGTCCTCGAGAGACCTCCCCATGCACATCACTGAAATTCACGCCGCCACGCTCCCACACCGCACCCTCTGACAAAACACGCGTCCTTCCTCCGCCACCACCGGGACGTTCCCAGGCATCCTCCACAAACCCCGAACCATTGCAGGACTGTTCGAGACGAACAAGACCTTCACACAGGGTGTCTTGAAGCTGGCGAAATCCGGCCACGATGTCTTCCCTCCATGATGTCATTGTGGCATCCATTGCACTCATTCTTCGGGAAACAAATGCTGGTATTTCAAAGGGACAGGCAGCTCTTCTCCTTCTCCGTCAAAAAACTTTCGAGGAACAAACGGGGAGAGCTGTGGCAAGGAATCCGTCGGGAACCAAGACATGTCGACAAACCGATTCATCGTCCAATCTCCATTGTGCCAGGAACCTCCTTCAACGGATTGCATCCACTGAAAGTCGTGGGCCATGGGGTGAACAAAGCCCGACACCCATGGATGTCGACGCACCATGGCATCCACCAAAGCATCATGCGCTAGCACGGCATATTTGCCTGGCTCAGTCCCGAATGCCACGCGGTACGCGATCCAAGCGGACCTGGCCAAAGAGTCGGCCAGGTTGGGCGTGCCTTGACTCGGAACACTGAGACGCCACTTGGCCATGAGATCGCCTTCCATGAATGGGAAATCCGACACTTCGGGATGACCACACACGACGATGTCAGAACTGTCGTTCATCTGAAGCTCTGTTTGCATGGCGGCCCACATGGAACGAGAAGCTCGACCGGAAACGGACACAACCACATTGCGCTCGTAGGGCGTCAGATGCTTGGACAAATCGCCAACCGACCTGGGAGAGCCCTCCACGACCTCGAGGCTCCTGAACCGCAAAGAATCCGAGGGCACCAGGCGTTTGGCCTTCTGGGCCTCATTGAATCGCTGCTCAAAATGCGCCTCGAAGGCCGCATCGCTCGCTCCTGTGCGAAGCAACACCACGTGATCTGTGTCGTGATGGGCGAGGACATGGTCCGCAAGGATATCCATTGCCACATTCTCCGAAGCAACACATTGACGTGCGGACAACCGCCCGTTCAGATTGAAAGACGGTTGCTCCGTCAACAGCATGTGTTCCACCCCAAATCGATCGACCTTCCCGGCGATTGCCATCAAACTTTCGCGCATCAACGGCCCCATGATGAGCGAAGAATTGGCAATGTCGACGTTTCCGATCGGCATAGATCCGGAAGAATCAGGCAATTCATCCACCACCCTCACCTGGAGATTCAGGCCAGCTTGCGCGAGCGCTTCCGCTGCAATTTGGATGCCGTGAAGGTGCTCCAGGGCAATGTCTCTCAGTCGCTGGTCCTTGGGTGAGAGCACCCCTCCCTCGATGGTGTCGGCTTCCAGGCCAAACGGCAGCATCACCAAGATTTGCTCAACATCCAGGGACGCGAGAGGGTCTGTGACCGTGTCTCCAAGGTGAACGTTCCAAGAACCTCGGCCTGAACCCAAATCGGTCATTCGCTCCTGCACGTCGCGAGAATCAGATGGATCGACGTGCCCAGAATCTTGAGACCACACAGGAATGGACATGCATAACGTCAAGCCCAGGGTCCAGCCCCATGAAAGATTCTGTGTTGTCATTCCCATTCGATCGTGGCGGGAGGCTTGGAGCTAATGTCGTACACAACCCGATTCACACCTCTGACTTTGTTAATGATGTCGTTGCTCACCTTGGCTAAGAAATCATAAGGCAAGTGACACCAATCGGCTGTCATGCCATCTGTGCTCGTCACCGCGCGAAGGGCCACGGCATTCTCATAGGTTCGCTCATCGCCCATCACACCCACGCTTTGGACGGGCAGAAGGATGACACCCGCTTGCCATACATCATCGTACAACCCCGCGTCGCGCAGGCCTTGAATCCAAATGTGGTCGACCTCTTGAAGGATTCGGACCTTTTCTTCGGTGATGTCACCCAAAATGCGGATGGCCAAACCTGGGCCCGGGAAAGGGTGCCGACCCAAAATGCGTTCCTTGATGCCCAACGCTCGACCCACCCTCCGAACCTCGTCCTTGAACAAGAGGCGCAAGGGCTCCACCACTTCGAGCTTCATGAAATCGGGCAAGCCCCCCACGTTGTGATGACTCTTGATGGTGGCAGATGGCCCTCCTGTGGCACTCACCGATTCAATGACGTCTGGATAAATCGTTCCCTGACCCAACCAACGCGCACCGTCCACTTGATGCGACGCCTCGTCAAACACCTCGATGAATACGCGGCCGATGGTCTTGCGTTTGGTCTCTGGATCCGATTGACCCGCCAACTCAGACAGAAAGCGCCCACCGGCGCGAACCCCACGCACATTGAGTCCCATGTCCTGGTAGTCGTGGAGCACTTGGTCAAACTCGTTTTTGCGCAACAACCCATTGTCCACGAAAATGCAATGCAACCGATCTCCAATGGCACGGTGCAACAATTCGGCAGCCACCGTGGAATCCACCCCACCGCTCAAACCCAAGATCACCCGGTCGTCCGGGCCGATGTCGGCTCTCAGCTGAGCCACGGTTCCCTCCACAAAATTGTCCGGTGTCCAGGCCCCCTCGCATCCGCAGATGCCCATGACAAAATTCTTCAACAGGATGGGCCCCTCAGTGCTGTGCCAAACCTCAGGGTGAAATTGGATGCCCCACACGTCCTTGTCTGGAGCCCGAAACCCCGCGTACGTCACATCGGAGGTGCTGCAAATGGTTTCCAGTCCAGGACCCAAATCCAAGATGGTGTCGCCGTGACTCATCCAGACTTGAGAACCTTGCGACATGCCCTTGAGCAGTGGGTCCTCTCCTTGGAGATGGGCAAGATTGGCCCGTCCATACTCTCGAGAATCAGAGGCTTCGACCTTTCCCCCGTTTCGGGCAGCCAAATATTGCGCACCGTAGCATACACCCAGCAAAGGGACCACACCTTCAATCCCTTCCAAGCTCGGTTTGGGCGAACCCTCTTCGCGAACACTGTGAGGACTGCCTGAGAGAACCACGCCACGACACCCCTCCGGCAACGATGTGAATGCGTGCCACGGAATGATTTCACTGTAAACATTGAGTTCTCTCACCCGACGGGCAATGAGCTGGGTGTATTGGGACCCGAAATCAAGAATCAAGATGCTTTCTCGCATGGCCGCAAAGGTATCGCTCCCCCTTTCGAAGGAGGTCGTCGCGCGGTGGTACTTTTGCACGGATTTCGCTGTTTTCCACCAATTGAACACCCATGGCCACCGCACTCTATCCCCACCTTGAAGGACGTCGCATCATATTGGCGAGTCAAAGCCCCAGGCGTCGAGAACTCATCGGGATGTTGGGCCTTGACGCAGAATGCGTGGCACGTGAGGTGGACGAATCCTGGCCTCTTGGCATGGAAGGAACGGAGGTAGCACGCCACGTGGCCACGAACAAGGCAACTGCCTATGCAGACATGATGGGGCCCAACGACATCTTGATCACCGGCGACACAGTGGTGGTATTGGATGGCTCGGTGTTGGAAAAGCCGATGGATTCGGCGGATGCCGCGCGGATGTTGCGTGCGTTGAGTGGCCAAACCCACACCGTGGCCTCAGCTGTGGCCGTGACCACCTTGAATCAAGGGACCCGCGTTGCATTGGACCTGTGCACGGTGGAGTTTGGACAACTGACAGATGCCTTCATCGACACGTACATCGACACAGGGTCACCCATGGACAAGGCCGGTGCGTACGGTGTACAAGATGTGATGGGTTTGGTGGGGGTCCACCGCTTGGAAGGATCCTTTTACACCGTGATGGGTTTGCCGACGCATCGCCTCCACCAATTGCTTTTGGACACCCTCTGAGGGCACGCACAAACGCTTGGTGTTCTGAAACTTGTCCATTTTTCTTGGATGCGAATGCCGCGACATTCGCGGGTTTGGGAGCAATTTGCCAACAAAGGTGAAATCCAATTGAACAAATCTCTCCTTCAAGGGTTGAAGTGGTGTTCACAGGACACGTTTTTTCCATGTTCTACCCAAATCAAACGTTATGATTTCTACCCTTCTCTCGACCGTTCAAGCCATGGCTTCGGACGACTATGTCGGCTTTACTTTCTTTGTCGGCACGATGGCCATGATGGCCGCTTCTGCCTTCTTCTTCCTTTCCATGAGCACTGTGGAAGGCAAGTGGAAAACCTCACTTTTGGTCAGCGGATTGATCACGTTCATCGCTGCGGTTCACTACTACTACATGCGCGACTATTGGGCAGTGGTGGGTGAGTCCCCCACGTTCTTCCGCTATGTCGACTGGACACTGACCGTGCCCTTGATGTGCGTGGAGTTCTACCTGATTTTGAAGGCGGCAGGTGCCAAGACAGACCTCTTGTGGAAGTTGATTTTCGCTTCTGTGGTCATGCTGGTGACGGGCTACTTCGGAGAAGCAGTGTACATGGATGGCGCAGGTCCTGCAGTGTGGGGCTTGGTGTCTGGTTTGGCCTACTTCTACATCGTGTACCTCATTTGGGCAGGTGAAGCCAAGCAATTGGCCAACGCTTCAAGCCCAGCGGTTCAAAAAGCTCACAACATCTTGTGCAAGTTCGTGTTGATCGGATGGGGCATCTACCCACTCGGTTACATGATCGGCACGTCTGGCTGGTACGATTTCTTGGATACCCTCCCCCTGAACATGGATGTGGTGTACAACATCGGAGATGCCATCAACAAAATCGGTTTCGGATTGGTGATTTACTCGCTCGCTGTGAGCGACAAGTAATCGCCAACACCCTCTCCTGAAATCGTGACCTGTGAAGGGCCGGAAACACTTGGTTTCCGGCCCTTTTTCTGTTCTGTGCCCCGATGTTGTCATCACCAAGCATGAACTTATTTTTACGTACGTTGAGAACGTACCCAACAAACACAACCATTGTTCCGATGAATGCAGCCCTTCCCTACCTCAGCCACCGATGGTTTGCCCCAAGCCTGTTGATTGTCGCTGCGCTTCTTGGACCTTGGATGACTTCGGAGTCCCCATGGACTTGGGTGATTGTCGCCTTGTTTTTCTGCGGTTTGGGCATTCCCCATGGCGCGGTGGACCACATCACGTACCACCATGCCTTGGGACGGAATAGCAAAAGCGCACCGTGGGTCTTTTTGGCTCCGTACCTCATGGGGTTGTGCCTGGTGGCGACCGCATTTTTGCTTTGGCCCGTGGCCGCCACATGGGCATTCTTGGTGATGGCTGCTTGGCATTTTGGCCAAAGTCATGTGGAAGTGCGAACCGAAGAGTGGTTGGACCGCATTCGAGGCTTTGCACTCGGCGCGGTGCTGCTTGGCACCTTGCTCAGCTTCAAGCAGCCCGACGCCGAGCGCGTCATGTCGGCATGGATCTCACCCGGCGTGGCTCGTCACATGCTCGACTTGGTTGCCACGAGCACTGGACTGTCCAAACTGCTTTGGACGCTGTTGGCCGCTTGGTCCTGGAAACAGAGCCCCAATCCCCGTCGAATGAGCATGCGTCTCCTGCGAGAAGCCGCATGGGTCATCGCCATGTGGACCCTGGCCCAATCGGCCGATTTGTTGTGGGCCTTCACCGCCTATTTCTGCCTGGGACATGCCGCTGACTCCTTGCGTGCGGAATTCCTGCACCACCAGAGACTGACAAAGCGGTTTTGGACCTACTATTCTTGGTCCATTCCCTTCACCTTGACAACCTTGGCAGGCTTGGGCGCGATTGCCCTGGCACTTCTTCTGGGGGTGTTGAACTTCGATGTCGCCTGGGCCCTCCTGATTGCGGCGACTGTCCCCCACATGGCCCTGTTGGACCACTGGGCTCCCACCAAACTCAGGTCCCTCAAACTTTAACACTGCACCCGGCACATCCGCTTACCTGCAAAGAGAACCCGACCCTCCAAGACTGGACACAACAACAGACAGACTTGAGCAGGGAAAGGTTCAATCCTTCCAGACGATGGTGTGACCCGAAGAAAGGACCTCCCCGCGCGGGAGCATACGCCCAATGGGGGCATCGGGAAGACCGCGGGAAGACAACAATTCCTGAACCTCTTGAGCGTTGTCAGGATGCACCGCCACCAACAGCCCACCTGAAGTTTGAGGGTCGCAAGCCAAATCCCTGGTGAACCCTTCCGGCACGTCAATGTGGGCACCGTAACTAGAATAGTTGCGTCGAGCCCCACCGGGGACATGTCCCTGAGCGTGGTAGGTGGCAACACCCTCGAAGGTTTGGACCGCCTGGCCATTCACCACAGCTTGGGTACCGCTTCCTTGGCACATCTCCAGAAGGTGTCCCATCAAGCCAAAACCCGTCACGTCCGTCATGGCATGCACGCCACGAATGGCCGCCAATTCAGCTCCGACAGCATTGAGCGCCTGCATGGAACCCACAGCCGCCGCCAAATGGTCGGGATGCACATCGCCCCGCTTCTGCGTGGTGGAAATGATGCCGACGCCCAGAGGTTTGGTCAAAAACAACACATCACCGGGTTGAGCGCCTGCATTTTTCTGGAGATTCTCGAGTGGCACCCGGCCTGTCACAGCGAGCCCAAAAATCGGCTCCGGACAATCGATGCTGTGCCCCCCAGCCAATGGAATGCCCGCTTCTTCGCAGATGCTCCTGCCTCCCTCGAGCACCCACCCCCCAACCTCCTCATCCAACGTGTCGATGGGCCATCCAAAGATGGCAATGGCCACCAAAGGAGTGCCTCCCATCGCGTAAATGTCGCTGATGGCGTTGGCGGCAGCAATGCGCCCAAACGTGTGCGGATCATCCACAATGGGCATGAAAAAATCTGTGGTGCTGATGATTCCCGTGCCATCTCCAAGGTCCACCACGGCAGCATCGTCTTTGGTGTCGTTGCCCACGATCAGAGAGGGATGATGGGGGCCCGACTTCATGCCACTCAACATGGTGTGCAACACAGAAGGCGCAATCTTGCAACCGCATCCAGCCCCGTGAGAATACTGGGTCAATTTGATGTCCGCCTTGGAATGTGAGGTTGAACCCTCCAGGGCTGAAGAAGTTGACGGTGAAGAATCGGGTGAAGAAGTATGTTGATTCATGTCCATGGATTCCAGGTTTCAAGGGCCATTGCACAGCGAGTTGCCGTGTCTTGAGGGTTCATGCCGCGTCCATCAATTGTTTGAGATAAGACGCGTTGGTTCAAACCGTGGCGGTATGTTTTGTCGTAATACACCAGGGCAATCCGAGCCGCTTCCGCCAGATCACCAGCCTCGAGATGCGCAACCGCAGCCTGGGCATGCTGCCCCCCCAATTTGTCGCGAATGCGCAAAAACGCGGCCTTCAGCGCGGCCGTAGGTGCCTCGCCGTACATCGCCAACAAATGGTTGATGCGATCGTCTTCAGTTCGTTCAATCTCCAGCACAGGAGCCTCTCGAAGACGCTTGAAGAACATTTCAGGCAGGTAAACCTTGCCGATTTGGCGACTTTCATTTTCCAGCCAAATCGGCCCGTCACCCTCTGAGTCCAGTCTCATCAGGGCACAGGCCAAATCATTCGCAAACTGCTCGGTCGTCGGCTGGGGATGCCTTTCCAAGTTCCCAAACGCCGAACCAAAATGCTTGGCCATGTCTTCAAGGTCAATGACACGAGCGCCCTGTTGCCCCAAAGCGCGAAGCACCTCCGTTTTGGCCGTTCCCGTCATGCCGCCCAACACCACGTACGCACGCTGCCTCCCCAACACATGCCGCATATACGCTTGACATGCCTTGTATCCCCCTTCACATCGATGCACTGGCATGCCCGCTGTTCGCAACAACCAATCCACGCTTTCCGAGCGCATGCCACCGCGCCAACAATGCACAACCAAGGGGCGCCGGGTTGATTGGGCCTCAAACATCGCGCGGGCCCTCGTCACAAGGTCCCTCATCTTGGGCCCCACCAAAGCCAACCCCTCGTCCACCGCAGCCTGCTTGCCAACTTGCTTGTACAGGGTTCCCACGCGGGCCCTCTCTTCATCTGAAAACAGGGGAAACGAGGTAGCTCCCGGCAAATGACCCACCTCAAATTCAGAAGGACTGCGGGTGTCCAACACGCATGCCCCCTCAGCGAGCGCAGCAAGCGTCTCTCCCGGACTCAACACATGCTCAGAAATCCCCATGGCACAAAGATGGTCCACCCACTTCAAAGTCAACACCACCGGGGTCACATCGCTTGGACTCGACAAGAAAAACGCGCCCCCTTCGAGGCGCGTCACTCTGACTTACAAAAGAACCTGTTCTAGGAGTTCTTGATGTTTCTTGAAGGTTATGAGGGGTAGAAATGAATCATTCCTCGGAGGCTTCCAATTCGTCCTCTGCCGCAGGAGCTTCAGCACGAACTGAAATGGCGACCGTCGGTGCTTGGTTGGGCTCGGGGTCGATTGAAAGTTTGGCCTGTTCACTGGCCGATTCACCATAGGCGTCGGTCACAGTCAGCTCAAACGTGTACTTCCCGGGGGCCGCACGAAAGGAAGACGTGCCGTCCTCAGAATGGGTCAAAGAGACCTGGTTGCCTTCGACCTGGGACCACGTGAAGGCCAACGAGTCGTTGTTGACGTCATATGAAGACGAACCGTCAAGGACGATGTTCAATTCTTGGGTGGAGGCATCGTTGTCATGAGGAACCTCAAAGTGGAGTCTGGCTGCATTGTCAGCCATTTCCTGAGCCAAGAGGGCTTCCTGCTCCGCGGCAGCAGCATCTTCAACCGCCTGTGCGGCCAATCGATCCATCTGCTGCGTTTTCAAATACCCCAAGCCCGCCACGCTAAGCGCCAGGGCCACAGCTGTGATTTGTTTTTCCATGAGCATTGCGGTGTTGGCGTGTAGGCGCGGTTCCACCTAAGGAACCGCGCCACGCTCATTATTTCTTCGACAGGATGTTCCAGAGGATCAAAAGAGCCACAAGGCCGACGAAACCGCCGTTGCCAAGGGTCGTGATCAACGACGTGAGGTTGTCTACCACCGTCATGCCTGGGAACATCTCTGCTCCGAAGACCACTTCGGTCACCACCGCAAGGGCAGCAAATCCGATCAAGAGTTGGGTAAGGCTCGTGAAGAAGCCGCCCATAAATTTGAACACATTGTCCATGGTGTAAGGGTTTTGAGGTTTGGACTGATGCAAATCTGCACAGACTCTAGACGTGTCAAATGGACACAATCCAATTCCATCAACGCGCGCATGTTGAAATCCCCGAAAAAGCGCGTCATTGCTGATATTCAGCACATTAAAAAAATGGCGGCCTGAAGCCGCCATTTCATCGCAATTCTTCGATGAATCCACTCGAAATCAGTATTGTACCATCCATCATTTGCCCTCAAAAGTGGGTCGATCCACTCCCGGTGTCTTCAAAAACCCCGTCGTTTGCCCTTCTTGGCATCCATTGAAACCATCAAAGAGGCAACACATTGACATCCAGAGAATCCATACACCATGGCCCACGAAAGTGCCCACGCAAGAATCATCAAGTAAGCGGTCGTAAATATCGTGTCCATGATACATTGTATGTGAGGTGAAACTTGCCTTCTGGGAATGGGCTCCCACCCGGCCTTCTTGAATGAGTGAACGGAAGTTTGCCCCAAAAGGTTACATAATATTTTTTCGATTGGATGACATCGGTTTTCGCGCGATCACCCATTCCGGAAATTCTCGGACGATATTTGACGCATGTTACACCCCCTCTCCCTTTGTGCATGTGCCCGTGATGTGCGACGCGTCATGTTTTGGGCTTTCCTGTGCCTTTCAGGCTTCTGCTCGCTCGCCTCGCATGCCCAAGGGCTCGTTCCTGAGCCTTCTGACATCCTGGGCCACGAATTGGGTGACCGATTCACGCGCCATCACGCGGTGGTGGACTTCATGGAGGCCATGGCTGAATCCGTACCCCACTGGACCTTGGAATCCTATGGAAGCACCTCAGAGCACCGGCCCTTGCTGGGTTTGGTCATGTCGAGCCCAAAAAACATGGAACGCCTCGAGGAATTGGCCGCGCAAAACATGCGCAGGGTCCATGAAGGCATCGACAGCGGTGACCGCGTGGCATGGGTGTACTTGAGTTACAACGTGCACGGCAACGAAGCGGTGTGCACGGAAGCTGCCATGGCCACAGTTCACGCCTTGGCAACCTCGCACAGCCACCTCCTGGACCGAGCAGTGGTCGTGCTTGACCCATGCGTCAACCCCGATGGACGGGATCGCTACGTATCCTACCAGGACCAATCCACAACCCAACGGATGAACGCGGATGCGTGGGCATGGGAACACGACGAGCCCTGGCCTGGCGGTCGAGCCAACCACTACTTGTTTGACATGAACCGCGATTTGGCCTGGCAAACCCAACGAGAAACCAAGGCGCGCACCGCCTTCTACCGACGCTGGATGCCCCAAGTTCACGTGGATTTTCACGAGCAAGGCGTGAACAGCCCCTATTACTTTGCGCCGGCGGCTGAACCCTATCACGCCATCATCACACCTTGGCAGCGCGAATGCCAAGGACACATTGGCACCAACAACGCCAAGTACTTTGACCAACGTGGGGCGTTGTATTTCACGCGAGAGGTGTTTGACCTCTTGTACCCATCCTATGGTGATACGTGGCCCATGTTTCAAGGTGCAGTGGGCATGACCTACGAGCAAGGTGGCAGTGGAAGGGCTGGACGTGCAGTGGAGACCGCAGTCGGGGACACCCTGACTTTGGCCTATCGCATCCAGAACCACACCGAGAGCGGGTTGGCCACGATTGAGTCTGCGGGCATGCACGTCGATAAAATGCTCAAAGAGTTTGCGGCCTACCACCGTCGGAATCTCGAAGAGCCTTGGGGTGACTACACCGGGTACGTGATTGCTGCCAGCAATGGCGCGGAGAAGCTCGCATGGTTCACCCAACTGATGGATGACAACGGCATATCCTACGGCCGCGCCATGTCCGATTTCAAGGCTTCGGGTTGGGATTACACAACCTCAGGTTTGACCCGCCTGACCGTATCCGCTGGGGATTTGGTGGTGAATGCACGCCAAGCCCAGTCCGGCCTGCTTCAGGTGCTGCTGGACCCCAATCCCGCGCTGAGCGATTCTTTGACGTACGACATCACCACGTGGGCCCTCCCCTACGCCTACGGCCTGGACGCCCACGCTCTGACCTCCGATGTACCCCAGCTTGCCGCTTGGACTGTCCCGCAGGGCGGGTCGTCTGACGAGGCGGCACGCCGAGGCGCCTCCGCGTCTGGCGCGGAGGGGGGCGAGAGCGCTCCCGCGTACGCCTATTTGATTCAGTACCAGACAGACTTGGGCACACCTGCATTGGCCTCCCTTCTGACCGAGGGTGTGGTCGTACGCGTGGCGCGTCGCCCCATCCTCGCCCAAGGCGTCCTTCATCCCCGAGGCACCCTCGTTGTCACTCGCCGCAACAATGAAGCGTTGTGGCCCGGCATCGAGGGACTCTTGGACGAGGCATGCCTCGGCATTCCAGGAATTCAAACAACGCGACTGTCCAGCGGCCTCGTCACTGAAGGTCCTGACTTGGGGGCCGATGACGTCACGCACATCCCGGCTCCTCGAGTGGCCGTGGTGATGGGCGAAGACGTTTCCTCTTTGAGCTTCGGCGAAGTTTGGCATCACTTCGAAGAGGTTTGGCATTACCCCATCACACCCATTCGAGGGTTGGATCGTCTGCTGGGTGGAGGTGCCATCGCGGATTACGACGTGGTGGTGCTTCCCCGGGGCTGGTACGACGTGGGGGAAGACGAAGAAGAAACCCTTTCAGGTTGGGTGCGAGACGGAGGGCAGCTCATCTTGCTCGAAGGGGCATGCTCCCTAGGCTTGGACCGATGGGGCTTGTCACGCGATGCTGGAGAAGAGGATCGGAACCAACGTGCCGATGAACGTGAAGCCCACAACGAGGCAGAGCGTTATGCACCCTTTGCATTGTCTGAACGACGTGGCATTTCCCGTGACATTCCCGGAGCTGTTTACGACGTGCAGCTCGACGCCACCCACCCCCTGGCTTATGGCTATGGAAACTCCTTTCGAAGCATCAAAACTTCAAGCCAGCGATTTGCCCATCTCGAGCGCGGCCACAACGTGGGAATCATTCGAGGCGACACCCAACCCGTCAGCGGCTTTGCTGGATCCCTTGCCAACCAGGGGATTCGTGAAAGCTTGAGTTTTGGCGTCCACGACATGGGCCAAGGCCACGTGGTCTACCTCGCGGACAACGTGCTTTTCCGTGCGTTTTGGAAAGATGGACACAAATTGTTTGCCAACGCCGTGTTTTTTGGCGCAGCGATGTGACCTTGCCTGAAACCAACACCTCCTTGATTCCGTATCCCCGCGCATGATGTCACCTTCTCCCCTCTCCCTTCAGTTTCGCGCAATGACGTGCTGGTTGTTGGTTGGAGCGTATGCCCCCGTGAATTGTGAAGCCCAAACCCAAGACTGGGGTGCCCTCGGATACAGCCTCGAGGTGGTTGAGCACGTTTCTCACGACACCGGCATCTTGGCTGGGATGACAACGTACCGGGTGTACATGAACTGCGCAAGTGCCACGGATTACTTGAGCTCATGTTCAGGCGACGCTTCGCATCCGTTGGTGTTGCATACGACGGACCCAGCAGGGTGGTTCAATTCACCATACAACGCCGGACCCTTCGCTCAAGGCATCAACCCCTTGTTTTTGGGAGCCTTCCCCGAATTGGCGTTTGACAGCTTTCTCACCCTGGGCGCTGTCGACTCCTCCACACCCCCGGCCGAACATCCATCATCCATTTGGGGAAGCATTGATTTGACAGCTCAATTCACTGGCACAGGTGCGGGTCAAAGCACCACCGTCAACGACTCCTTGGGTGGGGCTTGGTACATCCCCTTTCCAGGCATCGAGCTGGCTGAATCTCATGTTGCCTTTGCCGGCGACGATTTGCGGGTGCTGGTGGCCCAAATCACAACGACTGGCCTGTTGTTTGGACAAATCCAGATTCAAATTTTTCGAGAAGGCATTCAAAGCGATGAGATCCGAGAGGTTTTTCCATTGACGGGCCTGGTCGAAGCCGAGTCTGTCTGGGGCTGCACAGATCCTGAGGCACCGAATTTCAATCCTGAAGCCGATGAGGACGATGGAAGTTGCATTTACGCCTGTGGGGAAGGCACCGTGTACAGCCCTACCACGGGAAAATGCGAACTGACGGCCTGGCTTGGCGAAGTGGGTGACACGGGAAACTTGGACCCCTGCCACTTGGACCTGAATGCATCCGGATGGATGGACATCTCCGACCTGTATCGCGTGTTGGTGGTGATGGGTGGTTCTGCCCCCACTCCGGAGGGACCCTGCGGCATCGCGGTGAGTTACGACGTCGACCTCGACATGTGCTCACCAGCCACACCGACGACGGGAGACGGAAATGGCTGGGGCAACCTCAACCCGAGGTTCTTTGACCTCAACGGAGATGGCAACCTCAATGTCACGGATTTCCTGGGCCTCCTGGACGGATTTGGAAAGGTCTGTGCCGGGTGACGGGTAAAAACGTCAATGGGTGCGACCGTGGATGCGTGAACCGTTGATCAGGCGAAATGAATGGGGCCGCCGGTTGAATCCGCGCGTTTGATCTCCTCATACAGGCCCGCCCCCATGACACTGATCACGGGGATGGCCACGAGCAATCCCACGCCCAAGGCCAGCATGCCAAGGATCAACACGAAGAACATCAGGAAGCCCATGAAAAACACCTTCCACATGTGGCCGTTGGTCCAGGTCAGGCGCCAGCTTTCCTTGATGGCCCCGATGGCGTCCAAATCATCGCGATCCTGCAGCACGTAAAAGACCTGCGACAAACCGATGGCGGCAATGATTCCCGGGATGATCAAGAACACAAGCCCCACCACCACAATCACCCCAATCAGCAACGTACAGACAAGGGTGTCCACGTAGCGCTTGAAGCCGTCAAAGTAGGTGTTGAGTGCGGGGGTTTGGCCCCTGTACACTTGGACCATTGTGCGTGAGAAGCCGTAGGACAAGGCGCCCGAGAGCAGCAACGATCCGAGACCAAACGCAACATTGCCCAGAATGGAAGTCAACACGCCATGAAGCACCACCAAGCCAAAAGTGATCAAGCCGTTGGCCTTGAAGGCCTGCCAGGAAATGGAAAGGATGTCAGCATTCGAAGTCATGGATGGGAGGTGTTGGTGGGTTAAAAATCGATACGGTAAAAGAAAATGGGAAGGAATCCGAGCTGGTATTCTTCGCGCACCGGACTGTAATTGGGATCGTCAGCGGACGCATCGTCCGGTGCATAGGTCAACTTGAGCACATTTTCTGTACCCAAGATGTTGACCCAATCGACGCCAAGTTCATGGGTGGTCGAAGGACGATTCCACGTCAGGTTGGTTTTGAGGTCAAGCCTGAAGTAGTCGTCGAATTGCTTGGTGTTGCGGGTCGCATCGTCCCAGATGAGCTCGCGCTGAATCAAACTTTGGTCTTCATCAACCTCCCCGTACCAGCGTCCGCCCACCATGGTGCACTTCGCGCCCGTCACCAAGCTCATGGACGCACCAAGTGTCCATTCCTTGCTCGCGAGGGCATTCCACGCATAGCCACCGTTGAAATCCGTGTTGCGGTAGACCCCGTCGGCCCCTGTGTATTGGGCATCAAATACACTGCCTGTGAAAAGAACAAACCATCCCTCACGAAACGCACGAGCCAAGGTGAGTTCCACGCCCTTGTTCCTTCCCCTTCCCTCATTCACGAGGGTGTCTGGAAACAGTCGAGAAAAACCTCCCCCCGCATTGATCAGGGAATAACTCGTGTTGGCCCGACCCCACACGGTTCCGAGATCTGCGACAGGAATGTCGTAAAGCTCCTGCCAATAGACCTCCGTTTTGATCGACCAGAGATCTCCCAACCGCCGCGACATGCCAAGCACAGAATGGAAACTTTGGGTAAAATCCATGTGCTGATTGGGCATGGCCAGGGGCGCCTGGCCGTCCGGGCCAGGCAAGGCCAACGGATCGAGACCTGGAGAGGACGCGTAGAGGTACGGGGTTTGCATTTGGCTGTGCAGGCCGGCCCCCAAAGACCACGCCGTGCCTCCAGCCGAGACGAACTGGGCACCTACCCGGGGCTCCAACAACGACCTCGCACCACTGCGCGAATCCGCCATGGCATGGAGCCCCGCAGTGAAAGTCCAAGCCTCTGATGGACGGAGTTTCACCTGAACGAAGGGTTGGATCAACAACGACGACATGTCCGCATCCCATCGACGGCCAAAATCCCCCAGGGTCAGGGCTGAATCGAGGCCCGCACTGTCCGGCTCCCACATGAAGGGCCGAATGCTGTCATTGAAAGCCCAAAACATGGCGTCGGCATTGACGCCATAGCGCAACGATGCGGTGCCGCGTGA
>JAQBVN010000005.1 GCA_027622975.1 Bacteroidota bacterium | reverse complement strand
CACGTACCACGTGGAGATGCAAAAAGCGTTCGCGGGGCTCGACATCAGCTTCGACCACTACAGCCGAACGTCATCGCCCAAGCACCACCAAGTGGCGCAGGATTTCTTCTTGACCCTGCTCGACAAGGGCGGGTTTGAAGTGAAAACCGAGGAGCAGTTCTACGACGAGGAGGCGAACCAATTCCTGGCCGACCGGTACATCCAAGGCACCTGCCCGTCGTGCTCGTCCGACGGGGCGTACGGCGACCAGTGCGAGAAATGCGGGAAGACCCTGAGCCCCACCGAGCTCGTCAACCCGCGCTCCACCCTCAGCGGCTCCACGCCCGTCCTCAAGCCCACGACGCTTTGGTACCTCCCGATGGGGCGGCACGAGAACTGGCTCCGCGAATACATCGTCGACGGCACACTCGACGGCCAACCGCACCACAACCCCAAGGAATGGAAGGCCCACGTGCTCGGGCAGTGCCGCTCGTGGATCGACGGCGGCCTCGAAAGCCGCGCCATGACCCGGGACCTGGATTGGGGCGTGCCCGTGCCGGTGGAAGGCGCGGAGGGGAAGGTCTTGTACGTTTGGCTTGACGCCCCCATCGGCTACATCACGGCCACCATGGAGTGGTGCGAACAGAACGGGCAAGATTGGCGCGACTGGTGGCAAGACCCCCAGGCCGACCTCATCCACTTCATCGGCAAGGACAACATCGTCTTCCACTGCATCATCTTCCCCATCCTGCTCAAGGAGCACGGGGGCTACAACCTCCCGACCAACGTGCCGGCCAACGAGTTCATGAACCTCGAGGGCGACAAGATCAGCACGTCGCGGAACTGGGCGGTTTGGGTGACAGAGTACCTCGAAGACTTCCCCGAGGGAAGCGACGCCATGCGCTACGTCTTGACGGCCATCATGCCGGAATTGAAGGACAGCGAGTTCACGTGGAGCGACTTCCGCGACAAGGTCAACAACGAGTTGGCCGACGTCCTGGGCAACTTTGTGAACCGCGTGCTGGTGTTGACCCGCAAGTACTACGACGGCGCCGTGCCGGCCGCTCCGGCCGACGACGCCCTTGACGCCACCGACCGCGCCCTCCTCGAGACGCTCGCGGCTGCCCCCGCCAAGGTCGGAGACCTCATTGCCCGCCACCGCTACAAAGAAGCGCAGCTCGAAGCCATGAACGTGGCGCGCTTGGGCAACAAGTACCTGACCGAGCAGGAGCCTTGGAAACTCCAAAAAACCGACCCCGCCCGCACCGCCACGATCATGCACTTGACGTGCCAGGTCGTGGGCAACTGCGCAGTGCTCCTCGAGCCCTTCCTGCCCCAATCGGCCGCGAAAATCGCCGCTTCGTTTGGCGTGTCGGACGCGCGTTGGAAGGACGCCCGAACCGACCTCGTTTCTGCCGGCACGGACCTCGGCGACCTTCCCATCCTGTTCACCAAAATCGACGACGACACGGTCGCCGCCCAGGTCGCCAAGCTCGGCACCAAGGGCGGAACCAAGGGCGATGCCGCCTCCGCAGGCGGCTCCTCCGCCACCGATGCCTCCGATCCCTCAACCCGCAACATCATGCCCGCCAAAGACGAAATCACCTTCGACGACTTCACCAAGCTCGACCTCCGCGTCGGCACCGTTCTCGAATGCGAAAAGGTCCCCACGGCTGACAAGCTCCTGAAACTCACCGTCGACACGGGCCTCGACACCCGCACGGTCGTCAGCGGCATCGCCGAGCACTTCGCCCCCGAGGACGTCGTCGGACGCCAGGTCACGCTCCTCGTCAACCTCGCCCCTCGCCCCCTGCGCGGCATCGAAAGCCAGGGCATGGTCCTGATGGCCAGCACGGACGACGGCGGCCTCCGCTTCGTCACGCCCGAAGAAGGCGTCGCCCCCGGCAACGTCATCAGCTGATTCAACCCCTCGTTCAATCCCCTCTCATCTCTGAACATCTAAGAACGTGCGGTTGTTGAAACGCCCATGAGCATTCTCCTGAAACTCGCTCAAATGCGCCACAGCCCGCGAGCTTTTGACGGATCGGCCCTGACGCGGAACGACCTCGCGGAAGCGTTTGAGGTGGCGCGCCTCAGCAGTTCGTCCTACAACAACCAGCCGTGGCGCTTTGTCGTAGGGTTGAGAGGAGAACCTGGGTTTGAAGCAATGCTCCAAACGGCCGTGACAGCCAACCAATCTTGGATGGCCGATGCTGGTGCAATCATTGCCGTCTTGGCGAGCACGGTGCTGGAAAAAACTGGTGAAACTGACCACGCAGCCTTGCTCGGGGTAGGGATGGCCGTGGGTGCCATGGAATTGGCGTTCACCGAGGCCGGGCTGGCGAGCATGCAAGCCGGTGGTTTTGATCGAAAAGAATGCGCGGTGCGTTTGAACTTGCCTGGGCACATCCTACCAGTATCGCTGCTCGCCGTGGGAAGGCTTCCCGTAGGTCATCAAATCCCTGCCAAACAACGAAAGTCCACGGAAGCCATTGTTTTCAACGTGGGCGACCCCATCCTTTGAATCACACGTCTCAACCGAGCCCGTTCAAAGCCAAACAGGTTCAAGACGAAGCCCGTTCAAGACGAAGCCCTTTGAAGGCCATGTTTCCCAAGTGCTCGGTCAGCGGGTGACGACCAAGGCTCCTTTGAAGCGGATGGCGGCTGCATGTTGGCATGACAGTGTGTAGTGACCCGCAGGCAAAGTCGAAATATCCAGGGTCATCAAGGGGCCAGTCACAGGCCACTCCCGGGCCAAAGAACCTCCCAATGTGAGGGCTTGAAGCACGCTTGACCCCCACACGCATGCACCGCTGGACGCCTCGGGAAAACGAACGGTCACTTCCGATGACGCGGGCAATGGAAAGACCTCAAGTGATTCCAACGTCACAGATTCTACAACGCCGTCAACTTCTGGGTAGACACATCCGTCCGTGTTGAAGGATGCCTCCTCATAATTCAAGGCTTCCGGGTCATTGCAAGCATTCAAGATGGGCAATACCTCGCGGAATTCATTTTGGTTGCTGCCATTGTAGAACAACTGCACTTGGATTTGACCGGCAATCTCCCCTGCCGTTGTCAATTGCGCCACCAAAATTCGAAGATCCTCTCCGGCAACGGCTTCTACATTGCTCGGTGTGTTGAGCACAAACCACGCATTGCCCACGGGAGTGTCGACCACAACATTTTCCCCATTTTCAAATGCGGTGAAGGCATTGTAGGACGGGTCGGCTACGGAAATGATGTCTACCGCGGCCGTGTTGTCTTCAGCCCCGATGGTCAACCAACTGTCGTAGATCAATTCAGGGAATGTGGGGAAAAACGCGGGATTGATGTCTGTGGCAAAGGCCGTCGTCGCAGCCGCACTTTGGTACCACGCTGGAGAAGCCGTGGATGTCAGAATCCATTGGTTTTGGTCATCTCCTGAACAACTGGACAAGAAGTCATCTGCGTTGAGGGTGTAGAGGTACAACCGATAGGTGGTCATGCCGGCCAATTCTCCTTCGGTGTGCTCCACCACAGGAATCAATCCGAGCCATGGCTGAGTTTGGGCTTGAAGATCCGCCGAAACCAACAGAGTCAACGTCCCCAACAGGGTTACGGAATTGCTAAAAACACGGGTCAAGGGGTTCATCGTAGTGTCAGTTTTCCCAAAGATATGGACCAAGGACCTCACTTTCGCAAGGACCAAATCGACGCGATTTGAAGTTCAAAAAAGCCCCGCGCTGAGGCAGGGCTTGGGGGTTTCAATTGCAGGAAAGGAGGGGTCACCAGCCATATCCGATGTTGACTCCAAGCCTCACCCCCATGGGGTTGTCGCTGGTGAAGAAATTGGAGACCTCTGCCAAATCCCCTTCTGAACTCACAGACTTGTACTGAGGTCCAATGAAGAAATCCAACATGTACCCTCCGGTGGCTCTTTGGTATCCAAGAACCACAGCCGCACCGTTGGCACTTCGTTTGAGCAAGACACCATCCAAGTCGTCCTAGGTGGTCACACTTCGGAATCGACCCAAAGCAGCGACGTAAAAGCCTTCGCACGCGCTTCCGCCTGGGAACCATCGCACCTCGGGAACCGCAATGAATCCTGTCTTGCTGTATTCGAGGGTGACTCCCGATGAGTCCGAAGCTTCGGTGGTGCCACCAATGAAACCTGCGGACAGTTGAACACTGATGTTATCATTCAGCGCATGCTCGTAGCCCAATTGATACTGTTGGACAAAAAACCCAAGAGGGTTGGCCTTCACAGCGTGGGTATTTTGCTGGGCGGCGGCTGACAGGCCAAGGAAGGCAGCGCACGCTGCCAAAACGAGGTATTTCATAGCGTTGGTTGAATGGTTTCATGGCGCAACTACGTAGAAGGAGAGGTGGACTTCACTCCGATTGGACGGCCTTTGTCCATACCTCATTGTTCAAATACTTCCCATGGCACCTCCAATCGTGACCTTCTCAGCGAATGATTGGGAATGGGTGTCCGTGGGGTGAAGTCTTGGTTGGCTTTGAGCCGCCGAGGGCAGGCTATTGGCCGCCCTTACACACGACAAAGCCCCGCGGGCGGGCGGGGCTTTGGGTCAATGATGAATAAAAACTTGGAGCCGATACGCGGACTCGAACCGCGGACCTACGCATTACGAATGCGTTGCTCTACCAGCTGAGCTATATCGGCCTACAATCCACTCCTGTTCGGTCGTGGGTCGGCAAAAGTACGCAGGGGGGTAGAAAATGGTTTCACCCAGTGACCGGTTTTTTGGCCAAGACCCTCCGGAAACTCGCCCTCAAGACCATCGACCTGACCTCCACAAGTGCTCGGCAATTTGCACTGTGTTGGTGGCCGCTCCCTTGCGCAAGTTGTCTGCGACAATCCACAAGTGCAGACCTCGAGGATTTCCCAGATCGCGACGGATTCGACCTACAAAAACGTCATCCTTTCCATGGGCGTGGCGTGGCATTGGATAGACCAAGGCGGCGGGATCATCTTGCACCACCACGCCCTCAAATCCCTCGAGGGTCGAGCGGACTTCTGCCAAGTCAAAATCTTCATCAAACTCGATGTATACCGCCTCACTGTGCCCACCCACCACAGGCACCCGAACCGCTGTGCACGACAACTGGATGGTGGGGTCTCCCATGATTTTCTTGGTTTCATGGTGGACCTTCATTTCCTCTCGCGTGTAGCCGTTCTCTTGAAAGGTGTCACAATGAGGCAAACAATTCTTGTCAATCGGGTGAGGGTACACCATGTTGGGCTCTTCACCCCTGCGCTCGGCCTCCAATTGGGCCACGGCGGCTTGCCCTGTCCCTGTCACGCTTTGATAGGTGTTGACCACACCCCGCGTGATTCGCCAGCGATCGTGCAACGGCTTAAGCACCATGACCAATTGCATGGTCGTGCAGTTGGGGTTGGCAATGACGAGGTCTTCCGGTCCCAACACGTCGCCATTCACTTCCGGCACCACCAATTTGTGAGCCTCAGACATGCGCCAAGCGCTGCTGTTGTCCACCACTGTTGTGCCTGCTGCGGCAAATCGAGGGGCCCAGGCCAAACTGATGTCTCCTCCGGCACTGAACAAGGCAACTTCCGGGGCACGATCCACCGCTTCTTCGAGCGAAATGACAGGCACGGGCTCTCCCCTGAATTGAACGGTCGAACCTACGGAGCGAGCCGAGGCAACGGGCAGCAGCTCTGCGACCGGAAAATTTCGTTCTTCCAGCACCTGGAGCATGGTTCTTCCCACCATGCCTGTGGCCCCAACGACTGCCACATTCAATCCTCCCGTGTTGTCCATGCCAACTGATTTTTTGGGTTTCTCAACTTCGGAATCTCACCACTTTGTCGACGTCCTGTTCGGATTGATAACCGGAGATGCCCAAGCCCTGCGAAAATACGAGGTTTGCACATGATGACGAGTGTGATGAGGAAAGGGGGGAGAGAAACCGCCTGTGGGAGGGGTCGAGGGACTTCGGTTCTCGGGGTCAAAGTGTTGGTATTGGCCGGCTTTGCTGGTCTGTGGCGGGCTCCCGTCAGAGGCCAAACATCGGCGCTAGACTCCCAGACCACTCCCGGCATGGCTTGGCATGGCGACCTAAGTCAATGGACTTGGCACAACCATCCCAACAGCGATTTCGAAGGTGTCGCCACCATGGGGCGCTGGCAACTTGACGCAACCATTCCTGGTGTGCACGTCGTGTGGGGCTGCCCCACGGAGGTAGACACGAATGGTTCCTCCCTCATCTCGCCCCACCCACCTTTAGGCAACCCCTCCCACCCAACGGCCTTCCATGCATTGTGGCATTGGCAACAAGGTGTTTCGGGATCACAAGCCAACAGGAGCGAGTGGATGTGGGCAATGCCACCAACGCCCGACCCTGTCGAATCCGCAAGGATGCTTGCCGAGTCCACGCAGTCTGGCTGGATGGACGGACACGGAGGGATGGGAGCTGGCTCCACGGGAAGTGACGACCCCTTGATGTGCTGGGCTCCCGACATGGTTGCATGGCAGGTTGCCTCTGGTTGTCATTCATGGGGTCATCCCTTTGAACTCGGGGGGTGGATGACCTGGGGGACAAATGGACAATGGCAAGCTTCGGCTGTGGATGCCAAGGGTCGAATGCAGGCCTTGGTTGACACAGTGATGGCCCAAACCCCTTCTTCGACTGCCCTTGCCCCACCTTGCGTAGGATGGAGGGTGGACTGCACATCGAGCAACCTCGACTCCTGGAGTTTTGGGGTCCGCGTGGGTGCTGGAAACCCTGACACGGCCGTCACAACCCCGCTGTATTCTTCCATGTTGTCCAACGCCGAGGCAAGCGTGAACCTGGTGGAACCTCTCCCTTCTTCTGCTGTCACCCATCCCTCAGCCTTGTCTTTGATTGTTCAACCGGCCAACCTGGTGTTGCCCCCTTTGACCCAAGGCCCTCGATGCCCGGAGGTGCCGGGGAGCACGGACTTGGGAGGGGGTTCCGCAGACGGCTCGGGAATGAGCTCGGGAATGAGCTCGGTAATTCCGAGGCAGACAGCATGCCACAATGTGTGGGATGTCCAGCTCCCCTGCCCCTTGCCAGCTGAACACCCCTCCCGACTCTCCTTTGGGGGCCACGACATTCACATGTGGCCCGAGGGGACGTCACTCCTTCTCCCGGGCCAAATCGCCTTCACCGAAATCATGGCCGACCCGACACCTGCCACTCACGCTCCCGAAAGCACCTACCTGGAGTTGATCAACCTCTCTTCCCTAGCCATCCAGGTCTCTTCGTTGGTCCTCAGGGATGGAGGCGAACACCACGCATTGGTTCCTTGGAACGACAAACTGTGGTTGCCCGGTGAAGTCCTTCTACTCGTGGACAATTTGGATCCATGGCGCTTGTGGGACGACCCTGCACAGTCCGAGTTTCACGTGGCCAAGGTGTCCAGCTGGTCGGGACTTCGAGATGATGGAGAATCAATTGCACTCATGCGCGGAAACGTGGTTTTGGAATCTCTGACATACGAGGGGTCATGGTGGCTCCCTGGGTCTCAAGATGGCATCAGTTTGTCCGCCATACAGCCCGAGGGTTGTGACCATCCCGACAATTGGAAGCCTGACCAAGAGGGGGCGTCGCCGGGACGATTCTCAGCGGCAAGCACCTCCCATGCACCCCCAGAACCCTTGACCGGGAATTTGACTCTGATGCCTTGGTTTGGAGATTCTGTGTGGATGTCTCCAAGCCCACCATGGGACAATCGAAAAGAGGTGTGGGTTGCCATGAGAGATTCGGACCAATCCGCGTGGAGTCTTCTACAGGCCGTTCGAGGGGAAGACCAAACATGGCGACTGGCCGCACCCAAATCCACAGGCCAATCGAGAACCATCCACATCCAAATCACGACACCCTTGTGTTTGCACCCAGAATGGAACCTGAGGGTGGATACCATGTGGAGAATGCACCCCCTACCTCGCAGAGAGGATTTGGTCCTGACCGAAGTGCACGCCAACCCCTCGATCGGGGCCGAATTCATCGAATGGATGCACCTTCGAGATGACACGCTGGCATGGGGCCAATCTGCGTGGGCTCCAGGACAATGTTTGGTGCAGTCTCCCGAAACCAAGGCCCATTTTGAAGGGTGGCATTGGGAAGCGTGGCAGGACCGCATCCCACCGATTTGGGAAGTGCGGTCTGAGGTAAAATTACCCAACCAAGGGGGGCAACTTGAGTTGGAAGATCCCTGGCAGCGTGCGATGCCTCTGGTCATTCACTCTCCATGCGATCACGACAGGTCCTCGGGCCCCGAAAGCGGCCGAAGTGTCGAATGGTTCTCCTCCCGAGCCGTGAATGACTCCGCTGTGCAGATGCAGGTCCAAAGCACCCGAACGTGTCCTCATCCTTTGGGGTCCTCTCCCGGTTGGGTTGATGAGGTGTGGGACGAAGAGGATCCTTGGCCCAATGTAGACCGCCCGCCGTCCCACCCTTTGGCACCTACAGGCCTGTGGGGGTGCGTTGAGAATGCATGGGTTGTCATCCCCGCTGTAGGAACAGATCCCGGACTGTTTCAGCCTCACTTATGGTCCCCTGCCACGTCATGGTCGTGGACCCGATGCAGAGGCATGCCTGCAGTGACTTCTCCCATCCAAATCAACAGCGCGGGAGACCCGATCCTTCCCAAGCACGAAAGCGTGCCATCCCTGTCCTGCCCCCAATCCATGTCGAGCAACGATCCACCCCATCTCGGAACCATGGGTTTGGAATGGGCGACGGACACTTTCGACGATCGAATGAGGGTGCATTGGAATGAATGGCTCCAATCCCCAGTCACGGATTTCTGTCCATTTGTGGAGGTTTGGAACCCCAATCCCAACCCTGTCATGACACGAGACCTTGTGTGGTCCTCTTCAGAAGACGAAGACCCTGCTTCATTTGAGTCGCCTGCATCGGACATCGACTGGATTCTCCCACCCCAGAAGGCCTCTTGTTTTGGGACATGTCCCATGTGGGTTCAGCATGGAAGTGGCATCTGCATCCCCGCTGACATTCCCTCGCTTCATGGGGAGCGTGAACTCCGACTTAGGCATCGAGGAATGGAGGATGTGGTGACCCTTGGAAGGGAACAGCACAGCCCATGGGTCGCGGAAGATGATGGGATTTCAATGGGTCGATTGCCCGACAGCGATTTGTGGACCAGCACCCCCGCACACATTGGATCCACACCTGGACGTACCAACAACCTACCTGATCAGGTTGAAAATCCGAGAAAACAAAGTCGGCTGTCTTGTTCTCCCTACATCATTCAACCTGGCCTGGGTGAGGACCTTGTATTCGCAGAGGTATCGCTCCCACTTCACGCTCTTTGTCATCTGGAGTGGTTTGTGCATCCGGTCGAACGTCTGCAGGCAGATCACGCCATGATGGAACCCATCGCCACCATGACCACGGGGCTTGGATTGGGAACTTGGGCATGGCGCGGCGATCTGGCGAACGAACAACCCGCTAGCCCGGGAAATCACATGATCACCGTCCGCTGGCAATGTCCACGAACCGCGGGCGTCGAGGAAGGAGGTGTGCTGCTTCAAGGGGTGGATCGATGCTTGATCACGGTGACCCCTTGAGCCGTGGGAATGCTCACGTGAATGGACGAACTTGCACGCATGTTTGATGGAGCTCCTCTCGATTCATGGTCTCACACGCAGGCGGGCATGTTGGGTTGGGCTGCCCTCGTGTTGGGTGGATTGTGGCTTCAGCATGCGGCCTTTCCCAGGGAAAGTCAACGCATGGTTTGGGCATGGACGCGACCGAGACAATTGACCACGAGAAATTCTTCTGAAAGTCCGAGGACATTGGGGGTCCTCATCAGTCATGGCATGTCGATGGTGGGGTTGGGATTGCTTTTTGGCTGGACAGAATTGACACCCCTTGGAGGATCCGTGGTGTTTTCCGCGCTCGGAGGAAGCGTGATTCTAGCCGTCCTGAAGGGGGGGGTGGCCCATGGTGCGTTTCCCAACCTAGATGATCGAGGTTGTGCCATTGAAATCCACAGACATCACATGAGTCTCACGGCCCTCGGATTGGCGCTATGGACAGCAATCGCAGCCATTCACCCGTGGTGCCAACAACCTCGAGTTGCTTGTGCGGGAGCCGCGATGATTTGGAGCATTCTCGCGCTGCATGGGGCTTGGCGAGCCACTCAAGCACTCAAAAACACTTCTCGACAGCCTCTTCGTGGAATCTTGTATCTTTGCACCCTCGAATGGGGGGTTGCTGTGACCAGCTGTGTTTGGCTCCTACAATCCTGCTTCGACTGACATTGAATCGTCAAGACCCATGGCCCAAAAGATCAAAACCGTCCTGATCTCACAGCCCAAGCCGACCACGGAGAAGTCCCCGTACTTCGACTTGGCAGAGCGTCTCAATCTGACCATCGATTTCCGCCCTTTCATTCATGTGGAAGGCATGGATGCCCAAGAGTTCAGACAGCAGCGCATTGACCTTGCATCGCATACAGCTGTCATTTTGACGAGCAGGCTTGCTGTGGACCATTATTTCCGTTTGGCCAAAGAACTGAGATTCGAAGTGCCAGACAGCATGAAATACTTCTGCATCTCAGAATCCACGGCCTATTATCTGCAGAAGTACGTCCAGTTTCGCAAGCGCAAAATCTTCCACGGAACCATCAAATTTGAGGAAGTCGTTGCGCTCATGAAAAAGCACAAGTCCGAGACATTTCTGTTGCCGAGTTCAGATTTGTTGAAGGACAGCATCCCCCAGCTCCTGGACCAAGAAAAACTAAAGTATTCACGCGCTGTCATGTACCGAACGGTATGCTCTGACCTGAGTGATCTCAGCGATGTGAAGTACGATGTGCTCGTATTCTTCAGTCCAAGTGGCATCGAATCATTGTTCAAAAACTTCCCCGATTTTGTCCAAGGGGAGACGCGAATCGCCGTGTTTGGACCCACCACAGCCAAAGCCGCGGAAGAAGCAGGACTTCGCATTGACATCAACGCGCCGACCGCCAAGGCACCGTCCATGACCATGGCTCTGGATCAATACATCACCCGCTGAGTGAACACCCTTTCCAAGCGCGAGCGGCTCAAATCGACCGCATTGATGGACGATGTGTTCGCGCATGGCATGAAACTCAAGTCGTTTCCCCTGATGGCACGAGTCCGTGAATCTTCATTGAATCAGGAAGTGCCATTTCAGGCTGCATTTTCCGTAGGAAAACGTCGGTTCAGGCGAGCTGTGGACAGGAACCGAATCAAGCGACTGATGCGGGAAGTCTGGCGTGTCGAAAAAACAAGGCTCGCCAAAAATTGGCAACCGGGTCAGACGCAATGGGCCTTGGTGTTCATCTTTGCCGGACAGGACATGCCCACGTTTTCTGATGTTCAATTGCACATGAAGCGACTCGTGCAATCCTTGGAACAGAAGATCGGCGCCGGGAAGCTCGGTCCATGAAGCCCGCCAGACCCATGAAGAACTCCAACCACCGCCTCCTCTCACACTTTCGAACAAGACATCTGCTGATTTTTGCCCTCCCTGTAGGATTGGTTCTGATGGGTGCCAAGGCTCTGAGAGATGACTACTTTGAGATCAGCAAGCAGTTGGAAATCATGCAGTCGGCTTTCCGCGAATTGAATTTGTACTACGTGGATGAACTGGCCCCTGGAGAATTGATGGAAACGGGCATCAAGGCCATGCTGGATCAACTGGACCCCTACACGCGTTACTTCCCTGAGTCCAAAATGGAGGATGTGCGATTCATGCAAACGGGGGAATACGGCGGGGTAGGCGCAAGCATCGAGCAAACGAAGAATGGGCATACCATCATCGTTGATCTGCTCGAAGGGGAACCCGCAGAGATGTCGGGCATGTTGCTGGGAGACCGTCTCCTTGCCGTTGATGGCCGTTCCCTCGATGGTCTTTCCCAGGAACAAATTGGTGATATGCTCCAAGGCGCCACTGGGACCGAGGTCAAACTTCAGGTGGACAGACCTGGCGCTTCCGGGCCTCTTGAATTCATCTTGACCCGAGCCAAGGTGAAAGTTCCCGATGTGCCCTACGTGGGGATGCTTACCGACAAAACGGGATACCTCACCCTGAGCTCCTTCACCAAAACTTCCAGTTCTGAGGTACGCAAAGCGCTGATGACCCTGACTGACAGCCTTGGAGCAGAGCAGGTGGTCTTTGACCTCAGAGGGAACGGGGGTGGTCTGTTACGCGAGGCAATCACCATCGTCAATTTGTTTGTTGGAAAGGACGAGGAAGTGGTCAGCACCCGGGGCAAAACCCCCGATTGGAACAAATCTTACAAGACCTTTCGAAGTGCCCAGTTCCCCGAGCTTCCCGTGGCCGTGTTGGTGGATGGATCTTCGGCGTCAGCAAGTGAAATTGTGGCAGGAACCTTGCAGGATTTGGACCGTGCAGTGGTGGTGGGAGAAGAATCGTTTGGCAAGGGGTTGGTTCAACAGACCAAAACCCTCGCCTACGGCACGAGATTGAAAGTGACGGTGGCCAAATACTACACGCCGAGTGGTCGTTGCGTCCAGCGCTTGGATTACAGCAACCGCGATGAAGAGGGCGCAGTCCACGCATTGGCGGACAGCACGCTTCGAACGTTCTACACCAAAGGCGGTCGAACTGTGCTCGAGGGTCGAGGTGTCATTCCAGACATCGAAATTGAATCCCCTGAGGCCAATTACGTGCTCGCAGGGCTGCTTGACAATCACGTGCTTTTTGATTTTGCCGTCGATCAGCGATCCCAGTGGGAGGTTCCAGAATCTGCTGTTGATTTTGAACTGACCCATCCGATGTGGAACAACTTCGTCACGTATGTGGCGTCGATGGAGGAGGCTCCGTATGCATCCTTGACCCAGCAGGCTTTGGAATCGTTGTGGTCTACTGCTGAAGATGAGCTCTTGGTCGAAGCCAATGCTTCCGCTCTGTCTCAATTGAAATCGGGGCTGCAAGCGAATGTCCGCGCGGATTTGGAACGTCACAAGGTGGAAATCCAAGAAGCCCTCGAACATGAACTCGTGGTTCACCTCTACAACACTACGGGGGAATTCGAACATGGGCTTCGAAAGGATGCCGTGACGCTCAAGGCTGTTGAATTGCTCGAATCCGGTGCATATCGCGACGTTTTGACCGGTCCGCAGAACCTGAATCGTCGCTGATCGCTTCATGGGAGCATGGGGACATCCCTCCCGGTGGGCGCCCTTGGGGTGGGCCACGCTTGTGTGGGGCTTGCCTTGGTCACATGCAGCCATGAGCCTTGGGTCCATTTGGATCATCTCTTGCGCCCTTTGGGCTCTCTTGCTCTCGCCGATTCCTTTGTCATCGAAACTCCTCCAAGGGAAGGATTTTCTTGTCGATTGGCGGGATCCACTTGCATGGTTGGCATGGTTGTTCGCCTGGCTTTCCATTTCCACACTTTGGTCCAACGAGATTCCCAACCACTCTTTGGCCCTGCTATGGACGATGTGGGCCATGCTCTGGGCCATGCGTTGGGTCCCTCCATCCCACACTGTCATGGTTCGGTGGACCGCATGGAGCGCCGCCTTGGGGTTGGCTGGGGCGCTCATCCATGGGGGCTGGTATGCATGGCACGGTGAAATCTTGGAAGCCCGAGATTGGACCCCATGGGTATCGCACATCCGTTTGTCCCTTCTTGGGGCCTTGGCCGCGGGTTGGACTGCCTCACAGCCAAAAGCGAGGTCCCATCCGCGAAAGGCGTGGTGGACGTTGATGGCCTTGTGGGGAACCTTTACAGCCGTGACAGGATCCATGACCAGTGCGTTGCTTTGGCCCTTGGTCGTGTTCTGGGCCATTCTTCAACGTTGGAACCAACCCATAACCCAGCGGCTGGCGTGGGGAGGACTGGCGGCAGTGGCCTTGGCGGCAACAGGCGGCATGTTTCTGTGGCTCTCACCTGTTGCTCTCCCGGAAAAGCCTTGGAAAGAATTCACCCCGTGGGGAAATCGCTACACCCACCAACCGGCCCGCGTGCTCTCTGAAGGAGGACACCGCGTCTTCATGTACGCGTGTGAACAGGAATGGGACAGCGCATGGTCTCAAGTCAGCGAACGGCCATTGGATGAAGGTGTTTCAAGTCTCAGGCCTGTGTTGCTGAGATACCTCACATCGCTGGGGGTCCCCAAAGACGGCGCCAGCATCCTCGCGTTGACCCCAGAACAGGTGGCTGACATTGAAAACCGTCAGACCAATGCGCGTTTCCTTTCGGGACTTCAGGGTCGAGGTCGAGAGATTCGATTTGAACTCGAAATGTGGAAGGACGGCGGCAATCCATCAGGTCATTCATTGACCCAGAGGCTTGAGTTTTGGCGCGCAGGCTGGTGGGCGGGAAAAAGCGGCGGGATCTGGGGTCATGGCTTTGGGGACGTGCGAAGTTCGATGGCGTCGGCCTACCAATCTCTCAACAGCAAACTCCGCCCCGAATACAGACATGGCACGCACAACCAATGGTTGCAATGGTGGGTGGGTGGTGGGTGGATTGCCTTGGGGTTGGCCTGTGGGTTTCTTCTTGCCAGCTTGAAATGGCTCAGATCCTTGCCCCTCGACAGACGCAAGTTGGGTGAATGGGGGCTTCTTGTGTTGTCCTTGAGTTTTCTGTTTGAAGACACCCTCCATACCCAAGCGGGAATTGCCGTGGGGACACTCGCCCTCATGTTCATGGTGGGGTCAAAGCAGACCGACTGACCCTCCCACGCATTCCGTTCAAAGTGCAAGGCAGGGCCCTGCTTGAAGCACCGCTTTGAAGACTTCATCTGGAGCCACATCAAGGCCTCCCTCAGCCCCCATTTTCTCTGTGGCAAGAATTTGATGATTCTGCCCGAGTGGACCCCAACGTTGAGGCCAAAACGGCGCCTCGGACCGATACAAGCCTACCACAGGCGTCCCCATGGCGGCGGCCATGTGTAGCGGTCCCGTGCTTGATGCAACCACAACCTTCGCCTCCCTCAGCAAGGCCATGAATGGCATGAAAGGCAACCTGCCAATCGCCGAGAACACGGGTCCGTCTGTGGTTGAAATCCACGAATCCATCCAAGGGTCCAGGATGCGAGATTCCTGCGATGAGCCTGTCACCACCACCGGAATGTTGTCCTGGATCAGCATCAAGATCAGTTGACGAAACCGATCGAGAGACCATCCTTGGGCCGAGCCATGGTTGCCTGGGTGAACCACCACAACCCGTGTGAGGATGTCTTCCGAGACACCCAGCAATGCAGCCAATTCGGTCTTCGTTCCCTGGGGATTCAGCCCCGTCAGTTGGGAGCATTCTTCCACGGTAGGGAATCGATGCATGGCTGGAATGTGGAGTGCGTGGAGAAGCCTCAGTCCTTGGAGCGATTCGTGACGGTCACTCCTTTTTCTTGAGACCCAAACCCGACGATTCAGCCATGGCAAGCTTCCCCATCGCCTGGCGGTTCCCACCCTCACGGGGACTCCCAGTCTGGCGGCCTCGCGCATGAGCTTGGGTTCAGGAAACGCAAAAACAACCGCATCCAAACCCTGAAGCACCGAGGGATTCTCGCCCTCAGGATCCCACACGCGCACTTCATCCACGTGGTCCGATGTTTTCACCAACGTTTGGGCATAGGCACGCACAATCCAAACCACCTTGACATCAGGCAACAGCACTTTGAGCGCTCCCGCCATCGGCAAGGTCAACACGTTGTCCCCAAGCGCATCCGTTCGAACCACACCGACTGTGGAGGGAAGCTGGCTTCCGTGCTTCACTTGGCGCCACTTCCAATGCGAAGCCACAGCGCTCCAATACGCGATCTGCCAACCGGTTTTCCCGTCTCGAAATCCGCCTTGCACGAAGTACTGTTTAACCCATTGAAACACCGGACGAAACCACATGCCTCCCCACCCCACATGCCTCCCCAAGGCAAGAGCGTCCCTCGCTCCCAACGCAGAAAATTTCGCCACTTGGCGTTGGTGGTCTGCAACAGTGTGAAAGCTATGATGCCAAAGATCCGAATGGAGGTGACCCACAGCTTGAGGATGGTCTTGATGAGGAGCCCAAAACTCATGGAGAACCTTTCCTTCTGCGCCTGTTTGCCATTCACCGGCTCCTGCCTTCCAAAGCCGAACTTTGACGTCGGGATACCAGCCGCCATGACGAACCCAATTCCCGAGGTAATTGGTCAACCGGGGCATGGACCACGCCACGGGGTGTTCAGCGTCCGCCCGCATGACGCGGAGCTTCCACGCCGCCATTTCTTCTTGCAATTCAGGGCTCAACGACTCGTCAGCATCCAAACTCAGTACATAGGACTGAGAGACCTGTCGAGCTGCCCAGTTTTTTTGGTCTGCATAGGTCGTGAAGGGACGAATCAAGACCTTGGCACCGAAAGAAGCCGCGACTTCTGCCGTGCCATCCACCGACCCGGAATCGACCACGATGATTTCTGTGGCCAACGAGGACACGGAATCCAAGCACCGTCCCAAATTATGGGCCTCATTCAGGGTGATGACAACGACCGAAAGCACGGCCCGAATTTAGTCCGTTGTGGATAACCTGTGTTGCCGACGCCATGGGACAGAATTAGCTTTGTTGCATGAATGTCCTACTGATTGGCTCTGGCGGCCGAGAGCACGCCTTGGCGTGGAAGCTTGCCCAAAGTTCGTTTCTCACGGGGTTGTTTGTCGCTCCGGGGAACGCAGGCACAGATTCAATCGCCACCAACCTCAAGTTGGACGTGAGCAACCACGATGCGGTGAGCCGAGCCATCAAAAGGCATGACATTGGCATGGTGGTGGTGGGGCCCGAGGCTCCGCTCGTGAATGGGTTGGTCGACGAGTTGTTGGATGACACCAAACACCCAGGCTTGGTGGTGGTTGGCCCCCGCAAAGCCGGGGCGCAACTCGAGGGCAGCAAGGCTTTTGCCAAGGAATTCATGCGTCGCCACAACATTCCCACCGCGGCCTATGGTGCGTTTGACGCCACCCAGCAAGAGGAAGCCCAAGAATTCTTGCGCAACATGCAGGCCCCTTACGTAATCAAGGCGGACGGCCTGGCAGGGGGCAAAGGAGTCATCATCACTGAGGATTTGGACGAAGCGCAACAAGTGCTTGAAGGCATGCTTTCTGGTGCATCGTTTGGAGATGCTGGAACCCAGGTGGTCTTGGAACAATACCTCGACGGCATCGAATGCAGCATGTTTGCCGTCACCGATGGCGATGCCTATCACTTGCTTCCTTCCGCCAAGGACTACAAGCGTGTGGGGGAAGGTGATACGGGTCCCAACACCGGAGGTATGGGCGCCGTCAGTCCAGTTCCCTTCATGGACGCTGAGTTTCACGAAAAGGCCATCAACCAAATCATCATCCCTACCATCAAAGGACTGGCCGCTGATGGTATCCCTTACCAAGGATTCTTGTTCTTTGGCTTGATGAAAGTGGGTGGAGATCCCTTTGTCATCGAGTACAACTGTCGCTTAGGGGATCCTGAAACCGAAGTCATCATCCCTCGCATTCAGTCTGACCTCCTCCACTTGTTTGAAAGCATGGGCGCAGGTTTGTTGAGCGAATATCATCTACAGATTGATTCTCGCACATGCAGCACGGTCATGCTGGTTTCGCAGGGATATCCTGGCAAGGTGGAAAAAGGCAAAGCCATGACATTGCCTGAGAGCATGCCCAAAGACACCATGCTCTTCCACGGCGGAACCACTGTTTCTCGCGGACAAGTGCTCACCGATGGAGGTCGAGTCGTTGCATGTTCAGCCTTGAGCACCACGCCTGAAGATGCCATCAAACGAAGCTATGACTTGGCGTCCAAAGTGGTCTTCGAAGGCATGTCATTCAGGAAAGACATTGGACAAGACTTGTTGTAACGCGGCGCGAAGCTTCGCACTTTGGGTTTGCACCCGTTGGGTTTGAACACGAAGGTGGGAATTTCAAGTGCCTGCAGACCGTTCCTCGTGAATTGGAGTGCGCCTTTTTCCGTGTGAACCCCTCAATTCAGGGAACACCCGGCGGAATCACATGATTGAACCTTCCTTCTCCGCCTTGGCGTTGTATTTGGCCTGAAGGCGCAACCAAAAGGCAAGACCCACGCCACCGAGGGCAATCACGGCCCAATTGAATCCATCACTCATTGGGACCAACACGGTGTTAAAAGTCCATTCGATGAACTGGGCCAGCGGAGTGATGATGTCTTGTGTGTTCATGGCTTCAATCTTCGGGTTCAAAAGTACACAAGCCCACTTGAATTGTAACCCTCGTGGAACAAGTCTCGTAACGGGAGTCCAAATCTCTTTTCTCAGATTGCCATGAGAGCACTATTCACCTTCGCCTTGGGCCTGGCCACATTCGGTAACCCATGGGCACAACACATGGACGCATCTCTCCATCCTTCGTGGGATGGCGACATGGTGAAGTTGGCCAAAGAGCGCTGGGAAGCGCGCACATCAGGCCAACAAGCCCAAAGTGATTCCGACAACACCTGGGAGGTGATCTCTGTTGAGAGAAACCAATTGGGAGCCATCACGTCCATCATGGATGGTCTCTGGCACAATCCCGACACATGGGATTGTGGATGCATTCCTAGAGGAGATGATGACGTTGTTGTGCTGCATGAGGTCACCTTGCAAGGGGACGCGACAGCTCAATCCTTGAATGTGGAGGGAATGCTATCCTCTGATGCCCCCAGCACGCTCGATTTGGGCGGGGATCTGTGGGTGAGTGGCCAAGCTCACTTGGAGTTCACCACGCTTTTGCTCAACGATGTTGCAGGTCGACACGTCATGGAAGGACAGGCATTTTTGGGCCAAGTGTGGGTGACCGATGGGTCCGCGCTCACCCTCAAGGGGTCACTGTCGGTGACGGATCACGTGGAGTTGGATGCTTCAGTGCTCTCCATCGACGGTGGAGAATTGCGTTTGACAGAAGGGGCGTACGGTCGTGCCACAGTGGCTCGCACGCGAGGTGGCTCTGTCATCGGTGAAGTGACCCGGGTGCTCCGCATGAAAGCCATGCCCAATTCGTCTTTCTATGTGAACTACAACATCGCGATCCAGCAGCTCTTTGCCACAGGATTCGAAGGTGTGACCGTGGCGGAACTGATGGATGACATGCCCACCATGGGCTTTCCGGGTGCCGATGTAGAATCTGGAATGTCCAACATCTACCATTGGTCAGAAAGTCTTGGGTTCACCTTCATCACAGACAGTGCGCAAGTGCTTCCATCGTGGGAAGGCATCTACATCGGGCTTCCCTTGACCGAAGAATATGAACTGGACTTTTCGGGCACACTGCCTCCAGTGGACTACACCTATGAATTAACCACCACAGCGTCAGGCATGAATTGCTTGGGCAATGCCACAGGGATGGGCCTGGATGTTCAAGCCATGATGCAGGACATTCCCGACAACAATGGCACGCTGTTCTGCTGGAACTTCGAGGAATTGAGGTTTGATCTATACGTCGATGGGCGCAGCAACAACGGGATGGAGAATTACATCGAACCCAACCAAGTCTGCCAAGTGCTGATGACAGAAACTGTGAGCACTGCGGTTGAAGGCGAGGCTTTGGTTCGAAGCGTCGACCGGGACCTTGTGAAATCAGATCGGAGCAGTCTCGCTTACATCGAGGTGAGCTTGAACAACAGCACTGGCTTTTACGACAGCGCCATTTTGTACGTTCAGGAAGACGCCAGTTTCGGCAACGTCGCCCATGAAGATGCAGTTGACGTGTACAGCAATTTGAATTCCTGCAACATCTACTTCATGCACCAAAACTGGCGTTACGGCATCACTCAGGTGGGTTTTGAAGGACAAACCTTGCTGGAAGCCGACATCAAGATGGCCAGTTTGATGCCGCTTGACAACGAATTCACGGTGACGTTGAAAGAACTTGAGGTGGGCGACCACTGTGCATTCATCCAATGGGAGGGACAAGAAGAACTGCTGCCTTTGGTGGCCGGCATGAGCCATACAGTGACCCTTTCTAACACCAGTAACCACCAGGATCGCCTTCTCGGCAAGGTGTTTTTGGCACCACCAGTGAGGGCAAAAGCGATTTCCTCTGGCTGCGAATCTGGCCAAGGATCTAGCGTAGAAGTTACTCCGAGCGGTCAGGGCCCTTGGACGGTCACATTGACCAATGAATTGGAAGAATTCATGAACGGAACGTTGCTGGCTGACAGCGTCACCACGGCGTTTGACAACCTGCCATCCGGCACCTACCTCGGAACTGTGACCACCGACGATGCCCTTGCCTGCGGGGTCCAAACTTTCATCCGGGAGGTAACCTCTGGCACCACCCTGGACATGACCCCCGCCGTAACCACAGATTGTGGGGAGGGCGGTCGCATCGAATTGAACGTGCAAGGTGGCGTTGAGCCGGTGAGCGTCACGTGGTTGCATGGCGAGGAGGGGAACTCCCTGAATGGCCTTGCAGGAGGAACGTACACGGCCATTGCCATCGACGCGCACCAATGTGCAGACACTTTGGACGTGGTTGTTCTCTCCCTGCCGACGTTTGAACTCACATCTCAAAACACCACATGCGAAAGTGAAGGACCAACATCCATCGATTTCAATGCCGAAAACTCGGAGTACACCTGGACATTGACCTTGACCCAAGATGGACAATTGGTGGATCATGTGGAAGATGTCGTGGCGCCCTACGATTTTTCCGACCTGGGCAGCGGAGACTTCACGGTCGAGGTGATTGGCATGCAGCAATTCGGTTGTGAGTCTCAATTCGCAACGTTCAAACTGCTCGAGCCTGTACCCATGAGTTTGGTGTCTGACACGCAGGTTCAATGCAACGAGGACATGTTGGGACAGGCCACTGTAGACATTGAAGGCGGCGTTGGTGTCATCCAATTGACCTGGGAACATGGCGCAGAAGGTCCTCATTCTGGCCCGTTGGCCTCTGGCAACCACTTGGTGACCGCCGTGGATGAATTGGGTTGCGAAGAAACGTTTGTGGTGACCATTGATTTGGCCCCAACCGTGGAAATCCTCAGCGTCTCTCCTGGATGCGATGGACATGGCATGACAGAACTTCACGTCGAGGGAGCGGGAGATGCCGCATGGAACTTCTCCATCTACAACGAGATGGGAGAATTGGTTGCCGAATTCACGGAAGGCATGGGTGAAGCACACCTCACCTCGCTGCCTACGGGCGTGTACCACGTGGTGTCTGTCGATGCGTCATTGCCTGGCTGCCCCCCTCAAGAAACCGCCGTTGAGCTCGTGGCACCCTCAGACCTCGAAGTCACTTGGGACGTCACACCGCTCGGCTGCGATGGCTTGGCCCGAGGCGCCATTGACTTGGAGATTGAAGGAACTTTTGAACCTTTTGCCGTGGTTTGGGCGCATGGCCCTGGGACACCAAGCCTGACAGGACTGGCCGCTGGTGAGTACTACGCCACGGTAACGGATCACACGGGTTGCCATCAGGAAATTCGTGTGGCCTTGGAAGATGCTCCCCAGGTAGAAGCCGATTTTTCAGTGCCCATGGGTGGTTTGACCGATGGTAACTCTGGCATGACACTGACGTTCACCAACACCTCAGAGGGCGCCACTGGATACGCTTGGTTCTTCGGAGATTCGGAAATTCCCACCTACGATGTACATCCCATGTACACCTTTGACGAACCCGGCACGTACGATGTGTTCTTGAACGCATGGAACGATCAGTGCAGCCACACCCTTCGCAAGACTGTGACGGTCAGTTTGGGTGAGTCCGGATTCCTCGACACAGAAGTGGACGGCGCCACCTCCGAGTTGGGCGATCAGACAGGAATGGAGTGGGTCGGCATGCCTTGGATGACAGAAACAGGATGGGCCTTGGAATTGGGAAGCAACCACCACGGCATGAAGTTGATGGCTTATGACCTGACAGGACGTGCCTTGTGTGCACCCGCAACGCCCGATGCCAATGGACGGGTTTGGGTCGAAGCTGACCAATGGCCTGGGCTGGTGCTGTTGCGTTTGGTCCATGAGTCAAGCCAAAGCATCCGAACCTGGAAAATGGTGCGCTAAAAGACGTGCATGGAAAAGTGAGAATGCCGAACTTCGCAGCATGAAGATTGGCGTTGTCACCTTCCCCGGCTCCAACTGCGACATGGACATGGTCCATGCCTTGAGCCACGACCTCGGCTTCAACGTGGTGCAACTCTGGCACAAAGACAGAGACCTGCAAGGCGTTGAAGCCGTTGTTCTTCCCGGTGGATTCAGCTACGGGGATTACCTCCGCAGTGGCGCGATTGCCCGTTTTTCTCCCATCATGGAAGAAGTGATTTCCTTTGCACACCAAGGCGGAAGGGTGATGGGCGTTTGCAACGGCTTTCAAATCCTTTGCGAAGCGGGGTTGCTGCCAGGAACACTGCGTCACAACGACAGCCGCAAATTCATTTGCCGCAACGTCCATCTCAAGCCCGTTTCCCGAACCGCCGCCGTATCTGCAGGCTGTGAAGTTGACCGGCCCCTCGTCATTCCCATTGCCCATGGTGAAGGGAACTATTACATCGGTGATGATGGCCTGAAAGCATTGCAGGACAACGACCAAATCTTGTTCCAGTACTGTGACGAAACGGGGAGAGTCCATGGCATGAGCAACCCCAATGGTGCCCTCTTGAACATCGCAGGCGTGAGCAACGAACACAAGAATGTCTTTGGCATGATGCCCCACCCCGAACGAGCGTGCAGCGAAGACCTCGGGAACACAGACGGCCGGGCCATTTTGCTCGGTTTGGCAGAGCACGTCCTGGCTTGACGAATGCGTCTCCACAAGAATTGTTGTGGACGCGACTGATTATGAGCGGAATTGGGAGGTGAGGAAACCTCAGGCGGTTAGATTTGTTGTTTTGGTCTAGTCCCCTGAAATTCCGCCCCATGGATTCTTACGCAGCCGGCCCGTATCTATCTCAAATCGAGATTCCCTCTGACTTGCGAGACAAGTTCAAGCCAGAGGACCTGCAACAAGTGGCGGATGAGCTGCGACAATTCATCGTGGATGTTGTGTCTGAACGAGGTGGACACTTTGGTGCGAGTTTGGGGGTGGTGGAATTGACCGTTGCCCTTCACTACGTATTCAACACACCAGAAGACCAAATCGTCTGGGATGTCGGCCACCAAGCCTACGGTCACAAAATCCTGACAGGTCGACGGGAGCAGTTTCACACCAACAGACAGTACAAAGGTGTCAGTGGATTTCCGAAGCGGAGTGAAAGTGAATATGACACCTTTGGCGTGGGGCACAGCAGCACCAGTGTCAGTGCTGCCTTGGGAATGGCAGTCGGCAGCCGTCACAACGGGGAGGCGAATCGCCAGCATGTGGCTGTGATTGGGGATGGCGCCATGACCGCGGGTCTTGCGTTTGAAGGCCTGAACCACGCAGGAGTGGAAGACACCAACATGCTGGTCATCCTGAACGACAACTGCATGTCCATCGATCCCAACGTGGGCGCTCTGAAAGAATACCTGACAGACATCACCACATCCCATACCTACAACCGTGTCAAGGACGAGGTCTGGGATTTGTTGGGACGCATCAGCAAGTTTGGACCCAATGCCCAGGCCATTGCCCAAAAAGTGGAAAACGCGGTCAAAGGAGCTCTGCTCAAGCAGAGCAATCTCTTTGAATCGCTGAATTTTCGGTATTTCGGGCCGGTTGATGGCCACGATGTGGAGCACCTGACGAGGGTCTTGGACGACTTGAAGGACATCCCGGGTCCCAAACTGCTTCATGTGGTGACACGCAAAGGAGCAGGATACGCGCCTGCGGAAGCGGGAAGCCCCACCCAATGGCACGCACCTGGTCTCTTCAACAAAGAGACGGGAGAGATCCTGAAAGGGAGCAGCAAAGGGCCCAAGCCACCCAAGTTCCAAGATGTCTTTGGTCATACCATGATCGAACTGGCGAAAAAAGACCGACGCATCGTTGGTGTGACACCCGCCATGCCTTCGGGGTGTAGCCTGAAATTCATGATGGAAGAAATGCCTGACCGTGCCTTTGATGTGGGCATCGCCGAGCAACACGCCGTGACGTTCAGTGCCGGCATGGCCACCCGGGGCCTCATTCCTTTCTGCAACATCTATTCGAGCTTCATGCAACGCGCCTACGATCAAGTGATCCACGACGTCGCGCTTCAAAAACTGCATGTTGTGTTTTGCCTGGACCGCGGAGGGTTGGTCGGAGCCGACGGGCCCACCCACCATGGTGTGTATGATTTGGCCTACATGCGATGCATTCCCGGTTTGGTCGTCAGCGCACCCATGGATGAGCAGGAACTGAGGAACCTCATGTTCACCGCCTCTCAGAATCACGACGGACCTTTCGTCATTCGCTATCCTCGTGGCAATGGATCCATGATCGAATGGAGAACGCCTTTCGAAAGCATTGACATTGGACGCGGAAGGCGCCTTCGCCAAGGGAAGGATGTCGCCTTGCTCAGCATCGGTGCCATTGGAACAGAGGTGGCTGCGGCGGCTGATCGTTTGGCCCAGCAAGGTTTGCAAGCCGCACACTATGACATGCGGTTTGTCAAACCGCTTGATGAGGTCATGCTTCACGAAATCTTTGGGTCTCACAAAGACGTCATCACCATTGAAGATGGCTGTATCCAGGGAGGCATGGGCAGTGCTGTGACCGAATGGGCCATGGAGCAAGGTTATGCCGCCAAGGTCGTTCGCCTCGGTGTTCCTGATCGGTACATCGAGCACGGCACCCAAGAGGAACTCTATGCGGAGTGTGGGTACGACGCTGCCGCCATTGTGGCCCGAGCTCGTGAGATGTGCATGGATCGACAAGCAAACCAGACCAAGGGAGGCATGCGAATCGCTTGAGGGCGGATTGGGATATAATTCCCTTGGGACACCCTGACGCATGACGTAGTTTCGGAGAATGGATGAGCCCATTCTGAATCGCGTGGATGCGGCTGGATTGATGCAAGTCGATTTGGCCAAAATTCTCAAGCCGTCGGACGTTGTGGTTGTCGATTTGGCGCCGTGGCTTGCGGACGGTTGGGTGCTTCGTGAAAAAGATTTTCGTGCCGCCATCGCGGCGTGGGACATCGCGTCTTGCGAGGATTGTGTGGTTGCCTTGTGTTGTTCCACGGATGCCATTTTGCCTGACTGGTCTTGGATGCTCGTGGCCGCGCGCCTCGAAAGTGTGGCTCGTGATGTCCTTGTAGGCAATGAATCCGCAGCAAGGGCCCGGGCCTGGCAATTGGCCGTGAAGGATCTCGATGTTGCGGACTTCAAAGACAAGCGTGTGTTGGTCAAGGGATGCGCCTCCGTGGGGGGCGCCGACACCCTCGTAACCTTTACCCGTCACATCCAAGGCACGGTGAAATCCTTGATGTTTGGTGAAGCGTGCAGTTCCGTGCCTCTCGTGAAAAACCGGTGACCCCGCCATTCCGCCTCTCATGATCACAGCCCCTTCTGACAAAAAATTGTTCTTGGTGGATGCCTACGCCTTGATTTTCAGGGCCTATTACGCTTTCATCAAAAACCCACGAATCAACAGCAAGGGCATGAACACATCGGCTGTGTTTGGGTTCACGAATGCGCTGCTCGAAGTCATTCGCACCGAACAGCCGACACATCTCGCTGTGGTCTTTGATCCGCCGGGGCCAACGCTTCGTGTTGAACAGTTTGAGGCGTACAAAGCCAACCGTGATGAAACCCCGGAGGACATCAAACTCAGTGTTCCTTGGATTGTAAACATCCTGGAAGGCATGGCCATCCCCGTGCTGCAAGCACCAGGATACGAAGCAGACGATCTCATCGGCTGCTTGGCGCTGCGGGCGGAAAAGGCGGGGTTTGACGTGTTCATGATGACGCCAGACAAAGACTTTGCCCAACTTGTCACAGAGCATGTGAAAATGTATCGGCCGGGACGTGGTCGGGATGCCGCGACTGTGTGGGGCCCGCAGGAAGTATGTGAACGGTATGAATTGCAGAGACCTGACCAAGTCATAGACCTCCTGGGCATGATGGGGGACAGCGCAGACAACATCCCCGGAATTCCTGGGGTGGGTGAAAAGACCGCCATCAAGTTCCTGCAGGCGTATGGCAGCATGGAAGGACTGTATGACCACGTCCACGAGCTCAAAGGAAAAATGAAAGAGCGGGTGGAAGACAACCGTGAACTGGCCTTCTTGTCGAGGGAATTGGCCACCATTGTCACCGACATTCCATTTGAAGAGGACTTTGATGCCATGGCGATGTCGCCACCTGATCCACAGGTTCTGGCCCCTGTTTTGGAGGAACTCGAATTCCGGACCTTGGCCCAACGGTTGCTCGGGGCGTCGGGGGGCGACACCGGACATGGAGGTCAAGACCGCTCGCCTGGACAAGGCTTGACCATTGGCCATGCCGAGAGAGATTCCCCGGGCACCCGCGTTGGCGCTGTCCGAGAAAGTGCTGGTCAACCGACGACCGGAAGTCACACCCAAGGAGGATTCTCAGCAGCTCACGATGGGCAGCTCAGCATGTTTGGCGCAGGCTTAGAACCTGAACCGACTTTGGTGGCTTCCACCCTGAAGTCCCTGGACCCCGACAACGTGGACTACCATCTGGTGGAAACCACCGAACAACTCGCGCACATGGTGTCGACGATGCAGGAGGCTGGGAGGTTTGCGTTTGACACAGAAACCACGGGGCTCAATGCCATGCAAGCCCAACTTGTGGGAATGTCCTTTTGCGCCAAACCCTGTGAAGCCTATTACGTTGCAGTCACACCACAGGAATGGCCTCGCATCCGGGACATGGTGCGACCTCTCTTGGAAGATTCTTCCAGCCGTGTGGTAGGCCAAAACCTGAAGTACGACGGGAAAATCTTGGCTAGGCATGGGGTGGACTTGACGCAGGCAACGTTGGAAGACACAATGGTGGCACACTACCTATTGGAACCTGACCAACCCCATGGCATGGACGCCTTGGCACAATCGCTTCTTGGCTATCAGTGCATTCCCATTTCTTCACTGATCGGGAACAAGGGGAAAGACCAGAAATCCATGGCCGACCTCCCTCCTTCCGACATCCTGAATTATGCCTGCGAGGACGCTGACATCACCCTGCAATTGGCCGACGTCTTGATTCCACGCCTTCACAAAGAAGGCCTGACGAAGCTGTTCGAGGAAGTGGAAATGCCCCTGCTTTCCGTGCTCCTGTCCATGGAACTTCAGGGGGTGGCACTGGATGGTGCGCTTTTGGCCTCCTACAGCGAGGAGCTGTCTGAACAAATCCAAACCCTCGATGCCTCCATCCAAGCCCATGCGGGGGTTCCCTTCAATGTGGACTCCCCCAAACAGCTCGGTGATGTGTTGTTTGAACATTTGGGCATTCCGACGCGGGTGAAAAAAACCAAGACTGGCCAATATCCTACCGGGGAAGCGGTTCTGGCCAAAATCAGCGACAAGCATCCCATCATTTCCGAGGTGCTGACTTACCGCAAATTGAAGAAGCTGCGTTCGACGTATGTGGAGCCGCTGCCGTCTTTGGTGGAGGAGTCCACGGGACGAATTCACACCACGTACATGCAAACGGTAGCTGCGACGGGACGTTTGAGCAGCAAGGACCCCAACCTTCAGAACATCCCCATCCGAACTGAACAAGGACGGGAAATTCGAAAGGCCTTTGTTCCCTCGGGGCCAGACCGGACCCTGGTGGCTGCCGATTACAGTCAAGTGGAACTTCGAATCGCAGCGGCGATGAGTGGCGAGCGAGGATTGATGGAGGCTTTTCAGTCAGGACAAGACATTCATGCCGCCACAGCAGCGAAGGTGTTTGGGGTTCCGCTGGAAGAGGTCACACGAGACCAACGCAGCCAGGCGAAGGCCGTGAATTTTGGGATTTTGTATGGTCAGGGGGCATTCGGGTTGGCCGAAAATCTCGGCATTTCACGCACGGAGGCCAAGGGAATCATTGATGCGTATCACGCCCAATTTGCGGGCCTCGAGGCGTTCACGAAGGTCTGCGTGGACAAGGCACGCGAGGACGGGCAAGCCACAACGCTTCTCGGTCGCAGACGACCCCTGCCTGACATTCACAGCAACAACGCCGTGGTGCGTGCCTTCGCGGAGCGAAATGCCGTCAACACCCCCATCCAAGGTTCGGCAGCGGACATCATCAAGGTGGCCATGATTCGCGTCCATGAAGCGCTCCGCGGCATGAACAGCAAGCTGATCATGCAAGTCCACGATGAACTCGTGGTCGATGCCGACCTCTCAGAGCTCGACGCCGTGAAAGCCAAGCTCGTCACCTGCATGGAAGAGGCCGTCAAGCTCGAAGTCCCCCTTGTGGTGGACATTTCGCATGGAAAAACATGGCTTGAAGCCCATTGATTGGAGGGAGAACGCGAGGAGGTACCATTGAACATTGGAGCGTGCAGAACTTTTTGGCCTCCCATCCCGTAGGCAGTGAAAGAACACCAATTTCGTACCAACCCAACATCCATGAATCAAACACGCATTTCCCTGTTCCCATTGTTGGCAGCAGGTTTGATGGTTTTGGCCAGCTGTGGCGAACCAAGTGGCCCCACCACCTCCGGAGACACCCGAACCCAAGAAGTCGATGCCCAAGTTTCTCAGCGAACGAAGCGCATCAAGAAAATATTCCGTGCAGCCCCCACGCCCATGGAAACGGCAAGGCTCGTGCAAAAGACCGGTGCTTCCTTTTCTTCGGACAACCTGCACTCAGCGATGTCCGCTGGCAATTACGTGACCAGTGACAAGCAAGCGATCAACCTCGGTGTCTATGGTGCCGATCTGAGTTACGCCACCATCTTTGAAGAAAACGCCATTTCCTTGACCTACTTGGAAGTCGTGAAAGGATTGGCCCGAGACTTGGGCATTGGAGATGTGATTGATGACAATCTGCTGACTCGCGCTGAAGCCAACCGTTCGAGGCAAGATTCATTAATTTCCATCGTGTCTGGCGCTTTCTATGACATGAACGAAAAGCTGAAGTCCAATGGACAAGAAAACTTGAGCGCACTCTTGGTCGCATCGGGTTGGGTTGAGAGCTTGTACCTCGCGACTCGCTACCAGAGCCAGGCCAACGAAGAGTTGAAGACACGCATTGCCGAACAAAAGTTGGTGATGGAAGATGTTTTGGACTTGCTGGGCAGCTACGAAGTCACGCCTGAACTCCAAACCATGCTCAACAGCCTTCAGCCGATTGTCGATGCCTTTGCCGCAGTGGAAAGGGCTGAAGCAAGCAACGAAGTGTCCAAATCCCAAGGAGCCATCCTCCTGGGCGGTGGCCCTCGATACACGGCAAGCGATGAAACGCTTGAAAACATTTCCAATGCGGTGACTGCCGTACGTAACCAACTCGTCCAATGAGCGTAATGAGAATCACGATGAAGCACTCCATCCTCCTGCTCACCGCGGTAACTTTGTTTGCCGCCACTGGTTCTGCGCAATGCCGCGCCTTTACCAAAAAGAATTGTCTGCCCGCGCTCGACGGGTACATCCAAAATGAAAACTACAACTCCGCAGTTCTCATCCCAGGGGATGAGGCAGAGTTGGAATTGACGTTCCTCGGCGGGGTAGATTACCGCGTGGCGGTATGTGCCCACCCTGTGTTGGGTGAAGTTTCTTTTGAGATGATCGATGGCCAAAACATCCGCATTTGGAGCAACTCCAAGGGCGACGACCATGTCGACTTCCGGGTAGAAAACACCCAAAGACTTCGATTCAAAGTCAAAGTACCAGACACTGATGCAGCCATTCTCCACGAGGGTTGCGTATCGATCTTGCTGGGAAGCAAGCAATAAGCCCTTCCTCCTAACCTGCAAAGAGAGGGCCCGCATGTGCGGGCCCTCGTCGTATTCATAGGCAAAGTCTGAGCCTTGGGGATTTCATGCCATCCAATGAAACGATTCCATGGCGGCACGCTCACCGCGAGGGTTCATTGGACCACCCACTGCCAAACCTTGCGCTCCCCTTGGGTTGTTTGGGCTTCAACAACATAGACCCCTGCAGTCCTCGGCGCCTCCAAAGACAAGGTGCTGCTGCCCGCGCCACAAAACATCGTACGAGATTCCACAACACGTCCTGCGGAATCGCGCAACGTCATCGTTACGCCTTGTGGCGTGCGCAGATCAAGTTGAATTCTTCCCTCCGACGTTGCGGGGTTGGGAGACAAACTCCAGGCATCAACGCGAGAAGCATCGGCATCTCCAAGACTTGAGGCACCATAACCAACAATGTTGATGTCGTCGAGCCAAATGTCGTTCCCCAGGCGACTTTCGAATTCAAACTGAACCCTGAAATGCGGGGTGAAATACTGCTCGTTGTCAAGAACAATGGTGTAGGTATTCCAATCTTCTGTCCCTGAAGGGGTGAATGGGAAGGGGGTGGGATCTGCAGAGGGCAAATCTGTGAACCCACGATGCATCCTGCGCAAATCCCAATCTCCACCGCAATCGCCTGTCACACTGACCCTCAATCTGTCGTCTGTTTCGTCGTCCTCAGAGGTTCCCTTGTGAGCATAAGCCCATTTGTAGGAGATGTGGATTTCCGTCATTTCACTCATGTCCATGGTGGAAGAACGCAAAAAATCGTCATTGAATTCAATGTTGTTTCCCCAGTTGGAAACGGTCAAGGCGCGAGATCCAGTGAAGGATGCGTCGGACGACAATTCCCACGTTCCGTCCCCAAGAGGATCTTCGATGAACCAGTCATCACTTGGGAATTCCGTGGCTTCAAACCCTTGGGACAACGGCAAATCCATCGCTCCTGGCGAGAGCACATGAACAGCGCCCTCGATGGTGACAGAGGTCATGTCCGTTCCATTGCCCACCGACAACGTAACATCATACGTGCCAGGAGTTGAATAGGTGTGGTAGATGTCGGTGTCTTCAAGGGCATCGTTCCCGACATGGACTTGACCATCACCAAACTGCCAAGACCACGAAGTCACACCATGGTAGCTTCCATCTGTGAATCGGATGCTGTCCCCGGGGCATATGACCTGCCGATCGGTGGTGAATACCGCTTGGCACAAAATGTCCTCTCCTGCCACTCCCGTTGCCAAGAGGTTTGAGGCTGTGGACAGCTGGTTCCTCTGGGCAGTGGTGGACAACGCTGCCGTGCGCATGCGGGATTTTTGACCCTGGGTAAACATGCGACCACAGTAGCTGTACTCCATGTAATTCTGCACGTTGTCCAACGAACCACAGGTCGTGCCATCCAGCACACACGAAGTCCAACCCAAGGTGTTGGGCGTGTCATCCACATTGTCATCCTCGTCGCAGTTGCCCGCTTCGCCTGGGTTGTTGCTGTTCCCCCATGTGTGTCTCAAGTTCAACCAATGCCCCACCTCGTGGGTCAGCGTGCGAGAACGAAACAAATTGGACGTGCCGATTGAGCCGCAGTAGCTGTGTTGCAGCACGATGCCATCCATGTCGGCGTTTTGATTGCCATTGACCGACCCTGGGTACAAAGCATAACCCGCCGCACCGGCTGCATTCTCGCACACCCATACGTTGAGGTACTTGTTTCGAGGCCACTGAATCAACATTTTCATTTCCTCATCGCCCACGTACGTCAGTTCACTGAGGATGCGGTTGATGCCAGGGTGGCAGTTCCCAGAGGGATCTTTTTGGGCCAAACGAAATTCAATCTCGACATCTGCTGTGATGTCCTGAAATTCAGGGATGACCTCCGCAATGTTCTCGTTCAAGGCCCGGAAATTGGTGTTGAGGACATCCACCGCATCATGCACCTGGGCCGCAGAAATGTTTTCGGGTCCATTGAAGTGGATCACGTGAAACACCACAGGGATGATGAGCAAATCCTCGCGGGAACCTGCTGCGATTCCCTGCGAAGTTTCCCATTCAAGGGCGCGGTCTGCCGCCATGGCAGCCTCTCGCGTTTCAGGGCGAAGGCCAAACAAGCGGTTTTCAGCATGGTTCAACCCACATGGCGTCACTCCATCATGGGTATGAACTTGGGCGTTGACATTCACGGACAACCCTGTCACCAAAGCCAAGGATGTCATCAAACAAAAGACAAAACGGGTGTTCATTGCGGTTCAATGTTTCAGGCAGGAGCGCCAAGATAAGGCCTTCGCGATGGAAGGACGACCCTCCCGCGTCCATGGTTGCATCAAAGGGCACGAGCGACACGTTGAATGCGCAGCGTCATTGCGCAGCCTCACCGCGCAGCGTCACTGGGCAGCGTCACTGGGAAGCCTCCAAACGCAGTCCGATGTCGGCCATGCCTTCCAAAGGATCCATGCGCATCCCGTGCGCCACCTCCAATGTGTAGCGACCCCGAACAGGAAACGTGACCGCCTCATGAACCAAAAATCGCTGGTCCACCAAATCCCCAAACCCGCTCCCCCGCCATTTGCCGTAGGCATCGGCAAGCACACACTCCAAGGTGTCCACGCGCGATTTGCCGTTGGGGTAGCGATAGGTGAGAAACAAATAGATGTTGGAGAATTCATAGTCCTGCCCATGACGAACGTCCAACATGACGTGTTGCTTCAACGTTGTGTCTGACACATCCCAATGAAAGACCGCCACATCGCTTGACAACCACCCCGACATCTCGACCGGGCGACTGTCTGCCATCAAGGGAGCAGGTCCGCAACCCGCAAAGCCGCATCCCACGAAGCCCAACAACAGGAGAATCCCACCGCGAGCCTTGTTCATCCGTTGCTGGGGTTGGAGCCGCTTTGCGGGTTGGAACCGCCACCGCCTCGACGCTTGTTTCGGCCTGAGCGACCCCTTCCTCCCGCGGCCCTTGTCGATGGTTGGGTTGGATTGCCCTTGTCCGGTTGTGACGAGGGTGAATTGCCCTTTGAATCTCCCCGACTGGACTTCCCCCTGGGACCGTTGCCTTTGTTCCGGCGGCGGCGTTTGGCCTCATCAAAGCGGGTCAAATCCTCTTGACCCACCACGTTTCCAAACGAATCATCCACCTCATCGGGCGCCTCTTCGATGACATACGACTGCAATGCAGAGGCAACCTCACCTTTCTCAGAAGCCGCAATGAGGGCGTTGGCATCTTCCACACTCACCGCCACAGGGGACGCCCCTGGCTCCCCCAACTCGAGAAGATAAACGAGTCGCTTGAAAATGTCCATCTTGAACACCACGGCCTTGCCCTTGGGGGTTTTGATTTTGGCATTGGGTGATGGGAATTCCTTGACTGCCTCCACGTATTGGTCCAGTTCAAAATTCAGGCAGCACTTCAGTTTTCCGCACTGTCCAGCAAGTTTGGCAGGGTTGAGCGCCAACTGCTGGTAACGCGCAGCGCCGGTCGACACTGAACGAAAATCCTTGAGCCATGAGGTGCAGCACAATTCTCGTCCGCACACCCCAAGCCCCCCCACACGCGCGGCCTCTTGACGCGCGCCAATCTGACGCATGTCCACACGGATGTCAAAAGCACTGGCCAACTCCCGAACCAATTCCCTGAAGTCCACCCGGTGTTCCGCCGTGTAATAAAAGGTCGCACGGGCATTGTCACCCTGAAACTCAACATCTGCCAATTTCATGGAGATGCCCAAACGGCGGATGATGGCTCGCGCCTCCTTCAACGTATCATCCTCACGCATCCTTGCCTTGTGCCACAATGCCAAATCCTCAGCAGTCGCCTTGCGATCGGCACGCTTCAATTCGTGGTCGTCCTTGATTTTTCGCAATCGAAGTTGCGTTTTGACAAGTTCGCCTGTCAAGCTCACCACGCCGACATCGTATCCTGGCTGAAGGTCAACGACCACCACATCACCCACGTGACATGTCATCGATCCAGGGCGACGAACGTACATTTTTCGGTTGTTCTTGAACCGAACCTCGACAACATCGTATGGCGCCATGCCATGAGGAAGAGGGATGCCTTCAAGCCAATCAAACACCGTCATTGAGCCGCAACCGCAGCTTCCGCATCGCCCATTGTTCTTGCATCCGCGGGGCAATCCATCGCCCCCAGTGCTGCATGTCGCACATCCCATGGCCCGAAGGTAACGCGGGTTGGTCAATCCTGACTCGCAGGGACGCGCAACAAGTGATGCACGCGAAGACTCAGGTCCACAAAGACCAATTTGCCGTTGACATTGCCCGCCACATCGGCGTGAGCCTCTTCCAAAGCGTCTCTGAGTGATTTCACGTTGTCGTGATGAATGAAACGGGAGAATTTGTCCAAAAAGGCTGCCTCAGCCTTGGTCAAACGCACGAGATCCGCAGCGCCGTAGTGTCCCACGATGCTTTGGCGAACCAAGTGAAGGGCATAGTGGAGAAAGCGCTTTTGGGACTCACGTCCCAAAGAACCAAAAGCTTCACTGCCCTCAACCATCGCCTGCCCGTCGCGGGACCAGCATGCACGCATCCAATCAGCAAATCGCTCAAGGTCGGGCTGGTCAGTTCCGAGCTTGGCCAAGCGCAGGGCGAGCGCGAGGTTGCCATCGCTTGAGTGCGCGAGACCCTGCGCGATTTCCGGGGATACATGGGCGAGACGAACCAACCCCGCTGCGGACTCTTCAATGCCCAAGTCCGGAACATGAACCCTTTGAACCCGCGAGCGAATGGTGGCCAACAACCGGTCAGGATGTTCACTCACAAACAGCAACACCGTCTTGTCCGTCGGTTCCTCGACAAGCTTCAAAAACTTGTTGGCCGTGTCCACACGCATCGTTTCCGGCAACCAGCAAATCCAGACCTTCCATCCTCCATAAAAAGACTTCAAGCCAAGCTTTCGGCTGACTTCCAATGCTTCATCCACTGAAATGAACAGCTGCTTCCGATCGGCTCCCAAACGTTCCAACCAATCCTCCACCCCGAGATAAGAACCTTCCAACATCGCCTCTCGCCACATGCCTTGATGAGAATCTGAGGTTGCCTTTTCTTGACCATCAGCCTTGAAAAAAGGAAAGCACCAATGCAAATCCGGATGCTGCAGGTTGGCGTGTGCTTTGCATGAAGTGCACACTCCACAACTGTCTGATTCCGATGGGTTCTGGCAAGTCAAAAACTGTGCATAGGCTCTCGCCAAAGCCAAGGCCCCTGAACCTTCCCGACCGTCAAAAAGTTGGGCATGTGCCACCCGAGAGGAACGCACCGCATCCCGCAGTTTGGCCCCCAAGGCCTCGTGCCCTACCACATCTGCAAACCGCATGGCTCGAAGGTACTCAGAATCGAGCGGTCAGCGTGCCCCTTACGCTTCTGCCCGGTGCGGACAACCCCGATCCAAAAGTTCGATAATGCATGTCCAAAAGATTCAAACCAGACACGCGGAAATCCAGCGATTCGGCGACCTTCAACGTCCCCTCCACATTCCAAGTGAACCAAGCTGGCGTTCCATCAGGCAAAGCCTCTTGGGGATTGTCCGTTGCATCCGGTCCATAACGCTCGATGGGTTTGCGCCATGCGTAACGCACGGACGTACTCCAGAGTCCAACCCGACCCTTCTTGGAAAATTCCACAACCCCGAAGGTGGGAGGAATGTGGGAAATCGGTGCCCCCTCCTGACCATCCAGGCTGTTCCCATAGGTCCAATTGATGACACTTCGAAGGGTGGTGTTGGGCCACAGTTTGGCCCCAATTTCCCACCGGGCGCCTCGCACAAAGACACGATCCATGTTCTGGTTCATCTGGATGCGCGCTGAATCACCGTCCACAACCAACATGGTGTCACCCGCCAACGACGCATTCGCCTGGACAATCGCATCTGTCCAAAGACTTGCAAACACCGAGCCTTGGGACCAAAGCACGTCGGACTGAGGTTTCAAGCGCCACTTCACGCCCTGCTCGAGGGTGTAGATGTATTCAGGCTTCAAAGACGCATTGGGAACCAGCACGTAGCCTTCTTTTTCCCGAACCTTGCCGATGTCGTCCACATTGGGATGGCGGAAGCCACTTGACAGGGACGTTGTCCCAGAGACATGATCGTTCCATGGCCCTTCCATAGAGGCAATACCCGTGAGGGCACCTTTGCGCTGGTCAAACGATTGCACCGGCAAATCGAGCCACGTGGTATCCACAAAAAGGGCGTTCACACCTGCGTGACTGTACCTGAGCCCTGTTCGAAGTGTATGCGAACCCCAAGGGCGCTGAGCCGCAGCGAACAAACCGAGGTTGTGCATTGAGGCTCCCCCGTCCGCGTAGCGGGTCAAATCTGGTTTCTCATCCCCGGACGTGAGGTTCACAGCCTGGGCTGTCGACGTCACGTCATTCCATTGACTGTCCATGCCCACTTCCCACCGCAATCGTCCATGGTGGCCCCACAGCGTGGAGGTCAATCCAACCACTTGCAAATCTTCCAATTGAACGATTCGGTCGTCTTGGCCAAAGCGTCGCTTGATTCGTTCTTCTTGAACCCTTTGGTAACTCGCCACGGTCGTCCAGCGCATGTCAAGAACAGCTTGATTCACCGTCAATGCGACCAAACTTCTTCTTTGGGGACCATACAACCATTCGGCCCATTTCAATGTGCCTCCCGAGACATCGTTGTAGACATCAAAGCGAGGCACGTCGGAGGTCGTGCTGTGCTGAAGGTTCAAATCCAAGTGAGTTCCTCCCCAACTCGCGGCCATTCGGTGTTGCAAGTCCCATTGATCGTATCCCGTCGGGACCTGAACATCGGTGTTGCCGTTGGCCACCAGCGTGTCCCTCCCATCCATTTGTTGGACCACCCATGGAACCCTTCCCCACGTGCTGTCCCCGTGGGCTCTCCAACGCCCCATGGTGAGGTCGCCAAAGGACCTTCTTGAGATGTGGGTGACCGCGCCCACGCGTTTCCCGCTCGTCAACACTTGGACATGTCCGGCCCAAGCCCCATTGACAGTCGCTCCTTGGGCCAACACACGACCTCCAAAGGTGAGACCTTGGGAGGACATGGTGGGTGCAGGTGTCCGAAAATGCACCACTCCACCCAACGCATCACTGCCATAGATGACACTTGAGGGGCCCATCACGATTTCTGTTCGAGACACTGCGAAAGGATCCACCGACCCTGCGTTTTGAAGGTGACCGGCCCGATAGATGGCGTTGTTCATCCGAACCCCATCGACAAACAGCAACACCCGATTGGCCTCGAATCCGCGCAACACCGGACTGGCCCCTCCCTGTTGACTCATTTGCAAGGACACCTGTCCCGATCCTTCGAGCAAATCACCCGTGGTCTCGACCGTCACCACGGGCCTTGTGACCGGCAGACTCGCCATCCCAGCCACCGAGCTAAGCGCGCTGGTTCTCATGACATCCGCATTGGATTGGACCACGACCTCTTCAATCTCCACAAGAGATTCCTTGAGCTCCACCAAGTGGAGTGGTGCATGGCCGGGAGCAATCATCATTGGCTCAAACCCGAGGGACTGAAATTGCAATGTGTCAGTTGGCCCCCACTGCGGTACAACCACAAAACCATTGGCATCGGCGGCGGCTGCATGTCCAGAATTGACATTGAGAACCGTGGCAAAGGGAATGGGTGCGCTGGCGGATTGAATACGGATTTGCCGCATTTCACGGATGCCTGAATCACGCTTCATGGAAATCACCTCCTCATCGGCCGAAGGCTGGCTCTGGGGGGTTGGCGTTTGGCCGTGAAGAGAGCCCCAACCCATCAAGATCATCACCATCCACGCGAAGCCTAAGCGAAGCCGCGCCAAAGGATGGGATGGTCCATCAAGCAAAAAGGGTTTCCAGAACTTCATAGCTTTTCAATTCGCGCGATTTCCCGAGTTGGCGCTGGATGTATTGGTATGCACCGAGGACGAGATTTTTGCGTTGTTGTTTGTCCAATTTCAACTTGCCAACAGATGCAAATTCCATGCCATGAATCGTCAGCAAGGCCTGAGAAACCGCAGGGGCCATGGCCGATTGCGGGGCGTCTTCAGCATGGACAAACTCCCCACTCTCGAGCGACAGCCACAGGTCTGGTTGACCGGGATCAGAGGGCATCATGCCGAGCGTTTGAACCAAACGGGACATGAACACCATGTGAATCCAACCCACTTCTTCTTCATGCTCCAAGGCCTGAATCATGTCCCATGCCAACCCAAACACCTCCGGAGCTGGGGCCTGTTCTTCGAGGGTTGACGACAACACCTCTGCGATGAAGAATGCCACGGCGGCTCGCGCGGGAGAAGATGTCAATTTCAACTGCGGTTGAAACCGTCTGCATTCCTGAAACTGCCAAAGTCCCTGCCCCCGTCCGGGCCGCAACCCAGCCAGTTCAACCGCCGCCATGGGGTGCCACAGCGCCTTGTGCTGCCTGGCATTGACCACCCAAAGTGGCACCAAACCCTCAGTTTGGGTGAGCACCTTGACGATTCTGCTCCGATCACCATAAGCCACACCCCCCAAGACAACGCCAGGCAATGCTGTGTGTGACGAGTGTGACTCCATGAAATTCAAAGGTACAGGGCCCGGGGCGTCAACATCCGTCGTTCTCAGCGGTTATCTTCACATCGCATTCTGCATTCATGAAGCACCTCTCATTCTGTCCTGACCCCTTCAACTACAAGCGTCGCAAAACCCGTGAAGTTCGTGTGGGAACCCTCGGCATTGGCGGGGACAACCCCATCCGCGTCCAATCCATGACCACCACGGACACCTTGGACGTCGCGGCAACCGTGGCACAAAGTGAGCGGATGATTGCCGTGGGGTGTGAATTGGTGCGGATCACTGCTCCTAGCAAGCGGGAAGCTGAAAGTTTGAAAGACATTGCGGAGTCCTTGCGGGCCAAAGGCCATCTCACGCCCCTTGTCGCGGACATTCACTTCACGCCCAATGCGGCAGAAATTGCCGCGGAGTTTGTGGAGAAAGTTCGAGTCAATCCAGGAAACTACGCGGACAAAAAGCGATTCGAAAATCTGGAATACACAGACGAAACCTACGCTGCTGAACTCGAGCGGATCCGTGAAAAATTCACCCCTTTGGTGCGCAAATGCAAGGCCTTGGGTCGCGCCATGCGGATAGGAACCAACCACGGGTCGTTGTCGGACCGCATCATGAGCAGATATGGCGACACACCCTTGGGCATGGTGGAGAGCGCCCTTGAATTCCTGCGCATCTGCGTGGATGAGGAATACTTGGATGTGGTCGTTTCCATGAAGTCGTCCAATGCACTCGTGATGGTCCAGGCCTATCGCTTGCTGGTAACCCGAATGGACGAAGAAGGCATGGATTTCCCCCTGCACCTCGGGGTGACAGAAGCTGGCGACGGAGAAGATGGAAGGGTCAAAAGTGCCCTTGGAATTGGTACCCTTTTGGAAGATGGATTGGGTGATACCGTTCGCGTCAGTTTGACGGAGGATCCGGAAGCTGAAATGCCCGTGGGTCGGCTGTTGGTGGAGCGATATGCAAGCCGTAGCGGCCATGCGCCCTTGCCTCCGGTGGACTCCTCGTGGGACCCCTTCCATCACACCCGGAGACACTCCCATGAAGTGGGCGGCGTCGGAGGAAAACAAGTCCCCGTCGTGGTGCACACCATGAGGGAGGGAGAGATTGAGCCCTCCACGCTGTTCGGAGCGGGCTATCGTTACAGCGTTCCCTTGGACAAATGGAACATGGATGATGCAGCTTGTGATTGGCTCTACACCGGGGAACGTGCACTGACCTTTGACATTCCAGGCAGCCTTCAAGTCTTGATGGATGCCAATGCTTGGATGTCCTTGCAACAAATTCCACCCCGTCATCATCCATTGTGGGACGTTGCCTCTTGGATCGCCTCATGCCCTGCCCCGGCCCCAGGGGTCATCCATTGGGTTCGCATCACACGAGATGTTCTCGATGAGGCACTCCGCCAATCGGCCCATGGTCGAACAGATGTGATTTGGCTTGTGGACACCGAACATCCTCATGCCATGGCTGACCTCAGGGCCTCGGTCATGACCTTGGAGGCACTGGGCTTGGAAGGGCCCGCCGTGTTGCGTCGAACTTGGACGCACATCGACGAGGAACGATTGACACTCCAGGCAGCCACAGACCTTGGAGGGCCCATGCTTGATGGCTTCGGAGATGGCTTGTGGATTGACGCCCCAGCTGTGGCCCTCAAGAAGAGAAATGCACTGTCGTTTGGCATTTTGCAAGCTGCGAGAATGCGCATTTCCAAAACGGAGTACATCAGCTGCCCCAGCTGTGGAAGGACGCTGTTTGACCTGCAGGAAACCACAGCGAAAATCCGCGCAGTCACGCACCACCTCAAGGGTGTCAAAATCGGCATCATGGGTTGCATCGTCAACGGCCCCGGTGAGATGGCAGATGCCGACTACGGCTATGTCGGAACAGGACCTGGTAAAATCACCCTGTACAAGGAAAAAGAAGTCGTGCGACGAAACGTTCCTGAGTCAGAAGCTGTTGACGCCTTGATTGACCTGATCCGAGAACATGGCGATTGGGTTGAGGCGACAGCCTCGGCAGAAGAGGCCTAACGAACCGCAGGAAAATACTTCCGCTGGTTCAGGAGCATCCAAATCACACTGACGGAAATGGCTGCGTCAGCCACGTTCCAAATGGGCGGGAAAACCTCCCTTCCCGCCAGGGATTGCGCTGGAAACCACATCGGCCAAGTCACGACAAAATGGAACATGTCTACCACATGGCCTTGAAACCAGGGAGCATACCCTCCCGTGGATGGCATCCATTCCGCGAGCGTTCCCCATCCGGAACGACCAAAGATCCTACCGTAGACAGCACTGTCAACGATGTTCCCGAGTGCCCCGGCCCACACAAACGTCAAGCTGTACAACAATCCTTTGGGCGCCTCCTCCTTCACACGACGCGAAATGTATACACCGATCACCACGGCAGCGACCAGACGAAACACGGTGAGAAGGAGCTTGCCTGTCACCCCTGGCAAGGCCCACCCAAAGGCCATCCCTTCATTTTCGATGAATTGAAGCTCCAAGATGCCTGGGACAAACGGACGCTGTTCCCCCACCGTGAATGTGGTTTTCACCCAAAACTTGACGAATTGATCCAACGCCAACACGGGCACCAACACCCGCCACACCAACTTCGACAGAGAAAGAGTCACTGGCGCTGTTTGGCTTCGATCGAAAGTGTGGCATGTGGCACCAGTCTCAGACGTTCCTTGGGAATGAGTTTTCCCGTGACACGGCACACGCCGTACGTCTTGTTCTTAATGCGCAACAAAGCGTTCTCAAGGTTCTGAATGAATTTCTGCTGTCGAGCAGCCAATTGGGCTGTCTCCTCTCGACTCATGGTCTCCGAGCCGTCTTCCATCATTTTGAATGTCGGAGACGTATCCTCGGTGCTGTTGTCATCCCGGTGAGACAAGGAACGTTGAAGTTGGTCCAAATCCTCTTTGGCTTTGGTCAGCTTTCCGTTGATCAAGTCCTCAAATTCCTGCAAATCCGAGTCTGAATATCTCAATTCAGCCATTCTTCTAAGTGTTAGGTGTGCTTCTCTTCTGTTGATTTGCTGACTTGCGCCCAAACCGAAGCACCTTCTTCGAGCTGCAAGTGTTCGCCAGCCGCCTCCAGCGTCCATTCCACGTTTTGGGCCAACGTTTCCGCCCGAATATAATCCAAATTGGCCTCAAGTGAGCGACGAATGTCATCCCCGGCGTGGAGAGACAACCCAATGCGGTCTGTGATGTCCAAACCAGCTTCCTTGCGCAAATTTTGAACGCGATTCACCAGTTCTCGGGCAAGGCCCTCGTCTCGCAAGGACTCATCCATGGTCACATCCAAAGCGACAGTGACTCCACCCTCGCTTGAAACCAACCATCCTGGGATGTCCTCTGTCTGAATGGTGACGTGCTCCGTGGTCAATGCGATGGGTCCTTGGCCATCTCCAGGATCCAACGAGAGGGTGCCCTGTCGTTCAAGCTCAGAAACTTCCGCGGAGGTCAACGATCCAATGGCAGCAGCCACCGACTTCATGCGCGGGCCCATGGCTCGCCCGAGCGCCTTGAAATCCGCTTTGGCCTTTTTCACAAAGGCACTGTCGTCACGGAGTATTTCCACTTCCTTCACGTTCACCTCGCTGCGGACGAGGTCACTGATGGCCTCGAGATGACGTGCTGTGTCGTCGTCCAAGACGGGCACCATGATGCGGCGTAAGGGCTGTCGAACGCGGATTTTTTCCCGTTTGCGCAGGCTCAACACTTGAGATGACAACTGCCTCGCCAAGTCCATCCGAGCTTCCAGCGATGCGTCTCGTTGGGCAGAATCTGCACCTGGGAACATGGCCAAGTGCACAGACCCATCGACACCCGACACATCTCGGTACAACCTGTCCATGTAGAACGGGGCAATGGGAGAAGCCAGGATGGCCACCGTGCGCAAGCAGGTCGTCAAAGTTTGGTAGGCGCTTTGCTTGTCTGCGTTCATGTCGCCCTTCCAAAAACGGCGCCGACTGAGTCGCACATGCCAGTTGCTCAGTTCGTCCACCACAAAATCCTGAATGGCACGTCCGGCACGGGTGGGCTCAAGCGCTTCAAAGGCCGCATCAACCTCCACAATCAATCCCTGCAGCCGGCTCAAAATCCAACGATCAATCTCCGGTCGATTCGCATACGGCACATCCACCTCGCCCCCTTGGTACCCATCCGCCCCCGCATAGAGTGCGAGGAAATTGTAGGTGTTGTGGAGGGTGCCAAAAAACTTGCGCTGCACCTCCCCGATGCCCTCCACATCAAACTTCAGGTTGTCCCAGGGCTGGGCGTTGGTGATCATGTACCAGCGGGTGGCGTCAGGACCGTACGTGGACAACGTTGCGAAGGGGTCCACGGCGTTGCCCAAACGCTTCGACATTTTTTGGCCATTCTTATCGAGAACCAATCCATTGGAAACCACACGTTTGTATGCCACTTGGTCAAACACCATCGTGGCGATGGCATGCAGGGTGTAGAACCAGCCACGCGTTTGGTCCACCCCTTCGGCAATGAAGTCTGCTGGATACGCGCCACCCGCATCAATCTTCTCCCTGTTCTCGAAAGGGTAATGCCACTGCGCATAGGGCATGCTGCCGCTGTCAAACCAAACGTCAATCAGGTCCGACTCTCGACGCATGGGTCGTCCATCGCTGGCCACCAGCACGATGTCATCCACGACGTGTTTGTGAAGGTCAATCTGGTCATAGTTGGCGTTGGACATGTCCCCTGGAATGAAATTCTCAAAGGGGTTGGAGGACATCACCCCAGCTGTCACCGCCTGACCACAAGCCTCTTTGAGTTCCTCGATGGAGCCCACACATCGTTCTTCCGAGCCGTCTTCCGTTCGCCAAATGGGCAAGGGAATGCCCCAAAAACGAGAGCGGCTCAAATTCCAGTCGTTCACATTCTCAAGCCACTTTCCAAAGCGTCCTGTGCCGGTGCTCTCGGGCTTCCACATGATCGTGTCGTTCAAGGCCATCATGCGTTCCTTGGCTGCTGTCGCGCGAATGAACCAAGAATCGAGTGGGTAGTACAAAATGGGCTTGTCGGTGCGCCAACAATGCGGGTAGCTGTGCTCGTACTTCTCGACCTTGAATGCTTGTCCCTGTTCTTTCAACAAGATGGCAATTTCGACGTCCACGGGCTTGTCGTCCTCCCCTGCGTTCAGGTCGTACTCCGCTTTGACGTGCCTTCCCGCAAAGGGGCCTACGCGGAATCGACCCTGAAGATCCACAAGTGGAACACCGTGACCCGTGCCATCGTCGACGAGCATGGCGGGCACGCCGGCATCTTTGGCTACACGCGCGTCATCCGCACCGAAAGTAGGTGCCGTATGCACAATGCCCGTGCCGTCCTCTGTGGTGACGAAATCGCCTGGAATGACCTGGAACGCATTGCCGGGGTCATCCATGGGCATTGCCCAATTGAGCAATGCCTCATAGCGCATGCCGACCAATTCTCGACCCATAAGGGTCCCGACCACCTCGTGGTTTGGCGCCTTCTGATCTCCAAACTGCTTGCCAACCAAGGCCTCGGCCAAGATGACGTATCCCGCTGACTCCGTGTAACGATTGGTGGTTTTCACCACGGCATACGCGATGTCAGGACCAACGGTCAAAGCCGTGTTGGACGGCAAGGTCCATGGGGTGGTCGTCCAAGCGAGAAAATCCATGGGCAACCCGTCATCGGTCAATCCAATCTTCGCAAACAACGTGGAACGAGATTCCTTGGAAGCATGGAATTGTGCCACGATGGTGGTGTCCTTGACATCGCGGTACGTGCCGGGTTGATTGAGCTCGTGCGAACTCAAACCAGTACCGGCCATGGGGCTGTAAGGCTGGATGGTGTAGCCCTTGTAGAGCATGCCCTTGGCATGCAACTGGGCCAGGAGCCACCAAACCGACTCCATGTATTTGGTATGGTACGTAACGTAAGGCGCTTCCATGTCCACCCAATACCCCATTTGACGGGTCAGCTCGTTCCATTCAGACGTGTAACGCATCACCGTGTTCCGGCAGGCGTCGTTGTATTCTTCCACGGTGAGCTTGGTTCCAATGTCCTCCTTGGTGATGCCCAGCTCCTTCTCCACACCGAGTTCGATGGGCAGACCGTGGGTGTCCCACCCAGCTTTGCGCTCGACACGATGTCCTTTGAGGGTTTGGAATCGGCAGAAAATGTCCTTGATGGCCCGCGCCATCACGTGGTGAATGCCTGGCTTTCCGTTGGCGGAGGGTGGGCCTTCGAAGAACACATAAGGCTTGTCAGCGGGCCGGCTGTCTATGCTCTGTTGGAAAGTGTTTTCGCGATCCCATACGTCCAACCACTCCTGGGTGAGGGCTGGAAGGTTCAAGGGGCCGCGTTCCGGAAATTTCAACGCCATGGGTGCGTGAGGAGTCTCTATTGAATCAAAATCATCGCCTCCCTCCCGGTATCACCGCGCGGGCTGCGCCCGCGAAGATAACCCGCAGGGCGTGAGCCCTGACGAACAAGAACCCGTCAGTTCCTTAGACTCGGCTGAGCTTGAGCATGTTGGTCATGCCCGCATCCGCTATTGGCATCGATGCCAAGTGGATCACAAAGTCTCCATCTTGGACCCGTCCTCCCTGCTTCAACATGCTTTTGATGTCTGAGATGGTGTGGTCCGTGGACACCATTTTGTTGTAGGGTACGGCGTACACTCCCCAAACCAAACTCATCTGGCACAGCACCCTTTGATTGGCTGTGAACATGAAAATCTTCGCCTTGGGGCGCATGCTGCTGACTTGGATCGCCGTGTATCCTGAAAAGGTCATGGTGACGATGGCGGCGGCATGAACACGTCTGGCCAGTCGACACGCGTTGTAACACACACTGTCAGAGATGAATCGTTCGTCATCAGGATGCAACGGTGGACGCTCCGGATATTCCACTTCGCCCTGTTCCTCGATGTTCTCAATGACCTTACGCATGGCAGCAACGGCTTCCACAGGGTACTTCCCAACGCTCGTTTCTCCACTCAACATCACCGCATCTGCGCCGTCGAGCACGGCATTCGCAACATCGTTCACCTCAGCCCTTGTCGGCGTGGGAGACTCGATCATGCTCTCAAGCATCTGGGTCGCTACGATCACGGGGCGACCTTTTTCCATGCATTTTCTGACAATCTCCTTCTGCAAGAGAGGGACCTGCTGCATGGGCATTTCTACACCGAGGTCACCGCGCGCGACCATCACGGCATCGGTTGCTTCGAGAATTGCCTCGAGGTCTTCAATAGCCTCCGGCTTCTCGATTTTGGCAACCACCTTGGCATGTTTTCCCGCAGCAGCGATTTGAGCTTTCAATTCCAAAATGTCTGAGGCCTGGCGCACAAAAGAAAGCCCAATCCAATCGACATCCTTGGACAGCGCAAAAGCCAAGTCTGCTGCATCCTTGTCTGTGATGCAAGGCAAGGAAACTTTGGTTTCAGGAAGGTTCAATCCCTTCCTTGGACGAAGTGGACCCCCGTGAATCACCTCACACTCCACGGCATCAATCCCGTTGGTACTCAACACCCGCAAGCACAGTTTTCCATCGTCCATCAACACGCGCTCTCCCGGGGTCACATCCTTGGCAAAGGAAACGTAGTCAGTGTAGACCACCCCATCCTTACCCACACCTTCGCCCACGCGAACCACGAGATTCTCCCCGGCCACAAGTGGCATTTCACCCCCGTCAATGTCGCCAACCCGAAGTTTGGGCCCTTGCAAATCTGCAAGAATGGCGGTGTAGGTGCCCAGGGACACATCCACACGCCTGACCGTTTCTATGGTTTGGCCATGCACCTCGTGAGAGCCATGGGAGAAGTTGATTCGAGCAACATTCAGCCCCTCTCGAATGAGCGTCTCCAGGGTTTCTGCATTCGACGAAGCAGGACCCAGGGTGGCCACAATTTTGGTGCTTTTGGATACGAAATTCTTGTGCGTCATCTGCAGCGCATATGGGTTGAGAGGGGCAGGGTCATTTCCTAACCGGGTGCAAAAATGGGCGTAGAAGTGGTTATTTCAAGCCTTTGGCCATGAAATACGCTTCGGAAGGTGCGGAAAAACCTCATTCCAACGCCATCAATGGCTCCATCGCTCCACTCGCCTCTGGATCCAATACGGTCACGAATGTCACCTCCTTCAATGTCCTGAGCGCGGCGAGAATCTCATGGGCCGCCAACTCGTGGTGATTCACCGCCATGAGAAAATCAAGTCCAGAAGCCCCCTTTGCGAGCATCCCGCCTGGCACCCGATTCAACACAAGGGTGATGTGCACCCCCTCCTCTTCCTGGGAGTGACGCATGGTCGGATGAGAGGTTTCGTCCCGCTTCGCTTGGGGAACAACCACATCTTCTCCACACCTCAATTGCCAGCCAAATTGTCGATTCAAAGCCCACGCCAATCGATGGCACCCCACAGAAGAACTGATGCCAATCAATTCATAGTCCGGGGTGTATTCCCAGTCCAGTGTGTGCTGCATGGTGCAGTTTACGACGAAGCCTTGGAATCTGATGAACGAGGCTTTCGCGGGGGTCTTCGAGAAGGCCTCCGACTCGTCTTGGATCCGGGTCGTGTGTCTGAACCCTTGCGCTGCTCGGTGGAACCCGTCTGAGGAGTTTCATTGGACTGACGCCTCTCGTAAACCGTCTTCCAAGCCCTGCGCGCAGCCTCTTGTTCCGCCTCCTTTTTGGACCGTCCCACGCCTTGTCCATAGGGCTTGCCGTTGATCATAGCCTCCACGACATAACGCTCATCTCCCGCACGTTCATCATCCTTGATGACCTGGAAGAGCAACGCCTTCTTTCTCTTGGATGCCCAATGATGAAGTTGACTTTTGAAGTCCTGGGTTTCGTGCACCTGCTCGTCGACCCCGTAATGTTTCAACATCAACAACACCGCTCGTTGCGTTTTTTGGAACCCGTGGTCGAGATACATCGCTCCAATCAATGCTTCCAGCGCGTTGCCCACCATGGTGTCGTGGATCTCGTCCCGCCTCATTTTGGCACGAATGAGGTGATGCAAACCCATGTTTTTGCCGAGCAAATTGAGATTTTTACGGTTGACAACGCGGCTCTTGCGCTTGGTCAACTCCCCCTCCTGTGCATCGGGAAACTGGCGGTACAGGTACTGGGCCATGGTCATGTCCAGCACGACGTCACCCAAAAACTCAAGCCGTTCATTGCTTTTGAGCCCGGAGGTATCTCCGTCCAGCATCGAACTGTGTGTCAGCGCCTCCTCATAGGCCTTGCGCTGCCTCACCCTCAGCCCAAACTCTCTGCTCACCAACGCGCTGATGTCGGTGTCAGGACCCGATTGGGTGGCGCGCTTGAAGCGTTGCCAAAGTCGAATCATGAATAGGCTTTAAACACAACGGAGGCGTTGTGTCCACCGAAGCCAAAGGTGTTGCTCAAGGCAGCGCGGACTTCGCGCTTCTCTGCCTTGTTGAGCGTGAAGTTGAGCTTTGGATCCAACTCGGGGTCCGCATGCTCGTGGTTGATGGTCGGAGGAACCACTTGATCCACAATGGCCAAGATGCAGGCCATGGCTTCGAGGGCGCCCGCAGCTCCCAACAAGTGGCCGGTCATGCTTTTGGTTGAACTGATGTTCAACTTGTAGGCGCTCTCCCCAAACACCTGTTGGATGGCCTTCACCTCCGCAATGTCGCCAAGTGGTGTGGATGTGCCATGAACGTTGACGTAGTCAATATCCTCTGGGCTCAATCCCGCGTCATCCAGTGCATTCTTCATGACATTCCGGGCGCCAAATCCTTCAGGATGGGGCGCCGTGATGTGGTGCGCATCGGCAGTCATGCCTCCACCCACCATTTCACAATAAATCTTGGCGCCACGTGCCTTGGCGTGTTCCAAATCTTCCAAGATGATGCCTGCACCACCCTCACCCAACACAAATCCATCCCGAGTCGCATCGAAGGGACGGGACGCCTTGGTCGCATCTTCGTTCCGTGTGGAGAGGGCCTTCAGCGCATTGAATCCACCGATTCCTCCCTCTGTCACTGCTGCCTCCGACCCCCCCGTCACCACCACATCCGCCTTGCCCAGGCGAATGGTGTTGAAGGCATCAATCAGGGCGTGTGTCGAGCTCGCACAAGCAGACACCGTGGCGTAATTGGGACCACGAAGATTGTTTCGGATGCTGATGTGTCCCGGTGCAATGTCCGTGATCATCATGGGGATGAAAAAAGGTGAAAACCGAGGGGTTCCATCTCCCGTGTAGAAGTTCTTGGCTTCGTTCATGAAGGTTTGGAATCCCCCTATTCCCGAACCCCAAATCACCCCAGCACGGTCTGGATCGAGATTTCCCTCCTCCACGGACAACCCCGCATCTTTGAGGGCCATCTCAGCCGTCACCACGGCGTATTGCGTGAACAAATCCATTTTGCGCGCGTCCTTGCGATCGATGAATTCACCGACCTCAAAGCCCTTGACTTCGCATGCGAATTGAGTTTTGAAATGTTCCGGGTCAAACTTCGTGATGCGCCCTGCGCCGCTCACTCCATTGACCAAGTTGGTCCACGAGGTGGTCACGTCATTTCCAACGGGCGTCAATGCGCCCAAACCCGTCACAACAACTCTGCGAAGCTCCACAGCAACTTGGATTCGTTCACACGACAGAAAGCCTGATTAGGCGTTCTGAGAAATGTAATCGACCGCTTGACCCACCGTGCTGATTTTCTCAGCCTGGTCATCGGGGATGGCGATGTTGAATTCCTTCTCGAATTCCATAATCAACTCCACTGTGTCGAGGGAATCGGCACCCAAGTCGTTGGTGAAAGACGCGTCGGTGGTCACTTCTGAAGCATCGACACCCAACTTATCCACGATGATCGCGGTTACTTTTTCTTGAATTTCAGACATGATCTGTAAGTTGTGTTCTGTTGAATTCGGCCGCAAAGTAACGGCATCGCTCGAGGTCTTCGCGCCCCTGAGTGAAACTTTTGAACGATTTCACACTGAAAAGGGGCGAATGATCAATATTCCACAAGGTATTCACGCCTGGTTTTCCGTTGTAAATCAGGAACTTGAACCCCTTTGGCAGGAAATCCGACCGGGATGTTAAGGAACGCTCTCTCATGGCTCGGTCGACCCAGAGCCTCTGCCAAAAACCCCATGGGCGAGGGTGTGTGTGTCAAAGCCACGAGTCCGATGTGGTGCAGGGCTGTGAGCAGCATGCCCACCGAAATGCCCACGCTCTCGTTGACGTAGTAATTCGGTTTCCGCCCCCCTTCTGCGGTGGTGTCGTGGATTTGCTTGAATACCACGATCAGGGCCGGGGCTTCCTCGATGAACGGTTTGAGATGGTTTGTGCCCAACGGCTCGAGGTCCTTCAACCATGCCGAACTCATGCGTCCGTGGTAGTTTTGGTACTCCTCCGCTTCCGCAGCTCGACGAATCGAGGCTCTCAAGTTTGGATCGGTGACCAAACAGAAAGTCCATGGCTGTTTGTGAGCCCCGGACGGGGCTGAAGCCGCTGCGTCGATGCATCGACGAACGGCCTCAAGAGGGATGGGTTCCTGCGAGAACACACGGACACTTCGACGGGTTTGAAGCCACTGGGCAAACGCCGCACTCCGTGCCAGCATCTCCTCCGCATCCCAGCGGGTCAACTCGTATGGCACAAACGATTCGTAATCCTGCGCAGTCACGGACGAAGGGTTTGGCGCAATTGGCGCATCAACTTGGAGGCGAATATGAACTCGTCCAAGGCCGGATGCCCTCCCGAAAGCAAAGTCTCTGACTCGCCATGCCAAGCAATCGTGCCTTCGTGCACAAAATGCACGTTGTCGGACGCTTCCATCACACTGTTCATGTCGTGAGAAACCACAACAGTCGTCATGCCAAACTCACGGGTCAAATCTCCGATGAGGTTGTCGATGACAATGGCAGTTTGAGGATCCAATCCAGAATTGGGTTCGTCGCAGAACAGGTAACGCGGATTCATGGCGATGGCACGGGCAATTCCGACGCGCTTTTGCATCCCTCCACTCAACTCGCTCGGAAATTTGTCGCCGGCATCAGGCAATTCCACGCGCTCCAAACAAAACATCGCCCGCTCGCGGTTTTGGTCTAGAGATTCATCACTGAACATGCGAAGAGGGAACATCACATTCTCCAACACCGTCATGCTGTCAAACAGGGCACTGCCTTGGAAAAGCATCCCGATTTCCTTTCGGATCTCCTTCTTTCCCTTGTGATCCATCGCTGTGAAATCTCTGCCGTCGTAGAGCACAGAACCTCGCTCGGGATGGTGAAGGCCCACAATGCACTTCGTCAAGACACTTTTTCCTGAGCCGCTTCGACCAATGATGAAGTTCATCTTTCCTGGCAAGAACCGGGCGCTGACATCGCGGAGAACGCTTTGGCCTCCAAACGACTTGCTCAAGTCCTTCACTTCGATCATGGTCTATCCTAGCAACATTTGAGTGAGCAACAAATTGGCAATCATCACAATCACCACGGCATAAACCACTGCCTTGGTGCTGCTGCGACCCACTTCAAGCGCCCCGCCAGAGGTGTGATACCCGTGGTATGCACTCACAGAACTGATGATCAGTGCAAACACGCATGTTTTGATCAGCGCGTAGGTGACGTCAAACGCATTGAAGTCAATCCGCATGCCATACTCAAAGTCCGCCACGGAACTCACCCCTGTGGAGACCCCGACCCACATCCCCGCGCCAATGCCCAACCCCATGCTCAGAATGACCAGAAAGGGAATGCACGCCAACGCTGCAATCATCTTCGGAAGCACGAGGTAATTGGCGCTGTTGATGCCCATGATTTCCAAGGCATCGATTTGTTCGGTCACCCGCATGGTTCCCAGCTGGGAAGCGATGTTGGACCCAACTTTTCCGGCCAAGATGACTGGAATCAGGGTGGGGCTGAATTCCAAAATCATGGTTTGACGCACCGTGAATCCGATTGTGTACACGGGAATCCAACCGCCAATCTGGTGAGCCGTTTGGATGCAAATCACAGCCCCCATGAAGACACTCAAGAGGGCAACAATGCCCAAACTTTGGAGGCCAATGCCATTCATCTCCTCCAAAAGGAGTTTTCGGAACACCGACCCCCTTTCCGGACGGCGAAGCACCTGCCTCAAGAAGGCGGTGTACCTGCCGATGTGAAAAAAGAGGCCCATGGGACGAAGGTACAAGCTAACTTCGCGGGCATGAACCCACAAAGAATCGGAAAGGCAATTCTTTTGTTCACGGCCCTCGCCTGGGCCTGCTCTTGGGCAGGTTGCAGCAGCACCCATTGCACCACCTGTGACGCCTATTCTTGCCTCGAAGACTCTCAACATTGACCAACATGTCACAACTCAAGCACACCTACGCCGTGATCATGGCGGGGGGCGTCGGGTCGCGCTTTTGGCCCATGTCCCGCACCGCTGAGCCCAAGCAATTTTTGGACATCCTCGGCATCGGGCGGTCGCTGATTCGCATGACGTTTGACCGTTTGGAGCAACTCGTCCCCGCCGATTGCATTTTGGTCGTAACCAACGCCCGTTACAAAGACCAAGTCCAAGCACATCTGCCACGAATTCCAGAGGAGAACATTTTGTGCGAGCCATTCATGCGCAACACAGCGCCCTGCATTGCCTACGCCAACCATGTGATCGCAGCGAGGGATCCCAAGGCCGCCATTGTTGTTGCACCTTCTGACCACCTCATCTTGGACGAAACTGGTTTCCTGAACGTCTGTCGGCGGGCCTTGGATACGACCCGGAATTCACAAAGTCTCGTCACCCTAGGCATTCAGCCCACACGCCCTGACACCGGGTACGGCTACATCCAATTCGAGGAGCCCTTGGACGACGACTTCCCAGAGGTTCGGCCTGTGAAAACATTCACGGAAAAGCCCGACGTATCCACGGCCGAGGCCTTCGTGGCATCCGGTGAATTCTGCTGGAACAGCGGGATTTTCGTGTGGTCTTTGGACAACATCCAAACTGCCTTTGAGCAACATCTTCCCGACATACAGGCAGAGTTCGAGGGTGTCGACCTCAACGATGCCCAATCGGTGGCCTCCGTCTATGGCAATTGCGAAAACATCAGCATTGACTACGGCATCATGGAGAAGGCTTCCAACGTGCAAGTGGTGCTTTGCGACATCGGCTGGAGCGACCTCGGTACATGGGGAAGTCTGAAAGAAAAACTGGAGGCCGATGAGGCGGGCAACGCCTCAGCCCATGTTCGGTTGAGAGCTGTTGATGCCTCCAACAACTTGGTGGTGGGGACGGCTCCTTCCACAGGAAAGCCCAAACTCGTGGCTCTCAAGGATCTCAACGGCTACATCGTCGTGGACACGCCTCACGCCCTGTTGGTGTGCCCGGCCAAAGACGAGCAGTGGATCAAGGAATTGGTGGGAGATCTCAAACGCGACGAGGGGGAACCGCTCGTTTGATCCGGAGGGAACATCCCGGGGAGCGCGTCAGGGCGAGATTGAGGCCGGCAGTTGAAGGCGAGCGGAACCCGATCAGCGACGACCTACCATGTCCGAAGGAACGACCCACGCGTCGTACTCCTCTTCCGTGAGGTAGCCCGTGGAGAGCGCCGCCGCCTTCAACGTCGTCCCCTCCGCATGAGCCTTTCCGGCAATTTCCGCTGCCTTGTAGTATCCGATCTTCGTATTGAGCGCTGTGACGAGCATCAGGCTGTTGTTGACCAGTTCTGTGATTCGAGCAGTGTTGGCCTCAATGCCATCCACACAGTGTTCAGCAAACGACACGCACGCGTCGCCCAACAACCTCGCAGACTCGAGAATGTTTCTCGCCATCATGGGTTTGAACACGTTGAGTTCGTAATGCCCTTGGGTGCCGCCAAGGGTCACTGCCACATCGTTTCCCATCACTTGAGCGCAAACCATCGTCATGGCCTCACACTGGGTGGGATTCACCTTCCCAGGCATGATGCTCGACCCCGGTTCGTTGGCCGGAAGAAGCAATTCGCCGATGCCCGAACGCGGGCCTGAACCCATCATGCGGATGTCATTGGCAATTTTGTTCAGGGCGACCGCGAGCTGCTTCAGCGCACCATGGCTTTCAACGATTGCATCGTGAGCAGCGAGTGCTTCGAACTTGTTTTCTGCGGTGACAAACGGATGGCCTGTCGATGTCGCAATGTGCTTCGCCACCAGCACGTCATATCCCTCGGGTGTGTTGATGCCCGTGCCTACGGCTGTGCCCCCAAGCGCGAGCTGTTGCAAATGCGGCAAGGTGTTTCGAAGCGCCTTCAGCCCAAACTCCAACTGCGCCACGTACCCTCCAAATTCCTGACCCAATGTCAGGGGGGTCGCATCCATCAAGTGCGTGCGCCCAATTTTCACGATTCCCTCAAAGGACCGTGCCTTCGCGGAGAGCGCATCGCGTAGACGCTCCACCCCAGGAAGGGTCGTTTCCACAATGACAGAATAGGCCGCAATGTGCATGGCCGTGGGATAGGTATCGTTGGAACTTTGACTCTTGTTGACGTCATCGTTGGGATGAACCGGTCGTTCTCCCTGACCCAATGAACCCCCTGCCAGCACATGGGCACGGTTGGCAACCACCTCATTGACGTTCATGTTGCTTTGCGTGCCCGAACCCGTTTGCCAAACCACCAAAGGGAACTGATCGTCCAATGTTCCGGCCAACACCTCATCGCACGCCTCGACAATCAAGTCCTTTTTGCCAGCATCGAGGACGCCCAATTCGCAATTGGTGATGGCAGCCGCCCGTTTGAGGTGGGCAAACGCACGAACGATCTCCATGGGCATCGATCCGCTTGGTCCGATTTTGAAGTTGTTGCGCGAGCGCTCGGTTTGGGCGCCCCAGTACTTATCGGCGGGGACATGAACCTCCCCGAGGGTGTCTTTCTCAATGCGTGTGGACATGACGATGTTGGATCTGTGGTCGTGAATCTATGGGTGTCGGGAAAGTCCCCGGGTCAAAAATCATCGGCATGCACCGCCCCAGCGCCCTCCCCCATGAGGAACGCCTTCAAAAACCCGTCAATGTCGCCGTTCATCACGGCATCCACATTGGAGGTTTCATGGCCGGTGCGGACGTCCTTCACCATTTTGTACGGCTGCATGACGTACGACCGGATTTGGGACCCCCATTCAATTTTCTTTTTGCCTGCCTCAATCTCTGCACGAGCCTCATTGCGTTTGGCAATCTCCATCTCGTAAAGCTGCGACTTCAAAAGCTGCATCGCCTTTTCCTTGTTGCCCAGCTGCGATCGGGTTTCCGTGTTGTCAATGATGATGCCCGTGGGTGCGTGGCGCAATCGAACACCGGTTTCCACTTTGTTCACGTTTTGGCCTCCAGCACCTCCTGAGCGAAACGTCTCCCAAGTGATGTCAGATGGATTGACATGAATTTCAATGGTGTCGTCCACAAGGGGATAGACGTACACACTCACAAAACTGGTGTGCCGGCGAGCGTTGCTGTCAAATGGACTGATACGAACCAAACGGTGCACTCCATTTTCTCCCTTCAGCATGCCAAACGCAAATTCCCCTTCGAATTCCATGGTGACCTGCTTGATCCCTGCCACTTCCCCATCCTGCAGGTCGAGTTCCTTCACCTTGTATCCACCCTTTTCCCCCCACATGCGATACATGCGCATCAGCATGGAGGCCCAATCGCAACTTTCGGTGCCGCCCGCCCCTGAGGTGATTTGCATCACTGCGTTCAGTCCATCCTCTTCAGCGCTCAACATGTTTTTGAACTCCAATTCCTCGATGGCTCCCTCTGCCGCTTCAAAGGCCGCCTCCACCTCCGATTCCTCTGCCTCACCCGCCTTCATGAATTCGAACAAGACACTCAAGTCCTCCACTGCTGTTTCGCACACATCATAGGTGTCCACCCACAATTTCCGGGTGCGCATCCGCTTCATCACCTTCTCCGCCTCCTTCGGGTCATTCCAAAAGGCCGGGTCCTGAGTGAGCTTTTCATCTTCAGCGTTTTCCATGCGCTTGGTGTCCACCGAGAGGTAGTTCTTCAATTCATGGACGCGCTTTCTCAGGGCGCTGATTTGGTCGACCGTCAACATGGGGCAAAAGTAGGACTCAAGCCTCAAGAACCTCTTCGACCGCCTGCCAAACAACTGAAGAGGGAAACCCCCGAGAGAGAAGCCATCGAAGGGTTCGTTCTCGGTGGGTGGTCAATTCAGGTTGACGTCTCCGCAACAACTCCACAGCGCTTTCCAGCCATTCGGTCGTAGGCACCTCCGACAAGGCTGCCTCCGACAAAGACTGAGAAATCCCCCGGCTCCTCAAACCCTCTCGGATCTTGAGCGGCCCCCAACGCTTCTGCACATGATGGGCACGCACATAGGACTCCGCGCAACGTCGATCATCGAGAAAATCGGAGCGCTCCAACCCAATCAAGACCTCCTCCACCCAATCCGCTTTTGATCTGTTCGTCCCACCGATCTCCGCGTTCTCGGAGAGCATGGATTCAAGTTTGGCCTGGGCCTCTTGACGCGATCGATCGCGCAAGGAGCACCACTTCTGCATACGCGCAACCAAGGTTTGAGACTCAAATTGGGGGTGGAATTCCATGAAAAAAATCAGGTGTTTCCCGCAAAAATGACGTATTTTGCATCTCAACTAACAAACAAATTTGCCGCCATGCGGTCAGACATTTTGCAACGTATCCAGGCGCTCCTCGCCAACGAGGATCTGGAGGCCATCCGCAAGGATGTGCGCAGTGAGATCGAATCGTTCCGAACCCTCATTCAAGACGATTTCCGAAACCAAAGAGAAGCTTGGGCAGAAGCCGATCACGATCCAGACGAAAAGTTTGTCTTTCAGCCCAGCCCTGAAGAGATCGCCTTCAACGAGTTGTTGGAAACCTTTAAAACTCGGGAAAAGGTGTGGCGTCAGCGCATTGCCGAAGAGCAACGCGCCAACTTGGAGGTGAAGCTCACCTTGATTCAAGACTTGCGCACGACCATTCAAGAGGAAGAAAACATCGGTTCAGCGTTTGCCCGATTCAACGAGATTCGTGAGAAATGGGAAGCTGTGGGCGATGTGCCTGGAGATTGCTACAAAGAGGTTCACGACGAGTACCACAGGTTGCGTGATGAGTTCTTCTACAACATCAACATTTACAAGCAACTTCAAGACCATGACCTGCAGGTCAACCTCAAGAAGAAGCAAGAGTTGATTGATCAAGCGCAACACCTCTCCGGCATCGAAGACCTCAAGGAACGAGAAAATCTGGCCCGCTCGCTCCAAAAACAATGGTTTGACATTGGTCCTTCGCCCCGTGAGACGTACCAAGAATTGGCAGATTCGTTTTTTGGTCTTACCCGCGAGACCTTCGATGCAGTCAAAACCTACTACGATGGCATTCGTGAGCAATTCGAGGTTCATCGAGCAGAAAAAGAGGCTTTGATTGCCGCGCTGCAAGAAGTGCTCACCAGGGACATCAACGACCACAAAGGCTGGCAATCCGCCACCCAAGAGGTCGTCGAATTGCAATCCACCTGGAAAAAGACAGGATTCGCCGGCAAAGAGCACAATGAAGGGCTTTGGGCCCAATTCCGAGAAGCCGCAGACGTGTTCTTCGAACGCAAACAGGTGCATTACGACAGGGTCAAGGCTTCTGGAAAAGTGAGCCGAGACAAGAAAATGAAGCTGATTGAAGAGGCCGAGGGGCTTCAGAACAGCACAGAATGGAAGTCCACCACAGAGGCCATGGTTCGACTTCAGGAAGCGTGGAAGACTGCCGGCCCATGTGCCCCAGGCGATGAGCATCGGTTGTGGCGCAAGTTCCGCGCCGCACAGGACGCGTTTTTCAAAGCCAAAAAGGCGCAATTCGCCGATCGGGACAAGGAGGAAAAGGCCAACCTCGTTGAAAAAGAAGCCCTTTTGAAGACCATTGAGGCGTACGTCTTGACGGGCAATCGTGGGGAAGACCTGGACAAATTGAAGTCTTTCTCTTCAGAATGGAATGCGGTCGGCTTCATCCCAAGACGCAACTTGGACGACATCATGTCGCGGTTCCGGACAGCCATGGATCGTCATTATGACGCCTTGAGCGTGCAACGCTCAGAACGCAGCGTGCAGTCGTATACAAAGCGCGCTGAGCAATTGGCCTCAGGAGACAATCGAGACATGCGCCGCGAACAAAACATCTTGCGGGAAAAGATCACCCGACTTCAGCAGCGCATTGTGTCCACCGAAGAGAACATGGAGCGATTCACGGGCAAAGGAGCGGATTCCATTCGCGACCAAGCCTTGAAAACCATCAAGGACTATCACCGAGAAATTGACGAAATCAAGGCCAAACTCAAGATCCTTCGCGAAGCGACGGACGCGTGATACAATCACTGCCTGATACAATCAGTACTGCTTGGGACTGAGTGCTCGGCTGTTCCAGCCTTGCTCGTGCAACCATGAAAGGTATGACGGCAGAACCCTTTTGACGACGTGCGCACATTTGGGGCTGTCATGGAGCACCACAAGACTTCCTGGACGGGTGTGCCTTTTGACTCGGTGAAGGACTTGATGCCAACCGCGTTCTGCATGGGAACCCGCATAGTCTCCCCCCAGAACATCCCACATCACGATGGGTCCGTGAGGCGCCAAGGCTTGCGCCTGGCGTCGCGTGAGTTTGCCGTAGGGAGGGCGGAACATGACTCCCCGTTCAGCCATTCGAGGTGAAAGAAACTCCTGAACGAGCGAACGCGACATGGTGGCCGAGTGGACGTAGTGATCGTTCGATGTTTTCCAGCCATTCTCGTGGCTCATCGAATGGGCACCCAGGCCGTGACCCTCGGCCACAATGCGCCTCACCACATCCGGTTGACGCGCGATTTGTTGACCCACCACAAAAAAGGTGGCCTTGGCCTCGTGGTCCTTCAAACAATCAAGGACCCAGGGTGTGATGTCCGGGTGAGGTCCATCGTCAAAGGTGAGGTGCACGTGAGGTGAGTCCGTCACAGACCACAAAGTCCCGGGCCACAACAATTGGAACGTCGGATGAATCCATCGGGGGATGTGCGCAGGCCACACAATGCTGGAAGTCCTTCGATTCATTCCGTATGATTTCAACGCGCGCATCGTACGCGAAGGTCGACCCCTGAAGTTAACTTTGCCTCATGGACTACGATTTTCGGGCGATTGAAGCCACGTGGCAGCGCAAGTGGAAGGAGACCGAGGCCTACAAGGTCACCGAAGATTCCGAGCGACCCAAATTCTACGTGCTGGACATGTTCCCCTACCCCTCTGGCGCAGGTTTGCACGTGGGTCACCCCTTGGGATACATCGCATCCGACGTTTTTGCCAGGTACAAGCGCCACAAAGGATACAACGTACTTCATCCGATGGGGTATGACAGCTTTGGACTTCCGGCTGAACAATACGCCATCCAAACGGGACAGCATCCGGCCATCACCACCGAAGAAAACATCAACCGATATCGGGACCAACTTGAGCAACTCGGATTTTGCTACGATTGGTCGCGTGAGGTGAGAACCAGCGACCCCTCCTACTACCGCTGGACACAGTGGATTTTTGGGGAGCTCTTTGAGAGTTGGTACGACACCCAGGCTCAACGAGCACGTCCCATATCGGAACTGGAGTCCGCCTTTTCAGAGAATGGCAATTTCAACGTCCACCCCGCCTGCCATGAGCAATGGTGGCAAGGTCTTTCATTCCCGCACTTTGGAGCCCATTTCGACGGTTCGTTCACGGCCACCGACTGGGACAGCATGAACATGGCAGAACGGCAAGAACTGCTCATGTGTTTTCGCATCGCATACCTCGCCGACAGCGAGGTGAATTGGTGTCCTGCTCTCGGCACTGTGCTGGCCAACGATGAGGTCAAGGATGGTCTCAGCGAACGCGGAGGTCACCCTGTGGTGAAAAAGACCATGCGTCAGTGGATGATGCGCATCACAGCCTATGCTGACCGACTCCTGAACAGCTTGGATCATCTTGAATGGACTGACAGCGTCAAAGAAGCCCAACGCCATTGGATCGGTCGGTCAGAGGGGGCCTCTGTTCGATTTGCCGTTGCAAACCGCGATGGTCAGCCGGACCCTTCTGGTGCCGAGGTGGAAGTCTTCACAACGCGTCCCGATACGCTGCATGGCGTGGCCTTCATGGTTTTGGCTCCCGAGCACACTTTGGTCGAGTCCCTGACCACTGAAGCCTGTCGCGCGGATGTCGATGCCTACATCGAAGCCGCAGGCATGAAATCTGAGCGCGACCGCCAAGGGGACAAGTCCATTTCTGGTGTATTCACTGGAGGGCAGGTCATCCATCCCTTGACGGGTGCACTTGTCCCGGTTTGGATCGCCGATTACGTTCTCGCTGGTTACGGCACGGGGGCCATCATGGCAGTGCCCGCTGGCGACGAACGCGATTGGCGGTTTGCCAAGCATTTCGACCTCCCCATTCCCGCCATCTTCGAAGGCGTGGACACGAATGAAGCGGCATGCACAGACAAGAACGCCACGCTATGCAACAGCGGAGAATGGAATGGGCTGCGTGCTGTGGATGCTCTGTCGCGCGCCATCGAGTGGGTCGAAACCCATGGCTGTGGTGCGAGAAAAAGGAACTACCGCATCCGTGATGCGGTCTTCAGTCGGCAACGTTATTGGGGAGAACCCTTCCCCATCATGTATGAGGGTGGTATTCCAAAGCGCATTACAGACGCCACCGTGACACTCCCCCAAGTGGACGCCTACCTCCCCACCGAAGACGGAGAGCCTCCCCTGGCACGAGCCTCTCGGGAGGACTGGCCCGTGTTTCGAGGAGACGCCATGGAAACGAACACCATGCCCGGATGGGCTGGAAGCAGCTGGTACTTCCTGCGCTACATGGATCCTCACAACAATGTGACGTTTTGCGACCGTGAAAAAAGTGATTATTGGGGCCAAGTGGATCTATACGTAGGCGGGGCAGAGCACACCACAGGTCACTTGTTGTACTCTCGTTTTTGGACCAAATTCTTATGCGACAGAGGATACATCGGATTTGACGAACCTTTCAAATCCATGATTAACCAAGGAATGATTCTTGGGCGATCCAACTTTGTCTACCGCATCCAAGGCACAAACACGTTCGTGACGGCTTCGCAACGCAAGGACCATCATACCCAAAGGCTCCACGTCGACATCAACCTCGTGGAGAACGACAAACTCGACTTGGAAGGCTTCCGCGCGTGGCGGACTGAATTCGCCGACGCCGACTTCATCCTCGAAGATGACGGCACCTACATCTGTGGCCACGAAGTCGAGAAGATGTCCAAGTCGAAGTACAATGTCCAAACCCCCGATGACCTCGTGGAACGATACGGCGCCGATACCCTTCGCTGCTACGAAATGTTCCTGGGACCACTGACCCAGCACAAACCTTGGGATACGCAAGGAATCAGTGGCGTGCACAACTTCTTGCGCAAGATCCACCGCCTGTATACCGGTGACAACGCCGACTTGCCAGAGAAATCCTCCGAAGAAGCCCTTCGCATTGTCCACAAGGCCATTGCCAAAGTCACGGATGACCTCGATCGTCACGCCTTCAACACGGTGGTCAGCGCCTTGATGATTGCAGTCAATGACCTGGGTGCACTCAACACCAATTTGGGCCGGGATGCCTTGCAGCCTTTGGCGGTGTTGTTGAGCCCCTATGCACCTCACCTCGCCGAAGAGTTGTGGGCTGCCTCCAAAGGCCCTGGCTCTGTGCTGGATGCCACTTGGCCTGAAGCTCTTCAGAGCTATTTGACAGAAGACCAAATCACGTACCCTGTCTCTTTCAATGGCAAGGTCCGGTTCCAACTCGCTTTGTCCGCCTCACTTTCGGCCCAGGAGGTAGAAGCTTCTGTGCGACAGGACGAGCGAACAGCAGCACAATTGGCAGGAAAAGACATTCGCAAAGTCATCGTGGTCCCTGGCAGGATCGTCAACGTGGTTGCCTGAAGTTTTTCACGGCGTTCACCTCGGCTGTAGAATCTTTACACTTCAACGGGCCATCCGAGGCTCCAAATATCATTCAAATATTTGGTTTTCAGCTATTCATGACCATTCGATGGAGGGCGCATCTTTCTCTATGAAATGACATAATTTTTCGATAAACAACACATAATAGTTGTTTACACATGATTATGTTCTATATTAGCCGGTGGCATCATGTGCCATCCAAAGACCTGAAACATGCAGACGCGAGATTTATTATGTCTAGTTAACCAGCCGAGATTTCCGATGGGAGATCCATGGACAGCGCTCGATCTGCTTCAAGGTCCCAACGCCTGAATCAATCTATCTACATCCTATCAAATCCATTTTTCCCATGAAAAACCTTGTCGCCTTGACCTTGGCAATGATGTGTTGTCTCAGCTTCAGTTGGGCACAATTCAATCCCTTGTCTTCGGTCAATTATACCACCGAAGCCCCGGAGGGGTACTGGCTCGAGCTCGAACTACTGACCAACCATGAAAGTGGTGAACTTTCGGGACAAGCCACTTATCGCATTTACCTTCATTGTCTCGATGCCGCGGACTATTTGTCCTCATGCTCGGGCGATTCGGAGAATCCGTTGATTCTAGAATCTTCGACAGGGACATGGTATAACAACGGCATGAATGCAGGTTGGAATGCGATGGGAATCAACCCTTTGTTTTTAGGTGTTTTCCCCGACCTCGCTTACGATAGTTTCTTGACCATCGGTGCCATGGATTCAACCACTCCAGCGGCTCAACATCCATCTACCGTGTGGGGTGACATCGATGCCACAACGGAGTTTGTTCCCGGTGGTGGAAACAACATCACTGTGGATGACCAAACAGGCGGTGCATGGTTTACACCTTTCCCCGGATTGGCTTCCGCAGGCACACACGCAGCATTTGCCGGTGAAGACCTGAAAATTTTGGTGGCACAATTCACCTCAGCAGGAATCATGAGCGGGCAAATTCAAATCCAAGTCTTCATGAATGGAAATCAAGGGCAAGAGTGGCGAGATGTGCTTCCCATTTGCACTTACGCGGATTGTTTCGGATGCATGGATTCCGAAGCCACGAACTACGATCCAGAAGCAGTCTACGATGGCGGAAACTGCGAGTACGTTGTGGTTGTGGAAGGTTGCATGGATGAAACGGCTTGCAACTTCAACATGGAGGCAACTGTGGATGATGGTTCATGCACCTACGCTGATGAGAACTACGATTGCGATGGCAATTGCATCAACGAAGATGCCCTCGGTGTGTGCGGCGGCGATTGCGCCGCTGACGACGATGCCGATGGCATTTGTGACGATGTGGACGACTGCGTTGGTGCGCTCGACGCGTGCGGCATCTGCAACGGCCCAGGTGAAATTTACGCATGCGGATGCACTGACATCCCCGCAGGAGATTGCGACTGCGATGGCAACGAGCTGGACGCCCTCGGCGTATGTGGCGGCGATTGTGCTGCTGACGCCGATGCCGATGGCATTTGCGACGACGTAGACGACTGCGTCGGAACCCTTGATGCATGTGGAATTTGCAACGGCCCCGGTGCGGTGTTGGACTGTGGATGTGCTGACATCCCAGCAGGAGATTGCGACTGCGATGGCAACCAGTTGGACGCCCTCGGTGTATGCGGCGGTGACTGTTCGGCAGACGCCGATGCCGATGGCATTTGCGACGATGTGGACGACTGCGTGGGTGCGCTCGACGCATGCGGCATCTGCAACGGCCCAGGTGAAATTTACGCATGTGGATGTGCTGACATCCCTGCTGAAGATTGCGACTGCGATGGCAACCAGTTGGACGCCCTTGGCGTATGTGGCGGCGATTGTGCTGCTGACGCCGATGCCGATGACATTTGCGACGACGTGGACGACTGCGTCGGAATGCTCGACGCTTGCGGTATCTGCAACGGCCCAGGTGAGATCTACGCATGCGGATGTGCTGACATCCCCGCAGGAGATTGCGACTGCGATGGAAACCAGCTGGACGCCCTCGGTGTATGTGGCGGCGATTGTGCTGCTGACGCTGATGCCGATGGCATTTGCGACGACGTAGATGACTGCGTCGGAACGCTCGACGCGTGCGGCATCTGCAACGGCCCAGGTGAAATTTACGCATGCGGATGTGCTGACATCCCCGCTGGTGATTGTGACTGCGATGGCAACCAAATTGATGCCCTTGGCATTTGTGGAGGTGGATGTGCTGCGGATGCCGATGCCGATGGCATTTGCGACGACATCGATGACTGCGTCGGCGTGCTCGATGCGTGTGGCGTTTGCAACGGCTTTGGCGCCATTTACGACTGCGGATGCTCAGACATTCCTGAAGGTGATTGCGATTGTGATGGCAACCAGTTGGACAATTGCGGCATTTGCGGGGGTCAAAACGAATGCGAGTGCGAACAAGACCTCGACGCTGATGGCATTTGCGATGACGTCGACGATTGCATTGGCAGTTCTGACGCCTGTGGCGTCTGCAATGGAGATGCCACATGTGATTTAAATGCTTCGAGTTTCGCCGGAATGGAATTGCTCTTGAGTGCGTCTTGCAGTTCAAACGACCTGCCATTCGGGTTGGCCGATCAAATCACGCTCACTTTGGGCGGTTCAGGCAACATCGTGGCTCACAACGGATCGAGCAACATCATCGTTGGTACTTGGGCATTGAATGCTTGCGCATGTGCTACGGAGTTGACCTTCTTTGACCTTGATTGTGGAAGCATCGACCTCGGTGTGGGTGAAGGTGGTTTGATTGCTCAGGTCTCAGCTGCAGAAGATTGTTGCTTGAGCGTGACGGATCCTGCCGACACATGGTGCTCTACGGAATTTTTGGCCAGCTTGACAGACCAAACCGTCCAGTGTCCAGAAGACCTCCCCACGGATTGCGACCCAATCATTCAAGGGGAAGATGTGTGCTCAGACAACCTCTTCCTTTGCAGCTTCTCTCAAGCGGAAGAAGGGTACTTGACTCACCTTGTCACCACGGCTGAAGGTCCTGGAGCAGATGCTGTCATCCGCATTTACGGTTTGAGCGCACAATCTGTGTGCTTGAGTGACTACTTCGTCGAAGATCCGTTGGCACCACTCGAATTGATTCGCTATCCCGAAACGGGTACGGCCCGCTTGGTGGGTTCTGTGCACAACGATCTCGACCCGAGCATGACGTTTGATGTGGACATGTATTTCAATGCGGAGCAACCCGCTGAAGAGTGGTTGGCCGAAGGCGCCGGACACAGTTTGTTGACTTCTTGGGCATGCGACGTGGATCCCGCGAACATCACGCTCTACAACATGACCAATACCATCTCACGCATGACCGGTACCGGTAGCTTGCAAGGTGAGATTTACTTGAACCACATGCCCATTTCCTACAACAAGCGGTTCCAGCTTGGTGAGGGTGCCAACAATCACAACTGTGAATATGGATTCGGTGGTTGGTTTGGTTGGCATGGCGTTGTGGACGGCATGTCTGTGATGGGCTTCTCGGGCGATGTGATTGCCGATTTGAGCGCCCCTACGAGCACAGAAACGTTCTGTGGTGGTGAATTCGCGCAAATCACATATGCTTCTATCGATCTTTTGACCGGTCAATCGAGCTACACGACTCAAACGTGGACGGTTGAGGACACCGAGGCTCCTGAATTTGTCGATGCCGATGAATTGGCGCCAAGCTACACCATCGAATGGAGTGCTTTGCACAACGATGCATGTGGCTGGAGCATCGATGTACCATGCTTGGCCACGACGGACAATTGCGGCGATTGGAATCCACAATACGATGGATGCAATGAGCCTGAAAATGCTTGTGGCGAGGTGATTTTCTCAGAACAGGTCATCGATGGCGATTGTGCTGGTGAATTCACGGTCATCCGTCTATGGCAAGCCATTGATGGCAGCGGCAACATGTCCACGCACCAACAGGTGATCATGGTCGAGGATACCGAAGGGCCCGATTTCACGGGAACGCCCTACGAATCCATCAATGCATGTGACGACATCACCGTCATGGACTACGTGGCCAACGACTGTTCTGGCGTGACTTCGGTGTGGTTTGAACAAACGCTTCAAAGCGGCACCTGTTCCAATCCTGGTTCCATCTCTCGCACCTACCATGCAGTGGATGGCTGTGGCAACGAGAGCACGTTCATTCAAATCCTGAACGTGACAGACGATGAGGCACCCGTCATTCTGACCCCTGACGCCACCGTGGATTGTCAAGCCTATAGCGCTGATGAACCCTATGGCCACGATGTAGAAGATTGTGACCTTCGCGTTTGGACTGAAGAAGATGGAGAGTGGACCTCCACGTTCAACGACAACTGGTCCAATGAGGAAGACGGTCTCGATACGCCTGTGGTTGTGAGCTGGACTGACAGCGCCCCTGTGTACAATGGCAACAGTGAAAGCTGTTACATCATCACCAGGACGTTGACCGCCTCCGACAACTGCGGAAACACCTCAACCGCAACACAAACCATCTTCTTGAGCGACACCACGGCACCAACGTTGGAAGCCTCGGCGGTGATCAACATCGAGCATGACATCTACGAAGGAAACGGATCGTTGGTGGTGACCCCAGCCATGGCTGGCCTCCTCCTCGGCGGAGACCAAGCTCAATTCCAAGTCACGGACAATTGCTCTTCCGATTACGGAAATGACATCTTGGTGACCTGGACGGACGAAGCAACAACCGAGGAAACGTGCCTCCAACTTGAAGGTGGCACGGTATTCATTCGCACCTACTCTGCCCTCGATGCTTGCGGAAACACGAGTACCCTCACGCAAGAGGTTGTGTTGGTGGACACCACAGCACCCACTTGGAACAACAGCGGCGAAACAGCCGACGCTGTGGATTGCGAAGAGGCATCCTTGGAATTGATGAGCAACCCCAATTACATGCCTTTGACGGGGGGAGTCTTTGATTCTGGAGACGCCAACCTCGACATTGAGTTGACGGCTACGCTCATGAGCGGTGGTTGCATCGGTGTCTGGTTGCGCAGCTGGAGTGCCACTGACGACTGCGGAAACACGTCCTATGCCGACCAATACGTTCCCATGTTTGACAGCATGGACCCCGAATTCACTTCGGTTCCTGCGGACATGACAATTCCATTGACTGAGGATTGCAGCTTCAACCTGGCTGTCGAGGCCACGGGTGGCGTTCCTACAGTGTACGACAACTGTGAACTTTGCTTGGATCAGGACTTGGATGTGACCTACACCAACTCCCAACCTACTTTCCTCTGTGGAGGTGAGGGCGGATCGTTTGTGATTGAGCGCACGTGGTCTGTGACGGATCACTGTGGAAACACCACCACACACATCCAAACATTGACGTTCACAGACGTGACAGCACCTGTCTTCAATGAGACGCTGCCAGCCGATTTGGCTGTGGATTGTGCGGCACCTGATGCCGATGTTCTCACAGCAACCGACGCATGCGCGGGAGATGTCGAGGTGATTTTTGAGGAGGAAGTCACAGCACAAAGCTGCCCCAACACGTACACCTTGGTGCGCACTTGGACAGCCACGGACTTGTGCGGCAACACTTCATCCCACACCCAAACCATTTCGGTCTCTGATGACGAAGCGCCTACCGGTACGGCATCGACTCCTGATGTCTCCTGCAGCGACTACAACGGCAACCCCGACCAGACGTTTGGAGAAATCATTGCTTCAGACAATTGTGGTGGAGAGGTTCAAATTTCATTTGACTACACCGAAGATGAAGTGCTGACGATGGACACTGAAAACCAGCCCAGCGAAGATGGATGCATTCAGATTCGCAGGACCTACACCTTGGTGGACCTTTGTGGAAATACGTCAGAGTTGATCCAAACCATCAACCTGATTGACACCACACCTCCAGAATACGTCGGTCCAATGGAGGTTTCCATTCCTGCCCACGAATACGATGTGGATGGCCAATATCCGCCAGACTCCCCATGGGACATCATCGACGGCACTGGCATCGTTCCCATCTGGTATGTCGACGACTGCAGCGGCATGGACACGTGCATCATTCAAGACCTCCCCTTGTCAGGCGGATGTGCCAACCAGCCTCACCCAGAATTCTATGGTCAAACCGCCACCTATCTCCGCACCATGACCGTGTGGGACAACTGTGGCAACATGTCCATGGCTGAAATCATCATCACGTTGATTGACGACATCGAGCCAGTGTTTGTGGGTGTTCCTGCGGACTACACCGTCTCTTGTGTCGGAGATGTGGTCTACGATGAACCTGTGGTCACGGACTTGACTGATGAATCTGTGAACGTGGAGGAAACGGTGGAGATCGTAGGCCAAACCTGCGCCAACTCCTATCAAATCATCCGGACGTGGGTTGCCACGGACAACTGTGACAACGAAGCCACTGCCACGCAGACAATCACCATCAGTGACGACATCGCCCCTGAACTGGCAATCCCCGCTGATTACACCGCCGAATGCAGCGATGAGCACCCCATGGATGCTGCCTCTGCCACGGATAACTGCGGAGATGTTACGATTGAAGAAACCATGGTGACATTGCCCGGTGCCTGCACTGGCGACTACATCATGGAGCGCACCTTCACAGCAACAGACGCTTGTGGAAACAGTACCTCTGCGACCCAAGTGATCACCATCATTGACACAACAGCCCCCGAATTCACAAGTGTGCCTGCGGACTACACGGCTGAATGCAGTGATGCGCATCCCCTGGATGATGCTTCAGCATCAGACAACTGTGGAGACGTTACCATCACAGTAGCAGCCGATACCACTGCAGGCAACTGTGCTGGATCGTACACCGTTGTGAGAACCTTCACAGCTGAGGATGATTGTGGAAATGCCAGCAGCGCAACCCAAACAATCACCATCATCGACACCACAGCTCCCGTGTTGACCATTCCTGCTGATTACACAGCAGAATGCAGCGACGAGCATCCGCTCGAAGATGCTTCGGCTCAGGACAACTGTGGAGAGGTGACCCTCACACTCGTGACAGACACGACCGCAGGAAGCTGCCCACAGGCATATTACGTCGCCCGCACCTTCACGGCCGTCGATGACTGCGGTAACGCCACAAGCGCAACCCAGACCATCACGATTGTGGATACCACGGCACCAGCCATTGACGCACAGGATGCGATCAGCATTTCGTGCGACACGTACAGTGCTGACGATTCCTACGGCACGGCGACCGACAATTGTGGAAGCACCACCCTCACATGGGATGATACAGCTGTCAGCGGAGGTTGCACCATGCCCGTTGGTACCTACATGCGACTTTACACCGCTGTCGATGAGTGTGGAAATGTCTCGACGTTTGAACAAGTCATCACCCTTGTGGATGATACCGCTCCCGTGTTTGACTTCGTGCCTGCAGATTACACTGCAGAATGCGACCAAACCCTCATTTTCGAGGATGTCTTGGCGTCAGACAACTGTTCTGGTGTGGATGTTACAGAGCAACGCGACACCCTTGCAGGTGATTGCCCTCACGCATACACCATTGTTCGGACGTTCACGGCAATCGACAACTGCGACAATGTGTCAACTGCGACACAAACCATCTCAGTTCAGGATACGACAGCACCTATGCTGACCATTCCTGCAGATTACACAGCTGAATGCAATGCAGACCACCCACTCGAGGATGCATCAGCATACGACAACTGTGGAGAAGTGTCACTTGTCATGGTGGTGGACACTTTGGCTGGTGACTGTGCCCAGTCCTACACAGTGACTCGTACGTTCACGGCCACAGATGAGTGTGGAAACAGCGACACGCAGGTTCAAACGATCACCATCGTTGACACCACCGCGCCTTCATTCAACGAATCGCTTCCCGCAGACGCGACTGTTGAATGTGACGCCGTTCCTGCTGCAGACATCCTCACGGCCAGCGACAACTGCCAGGAAGTGTCCGTTCAGTTTGAGGAATCCATCCTTGGAGGTGCTTGCCCACAGACTTACACGATCACCCGCACATGGACCGTGTCTGACGACTGTGGAAACAGCAGCAGCCACATCCAAACCATCGAGGTTCAGGATACCACTGCACCTCAACTGACCATTCCCGCGAACTACACCGCAGAATGCAGCGATGATCATCCACTTGATGCAGCCTCCGCTCAGGACAACTGCGGCATCGTGACTTTGGAGGAAGTCGCCGACACATTGTTCACCTGTGCTCATACCTACACGGTGACCAGGACATTCACAGCCACTGATGAATGTGGAAACAGCACCTCTGCATCTCAGACCATCACCGTCCAGGATACCACAGCACCCGCGTTTGTGGAGGCTTTGCCTGGTGATGCCATTGTGGAATGCAACGCCGTACCATCTGCGGATGTGTTGACTGCTGCCGACAACTGTGATGATGTGGAAGTGAGTTTTGATGAGTCTATTGCAGAAGGGGCTTGCCCTCAGCAATACACCATCACTCGCGTGTGGAGTGTAGCCGATGCCTGTGGCAATGAAACGAGCCACACACAAACCATCGAGGTGGTCGACACCACAGCGCCCAACTTTACGTCGACCGGCGAGTTGATGAACAACGAAGTTGTCAGCGTAGGTTACGACGACAACTTCGGCTCGGTGACCCTGCCCGCTTTGGTGGACGTCACAGCTTCAGACAACTGCGATGATCCCGTTTCGTGCGATGAAGAAGCCACGGCCAATGCCAATGCTGAGCTCTCAGCAGCGCTTGGTTTGGACTTCGACTTCGACTACTTGGTGAATGTGGATGCCACTGGAATCAACAACCCCTTCATTACTGCCGGAGCATACACTCAAGGTGCAATTGCCAACCCAGCGGTGATGGAAGACGGCGAAACCTGCGACAACAGCGATGTGGCTCACGGGGTTCGGATGTTCAATTTCATGGGTGGAGAATACTTCATCACGGAGAGCGGCACAGCCACAGTGGATTCCGATGGGGTGCATGTTGTTATGACAGCTCGAAATGTCGCAGACGATGATGCCATCTTGCATGTGGACGCACATTTTGCTTCTCTGATGACGTGGCAGGAATGGCTCGACACCCCTGGAAATGAGAGCTTCAAGTCCGATTGTGGCTTGGGTGATCACGAAGCATGGTTGTACACCGTTCTGACCAGCGGAACCATCACGGGTGAAGGGACTTTGGCCGGAACTTCATTGTCGCTGATGCACCAGCCAATGAACGAATACTTCGGATTCCAGTTTGGTGAAGGCGCCAACAACAAGAATGGCAACTTCGGATTCAGCGGATGGTACTACTACAGCGGTACCCTGTCACTCAACGGAAGCCAAAGCAACGTCATGGGTTCTGGTGACTTGTTTGGTGACCTCGACTTCTTGCAGGATTGGAGCACCACGCTCGAATACTGCGTCACAGATTGCGCTGGCAACCAAAACAGCTTCTCCTACACAATCTCGTCTACAGGCATGATTGTCAACCCATTGGAAGAAGGTGGGGTGCAAGAAGGCGAAGACGAATTCTTGGTGACGGCGAAAGATTTGATCTCCATTCAAACCCTCTACCCCAACCCAACGAGCGGTCAAACCTCTCTGGTGTTGGAGGCTCAGGAAAACGTTGCTGCCACAGTGTCGCTGTTTGACATGAGCGGCAACCTGGTGACGGTGATTTATGAAGGAATGCTCTTTGAGGATTGGTCAACAAACTTGACCATTGATGCACAAACGCTTGACGCGGGCATGTATCAAATTCAGATTCACTCGAAGCAATTCGTGACGACGAAGAAACTTCTTGTGACCGAGTAACCCTCCCACTGAGCTTGCGCATTGAAAATGGAAGGCCGTCCCCCTGGGGCGGCCTTCTTTTCTTCTGAGTCCTTATCTTTCATTCATGAATGCAACTGAACAAACCTTCGTGAAAGCCGCTTGGACATTGATGTTGAGCTGCGGTATGTTCTGGAATCTTCAGGCCCAAACCGCTTCGAGTGCGTTTCCCTACAACCCGGATGCCGATGGAAATGAGGTGGTCGATTCTGGGGATTTGGTGTCTTTTTTGACCGTCTTCGGGGCCAATTTTTTGCCCGTCGGCGTGCTCCCCGTTGAAGGCGGAGGCACGGGGGTGTCTTCTGTAGACAGTGCCAAAATTGTGATGGGTACGAGCACCTACACCGATGTCACCCCTGCTGGACAAGTGAATCCGAGAGGCCAAATCACTGGAACGTTGAACATCACCCAAGCCTTGAACCAAGGGTTTGGCACAAATGCGAGCGGCACGTATGCCAGTGCGCAAGGCCGCAACACCACGGCCTCTGGTGCCTACAGCTTTGCCGGCAACCAAAACAGCTCAGCCTCCGGCATTTGTTCAAGCGCCATCGGAGAAGGAAGTGTTGCAACTTCCACCGCGGCCCACGCCCAAGGGCTGGGGAGTCTAGCCAGTGGCACCGCTGCCCACGCAGAGGGATACCAAACCGATGCTTTGAGCAGCTACAGCCATTCTGAAGGTTACCGCACGGAGGCCAGCAACACCGCTGCACATGCTGAAGGGTACCAAAGCACCGCCAACGGCCTCTACAGCCATGCGGAAAACCGAAACACGGTGGCCTCAGCCACGTGCGCGCATGCCGAAGGTGAGGCCACAAGTGCGACGGCAGATGCAGCCCACAGCGAAGGGTTTCAGACCTTGTCAAGCGGATTTGCTGCCCATTCGGAGGGGTATCAAACCGAAGCCTCTGGTTTGTACAGTCACGCTTCTGGCCGGGGATCGATTGCCACGGGCACGGCATCTGCAGCCCTGGGCTACAACGTGATCGCTGACCAAGACAACAGCACCGCCGTAGGGCAATGGAACCTCGAAAACCAAACCGGGGTGTTGTTCGCTGTGGGCAACGGCCAAGATGCTGAAAACCGGAGCAATGCCGTTGAAGTGGACCTCCTCGGAAACCTGACTGTCTCGGGGAAAATCATTGCGAGCGGATTGGATGTGTTGCTGGTGATTGGCACAATGCAGGCGCAAATTGACACCCTTCAATCACAACTCGGAGCGCTGCAACTGCAGGTCAACGAGCTTGGAGGAAACTGAGCGCTCAGGGGAAACTGAGTCGTTCGACATCGACGGATCCTGCTTCAAACCTAAGACGAGCTCGATGACAACTGGATGCAGATGTTTTGAGGCTCGGTGAAAAACTCAAACGCCTCAAAACCCCCTTCCCGGCCCAAGCCAGAAGATTTCACTCCTCCAAACGGTGTTCGCAAGTCGCGGAGCAGCCAGGTATTGACCCACACAATGCCAGAATCTATGCCAGCAGCCACCCGATGGGCGCGTTTCAAATTGGTGGTCCACAATGTGGCGGCCAAACCATAGGTTGTGTCGTTGGCCAAGGCCAGGGCTTCCTCTTCCGTATCAAAGGGTTGCAACGTGACAACAGGACCAAAAATTTCCTCCTGATTGGTGGCACATTGGGGTCCCAAGCCTTCAATGATTGTTGGAGCCACATAAAATCCCTGCTCGACCCCTTTGGGATGCAATCGAACACCTCCGCAAAGAACCCGTCCTCCCTCCTCGCGGGCCTTGGCAATGTGTCCGAGAATCTTGTTCATGTGGGCCTCGGAGACGACCGCCCCGAATTTGGTGGTTGAATCGAGGGGGTCTCCGGCCACCATCGCCGAGGCTTTGGCCACCAGAGCATCGCGGAATTTGGCATACAGTGGACGCTCGACGAGGATGCGAGAACCGCATAGACAGATTTGGCCTTGGTTGGCGAACGAACTGCGCAGCGTCGTCTTGAGCGCATCTTCAAAGTCCGCATCGGCAAAGACAATGGCTGGGTTTTTTCCCCCCAGCTCAAGGCTCATCTTCTTGAATTGAGGCGCCACGTGACCCGCGATCCGAGCTCCCGTGGCAGTGCCTCCCGTGAAGGACACTGCTGCGATGTCTGGATGGGTCACCATGGCCTCCCCCACTTCAGGACCGAGCCCATGGAGCACGTTGAACACCCCTGGTGGAAATCCCGCGTCAGAAATCCAAGTGCTGAGGAGGTACGCTGTGACCGGGGTCAATTCTGAGGGTTTGGCCACCACGCAATTTCCAGCTGCCAACGCCGGCGCCACCTTCCATGTGAACAAGTACAATGGAAGATTCCAAGGACTGATGCAGGCGACCACACCCAGCGGTTTTCGCAAGGTGTAATTGATCGCCACCCCCTCCATGGCGTGGCTTTGACTTGCAAAGTGTTGAATCCCTGAGGCGTAAAATCTCAGGTTCTTTTCCGCACGTGGAATGTCCACCTGTGCAGCCAACGACACGGGCTTGCCGTTGTCTCGCGCTTCTGCAAGGGCCAGCATGTCGGCGTGGTCTCGGACGGCATCGGCCAAACGCTCCAAACATGCCGCCCGCTTGGCCGCTGGTGTTGCAGCCCAACCTGGAAAAGCTCGCTTGGCTGCAGCCATGGCGCGGTCGACCTCCACCTTGCCTGAACGAGGTATTGTACCGTACACCTCCCCTGTGCCTGGGGCCACATTTTCCAAGACTTGGGCGGTCGTTTCGAGCGCGCCATCGACAAAATTCCGTACCTCCATGATGGACGAAGTTACCTTGCGTTGTTTATCTTCGCACCGCCTTTGCGCAATTGCCCCATGGTGTAATGGTAACACACCGGATTTTGGTTCCGTTTTTCCAGGTTCGAGTCCTGGTGGGGCAACCATAGCGAATGAAAAGCCGCCTCGAGGAGCGCGGCTTTTTTGTGCCATGAGGGGCACGTGAACCGCAAAGAATCACAGCGTCATTGGTTGGGTCGACCTGACGCGAGATGGTGCGGGCGTCATTCAGAAATCAATTCAAACAAACTGTCGAGGTTGGGAGCCAAGATGACCTCGATGCGTCGGTTTTTGGACTTCTCCGAAGGATCCACGGGATGATATTCACTGCGACCTGAGGCTGAGAGCATGGAGGGATCCACCCCTGGATTGTCCAACAAGATGTCCACAACCGCCGTGGCCCGTAGCACGCTCAACTCCCAGTTGTCTCGAGGGATGGAGTTGCTCCTCAATTGGTCTGTATCGGTATGTCCCTCCACCACAATCTCCAAATCGCTCTGCTCTGCGATGACCAAGGCCAATCCTTGCAAAGCCTCACGCCCTTTGGGATCCACTTCAGCACTTCCGGAAGGAAACAACAGTTGCGCTTCCATGCTAACATACACTTTGCCGTTGCGTTGCTCGACATTGAGCCCTTTGCCTTGAAATCCCAACAACGCCTCGGCCAACCTTGCGCGCAAGGCCTCCGCCGCTCGCTCTCGGGCAGCCAACAATGACTCGAGTTCCTCCACACGTTGGCTGCGTGATTCAAGCAACTTCGATTTCTCGTTCAGACTTCTCTCCAGCGCGTTCAAAGCATCTTCGCGACGCTGCAATTCCTCGCGAATGACCATGACGTCCTCGAGCAGTTTTCGATTTTCATCCGCGATGCTCGAAAGGCGACCTGAACTTTGGCTGGTCAAAGCATCGTTGAGCTCTGCCAGTCGCTCCATTTCCTCCCGAAGACGCTTGGATTCAACAGCCAAGGCGTTTGCATCTTCTGCCAAGGCATCATTTTCCGTGGTCAGTCGTGCGACCTGACCTTCGAGTTCGCGGCTGTCAATTTCTGCATCCTGCTGGGCCAAACGCAATTCCGTGTTTTCCTTCTCTGCTTCATCGAGCTGAGATTGAAGGGCTTCGTATTGCTGGGTGGTGACACAGCCCGTCAACAAGAAAGCGCCACACATCGCCGCCAGGGCGAAGCGCAACAAGGATTTTGGGCGGGGAACATTCAAAGTTGAAAAAGGCAAAAGCATGCAGGAAGAAGGTTGTGAGAGCAGTCCAACGATGGGAGTCTTTGACAATCCACGAAGTTCATGCCAGAAAAAAGCCTTCGAGGGTCTTCCCCGAAGGCCTTTTCCACAATCCAATGTCAGTGGCGACAAGCCTCGCTTGTCCCGTTCATCCATCAATTGATTGGCATGGAGTACTGTCCGTTGCTGATGGTTGTCGTGCTGCCCAAAGCATCCTGCATGGACCCCACGAAGGTGCCTACCACATAACCCCCAGACACGGGGTCAATGTAATTGATTTGGAAGGTGGTGTTGCCCCCAAACAACGTGGTGTAATTGTCACCCAACGGAGAGGTGTAAGCCCCAGCTTGCGGCATGGCTGCCGGGTTGAGAGGAACCACCAAGCCATTGTACCATCCATCGGCAGGCTCCGCAATGACAAACCCGATTTGAGCTCCTGTCAAACTCACGCCCGTCACTTGAAGGTTGCCGTTCACGAGCTCTGCTGAAGCCGAGGCATCTCCAAAGAATTGAACCCCCGAAGAAAACCAAGAAATGGAGGCTTCACAAGGCTCACAATTGGGGCCCCCACAATCGATGTAGTCCTCAAGACCGTCCTGGATTCCATTGGTGCAATCACAAAGACATTCACATGGGTCGCACGTGTTGCCTCCACAATCAATCCCGGTCTCATTCCCATTCAAAATTCCATCATCACAAGTCGGGCACGCATCACAATCCACCCCACCGCAATCAACCTCTTGCTCGTAGCCATTCAACAGTCCATCGCCACAGAGTTCTGGGCAAGCTGGACAACCTTGGCATCCGCAATCAATCCCCGTTTCCCCTTCGTCAATGACGCCGTTGAAGTTGGTGGCACAAGGTTCACAACTGCCACCGCAGTCGAGCCACTGTTCCCCCAACAGAGGATCCCAAACCCCATTTTCACAAGGGTCACATGGCTCACAAATGGGGCCTCCGCAATCCACCAATTCCTCTTGGTTGTTGAGGATTTCGTCGTAGCAATTTTCACCGATTAAGTTGTCGTCATTGAGGCATCCTGACAAGGTGATCAATGCAAAAAAAGCAGCGCCCATAGCAAGAAGATTGCGGGCTGAAGAGAAAGAAAACATGCTGTGAGATGTCATGTCCGTAGTTTTGACGTGCGGCAAGATACAACTGGAACCCGAGCGCGTAGAACCCAATCCATGGACAACCTCGAATGGAAGCCTTCCACGGCACCTGATGCCAACAATATCGAAGACCTGTGCAAAAACACGGGGCTCAGTCCAATGGTTGCATCCCTGCTGATTCAACGAGGTGTAGACACGCTTGAGTCCGTGCATGATTTTCTCGATCCCAACCGCGACAAACTGCATGATCCCTTCTTGATGAAGGACATGGACAAAGCGGTCTCGAGAATCATGACTGCGATGGAACGAAACGAGCGCATCATGGTCTACGGTGATTACGATGTCGACGGAACGACCTCGGTGGCGATGGTCTCCTCCTTTCTCAAAGGGCTCCAGGTTCCTGTGGTGCCGTATGTGCCGATGCGTTATGGCGAGGGTTACGGGGTTTCGCCCAAAGGAGTGGAAAGGGCCAAAGTGTCCGGATGCACCGTCTTGATCACCTTGGATTGTGGAACCAAAGACTTTGATGCCCTCCAAGCCGCGGCGAAGGCGGGAATTGATACCATTGTGTGTGATCACCATCTTCCTGCAGAGACCCTTCCCGTCACCCACGCCCTGCTGAATCCCAAACGAGAAGACTGCCCCTATCCTTTCAAAGAACTTTCAGGCGCCGGCGTGGCCTTCAAGTTGTTGACGGGATTGGTTCACAACATCGGATTGACCATGTCATCGGTGTATGACCATTTGGACTTGCTCGCCCTGAGCATCGGAGCCGACCTCGTGGACATCGTGGGCGAAAACAGGATTTTGGCCCATCACGGGATGCGGAAGCTGCGCAAAACGATGCGGCCTGGCATCCGAGCCATGCTTCACGTGGCCAACATTGAACGCGTGCCCAACACCGTACGGGACATTAGCTTCACTTTGGGACCGAGAATCAATGCTGCCGGACGTGTGGGACATGCCTTGAAGGCGGTCGAACTCTTGATGGCTTCAGACGACAACTCTGCCTACGAATTGGCTTATGAGCTTGAATCGATGAACCAAGCCCGGCGCGATCTCGACGAGGACATGACGGAGGAGGCCTTGGCCCAAATGGCCGAACAACCAGCGGGACGTTGCTGTACCGTGGTTTGTGGCGAAGGGTGGCATCGCGGCGTGTTGGGCATTGTGGCCAGCCGCCTTGTGGAAGCTCGGTATCGTCCCACCATCGTCCTGTCAGAAGAAAATGGGTTGCTCATGGGAAGTGCGCGTAGCGTTCATGGGGTTGACATCCATGAAGCGCTTGAGGATTGTCGATCGTACCTCGAACAATTTGGTGGACACCCCATGGCCGCGGGTTTGACCTTGCGCGCCGACCAGCTCAAGGATTTCACCTCCGCGATTGAGCGAAGCATCGCCAAACAGGTCAATGGTCGCATTCCTGCGCCAAGCATCAGCTATCACCTTGAAATCGATGTCAATGCCATGACGCCCGAGGCCTTCCAGGACTTGGAGCGCCTTGCACCCTTTGGGCCAGGAAATGACATCCCCGTCTTCATGGCGAGCAAACTGGTCGCGGCCTTGCCTCCGCGAACAGTCGGGCACAAGGGACGTCATCTCAAGTTGATCGTCCAATCTGCGGACAATCCCCAACAACGTTTCGAAGCCATCGGGTTTGGGATGGGTGAGCGCATCGACGAGGTTCGACGCTTCAATCACATGGACATGGTGTTTACCGTCGTCAAAAACACCTTCCGCGGAAAAACGTCACTCAATTTGCACATCCGGGCCATTCAACCCAGCGAAACCTGACCCAAGCTCAGGTCGTCATCGGCAAGAAACCGGGTCGTCATCGGCAGGAGCTGGGGTTCCGTCAACCGAGGGTCGTTGCCTTTGGAGAGGACATGACGTGAATGTCGCGCTGTGGAAAAGGAATGGTCACGCCATGCTCCCTGAATTTGGCATCAATGGACCGTCTAACAGCGCTTTGGATCAACATGCGATTCCAGGGATCGTCGAGCCAACCCATCACACTGAAATCCAGGGATGATTCTCCAAAATCTTGGAAAAACACGACCGGTTCTGGTTCCTTCCGCACCGCCTCTTGCTCGGCCATGGCCTCTGCGAGAAGGCGCTCGACCAAGGCCACATCGCTGCCGTACGCCACGCCAACGTTGACCCGAATGCGCATGGCCTGATCTCCTTGACTCAAATTGACGACGGATTCCCCAGCCACCTTTGAGTTGGGCAGCACGATCAACTCACCCGCAACCGTGACGACCCGCGTGGAGCGCAAATCAATGCGTTCAACCCGCACGAGCTTGCCTTCCACCTCCAGCACATTGCCAACCTGAACACCCCCCTCAAAAAGAAGCACAAATCCACTGACAACATCGTTGAAAAAGCCCTGCAAGCCGATTCCAACGCCCACCAACAAAGCGGCTGAACCAGCCCACAACGCCGTGAGGTCTATTCCAAGGGAAGACATGGCCAAAAGCGACGCCAACGTCCAAATGATGGTGGCCAACAAACGACGCACCATGAACTTCTTTCCTTCGTCCAGTTTCTCCATGCGCTCCGCGCGCCTCAATGCGCGACGGACCACGGCTTGAACAATTCGCGCCACCAACAAGATGACGAAGGCTTGCAGAAATTCAGAAATCACAAATTGGTGATGGCCAATGTGAAAGGAATGTTGCAGAATGTCGTTCACTTGAGGAGGGGTTTGAGCTTTCAGGCCGGAAAAACTACCGTTCCAAAATGCACCATGATTGTCTGAATTTTTCTGTCCAATTGAAGCTTGTGTGCGAGCAAAGCACGTTCCTGATCCAAGTCCAAACCCGGCTCAGCAAGTCGACGAGAAATTTCGTCCACTTCCGACCTGAAATCGAAACAGTGCAAACGGCGAAGGCTGTCCTCGAGAAGGGCGGCCAATTGGTCTCGCTCCACCGTCGGATAAATCTTGTGGCGCTGCGACCAATTGGGACTTAATTGATAACGCTGCACCAAGGCTGAGGCCACCTTCTGCTGCATGGCAGCATCCTGTTCACGTGCCAGCATGTCCGATGTCAACACCCTGTCCTCATCCAATTCCTGGGAAAATCTGTTCACGAGAACCTGGTTGACATCAACCGACATGGACAGATGTTCTTCTTCGAGCCGATGGATGACCAATTCCGCAAAGGGAACTGTGACTGCCGTTTGAGTCTCCCCTTCCATGACCTCCACCTCGATGGGGTCTGTCCCGTATTCCAACAAGGCCCGAATGAGATTGTCCTCCACCAAGGACCGTGGGGTACGCAAATGTGCGGCAGAACCCGGCTCTTGGTCCTCTCCCAAGGGAGGTGGCGACCCTCCCTCCCATGGCATGGGCGCCTCAAGTGACGGCATGGCCGGAATCATCCCGACCCGTCCATCTTGTGATTTGCGGGCCGCTGCCTTCTCTCGTGCGTGGAGGGCCTTGGCCACCTCCGTGGCCAACACATCTTCCGGCAAGCCGAGTTGTGATGCTGAGGTCTGCAAATACACAGACCGTTGAATTCCGTCGGGGATGGCCGCAATGGAGGTCACCACCGAACGAATCATCTCAGCGCGCTGAAGCGGGTCGTCTCCAGAAGTGGCTTGAAGCAACTCTATTTTGAACTGAAGAAAATCACGTGCTCCTTCATGAATGGCCTGGCGAAGTGCGTCGCTTCCCACCTTTTTGGCATAGGTGTCAGGGTCGTCGCCGTCGGGAAGCAGCACAACCTTGACAGCCATTCCTTCGGCCAACAGCATGTCAATGCCACGTTCAGAGGCTCGAATGCCTGCGGCGTCGCCGTCAAAAATCACCGTCACATGAGGCGTGAACCTGCGAATCAGGCGGATTTGACCCTCCGTCAGAGCCGTGCCGCTCGATGCCACCACGTTTTCAACCCCAGCCTGGTGCATCGCCATCACGTCAGTGTACCCTTCGACCAAAAAGCAACGCGCTTCTCGCACGATCGCCGGCTTGGCGAGGTGCATGCCATAGAGCACCTTGGATTTGTTGTACAAGACGCTCTCAGGCGAATTGAAGTACTTCGCAACTTTCTTGTCCGAAGACAACGTTCGACCCCCAAATCCAATCACCCGTCCTGTCACATCCCGAATGGGAAACATGACCCGACCTTTGAAAAAATCCCACAGCGAACCATCCTCACGCTGTTTGCAAAGACCCGCCTCCACAAGTTGGTCCGCAGAATATCCGGCCTCCTGGGCTGCCGTGGCCAAGGCATCCCAAGATTCAGGGCTGTACCCAATCAAGAACTTGTCGAGAACGTCATCTCGAAACCCGCGTTCCACGAAGTAGCTGCGCCCAATGGCCTGGCCTTGATCTGTCGTTCTCAGTTGGGAGGTGAACCATTTTTGGGCCCAAGACACCACGTTGCCAAGGCTCTCTTTGGCCGTCGCCGCAGCCAGTTCCTCGGGGGTCGGCGCCTCCTCGCGGATCTCGATGTTGTAGCGCCGCGCCAGCATTCGAAGCGCTTCGGGATAGCTCACCTTTTCCTGTTCCATCAAGAAGGTGACCAAACTTCCTCCCTTCCCACTCGAAAAGCATTTGAAAATGCTCTTGGCTGGAAGCACATAAAACGATGGGGTTTTCTCGTTGGTGAAGGGGCTTAGGCCACGCAAGGCACTTCCCGACTTCTTCAATTCCACGTAATCGCCAACCACCTCCTCAATCAAGGCGGTGTTCAAGATTTGCTCGACGGTTTCCTGTGGAATCATGACTGCATCTGACCAAAAAGCGACTCCAGTCACCCAGCGCGTGAACCCACAAGTCCCACCGCGCCAAAGCCCCTAGGAGGACACCAAAGGTCGAAGATACCCAAGAGATTCACAACGTGGGTCACGAAAAACGGCACCCCTCCGAGTGCCGTCCTCGAGAAGGCATTGCCTTCTCCAAAACCTGCTTTCCTCCGGTGCGTTCACCGTTGAAACATTTCACCTGGTGCTCCGTTCGCCGCGAAAGCGACGTTGAAACTGAATCCAGGACAAACCTCGGGCAACTTCACGCCGGCGATGTCAAGGAGATGTGAAGGGGTTGTGAATGTTTGTTGAATCCACAGTTGCTCCCATCTCTTTCTCGCTTCAAGCACCTCTCGCATGTGCGACCTTTGTCCCCATGAATGGTCGACTCATTCCTTGGCTTGTAGGTTCCATGACGCTGGCCATGCTGGTGATTGTCACCGTGCAAGTCAATTGGCTCGAGTCCTCTGCCAAACTTCGCAAGGAGGTCTTTGACCAAAGTGTAGAACAAAGCCTTCAACTGGTGGCCACTTGGCTGTCAGCAGGTCATCTCGACCCTGCCGAATCGCAGGACCCCAATGTCCTGCGCACTGACAACCTTTCACCCATGGACCGCAATATCGTCAGGCGCATGGAGGCCCTGCCCATGGATTCGTTGCTGATGTTGGCTCTTGGCGAGCATGGCATTTCGGCGCCGCCCGTCTATGGTGCGTTTGACCAATACGGCCAGCCCGTGTTCTTGCCAGACGCATCCGAAGACCACATGGACATGATGTTGGCAAGGGGGTATTCTGTCACAGTGGCTGCCTTGACCTTTCGCGTGCATTTCCCCGATTTGGGTAGGTACTTGCTCGGTCAGATGGTTGGGGCCTTCGCCTTGAGTGTGGCCATGATGTTGCTGATTGCCGGTGTGTTTGGGTACACTTTGTGGGCCATCCAAAGAACCAAACGCTTGGACAAACTCCAACGCGACCTCGTCAACAACCTGACCCATGAGTTGAAAACGCCAATTTCTAGCATTGGATTGGCCAGTGAAGCATTGGCGGACCCCGCGTTTGACGACGAATCTCGGAAGCACTACATCGGCCTGATCCGCGAGGAAAATCGTCGTTTGGGAGTCCTGGTGGAAAATGTGTTGAGGGCGAGTTTGTCTGAATCCGGAGCCATGCGCTTGTACGTCCAATCTTTGAACCTTCACGACCTGATCAAAGGGGTGGTCAAAAACATGGCCATGCAATTCCACAAGCAAGGAGCGAAGGTTGAACTACGGCTCGACGCATCCAACCCCAACCTCATTGCCGACCGCATCCACTTGACCAACGTGTTGTTCAACTTGATTGACAACGCGATGAAGTATGCGAAGGAAGACCCCAAGGTGGTCATGACAACTTTCCAAACACCGGAAGGACTGACACTTGAAGTCGCAGACAATGGCATTGGAATCGCCAGTGAGCATCTTGGCAAGGTCTTTGAAAGGCTCTACAGAGTCCCCACCGGAAACGTGCACAACGTGAAAGGGTTTGGCCTGGGTTTGAGCTACGTGAAAAACGTGATTGAACGCCATGGCGGCACCGTCCACATTGCAAGCCGATTGGGTGAGGGCACAACATTGAAGCTGTTTTTGCCGTTTGAACCACCAACTGACAAGACTGACGAACCATGAAAGACATCCGCATCCTTCTCTGTGAAGACGACCCCAGCTTGGGTCGCTTGCTCTCCGATTACCTGAAAGCCAAGGGATTTGAAGTGACTTGGGCTCAAGATGGCGTCGAAGGGCTCAAAGCCTTCCACCGCGACACCTTCGACTTTGTGGTGCTCGACGTCATGATGCCGCGAAAGGATGGGTTCCAAGTCGCCGAAGAAATCCGGCTGGAAAGTCGAAGCATTCCCATCCTTTTTTTGACAGCACGTTCCACCAAGGACGACACGTTGGAGGGATTCAAAGTGGGCGCCGACGACTACATGACCAAACCCTTCAGCATGGAGGAACTCGTGCTGCGCATCCAAGCGATTTTGCGCCGCTCCGCCGCTTTGCCCGAGGTGGGCGAGGAAGTGACCACCTTCAGCATCGGCTTGTATGTCTACGATTACAACACCCAATCATTGAATTTGCAAGGGGAATCTCATCGACTCACCACCAAAGAAAATGAATTGCTCTTCATGCTTTGTAAGCACAAAAATGGGTTGTTGGAACGAACGCATGCCCTTCGGAACATCTGGGGTGACGCCAATTACTTCAACGGACGGAGCATGGATGTCTACATTGCGAAGCTTCGAAAGCACCTCAAAGGGGATGACCGCCTCGAAATCCTCAACGTCCACGGAAAGGGATTCAAATTGGTGGCGCCAACTGACTGAGAATGTCTATCTTTGCGGCCTCAAAGCCCTGAAGGCTCTCGAGTGCTCACCATGTCTGACATGATTAAAATCCTCGCCGGCTCAGCATCCCAAGAATTTGGGGAGCGCGTCGCTTCGGCCTACGGCACCAATTTGGTCTCAGTCCGCACGCAGAAATTTTCGGACGGCGAATTCACAGTGAGCATTGAAGAGACGGTGCGAGGCAAGGAAGTGATCATCGTTCAATCGACCTTCCCACCTTCGGACAATTTGCTGGAATTGTTGATGCTCATTGATGCGGCCAAGCGAGCCAGTGCCAAACGCATCGTGGCTGTGATGCCCTACTTTGGGTATGCTCGTCAGGATCGCAAGGACAAACCGCGCGTGGCGATCGGCGCCAAGCTCGTGGCCAACATGCTCATGGCAGCGGGCGTCAACAGGGTCATCACCATGGACCTGCACGCCGATCAGATTCAGGGATTCTTTGAGGTTCCCGTGGACCACCTGTTTGGTTCCACCCTCTTCTTGCCTTGGATTGAAACCCACATCAGCAAGCAAGATTTGTGCATCGCCACTCCGGACACAGGTGGAACCAAGCGGGCCAGCACGTACGCCAAGCATCTCGGTGTGGACATGGCCATCTGCTACAAGCAACGGAAAGTGGCCAACCAAGTGGAAAGCATGACCGTGATTGGCGAGGTGGAGGGAAAGAACGTCGTGCTCGTCGACGACATGTGCGACACAGCAGGTACGCTGACCAAAGCCGCTGATCTTATGATGGCTCATGGCGCCTTGAGCGTTCGGGCCGTTTGCACGCATGCCGTGTTGAGTGGTCCCGCTTACGAACGCATCGCGGCCAGCAGCTTGAAAGAACTCATCGTCACGGATTCAATTCCGCTGCGTCAGGGCGTGGACACGTCCAAAATTACCGTGCTCCCAGTGCACGACATGTTTGCGCAAGTGCTTCACTGCCTCATGCGCAACGAATCCATCAGTACTCAATTTACTCTTCAATAATTCATCATGAAAACTGCATCATTGAGCGGCTCTCTCCGTGAGAGCGTAGGGAAAAAAGATGCCGACGCCCTTCGCGCAGCAAACCGGGTTCCCGGTGTGTTGTACGGCGGTGCTTCCCAAACCCACTTCAGCGTGGAGGAAGTTCAACTCAACAAACTCGTCTTCAACCCAGACGTGTTTCGCATTGAATTGGACATCGACGGCAACAAAGTCAACTGCATCATCCAGGACATTCAATTCCATCCTGTGACTGACCGCGTCACGCACATCGACTGCCTCGAAATCATTCCTGGCAAGCCGATCAAGGTGGACTTGCCATTGCGCACGGTTGGACAATCCATCGGTGTGTTGAACGGAGGTCGTTTGGAATTGAACTACCGCCGAGTTCCCGTTCGTGGACAGGCAGACCAATTGCCAGAATGCATCACTGTAGACATTTCCAAGTTGAAGATTGGAAGCATCGCCCGCGTTCGTGATTTGAAGGTTGACGGCCTCGACATCCTGCTGAACGAAAGCGCCCTGCTCGTTGCCGTCAAGCGTACCCGTGCTGCCATGTCAGCTGCTGCTGGAATGGAGGATGAGGAAGGCGAAGGCGGTGAAAGCGGAGAGAGCGGAGAAGGAGGAGGCGAAGAATAAGCCACTCGCTGCATGAAGTACCTCATGGTAGGCCTCGGGAATCCTGGGGCGGAATATGAGGAGACCCGACACAACATCGGGTTCAAGGTGGTGGACACGATCGCCCACCGTCTGTCCGGAACTTTTGAGACCGGCAGACTGGGCGACGTGTCCACCGTCCGCTTCAAAGGGCGCCACATCGTCCTTCTCAAGCCCTCCACGTTCATGAACCTCAGCGGCAAAGCCGTGCGGTATTGGATGGACGCTGAGAAGGTTCCTTTGGAACGCGTCGTGGTGATCACGGACGACCTGAATTTGCCGTTTGGGACATTGAGGCTGAGGGCCAAAGGAAGCGACGGGGGGCACAACGGTCTGAAAGACATCCAACAGGTGCTAGGGACGACCCAATACGCCCGACTGAGGTTTGGAATTGGTGCGGAGTTTGGAAAGGGCCATCAGGTCGATTACGTGTTGGGGTCATGGTCCGACCCTGAGCTGGACCAGATGTCCGAACGATTGGACAGATCCGTCGATGCCCTTTTGGACATCACAACAGCAGGGTTGGCACGTGCCATGAACACCCACAACGGGAAGTAGTCCGTCGACGAGACAATCGTGCGACGGACGCACCATGCGGCAACGCCAACCTGTTCGTCGACGTCGAGATGACTCCCGTTGGAGGAAACTATGCCTCTTCGTAAAAGTGGTTGTTCCCGATGTAGGCCACCACGGGATCGGGAAGAAGAAATTGGACGTCATGGCCTGCCGTGATTGAATCCCTGATGTACGTGGAACTGATGGCAATCATGGGCGCCTCCTGACGTTCAATGTGGCGGTGATTCATCCAAGGCGGATCCGAGGAATCTGGGGCTGTTGCCGCTGGGTTCCCTGTTGCCTCCGATGACAAGTGACCTGTCCCATGTCGGGGGTATACCAAAATGCGGTGGAACTCCAACAATTCCTCGTACCGACGCCACGTCGACAATCCTCGAACATTGTCCTCACCCATGATGAGACTGAATGTCGTCGTTGGATAACACGCCCGCAAATGGGCCATCGTATCTACCGTGAAATTGGGTCGTGGCAGGCCAAATTCCACATCTGAAGCCAGCAAACGAGGGTGATCCGCAAGAGCCAATCGCACCATTTGCAAACGGTCTTCTTCAGGAAGCATGTCCACGGACTGCTTGTGGGGGCTTGTCGGTGTCACAACCAACCAAACCTCGTCCAATCCTGCATGTTGGAGCATGTGATTGGCAATGACCAGATGACCCAGATGAACCGGGTTGAACGACCCGAAGTACAGTCCCACCTTCGGCTGTTGTGATGCAACGGTTGGATGGGCGGCTGTCTTCATGTCACAAGGTGCATCACAAAAATCCTCGACGAAGAAAATCGCCCACCATGTCTGTCGCTTCTGCCAAAGCATCCTCAAGATCGTCATTGACAAGCCTCATGTCGAAGGCTCCGGCAGCTTCCATCTCCTGTTCGGATTTGGCCAAGCGTCGAGCCAAATCCTCTTGAGATTCGGTGCCCCTTCCCCTCAATCGCTGCTCCAAAACGTGCAACGAAGGAGGCATCACAAAGATGGACAGGGCGGAATCCCCAAACACCGATTTCAAGGTTTGACCTCCCACAACGTCTACATCAAACAGCGGTGTCCTGCCGTCTCGCCACAACCCTTCCACCTCGCTGCACAGGGTTCCGTATGACACCCCCTCGTACACTTCCTCGTACTCCACAAATTCGCCATCCTTCACCTTGCGCTGGAAATCCTGTGGGGTCAAAAAGTGATAATCGAGGCCATCCATTTCGCCTTTCCGTGGCGCACGCGTCGTCGCGCTTACACTGAATCCCAAGGCCAGTGCATCCACCTCCATCAGATGCCTCACGATCGTCGTCTTCCCAGCCCCTGAGGGAGCGGACAAGATGATGGCGAGGCCGTCGCCTTGGGGCTTCGTTCCGGCTGGCATGTCAGAGGACGTTGAGAACTTGTTCCTTGATTTTTTCGAGCTCGTCCTTCATTTGAACGACGATGCGTTGGAGGTCGGCGTCGTTGGCCTTGCTTCCGAGCGTGTTGATCTCTCGCCCCATCTCTTGCGCCACAAATCCCAATTTTTTTCCTTGAGCCTCCCCTTCCGCCATGATTTCTCTGAAGTAGGCAATGTGGGCTTGGAGTCTCGTCCTTTCCTCGCTTACATCCATTTTTTCGATGTAGAACAACACCTCCTGCTCAAACCTCCCCTCGTCAATCACCTTGCGGTCCACAACTTCTTCAAGGTTGGTACGAATGCGGTCGCGAACGCGTTGGATTCGCGCGTCCAACAAGGGTGTCAACCCTGATTCGAGCCGTTCAATTTCATCCAAGCGGTTGCGAAAATCCCCTTCCAACACCGCCCCCTCCTGCTGTCGAAAGGACTCAAATGCCTGAAGCGCATCGCCAAGCAATTCGTGGATGCCCATCCACGCTTCCTCATCAAACGTCTCGCGCGTGCTTTGCGTGGAATCCGCAAACCTGAGGGCCATGGAAAGCAGATTGTCGGTGGGCTGGCCCGTCTTTTGGGCCAAGTCGCGGAGGGCTTGAACATGCGAAATGACCACAGGAGCGTTCAACTCCTGCTTCACTTCAGCCGCATCAGCTTCAAAATGAACGGCCACATCGCACTTGCCTCTCACAATGAAAGCACCGACCTCGGTTCGAAGGTCCATTTCCTTTTCCTTGAGCACGGAAGGCATCCGCACTGTCATGTCCAAGTTCTTCCCGTTGAGGGATCGCACCTCCACGGTGTATTTTCTGGAGCCGACCGCCCCTTCGGACTTGCCATAGCCTGTCATGGATCGCAGCATGCCACGAAGATACGCTCTGCAACCGAGGAGCGCTTCTTATGCCCAAACACCCCTTCTTCACCCCTCATCGAGGTTGAGGCGGCACGGTGCCTCGCTACCTTTGTTCTCATGGCGGAACTCGCACGCGTGAATGCCCTCGTTGCAGAGGACATGGTGGCCTTCAAGCCCAAATTCCGCGCAGCGGTTTCCACCGATGTCGCATTGCTCGACACCATCATGCGGTACATCCTGCGCCGCACAGGCAAGCAAATGCGACCCATGTTTGTGTTTCTGAGCGCCCGCCTTCACTCCGGAGTCAATGACAAAGGACAAGTCACAGACCGGGCCCATACCGCAGCGGCTCTCATTGAACTGCTTCATACCGCCACCCTCGTCCACGACGACGTGGTCGACGAGAGCCCCCTCAGACGCGGCGTGTTCAGCATCCAAGCACTGTGGAAGAAGAAAGTGGCTGTGTTGGTGGGTGACTACATGCTCTCCCGCGGTCTGCTCGCTGCGGTTGACGACGAGGCGTTTGACCTGTTGAAAATCACGTCACGCGCTGTCCGCGAAATGAGCGAAGGCGAACTCCTCCAAATTGAAAAGGCCCGCCGCCTCGACATCACAGAAGAGGTCTATTTTGACATCATCCGCCGAAAGACAGCCTCCCTGCTTGCAGCCTGCTGTGCCTGTGGGGCCGCGGCAGCGGGCGCCAATGACGAGGAGGTCCAGCGAATGTGGAATCTGGGCGAATGCGTGGGGCTTGCATTCCAAATCCAAGACGACCTTCTCGACCTCGGCGAAGGGGACCGAACTGGCAAGCCCACCGGGCAAGACATCCGCGAGCGAAAAATGACCCTCCCACTCATTCACACCCTTGCGACGGCCACCCCTTCAACACGACGTCGCCTCATCAGGCTTGTCAAGCACAAGAACGAAGACCCCGCGGCCATTCAAGAGGTCATGGACGCCATTTTGACCGGTCCGGGCATGGAGCGTGCCCGCTCAGAAATGCGTCGCCTGAAAAATGAGGCCTTGATGATGCTCGAGGAACTTGGAGACACAAGCGAAGGTGCCTGCAAGGCCCGTGAAGCCCTTCGCGACCTCATCGAATACACCATTCGACGCGTGCAATGAAAACCCGCACAGTCCTCGGAAGCCTCTTCACGGTCCTGGTCCTCTGCACTGCCTGCGGTCCTTCCAATCCCGGGGCCCCGCGTCAGGAAGTCCAAACCGCCTGGCCCGACGGGCGCCCCAAAATCGTCCTCGGCCTTCGGTCCGACACAGTCTATGAGCGCCTTGAATACCATCAAACCGGGCAGCTCAAATCACGCGGCCAACTCTTGAACGGCACACGCCACGGCATCTGGAACAGCTACTACGACACCGGCATGCCGTGGTCTCAGGTCAGTTACGACCGAGGGGAAGAACACGGTCCCTATCGGACCTACCACCCCAACGGCGAGCCTGCCATCGAAGGAGCCTTCGATCACGGCACCCGCATCGGCACCTGGTCGTTCTTCGGGGAAGATGGGGAGCTTGTGCAACAGGAGGAAAAGTCGTCGAGAGATGCTTTTGAAGCGAAATAGCATCACTCCCGATGCGAAAATTCCTGGACGGTCACCTTTCCGTAACGCTGGTGTGAGGCATGCCCGACTCCAAGGGATATGTATGACGGGTCCAAGATGTTCTTCCGATGTCCACGAGATGGAACGTCCTCATCGACAAGGAGGTGCATGACAATGTCTTTGCCAGTGTCCATCCCATAGTCACAATTCTCGCCAGTGTTCAACTCGGGGCAGCCGGTGCCGGATCGGTCATGGCCAGTTTGGGAGGTTTGGCCTTGCGCAGCGGCAAAGCACGATGCTGAAGCCTTCAGCTCCTCGGAAGGCTGCAAGGGGGCAATGGACGGACGAGACCTCAACTCACGCAACAATCCTTGGTAGTAGGAGGTCGACTTGTCAAGTGGGGAATAGCGGGGTGGTTGATCCCAAGGCTTCGCCTCGATTTCCAGATACACCGAGGGGTACATTCGGACAAGGTTGGTGTGGAGCACCACATCCTTCTCCACGTCTGACCATCCAGCCAGATTGCGGGCCAAGTCCGCAGACGCGATTTGCTGGGGTGTCCACTGGTCGGCTTGGGCAAAGGAGATGACCAAGCTCGACCACCCCACGGCCACCACAATCAATATGTGCAAGGACTTATGCATGATGATTCAGTTTTCAATGCAACGCGGCCAAAGGCTGTTTTGGTGCGCTGGGCCAAGATTGGCCGATGTTCTGGGCCAAACCAACCGACCTCATGAAACCAGGCGCTTTATCCACAACGGCGCAGGGAGCAACTTCGAACAGGGCGCCGCAGGGCAGCGCAATGGCCGCGTAGTTTGCGCGTTCAGGAAAAAGCCGCCATGATGACTTCTCATACACCAGCCGCAGCCCGAGCTCTTCGAACCCTGATGGGGCTTGGGATGATTTTGTTCATGAATGCCTGCTTGTTGGCCGCGCCCCGGTATGTGGGGGTGGCCGGCGATCCGAAAGGTGATGAGAAAGGGGCCAAGCCGGTGGCGACGGCGGAAGGCTACATCGAGCAGTGGCAGGACGAGGCGGTGCGCCAAATGAAGAAGTACGGCATCCCCGCGAGCATCACGTTGGCGCAAGGGATATTGGAGAGCGGGAACGGAGTGAGCGAGCTGGCGCAGCGGTCAAACAACCACTTCGGCATCAAGTGCCATGCCACGTGGACGGGAAAGCGCACCTACCACGACGATGACGAGAAAGGCGAATGCTTCCGCGTGTACGACGACGCCAAGGACAGCTACGAAGACCACAGTCATTTTTTGTTGCGCGATCGCTACGCACGTCTCTTTGAATTGGAACCTACGGATTACGAAGGCTGGGCCAAAGGGTTGAAGGCTTGCGGGTACGCGACCGATCCAGCCTATGCCGACAGGCTGATTGCCTTGATTGAGCGACATGAATTGAACCTGTTGGACGACCCCAATTACACCCCCCAACTCTCCGAAGAGATGGCCTCGGATTCTGAGAATGATGCGCGGAAAGGAGATGAAACCGCAGATGAAACGGAAGAATCCAAAGACTGGGCCCATGACAAGGAATGGGATGTTCGAAAGGCTCGAAACGGAGGTGGTAGCATCGAAATAGGCGAAGCGCATCGCATCCGAACCACCATCCACGGTGTCCAATTTGTGTATTTTGAATCAGGAGATTCTCCAGAAGCTTTGGGCAAAGAATTGAATCTTATGCCCTGGCAGATTCGCGCGTACAATGAGGTAGGCAAGAATCACTCCTTTGAGGCAGGAGATCGCGTGTATCTGCAGCCCAAAAAGAACCACGCTGCCAATGGTTGGCACACCGTTCGTCGCGGCCAAACCCTGTGGGATGTTGCGCAACTCCATGGCATCAAGACCCGAGCTCTGGCACGAAAAAATCACCTCGACCCCAACGATGCTGTCCAACCCGGTACCAAGCTGAGCATGCAATGGCCTTTGAACAAAGAGGGCAAACTGCCTTGGTACGCCCGGGCCCTTGGCGCTCGCTGAAGGATGACGAACTCTGCTCAAGCACTGCGGACCTGACCAAGGTCGCTTGACGTGGGGGTCGGGCTGACTAACTTGCAGGCACCATGCCGTTCTACCAAAAACTGGGCGCCATCCCGCCCAAACGCCACACCCAGTTCCGCCAAGAGAATGGCGAACTGCACCACGAACAACTGTTTGGGACCATCGGGTTCGTCGGAATGAGCTCGCTCCTGTACCACCGCCAGCGGCCGACGCAGGTGGTCGAGGTGCTGGGAAGCGAGGACGTAAGGCCGGTGGCGGCCGTCGAGCGCAACTTGCTCAGCAGGAAGCTCGACGGGTGGGCCGTGAAGCCCGGCAAGGACTGGTTGGGATCGCGCGTGCCCACGCTGTTCAACCGCGACTGCACCGTGGCCCTCGCCGCCCCGCCCAAGGTGGAGCGCGACGACATCTACAAGAATGCAGACCAGGACGAAGTGGTGTTTGTGCACCGCGGCGAGGGGGTGCTGGAGACGATGTTTGGGCAAATCGCCTATGGACCGGGCGACTACCTCGTGATCCCGCGGGGCGTGATGCACCGGTTCAAGTGGGCCACCGACGACAACCGCGCGTTGATTGTGGAGAGTGCCTCGCCAGTGGTGACGCCCAAGCGGTACCGGAACCACTTCGGTCAGCTGCTCGAACACAGCCCCTACTGCGAGCGCGACATGCGTCCGCCGAGCGCGCTGTGCGACGTAAGCGGCGAAGGCGACGGGCCGTTCAAGGTGCGCATCAAGAAGGAAGGCATGCTGCACGACTACATGTACGCCAGCCACCCGTTTGACGTGGTCGGCTGGGACGGGTACCATTTCCCGTACGCGTTCAGCATCCACGACTTCGAGCCCATCACGGGGCGCGTGCACCAGCCGCCCCCGGTGCACCAAACCTTCGAGACGGACGGCTTCGTCATCTGCAGCTTCGTGCCGCGTTTGTACGACTACCACCCCCTCTCGATTCCTGCGCCGTACAACCACAGCAACATCGACTCGGACGAAGTGCTGTACTACGTGGACGGCGACTTCATGAGCCGCACCGGAGTGGGCCCAGGCCAAATCACCCTCCACCCTGCCGGCATCCCCCACGGTCCGCACCCCGGAACGTACGAGGGAAGCATCGGCAAGGACCGCACCGAGGAGTTGGCGGTGATGGTCGACACCTTCCGCCCCCTCCAAGTGACCCAACAAGCCCTTGACCTCGAGTTGGAGGGCTACCACCAAAGCTGGTTGTGAGCTTGGTGGAGATGAAAGAACTTTGGCCTTCGACGATTTGGCCTTCTCCATGACAGAACCTGAAGACATGCTGACCGAACCCACCACCAACCTCGAAAAAGTCGTTCCCGAAGCCCACGATTTCCTGCCGCTGCTCGGCACGGACCACGTGGAATTGATTGTCGGAAACGCCAAGCAAAGCGCCTACTACTACATGGCCGCCTGGGGCTTCCAGCCGCTCGCGTTCAAGGGCCTGGAAACCGGAAGCAAGGACCGCGTCAGTTACGTGCTTCGTCAGGACAAGATCACCCTCGTCCTCACCACGCCCCTGAAGGAAGGCGGCGAACTCAACGCCCACCTCGACAAGCACGGGGACGGCGTGAAGTCGGTGGCGCTTTGGGTGCCGGACGCGCGCAAGAGCTTTGAGGAAACGACCAAGCGCGGCGCCGAAGCCGAATTCGCCCCCGAAGTCCGCAGCGACGCCGACGGAGAGGTGGTGCTCAGCGCCATCAAGACCTACGGCGACACCGTCCACGTCTTCGTGGAGCGCGAGAATTACAACGGCGTGTTCCTCCCCGGATACCGCGCCTGGAACCCCGACTTCAAACCCGCGCCGGTGGGCCTCAAGTACATCGACCACATGGTCGGCAACGTGGGCTGGGGCGAGATGAACACCTGGTGCAAGTTCTACGCCGAGGTGATGGGCTTCGCGCAGCTCGTGTCGTTTGACGACAAGGACATCTCCACGGATTACACCGCCCTCATGTCCAAGGTGATGAGCAACGGCAACGGGCGCATCAAGTTTCCGATCAACGAGCCGGCGGAAGGCAAGAAGAAAAGCCAAATCGAGGAGTACATCGACTTCTACCAAGGCGCCGGCGTGCAGCACATCGCCGTGGCCACCGACGACATCGTCCGCACGGTGACCGCCCTGAAGGAACGCGGCGTGGAATTCCTGTACGTCCCGGACACGTACTACGACGACATCCTGGACCGCGTGGGCGAAATCGAGGAAGACCTCGAGCCCCTGCGCAAGCTCGGCATCCTGATCGACCGCGACGACGAAGGCTACTTGCTGCAGCTCTTCACCAAGCCCGTGGTCGACCGCCCGACGATGTTCTTCGAGATCATCCAGCGCAAGGGCGCGAAGAGCTTTGGCAAGGGGAACTTCAAAGCCCTCTTCGAAGCGATCGAGCGCGAGCAAGAGAGCCGCGGCACGCTGTAACTTCCGCTTGTGAGCGAGACCCCCGTCCTTTCGTTGCGCGACGTGTCGATCGCGTTTGACGGCCGCGAGCCGGTCGTGAAGGGCGTGTCGTGCGACGTTTGGGCGGGCGCCACGACGTGCATCGTCGGCGAATCCGGTTCCGGCAAAACGTTGACGTCCCTCGCGGTCATGGGCCTGCTGCCGGGCTCGGGAAAGCTCGTGGGCGGCGAGGTTCGCGGACCGGAGGGAGCGCTTTGGGCGGTCCCGGGCGAGCATCGCGCTCCTGTGGGGCGCGACGTGGCGATGGTGTTCCAGGACCCGATGTCGTCGCTCAACCCGTCGATGCGGGTCGGGGCGCAGGTCGCCGAGCCGCTCGAACTTCATCAGGGCGCGAGCGGCGAGGCGGCCCAGGCCGAGATCGCGCGCTTGTTTGCCGAGGTCAGATTGCCCGAGGGGTCCGAGCGCAAATACCCGCACGAATTGAGTGGTGGCCAAAAGCAGCGCGTCATGATCGCCATGGCATTGGCCTGCAACCCGAAGGTGTTGTTGGCCGACGAACCGACGACGGCCCTCGATGTCACAGTGCAGCGCGCCATCCTGGACCTACTCCAAGAACTTCGGGACGCACGGGGCTTGGGCGTGTTGTTTGTGACCCACGACCTCGATGTGGTGAAAGACATCGCCGACCACGTGGTGGTGATGCGACACGGCGAGGTGGTCGAGTCGGGAACGTGCAAGGATGTCATGGAGGCACCCAAGCACGCCTACACGAGAGAATTGTTGGCCGCGATGCCCTCGCCCGCCCCAAACAACACGAGCGCGAACAAGACGGGGAGCACGCCGCTGATTGAAGTGCGGGGCGTGGTGAGGCGGTACGTGACGAAGAACAACGTCTGGGGCAAGCCGGTGGCGCATTTCGAAGCGCTGAAGGGCGTGAGCATGGCTATTGCGGCAGGCGAGCGTATGGGGCTTGTGGGCGAAAGTGGGTCTGGAAAGTCAACCTTGGGTCGGGTGATGCTCGGGCTTGAAGCGGCCGATGAAGGCTCCGTGATGTGGAAGGGCGGCGTAGCTGCTGGACGCGCGTTCCGGAGGTCGGCACAGCCCGTGTTTCAGGATCCGTTCTCAGCCCTGAATCCCCGAATGACGATTGGATCCGCGCTGCAAGAGGCCGTGAATCAGCGCTTGGCGAGCGACGGCCCGTCGGTCAGGGAGTTGCTCGAAGAAGTGGGGCTCGAAGCCGGAGATGCGGCGCGGTTTCCCAGCAGTTTCAGTGGGGGACAGAGGCAACGCATCGTGCTGGCGAGGGCCCTGGCTATGTCTCCGGAGTTTCTGGTGCTTGACGAAAGCGTCGCGGCACTCGACTTGCGGATTCAGGCAGAGATTTTGGATTTGCTGCAAGAGTTGTGTGACCGGAGAGGGCTGACCTTCCTGTTCATCAGCCACGACCTGAACGTGGTGGGTGCCGTGTGCGATCGAATTGCTGTGATGAAGGCTGGCGACATTGTGGAAGAAGGACCTGCAGCCCAAATCTTGAGTTGTCCACAACATCCCTACACCCAACGTTTGTTGAAGAGCCGTCCGGGCCTCCCACGGGAGGTTGGCGTTGCGTAATTTGCCGTGAAATTCACGGCGATGCGCCCTGGACTGCGCGCATGCCCTACGAACCTTGTCATGGCCCTGATTCAAAAATCCCTCGAGGAGGGCATCCTCACCCTGACCATCCAACGACCCGAAGCGCTGAATGCGCTGAACCGTCAAGTCATTGACGCGCTGAGCGCCGCCGTCGAAGCTGCCCAGAACAACGGGGAAGTTCGCGTCATCATCATCACAGGGTCAGGTGACAAGGCGTTTGTCGCCGGTGCCGACATCAAAGAATTCGCCGACTTTGACCAGGCTCAAGGCGAAGAACTCGCCCGAAGAGGACAGCGCGAATTGTTTGATCGCGTCGAACGCAGCTCCAAACCCGTGGTGGCGGCCATCAATGGCTTTGCCTTGGGTGGCGGGCTCGAATTGGCCATGGCTGCCCATGTTCGGGTGGCCGCGAACAACGCCAGGATGGGCCTTCCCGAGGTCAGCTTGGGGGTGATTCCGGGCTACGGAGGCACGCAGCGCCTTGCCCAAATTGTCGGCAAGGGCAAGGCGATGGAGATGGTCTTGACCGGAGGTATGATTGATGCCGAGGCTGCGCTTGCATGCGGGCTGATCAACCAGGTGGTGGACCAAGAATTGTTGCTTGAAACCGCCCATGCCTTGGCTGCCAAAATGGCCAAAAATGCGCCCACGGCCTTGGCAGCAGCCCTCGACAGTGTGTTGGCGGGGTACGGCCGAGAAGGCTTTGAAGTGGAGGTGACGAGGTTTGGACAATGTTTCACAACGGACGACTTCAAGGAAGGCACCACAGCCTTCTTGGAAAAGCGCAAACCCAACTTCCCTGGATCATGAGTGAGCTGAAGGATGCCCCAACCTGGACCGTCGAGGTCCCCGTCGCGACCACGTCTCATCACGAGTTGCCGACATACGCAACCCCTGAAAGCGCGGGCCTTGACTTACGGGCCAAGCTCGACGCACCCAAGGTCCTTCAACCTGGGGAACGCGCCTTGATTCCCACGGGGCTTCATTTGGCATTGCCTGCCGGCTTTGAAGCCCAAGTCAGACCACGAAGCGGTTTGGCTTTCAAACATGGTGTCACCGTGCTGAACAGCCCAGGAACCATCGACGCGGACTACCGCGGTGATGTCGGGGTAATCCTCATCAATCATGGCCAAGTCCCCTTCACCGTTGAGGATGGTGAAAGGGTGGCCCAACTCGTGGTAGCCCGGTATGAAAGGGTCCGCTGGAACCTTGTGGAAGACGTCGAGGGGTTGACTGAGACGACGCGTGGAACAGGCGGATTTGGCCACACCGGAACTCACTGAACTTGAACCCAATTTGACTTGACATGAACATCATCATCCCCATGGCTGGCCGCGGAAGCCGCCTCCGACCCCACACCCTGACTGTGCCCAAACCTCTTGTTCCTGTGGCGGGCAAACCCATCGTTGAACGTCTTGTCGAAGACATCGTGCGGACCGCTCACCAAGGGGTTGACAACATTGTGTTTGTCACAGGGCAATTCGGCGAAGATGTGGAGCGCGATTTGATTGCCGTGGCTGAACGACTCGGTGCCAAGGGACACATTCGCTACCAAGAACAACCCTTGGGCACCGCCCATGCCATATTGTGCGGTCAAGATTTCCTCGAAGGGCCCGTGGTCGTGGCCTTTGCCGACACGTTGTTTCGGGCCAACTTCACCATTGATCCGGAAGCCGATGGCGTGTTGTTTTGCCAAAAAATTGAAGACCCGTCTGCCTTTGGCGTGGTTGTCACGGACGACACTGGCACCATCATAGACTATGTGGAAAAGCCCCAAGAATGGGTGGGTGACTTGGCCATGATTGGCATGTATGCGTTCAAAGACGGCGCACGTCTCCGCAAAGAATTGCAGCACCTGATTGACCACAACATCGCACGAGGTGGGGAGTACCAATTGCCGGACGCACTCCGGCACATGACCCAAGATGGTGTGAAGTTCATCCCAGGCGAAGTGTCTGAGTGGATGGATTGTGGCAACAAAGCCGTGACTGTGGAAACCAACGCACGGATGCTTTCCATCTTGGAAGAAGAGGGGCGACTTGACGCGGTCCCCGCCTCGGCACGCGTCGTGGACAGTGTGATTTTACAACCCTGCCACCTTGGCAAGGGGGTGGTGGTGGAACGGTCCGTGGTGGGACCCCATGTGACCCTGGGGGCTGGCACAGTCGTTCGTGATGCCCGAATTCAAAACGCACTCGTTGCGGGCGACAGTTTGGTTCAACACGTGGTGATTGACGGTGCCATGGTGGGCGCGCATGCCGCTTGGCATGGCACCCCAGAGGATGCGAGTTTGGGCGATTACTCAACCCTCGGCAACCCGCGCTCATGACCCATCGTCGCCTCCATCTCACAGGGACATCACCCTACCCATGGGTCGTGGTGATGGCGGCATGGATCATGTTGCCCGGGTGCACGCTCGTGTCCAACTTGGTTGGAAAGGACGGCGACATGCCCTACGCCGAGGAGGTTCAACGGACGTGGTTTGAAGGACAAGGTCATCTTCTCAAGGGAGATTTGGAGGATGCATACGCGAGTTTTTTGACCTGTGCGGAAGCCCAACCGGAAGAGTATGCCTTTCATTACAACCTTGGGAAAATTGATGTCCAACTGAAGCGGTACGAAGCAGCGATTGCGCACCTCGACCGCGCCCTTGAATTGGAGCCTTCCAACACATGGGTCGCGTTTCACCACGGGGAAGCCTTGCTGGGGGCAGGCGACGGGGAGGGTGCAGCCAAGGATTGGATGGCATTCACCACGGCCCGGCCTGGGGACATCGAAGCGGTTGGATCATGCACCGCAAAACTGGTGGCAGAAGGACACGTCTCTCCTGCCCTCGCCCTCCTCGAGCATTACGAGCGACATGTTGGCTTGGACCCTGACGTGAGGATGGAAGCGTTGAGAATTGTGGAGCACGTCGCCTCCCCCAAGGACCTTGGGATGTTCTTGACCAAGGCCGTGGAGGACTTTCCCAAAGACGAGGTCTTTGCCCTGCAATTGGCGCGTTGGTTCATGGCTGCGGGAAATCTTGACGCGGCCCTGGATCTCCTTTCGGAACTGGCCGGGCGCAGCGATTGGGGGTTGATTCAATTCGAATTGGCCGAAGTCTACACCCGTCGTGATCAATTGAGCCAGGCCTTGATTCACCTTCAGCGCGCATTTGCCTCGACGGATGTCCCTCTCGAGGACAAACTCCAAGTCGCACTGGCCTATCACCTCTTGGCCCAAGGGTCTCCTGAATTCTCGGAAGCCGCAAACGTCATTCAAGTCCTGCTCGAAACGCATCATCGAGACGACCATCGGGTGTTGGCCTGGGCGAGGGACCGTGCCCAAGAAGAGGGGCGACTCGTGGATGCCTTGTCCTTGGGCCGGGAAGTGGTGGCCATGACCCCGGGCAGCTTGGACGCATGGGTGAGCCTCGCCGCCCTCGAGGCTGAAGCGCGTCAATGGGAGGCCATGTTGGAGGTTTGCGACGAGGCCTTGGCGAGGTTCCCCCTCTCACCACTGCTGCATTACGACAAGGGCCATGCCCTCGGTCAAATGGACCGGCACTCCGAGGCGGTCGAGGCCTATCGCGGCGGTTTGGGTGTAGTTGTGGACGAGCCGGCCATGACAGGGGCATTGGCCGCGGGTTTGGCCCAATCCCTCAGAGAACTGGGCAAACTGGACGATTCTGAACAGGCGTTTGAACGGAGCCTGCGCGCCTACGAAGACCCCTACGTGCTGAACAACCACGCCTACTATTTGGCCGGGCGGCACAACCTCCCATCGGGCAAAGCCTCGTTGGACCGGGCCCTCGAATGCAGCACGAAGGCCAACGCGTTGATGTCTGGCGAAGGCAATTTCATGGACACCCAGGCCTACATCCTCTACAAATTGCAGCGACTCGACGAAGCCTTGGTGTGGATCTTGGATGCCCAGTCCAACGGCATGAACGGAGATCCCGTGGCCCTTGAACACGAAGGGGACATCCGCAGAGCGATGGGCGATGAGGCGGGTGCCTTGGACGCCTTCCAGAGAGCCATCGATGCCGGAGGAAAGTTGGATGTGTTGAATGCCAAACTCCGCCGCGAGTGACCTCTAGGGGGCACCACATAGCGCACTGGATGATGGGGATGGCTGCGGCCATCCTGTTGTTCACATCGTCGACGGGGTGTTTGACCTCCACCCGTCGGACCCAACAGACCTTGACCAACCACGAAGCGGAAGCGCTGATCGACAGCCTCCAAGCCCGGTCGCCCGAATGGCACATGCTGGGGCTGCGGCTGGAAGCGAGTGCTGAAGCCATGAATCAATCGGGATCCTTCACCATGAACGTACGGATGGCCAAAGACAGCGTGATTTGGATGAGCATCACTTACGGCGTGGAGGCAGCGAGGGTCTTGCTCACACCCGATTCCGTGTTGGTCTTGAGCAAACTACCTGGAAATCGCTTCGTGTTTCAAGGCGATTATGCCATGCTCGAGTCGGCGTTGAAGGCGCCGCTCGATTTTGGTCTTGTGCAAAGCATACTGCTCGGTGAACCCCTGTACCTGAGACCCGATCAGGAGGACTACGTGAGCAAGATCCAAGAGGGCCATTACGTGCTGATGACCAAGTACGATCGCAATGTCCGAAAGCTCGTGGGGGCGGATGAGAAGACTTTTGTGCCGGATGACAGTTTGAGCATCGTGTTGAAAGACAAAAAAGCCGAGCGACTCCTCGAAAAAGCGGAGGATGACGAGGAACTGCTGGTGAAGAGGTATTGGGTGGATGGCATGACGTACGATCCTGTCCGGGATGTGATTGACGACCTCTTGAGGCAGAGGACTTTGCAGGTGGAGCGGGGCGACTTTGAGGAGACGGAACTCGGTCGTCTTCCCAACCGCATCCACATGAAGGCACTGGGGCCCGAGGGACGATTTGATGCCTTGGTGATTGTCAAGCGGCGCAGGCCGGAGCGGGTCTATGACTTCCCTTTCACAATTCCGGACAATTTTGAACGACGCACCTCCCTTTGAAATACGCATCGCGCATGAGCCTGCGAAGTGGGGTCGGCTGGTCCGGCTCGCTCTCTGGGTGAGCCTCGTTGCGTGGCCCGGCATCTCGTGGGGCCAAACCCCAAGCAAGGAGGCCCTTCAAAAAGAACGGGACCGCATCACGGCTCAGCTCGCCACCACGGAGGCCCTTTTGGGCAAAGCGAGGAGCAACCGCGACAATGCCTCTGCACAGGTTGCCTTGCTCGATCAGCAAATCCAACTCCGTCAAAAGTTGGTCAACCACCACGAGGGCACCATCCATTCGTTGGAGCGGTCGATGCGAGGAACAGACACAGAAATCCGAACCCTGGAAGGTCACGTGGCCGCGCTCAAAGACGAGTATGCACGCATGATTCGCCAAGCCTACCGCATGAAGCTTTCGTCGAATCCATGGATGTTTGTGTTCGCAGCGGAGGACTTTTCACAAGCCGTGCTGAGGTTCCAAATGATCCAGTCGTACTCCGAAGTCCGAAAAAGGCAGGTGGAACAAATTGAGGCCGCCCAAGCCGAATTGGGGGACATTCGAATCACCCTGGCAGAGGAGCGGGGTGCCGTCGAAATGGCGTTGGCTGAAGCCAAGGAAGCCCGGGATGAATTGAAAGGTGACCGGGTCGAGCGCGCGCGGTTGGTGGAGCAACTCAAGGCAGAAGAGAGCCGCTTGCGGAAAGCCCAAAAAGAACAAGAACGCGAACGCCAGCGGCTCAACGATGAAATCAAAAGGATCATCGAGGCTGAAATCGAGGCCGAGCGTGCTTCGGCGGCGGGCGAATTTGCCCTGACGCCCGCCGGCAAAATCGTCTCTGAGGACTTCGAAAATAACAAGCGTTCCCTCCCCTGGCCGGTGATGAGGGGCGTTGTGACGCAGGGGTTTGGGCGTCAGCCACACGCCACCTTGGCCGGAATCACCATTGACAACAACGGCATCGACATCACCACCGAGGCCGGCAACCGCGTGCTGAGCATCTTCCGGGGCAAAGTCACCAGCATCTTCAGCCTTCCTGGGGCAGGGACCACCCTGATTGTCACCCACGGTGCCTACCGCACGGTGTATTCCAACTTGTCGAATTGTCCCGTCCAAAAAGGCGACGAGGTTGACGTGGGTTCCTTTCTCGGAGAGGTTCACGGAACGAAGGGCGAAAACGCGATTTTGCATTTTGAAGTTTGGAAAATCATTGGTTCCGAGCGCGCTCCACAGGATCCAAGGACGTGGCTCAAGTCCAAATGAAGGCATGGCAAATGACCCAATGAGGGGATTGTACCTGATGTCATTCCAAACCAACTTGCGCCCGTGAATCTCGCACTCGTCGGCAACCCCAACACGGGCAAGTCCACCCTCTTTCAACGATTGACCGGCAAGTCTGTCTCTGTGGGCAACCTTGCGGGGGTCACAGTGGACACAGCAGTGGGAACTTGTCGTCATCAAGGGGGGGGAAGCTGGATGATCCATGACCTGCCTGGTTTGTACAACCTGCATGCCCAAACCGACGATGGTCGCGTCACCGAGCGCACCCTCCTCGACCCCACGCATCCACACCGCCCTGACTTCATCTTGCTTGTCGCCGACGCGTTGACGCTCCAAGGTCAACTCTTTCTGGCCTTGCAGGTGCGTGAGTTGGGGGTTCCTTGCATGCTTCTGTTGAACCACATGCACACGACCGGGCCGTCGCGTGCCGATCTCCGGACTCAGGCGCGCGAGCTCGAGGACGCCCTCGACATGCCCGTGCGTGTGATCAACGCCCACGACGACGACCCGAACGGCTGGGTGCAGTCCTGGGCGCCGATTTTGGACGTACCGAAAGCCTGCGCCGCGATTCGGGCCGTGCCGGAATCCATGGAGGCCGGCGTTCGCGCCCTCCGTCCGCACCTGCCCGCCAGCACCCCCGGCCGGCTGTGCCACCTGCTGCGCATGCGCGACGTCCCGTCGTGGCTCTCGGAAGCCGGGCAAGCGGCCTGGCGGGAAGCCCGCGCCACGATGGACAGCCCGTCCGCGATGCAACTCGAGGAAGCGGGCGAACGCATGGCGCAGATTCGCGAAATCCTTCCGACCCCCGACCCCGTCGTGGCACCTTCCACGACGCGCTGGCTGGACAACGTCCTGACGCATCCGGTATGGGGGGTGTTGGGGTTTGGGCTGATCTTCTTTGTGATGTTCCAAGCCGTCTACAGCTGGGCGACGGTGCCGACCGACCTGCTTGACGGCTGGATGGCGAACGGCATCGACTGGGTGAACGGCGCGCTGCCCGACACGTGGTGGCGGAGCTTGATCGTGGACGGCGCCTTGGCGGGCCTCGCCGGCATCCTCGTGTTTTTGCCCCAAATCATGATCCTCTTCGGCTTCACGGCCCTCCTCGAACACAGCGGCGCGATGGCGCGTCTCGGGTACGTGGGGGACCGGTTCCTTCGACGCCTCGGCCTCGCTGGCCGCAGCGCCGTCAGCCTCGTGGGAGGGATGGCCTGTGCCGTCCCAGCCGTGATGGCCGCCCGCGCCCTGCCGGACCGCCGAGAGCGCCTCGTGACCATCCTCGTCACCCCCATGATGACGTGCTCGGCGCGTCTCCCGGTCTACGCCTTCCTCATCGCCTTCGTCGTTCCGGACGGCTCGGTCCTCGGCTTCAACCGCCAGGGTCTCTTCCTGTACGGGCTGTACCTCGCCAGCGCGGCGGCCACCCTCGTCATGGCCTGGCTCCTTCACCGCAATCTCCCCAAGAACGCACAGCGCCGAGAGCTGGCCGAAGAGTGGCCGCCCTACCGGCTCCCCAAGCTCTCCCTCGTGGCGGGCAACATGATCCGCCAAGGCTCCGTCTTCCTTCGCTCAGCCGGGCAGGTGATCTTGATCCTGAGCGTGGTCCTTTGGGGCCTCGGCTTCCTTGGCTCCGGCACCCTCGCCGAGCGGCAAGCCATGGAGCCCGCCCAACGCCTCGAAACGAGCGTTCTCGGAGCCATCGGCGACGCCATTGAACCCGTCGTCACCCCGCTCGGCTACGACGGCCGCCTCGGCATCGCCGTCCTGAGCTCCTTCGCGGCCCGCGAAGTCTTCGTTGGCACCGTCCAAACCCTCTACCCCTCCGCCGACGGCTCCACGCCCAAGGTCAGCGACCTCAAGGCCCGTCTGGCCCAAGAGACCCACCCGCGAACCGGACGCCCCCTGCTCACCACCGCCTCGGCAGCCTCCCTCATCGTCTTTTACATGTTCGCGATGCAATGCCTGAGCACCGTCGCCATCGTGCGCTCCGAACTCAACAGCTGGCGCTGGGCCCTTGGACAAGCCACAGCCCTGACTGCCCTGGCCTACGTTTTGGCCTGGGTCACCCACGCCCTCTTGTCGTAAAACCTGTTACGCCACTTCGGTGGCATCGGCAGCCACGCGCACCCACAGGTGAGCTGCCGCTTCCTTGCGCACCGACAGCGTGCGGCCGCAGGTGCAAATGGCCATGGGGCCTCCGGCGGGCGCCACGTGGCGCACCTCAACCGACGACCCGATGCAACATCCCATTTGGACGAGCGCCATCACCTCTTCCGGGGTGTCGACGCGCTCGATGACCCCGCACTCGGCAGGACCCAAATCGGACAAACGCTTCATCTGCATGGTGCAAAAATACGTTCACACTTTGCGCATGGGACCTCCCCTGTTTGGGGGATTTCTGCCATCTTGCCGCATGACTTGTTCCGCCCGCCCTGTTCATATCGCTGTCCTCGCCCTGATTTGGGGCCTTTTCGCAGCTCCCCTCCAAGCCCAAATCACCTGGGACTTCCCCGAACCCCTCGACGTCGCCGAGAGCGCGTTTGGCAACAAATGCCCGCGCTTGGTCCTCGACGCCGAGGGCGACCCCGTGGTGTTCATGGGGAAGAACAACGACGGCCTCTACGTCGCCACGAGCGAGAACGGAACGTTCAACACGCCCCAAGCCGTCCCCACCGAGGCGGGCATCTTTTTGAGCGACGCGGAGGGTCCGGACGTCGCCACGTGGGGCAACACGATCGGCCTAGCCTACCAAATCGCGGGCCAGTGGGCCACCGGCGCCATGTTCATGCGCTCCGACGACGGCGGCCTGACCTGGTCGGCCTCGTACCCCATCGCCCCCAACGCCACCGAAGATCACTTCATGCCCATCCCCGCCTTTGACGACGACGGCAACCCCTTCGTCGCCCTCAAGCTCGGGAGCGGCAACAACGCCCAGGAAGGCGTCCTCCTCTCCCCCGACGGGGGCATGACTTGGAACCCTGCCGAGCCCGCCAGCGCGGCCGCCGGAAACGGCATCGCCTGCGAATGCTGCCCCAGCCGCACGATCTACGGCAACGGCCGCTATTACAGCATCTACCGCCGAAACAACAACAACATCCGCGACATGTGGCTCGTCTCCTCGGAGGACGGCCTCACGTGGGACCAGCAACTCGACCTCGACCCCACGGACTGGCAAATCAACGCGTGCCCGGAGACGGGCACCAGCGCCGCCTGGCTTCCTGACGGCCGCCTCGCCTCGGTCTTCATGAGCGCCGGAGGCGGCAGCTCGCAGGTCTACCTCAACGTCTCCGACCCCGCCTCCGACGACGCCGGCCTCACCCTCCCCCTCACCGACACCCAGTTCAGTTCGATCAACCAAAACCAACCGGACGTCGCCGTCGGCCCCACCCACACGGTCGTCGCGTGGGAACAAAGCTCCGGGGGCTGGGAAATCCAGCTCTCCGTCGCCCCCCACGACGCCCTGCCCGGCGGCTTGGTCGACGTGGCCGTGCCCCTCAGCGAGTCCCTCTCCGGCTCGAACCGCCACCCGGACGTGGCGGTCCACGGAAACACGGTGCACGTGATTTGGCAAAACAGCGCGGACGGCACGGTCAAGTACCTCCGCGGCACCCTCGACGGCACCTCCGCCGTGCAACACGCACCGTTCTCGTCCCTTCAGCCGCACCTCACCCGCCTCGGTCCTGACCGGGTCCTGCTCCGCGATGCCCTTCCGGGAAGCACGTACCGCATCCTTGACGCTTCCGGCGCCACGCTTCACGAAGCGCGCTGCACTGCCAACGGCACCGCCGACCTCCCGTCGCGCTTCCTCGCCACCCCAACCCTCTTCGTCCAAGCCGAAGGTGCCACCCTGCCAATTCTCTTGCGGCTCGGAAAAACAGATTGACCGGGTAGGTTTGGAGTTCATGAACTCCGCTGTACATTTGCGTCCGCTCTGGGCATTTAGCTCAGCTGGTTAGAGCGCTACCTTGACATGGTAGAGGTCACTGGTTCGAGTCCAGTATTGCCCACAACCCCAGAGAAGCCCCGCACTTAGGTGCGGGGTTTTTTGTTGGGGTCCAAAGACAAGCTTGCTTGATCGCATGGATCCCAAAAGAAAACTTGCGGACGACAGTCCGCAGGCTTCGAAGGGGTTGTGAAGGCCTCCCCCACGTGTCCACCGAGCGAAGCGAGGTAGTCCAGGTTTGCCCACAACCCCAGAGAAGCCCCGCACTTAGGTGCGGGGTTTTTTGTTGCTTAATTCCGAGAAGAGTGTATCTTCTCGAGCTGCTCCGAGACCTCCGATTCAAGTGCACGGTCTTCGAGGAGCACAATTTTGAATTCCGTCAAGAAAGGATAGTCCGGTTGGACAAAATCGCTGTCCAGCCATTCCACAACGACACCACCCGTCGCATAGAAGTAATTGATGGAACTGGTGTAGCCTCCCGGCCAAGGCACCGTCATGGGCAAGGCTGTCCATGCGTTTTGGTATTTGGCGAAAACAAGTACGGCACCGTTGTCCACCACGGAAGAAGTGATTGCCGACCAGTCAATGGCTGCCAAGTAACTCGGATTGTCGAAAACCCACGAAACGCTCACTTCGTTGGAGGCCAAGATGCCATCCACATCTTCCGGAAAAATGCAAGAACCGTCGTCCACGTTGGCTGAAGTGCTGTAGTTCAGGGCATCAAAATCAGTGCATCCGTGACGCACACATCCGGCGAGCATCACTGCGGCCACTGCCGCAACAAACACCTGTTTCATGAGGTAGGGATTGGTTGGTTGATGGCTGACAAGATCAATCCAAATCAACCTGACGATCAGCATTTTACCAAATCGTTGCGAACATACCCGCGTGAACGGGTTATCTTCAATACGTAATGAATTGGAAAGAGAATTTGCCGGACGTGGGGCTGCTGCTCTTGCGCGTCGTGCCGTCCGGGCTGATGATGACCCACGGATGGCCCAAAATGAATCGACTCATCGACCAATGGGGGTCGGAGGAAGGCGTGAAATTTTTCAATTTCCTGGGCCTCGGACCCGAGGTCTCCTTGGTGTTGACGGTCTTGGCCGAACTCGTGGCGCCGGCACTGATGGTGGTGGGATGGAAAACTCGCTGGGCGGCCCTTCCCGCTGCGTTCACGATGGGGGTTGCCGCCTTTGTCGTGCATGGCGGAGACCCTCTGGGAGACAAAGAAATGGCGTTGCTCTATGGGGTCGCCTTCTCGGCTGTGGGCCTGTTGGGGGGAGGCGCGTGGAGCGTGGATGGGTGGCTCGACAACCGGCGTTTGGCTTCAGAATGAATCAAACTCATTGCCCAAACCCGTGCAACATTCCAACGAGCTTGGTGGTTGAATCGTACACATAGCGGCCATGCAGGAAGCACATGCCCGTGGGCGCATGGCCCGCTCAGGAGTGAATTTTTGTATCTTCAAGGTTGCCCATGCCACATTTGAGTTCCTCTCCCCTGATCTTGACCCGCACATCGAAGGCGTCGCCCTTGGTACCTGCGCCCGGATCGGCGCCCTCGCTCGGTCGGGCATCATTTCTGCCCGCCTCGGGCCGACTGTCTTGGTGGGGATCAGGTGGGAGATGGGTGTTTGTGCTTGTCATGCTCCTGGGAAATGTATGCATGGCACAACCCGACCCTCCAAGTGGGTTGTACCTCGAGGACATGAGGTCTTGGTTGAAGGCCAATTGGTTTGAGGGTTATCACAGCAGTTTGGGCTACGACGAAGGGCGCAGACAGATGTACGGATACACCGACATCCGTGCCGACGGAGACATCCAGTGCATCTACACTGGGTTTGAACAGGCTGGAGGGTTTGTCACCTACCCAAACCCCATCAACGCAGAGCACATCGTTCCGCAGAGTTTTTTTGGGAGTTCAGAGCCCATGAAGAGCGACATCTACATCCTGCGACCTGCCCATGGAAGTGCCAACAGCGCCCGTAGCAACGACCCTTATGGTGAGGTGAATGACAACAGCGCCCAGTGGTACGGGGTGGTTGGAAACACCTACACATCCACGGGCAACGAGCCAGCCAACAGCGACAACTGGTCCGAAGGAAGTGGGGGCGTTTGGGAGCCGCGCGAATCCAAAAAAGGCGATGTGGCCAGGGCCGTGTTTTACTTCTACACCATGTACCCCAATGCTGGTACGATCATCACGGATTGTGGATCGTTGCAAACCCTGTACGATTGGCATGTTGCTGACCCCGTTGATGCTGTGGAACTGAGTCGAAACGACAAAATCAACGAGGTCCAAGGCAACTTCAACCCTTACATCGAGCATCCCGACTTGGTCTACATCGCGTGGATGTATGACGGGACTCCTTTGGACAATGAGGGACCTGATTTCGGCGGAACAGCCACCTCCGTCAATGTGTCGTGCGGCATCACGCCGGGCGCTTTGGCCGACCCCACTGATCCATGTGGCATTGCTTCCTTGACGTGGACCGACACCCCTTCGGGAACGGCAGGGTGCACAGGATCCTCTGGCATCGAAAGAACCTACACGGCCACCGATGGTTGCGGAAACACAAGCACCTTCGTCCAGCTCCTTGTTGTGGTGGACGTGACACCCCCTTTCTTTGAGTTTGTCCCTGCGGACGAAACCATCACGTGCGACGACGACACCTTCAACCCTTTGATGGCCACAGCTGTCGATGACTGCTCCGCCGTGACGATGACGGTAGCCACACAATTGGTTGGTGGGCCTTGTCCCGACCCGTACGACATCCTCCGTGTCTTCACTGCCACCGATGCTTGTGGAAATGTGACCACGGCGACGCAAACCATTCATGTGAACGCCCCCGGCACGGGATGTCCCGAAGATTTGAATGGCGATCTCATTGTGGGGGTGGCAGACATCCTGGAGGTGCTTGGAGCCTTTGGATGCACGGGGGGATGTCCCATCGACTTTGACGGCGACGGATCGACCACGGTCACCGACGTGCTGCTGCTACTCTCCGCTTTTGGCCAAACCTGCAACTGATTCCCCCATGAACTCGAGTTTCCTTTCCTCTGACACTCGGTCCTGGCAAGCCCTCACGTGGTTGCTGGCCACGCTTGGAATATGCACGACCCTTGCAGGGCAATCTCCTTGCGAAGGAGGCTTGGCCGCGGGATTGTATCCATGCAACCACATCGACCTGCTCTCGACCATGGGTGTTGGCGCCGTCGGCGGAGGCAACATGAATGATATTTGGGGGTGGACCGACCCTCTTGATGGCACGGAATACGTCATTTTGTGCCGAACCTCAGGCACGGCCTTCATCGACATTTCGGACCCCATCAACCCCTTGTACCTCGGCAACTTGCCGACAAACACCGTCAATTCTTTGTGGCGAGATGCGAAAGTGTTCAGCCGACCTGAGCTCGATCAACATCACGCCTTCATCGTGTCCGAGGCGGGGGGGCATGGCATGCAGGTGTTTGACCTCACCAAGCTGCGCGATGTGAGCAATCCACCCCAAACCTTCGCGGCAGATGCCGTGTATTCCGGATTTGGAAATGCACACAACATTGTCATCAATGAAGCCACAGGACATGCCTATGGCGTGGGAACTGGCACAGCGAATGGCGGCCTGCACATTGTTGACATCAACGACCCTCTGAATCCCACGATTGTCGGTTTGGTGTCCGAAGAAGGTTACGCGCATGATGCGCACGTCGTGAACTACATCGGACCTGACCCCGATCACCAGGGAAAGGAAATTGCCTTTGCATGCAACGAGGTGAAGGTGTCCATCATCGACGTGACCGACCCGACCGATGCCATCGTTCTCTCCAACACCCTTGCTGAAGGAAATTACAACCCCGGTTACACCCACCAAGGGTGGTTGACCGAGGACCATCGGTTCTTCGTGGTGGGAGATGAATTGGACGAGTACTACGGAATCGTCAATGGCACCACCACTTATTTCTGGAACGTCGAGGACTTGGACAACCCATTTTTGGCCTTCACCTACACCTCGTCGCTCCCGGCCATCGATCACAACCTCTACATCAAAGACGGTATTGCCTACCAAAGCAACTACCGCGCGGGATTGCGGATGATGGACGTCTCGGATGTGGCCAACGGAAATGCATCTGAAATTGCCTACTTCGATGTGTATCCGTCCAGCAATTCCGCCGCATTCAATGGATCATGGTCCAACTATCCTTTCTTCGCTTCAGGGGTGGTGGCAGTGAGCCACATTGAACAGGGATTGTTTCTGTTGAAACCCTCGGTCTTCACAGCATCGACTCTGGCGGAATTGGTGTGTTTCAACGAAAGTGTGGAGGTGACCCTGACCAGCCAGTCGGCTGTCGGAGACCTGTCGGTTCTGGGACTCCCTGCCGGTGTCTCAGCAGACATCCAGCCCACACCCACAGGCGCTGTGGTCGTGTTGTCCGGATTTCCGCAAGGGCCGTTCGCAACGTACGACGTGACCCTCACCGACAACCAAGGAAACAGTGCGGAAGTGAGCTTCTCCGTGTTCGACTGCATCAACGAGCCGCCCGGATGCACCGATCCCAGCGCCTTGAATTTTGACCCGAACGCCGTGACTTTCGATGATTCATGCCTGTACCCTTGTGTGGCTGTCACCGTCACCATCTTGACGGACAACTATCCAGGAGAAACCACATGGACAGTCACCGATGAAGCAGGCAACGTGGTCATGTCCGGAGGGCCTTACGCGGGAGTCAGTTCTGAATTTGTTGCTGAAGCCTGTCTTGACGTAGGGTGTTACAACCTTCAAGTGTTTGACAGTTTTGGAGATGGATTGTGCTGCGAATTCGGCCAAGGATCGTACACCCTCACCTCTGCCTCGGGTTTGAACATCACCGGCGGAGCGTTCTCATCCAGTGTCACGGAGGCATTTTGTTTAGAGCTCGGCGCTTTGGGATGCACAGACATGGATGCATGCAATTACGACCCGATCGCTGTGACAAACGATGGCAGCTGCACCTATCCTTACGACGTCGTGTTTGTCGATGGTGATGGAGATGGTGTGGGTGGAGACCAAATGATTGCGGACGCCTGTGATCCACTTCCCGATGGATGGGTTCTGGTCGGTGGCGACTGCGATGACGGCAACGCAGCAGCCTATCCGGGGGCCCCAGGCTCTGGACAGGGAATCGACAACAACTGCGACGGCCAAATCTTAGGAGATGAGATCACCGATTGTCCTGCCGATGTGACGCAAGACGGATTCATCTCCGTGGCTGACGTGTTGGAAGTGCTTGGAGAATTCGGGTGCGAACAAAGTTGCACGGCCGATGTGGATGGAGACCTCGCTGTCACCGTATGGGACATCCTAGAAATCCTCGCTGTCTTCGGTGAAGACTGTTAAGAGGAGTTGACCCTCACATGCACTTCTCGGGATACTTCTCCCGAACATGCTTGGCGATGGGGATGCTCTTCCCGTCGTCGTCGAGGCGCACGAAGACCAAGCGAGTGCTGCACACCACCGCCTCTTCGTGGCTGTAGACGTTGAACTTGCGGGCCTCCACAGAGACTGTGATGCTCTTGCTTCCGATGCGGTCGATTTGGCCGTAGATCTTGATGAGGTTGTTCTCCTTGACTGGCGACTTGAACAGGACCTCCTCAATCTTGAGCGTCACCATGGTCGGGCAATGGCAGACTTCGTTCACAAAGGCGACCGCCGATTCGTCGATCCAGCTGAGCATGGTGCCGCCAAACAAGTTGTTGTGCACCCCGAGGTCGTACTTCTTGCAGACTTTGGTTCCAAGCAATTGCATGGCGCAAAGGTCGCTGACGCCTTGCACCTGCGCAACAATCAATCGACAGTCAAGACGCAGTCGGTGCCGTGCGTGGCACATTCTGCCTCGGCATCGTCCAGGTTGGCCGCTGTAATGGCGTGTTCGACCACGTCATCCGCCATGCCACACACGCAGGAGTCTGCGCACATCTCCATTTCGCATTTCACCGGGCACGTGCACGTGTAAGACTCCGAGCATGAAGCGAGACCTCCGCCAACGAGGAGGGCCATCAAAGCAGTTTTCAAAAAGTTCATGGGTCAGGTTTTGGGGTAAGTCACTCTGGTATTCAGACCCAAGTTCTGATTGCCGAGTTGCATGCAATGTGGGTTTTCAAAGCTTTTGGCCAGACGACTTCACATCGCGGCGGAACGGCAAGCCCATCTGGTAACCCAAGTCGTCCCCGCGGCTTTCATCCGCCACGTCAAGCCCGTACTTGATGTCCGCCATGTCGCCGTAGGTGAAGGTCCCGAAGAGCCGATCCCAAACGCTCAGCATGTTGCCGTAATTGCGGTCCGTCCACGGCACCTCAAAGTGGTGGTGGAATTTGTGCATGTTGGGCGACACGAAGACCCAGCTAATCGCCCGATCCACCTTTTCAGGAAGCTCGATGTTCGCGTGGGTGAGGTACGTGAAGAACACGGTCAGGATTCGATAGAACAGGTAGAAGGCCACGGGCGCGCCCGTCACGAGCACGGCCGCCAAGGCGAAGCACTCCCGCACCACAAAGTCCAGGGGGTGGTGACGGGTTCCCGTCGTCACGTCCACGTGCGTGTCGCTGTGGTGGACCATGTGCAAACGCCACAGGGGTTTCACGTTGTGCAGGCACCAGTGCACGCCGTACTGCGCAAGGAGGTCGAAGACCACGATGGCGACCAAAAGCTCCACCCAGGTCGGCGCCTCCATCATGTGTAGCAGGCCGACCTCGTTGGTCGCCGCCCACGCAAACACGCCCACCGTCGCGGCCCCAAACGCCGCGTTGATCGCCATCGTCGTGGCGAGGAAGGTCAGGTTGGTGCGCGTGTGCTTCCAGGATCGGAACCCACCTTGGAACAGCGGCCGAATTCCCTCGATCGCAAGGTTGAACGACATGCACACCACAATCCACACGAGCTTCTGCCACGAAGGCATGGCTTCAAAAAAGTCGAGGAACGCTTCCATGTACGGAAAGATACGCGCACCGTGCGCTTGTGGGCTAATTTGCGGGCATGGAAGGCGCTCTGAAGGTGGCGGTGATTGGCGGCGGCGCGGCGGGGTTTTTCGCGGCGTTGTCTGCGGCGAAGCACCACCCTTCCGCCCATGTCGTGCTCTTTGAGAAGACGGCCAAACTCCTTTCCAAGGTCAAAATCTCCGGCGGCGGCCGCTGCAACGTCACCCACCACTGCTTCTCCCCTTCAGTACTGTCCAGGCACTACCCCCGTGGCGGCAAGGAGTTGAAAAAAGCCTTCGGAACGTTCCAGGCATCCGACACGGTCGCGTGGTTTGAGTCGCGGGGCGTGGCCCTCAAAACCGAAGGCGACGGGCGCATGTTTCCCGTCACCGACTCGTCCCAAACCGTCATCGACTGCCTCGTTCGCGAGGCGGACCGGCACGGGATTGAGGTCCGCCTCCAATCCCCGGTCCAGGAACTCACCCCCCTCGCGCCGGACGGCTTCACCCTGAACGGCGAGCGCTTCGATCGCGTGGTCGTGGCGACGGGCGGCAGCCCCAAGCGGGAGGGCCTCGCGTGGCTCGAAGCGCTCGGCCACTCCGTCGCCCCACCCGTCCCGTCCCTGTTCACGTTCAACATGCCCGGTGCCGACATCACCGACCTGATGGGCGTCGTCGTGCCCGAGGCACGCGTTCGAATCCAAGGCACCAAACTCGTCCAAGACGGTCCCGTCCTGATCACCCACTGGGGCATGAGCGGTCCGGCCGTGCTGAAACTCAGCGCGTGGGGCGCCCGCGAACTCGCCGAGCGCAACTATGAATTTTCAGTTCAGGTGAACTGGATTGGCATCGCGAACGAAGCAGATGTAAACGCCACGATCGACGACACCATGCAGGACATGCGGAAGAAGAAAGTGGCGAACGCGTGTCCGTTTGAACTGCCGAGGAAGTTTTGGGCCTACCTGCTGGAAAGGGCAGACGTGCAGGCCGACGCGGTTTGGGTCGACCTAGGCAAAAAGGCGAAGAACAAGCTCGTCAACACGCTGCTCAACGACGTCTACGACGTGCGCGGCAAGACGACGTTCAAAGAGGAGTTCGTGACGTGCGGGGGTGTAAGCCTTGGCGAGGTCGAATTCGCCACGATGCAAAGCCGCGTCGTGCCCGGCATTTATTTCGCGGGAGAGGTCCTCGACGTGGACGGCGTGACGGGAGGCTTCAACTTTCAGGCGGCGTGGACCACGGGGTTCCTGGCCGGGCGTTTGGCCTGAAACCGTCGTCGACCCATCAGTTCAACCTGAACTTCAACGTCACGTTCAACGAGCGAGCGCTCATGCGGGAATCGAGGATTTCTGGACTCTGGATGAGGTCTGAAAATGCATGCTGAAGCTGGTATCCCAGCCCAAGGGCCGTTCGTGAAGTGAGGTCGTACGTCACCCCGAGTCCCGCCCGCAAGCCCATCGACAAATTGGGCACTTGCAGCAACTCAGAGCCACCCACGTACTGACGTGAATCCTCTAGAATACGGTTGGCCAAGACGCCGGCACTGGTCACCAGTTGAGCCTTGTCGGACAGCGGGCGACTGTTCTGGAGGATCACAGGAACGCTAAGCACTCCACGGGTTTGGTTGTAGTTCCCCAATTCATTGAAGCTGTTTCCGTTCAATCCCATCAACGACACGCCTGTCGCGAGTGTCGTTTGGTCGTTGAACCGATACTCGCCCAAAGCCTCCACACTCGTCATCTCCAACCGCGACGGCACAACGTCGTTTTGAAGGACTGCCGTTCCCATGCCTTGAGACAGTTGAAACGTCCATTTGGAGAGGGTCGACTCCTGAGCGCAAACGTCAGCGTTTAGGAATACGACGGGCAAGAAAAAGGCCAAAAGGTGCTTGTGCATGATGCCAGGTGTTGTGTGACACATCAAATTGAATTGCCGCAAGAACGTCACACGTGATGGAATGTTGCAGACCATCCTTGTTAACGAACTAAAAAGGCGTCGAGCTGAGGAATCGGGTACTGCATACACAACCCGGGCCCTCAACGCACAGCCCTCGTCATGTTCGATGAGGCAAAATCCAACCGCAGGGTTTAAATTCGCTCCGCTGTTAATGCACGGCAAGTAGACCGCGTTCTCTGTAGGTAAGACACAGATTGGGTTCACGGTCTTAAGACAACCGACTACCACTCTGACATGAGCGACAAGGAGAACCATCCTTCCATATATCTCGGGCAGCAGCCCTACCAACCATCCCTAGCCCCCATCACCGGGGAGGAAATCACCCTCGAAGGCGAGACGTACTACAAAATCAGTGCCGTGGATCGGATGCGTCCGTTTTTCATGAGCATTGTCAGCCATTCGGACCACTGGATGTTTTTGGCCAGCAATGGCGGACTCTCCGCAGGAAGGGTCAACAGCGATTTCGCCTTGTTCCCATACTACACGGACGACAAAATCACCGAATCGGCCGATAACACCGGCTGCATGACCATCTTGCTGGTGGAAGCCGGAGACCGCCGCATGCTGTGGCAACCTTTCTCAAACCAACATCGAGGGGTCTATTCGATCGAGCGCAACCTGTACAAAAACGCCTACGGCAACAAAGTCGTGTTTGAAGAGATCAACCACGACCTCAACTTGACGTTCCGCTACCAGTGGGCCGCGAGCGAGTTGTATGGGTTTGTGCGTCAAGCGCGCCTCACCTCATTCGCTGACCAACCAATCCAAGTCAGTGTGCTCGACGGCATTCAAAACGTGCTCCCTTATGGGGTGCCTGAAGGCCTTCAGCGCGGCAGCAGCAACCTGGTCGACGCCTACAAAAAGTGCGAACTCGAAGACGGCAACTTGGGGATTTTTGCCTTGAGTGCCATCATTTCCGACAAGGCAGAGCCGAGCGAGTCGTTGAAGGCCAACGTCGTATGGTCCGTGGGGTTTGAGTCCCCAAAAGTCCTCCTTTCCTCCCAACAACTCGAAGCCTTCAAATGCGGTCAATCCCTGGAAACAGAGACCGACATCAAAGCCGAGCGTGGAGCCTATTTCGTGCAGTCCTCGTTTGAGCTGGCCGCCCATCACAACAAGGAATGGGTGGTCGTCGCCAATTTGGGTCAGTCCATTCGCGGGGTCATTCGTTTGAAAAGGGATCTTCAATCACCGGATGCATTGAAGCAATCCGTCCTGAACGATGTCGCACAAGGATCCAATGGCCTCATTGCCTTGGTGGCCGCAAGTGACGGGTTGCAACTCACTGCCGACCGTCGTCGAAACATCCGCCACTTCGCCAACACCATGTTCAACATCATGCGTGGCGGAATTTTCGACGAGAACTATGCGATGGAGCGAGCCGATTTCATGGCCTACATCGACCGCGCCAACCACAAGGTGTTTTTCAAGAAGGCCGAGAAAATGAGTGCTTGGCCCGAGAAATTTGATTTGTTCTTCCTCCAAGAACAAGCCAAACACGACGACGATCTGAATTTCAAACGGCTGTGCGCGGAGTATTTGCCGCTGAAGTTCAGCCGCCGACACGGCGACCCCAGCCGACCGTGGAACAAGTTCTCCATCAACCTTCGCAACGAAGACGATGGGTCGAAGATCCTAGACTATCAAGGAAACTGGCGCGACATCTTTCAGAATTGGGAAGCCCTGGTTCACGCCTATCCGCAGTTCATTGAGGGCATGATTTTCAAGTTCCTCAATGCGACCACGTTTGACGGTTACAACCCCTACCGCGTGTTCAAGGACGGATTTGAGTGGGAGACCATTGAACCGGACAACCCTTGGTCCTACATTGGATACTGGGGAGACCACCAGATCATCTACTTGCTGAAATTCCTGGAATTCTTGCAGGCCTATGATCCCGACAAGCTGGAGGAGTACATCCAGAACAATTCGTTTGTCTACGCCAATGTCCCTTATCGAATCAAGTCATACGATGCCCTTTTGGAGGATCCCAAAAACACGATTGACTTTGATCACGAACGCGAGGAGAAAATTGGATTCAAGAAAGATGAAATTGGTGGTGACGGGGCGCTTCTGCGAGAAAAACACGTTTTCATCTACAAGGTCAATTTCATTGAGAAAATCATGGCGACGATGCTCGCCAAAATCGCCAACTTCATTCCGGAAGGCGGGATTTGGATGAACACGCAGCGCCCAGAATGGAATGATGCAAACAATGCCTTGGTGGGCAACGGTGTGTCCATGGTGACCCTTTGCTACCTGCGCAGATTCTTGGTGTTTTTTCAAGGAGTGTTGGCCCAAACAAGCCACCGAGAGGTGTCGATTTCGGATGAATTGCTCGCGTGCTTCAAACGGATGGACGCCACGCTTCGCGAACATCTGGCATCGGCATCCGGACCTGTGTCCAATGCCACGCGGCGGATGATTCTCGATGGTTTGGGCTCCGCATCGAGCGATTTCCGACAAACCATTTACAACGAGGATTTTTCGGGCCTTCAATCCACACTGTCCTTGGCTGATTTGAAATCCTTCGTGGAGGTCGCCTTGGAACATCTCGAACACACCATCCGGGCCAACAAGCGCGCTGACGGACTCTACCACGCGTACAACTTGATGACGGTTGAGCCAGACGGAGGGATTGCCATCACTGAATTGCCTGAAATGCTCGAAGGCCAAGTGGCCGTTCTGAGTTCGGGCCTCCTGAATGCTGCAGACAGCCTTGCGGTGATGGACGCCTTGAAAGCGAGTGCCCTTTTCAGGGATGACCAGTACAGCTACGTGCTCTACCCCAACAAGTCCCTGCCCCGTTTCTTGCAGAAGAACAACATCGACCCGGAAGCCGTGTCGGGGTCCAAGCTTTTGGCTCAGCTCGTGGCAGACCAACATGTTGACATTGTCACCCAAGATTGTTTGGGCGGATATCACTTCAACGGCAACCTTCACAACGTCCATGCGTTACGCGCCGCCTTACGGGCTTTGCCCCAGCGCTACCAGTCCTTGGTGAAGGCAGAACAAAAACAAGTGGAAGACGTGTACGAAGGCATCTTCAACCACAAAGCATTCACAGGCCGCTCGGGCACGTTCTTCGGGTACGAAGGCTTGGGGTCGATTTATTGGCACATGGTCTCCAAACTCCGACTGGCCATGTTTGAAGTCACCAAGGCCGCCGTGGAGCAAGGTGAGGCTCCGGAAATCGTCGGGCGTTTGTTTGACCACTATTTCGAAATCAACGCTGGCATTGGTGCACACAAATCTCCTGACTTGTACGGGGCGTTTCCAACAGACCCTTACTCCCACACGCCTGGAGGAAAAGGGGCGCAGCAACCGGGCATGACAGGACAAGTCAAGGAGGACTTGCTTTGCCGCTTTGGAGAACTAGGTGTTCGGGTGTCGGCCGGGCAGCTCCATTTTGACCGGGCCTTGATGCACTCCGAAGAGTTCTTGACCGCCCCGGCGACGTTTGACTATGTCGATGTCCAACAGCAGCGCCAAACCCTCGAGCTCACCGCAGGGAGTTTGGCGTATACCGTATGCCAGGTCCCGGTGGTGCATCAACGTGGTGACCAATCACAGATTGTGGTGCACATGACAAACGGAGAGACTCGTCACGTGGAGGGGCTGGTTTTGGACCGCGAAGTCAGCGCCAAGATTTTCAGACGGACCCATGAAGTGACACAACTCACGGTCATTGCCTGACCCCTCGGAGATGTGGCAAATGTCAACATTCAAGGCTAGATTCACGGAAATCGCCAGATCCCATCGGGGTTGGGCGGCTTTCCTTCTTCTTCCCGCGGTCCTCACGTCGTGTGGACCTCAACAAGCGCAGCCAACCATGCACCATCAACCGGCATCTGAACTGATTGGAAATCCCGATTATCCCGCCATTTCTTTTGGAGGTTACCGCGGCACAAGCCGTTCTGAACAACCCACGATTGCTCAATTGAAAGAGGACTTGCGGATTTTGCATGCCATGGGGATTCGGTTTTTACGCACTTACAATGTCCAGTTGCCTCATGCCTCCAATGTGGTCAAGGCGATCCGTGAATTGAAGGACGAGGATCCCATGTTTGAGATGTACGTCATGCTCGGTGCTTGGATTGATTGTGCCGGAGCTTGGACCGACGCCCCCAACCACGCCGAGGAAGACGTTGAGGCCAACCAGGCAGAAATTCAGCGTGCTGTGGCCTTGGCCCAACAGCACCCCGACATCGTCAAGGTCATAGCCGTCGGCAACGAAGCCATGGTGCATTGGGCCGCGTCCTATTTCGTGGCACCCAAAATCATCTTGCAATGGGTCGAGCACCTGCAAGGTCTCAAGCGAGATGGCACGCTGCCGAGCGACATGTGGATCACCAGCTCCGACAACTTCGCGTCTTGGGGTGGGGGTGGTTCCGAATACCACAACGACGATTTGGACAGCCTCATCCGCGCGGTGGATTACGTGTCGATGCACACATATCCCTTCCACGACACGCATTACAACCCGGTGTTTTGGCAGGGCGAGGAGTTTGATCCCAGAGATGTGGATGCTGCCATGGAAAGGGCGCTTGAATACAGCCAAAACCAGTACCATTCCGTAGTGAAGTATGTCCAAGGCATCGATCCTGATAAGCCCGTGCACATCGGCGAAACTGGATGGGCCAGTGTGTCCGATGGGTTTTACGGTCCCGAAGGCTCCCGAGCTGCGGATGAATACAAGCAGGCCTTGTTTTACCAAGGCATGCGTCAATGGACCCAATCCTCAGGCATCAGCTGTTTCTACTTCGAAGCATTTGACGAGCCGTGGAAGAGCTCGGCCAATCCGACCGACTCGGAAAACCACTTTGGGTTGTTCACACGGAATGGGGAAGCCAAATACGCGATTTGGTCGCTTGTAGAACAGGGTGTGTTCGACGGCCTGACCCGCGACGGCCGTGCCATCAAGCCCACCTACTCCGGCCAGCGAGAATTGCTCGACCGGCATGTGTTGAATCCAGCTCCATGACCTTTCCGAGCATGACTCCCCAACGGCTCTTTTCGATGCCCCTTATTCTTCTTGGTTTGGGCATGTGTTTGGCTTCTTGCACGGTACTTCCTCAGCGCCAGGTGTGGACTGAGAAAGGACAGATTCACACCTCCGAGGGTGTCCACTTCGTGCAAGGCGTGTGTTACCATCCCGTGCCCGTTGGTCAGGACAAGCGAAGCTTCGAATCGCTGACGCAAGACCTCGAGCTGATGCAAGACATGGGCGTCAACACCATACGCGTGTACGAACCCATCGCTTCGGAGGCTGTACTCGATGAGATCTACGAGGCGGGGATCTCAGTGATTGTGGGCGTAGGATACAACCAAGGTGGAGTCTACGATTTGCAATCGGGCACCTACCTCGACTACGTGGAGAGGTTCAAGTCGCATCCCGCCATCCTTTGCTGGGAATTGGGCAACGAATTCAACTACCACCCTGAGTGGTTTGGGGGCTCGCTCGACCTCTGGTACAAAACATTGCGCGAGGCCTCAGCCGCCATTCAGGCCGCGGACCCCAACCACCCGGTCGCGACAGCTCACGGCGAATTGCCGGACGAGGCGTTGATCACGGAAATGACGGACATCGACGTTTGGGGTTTGAATGTGTACCGCTGGGATGTGTCTTACACGGCCGCGCTGGACTTTGCCAAGCTCAGCGACAAGCCCATGTACTTCTCAGAAATCGGCGCCGACAGCTACATGTCCACTGCGTCGTTGGGGTACGAACAAGGCCCCAACCAACGCGCACAAGCCGATGCCACCCGGAACTTGTTGGCTCCCCTGTTTTCAGACTCGGTTCGGTGCGCCGGCGCCGTGGTTTTCTCCTTCACCGACGGCTGGTGGAAAGCCGGGCAACCAGACCAGCAAGATGCAGGAGGTTGGGCTCCCGGGAGCAGTGGCGTTCCCTACGACGGAACCGCCAACGAAGAATACTGGGGGCTTGTGGATGTTCATCGGAATCCCAAAGAGGCCTATGGGGTGGTCAAATCGCTGTTTGAACCCCATGCGCACAAGAATCCCAAACTAACCCACTGAAACTGCGAATGGAAGTCCCGCCATGAAGGAAGCCAAGGTCCACATCGCGGTGTTTGAGACGTCTCGGAACGGGGGGAGATTTCATGCCGTCCCGCAGGATGTGATTGCCCTTTGGAATGTACCCGACCCCTCGGAGGTGAGTGTCCAAGTGCACGTGAATCAACGCAGACAACGCATTGTCGGTTTCGGCGGGTCCTTCACCGACGCTTCTGCCTTTTTGGTCCACCAAGTGAGTCCTGCCCAGCGCCACAGGATTATCAAATCCTACTTTCATGAAGAGGGTGCGTGCTATTCTCTTGCCCGAACCCACATGAACTCATGTGATTTTTCCCGCTTTCACTACAGCTACGCTCCCGTGGAAGGGGATTTGGCCTTGGAACATTTCAGCATTGACCCAGACCGAGAATTCCTCATCCCTATGATGCGGGAGGCTCAAGAGATGTCGAAAGATGGTTTTAACATCATTGCATCGCCATGGACTGCGCCTCCTTGGATGAAAGACAACCATGCATGGGTGGGAGGTCATCTGCGCGAAGACATGCAACCCACGTGGGCTCAATTTTTTGTCAAGTACGCTGAGGCCTACCAACAAGAAGGGATTTCCATGTGGGGATTCACCGTGGAAAATGAGCCTCACGGCAATGGGAACAACTGGGAGAGCATGCTTTTCTCTCCGGAGCATATGACTGCATTCGTCAGGGATCACCTGGGACCCAATTTGGAAAAACACGGTTTGGGCCACATGAAAGTCCTTGGTTACGACCAAAACCGCGACGGCTTGGACGAATGGGTTTCAGTGATGTACCGAGATTCGGAAAGCGCCAAGCATTTTGCGGGAACGGCCGTGCATTGGTACGACAGCACGTATGACTATTTCCCGGAGGCTTTGGAGCGGGCGCACCGAGCGGCCCCTGACAAGTTGCTCATTCAGACGGAAGCGTGCATCGACGCCCAGATCCCCGTGTGGCATGACGACGATTGGTACTGGCGGGCGGAAGCCACAGACTGGGGCTACACATGGCGAGAAGAGGAGAAAAAGTACCTCCACCCGAAGGTTGCGCCGGTTCACCGTTATGCTCGTGACATCATCGGATGTCTCAATCATTGGGTGAATGGGTGGATTGATTGGAACATGGTGTTGGATCGTCAAGGGGGGCCAAATTGGTTCAAGAACTGGTGCGTTGCCCCTGTCCTTGTGGATCCCGAACAGGACGATGTGTATTTCACCCCACTTTATGACGTGATGTGCCACTTCAGTAAGTTCCTCAGGCCGGGATCCACTGTGTTGGCAAGCGAATGCAAGGACCCTGAATTGATGGCTGTGGCCTGCGAAGCCACAGATGGAACCCATGTTCTCGTATGTTTCAATCCCGGGAACTCACGTCGTACCATGTGCGTGAGAGGCCTGGGCCAAGACGTTCGCGTCGCCCTCGATGCCCAAGCCCTTCAAACGATTGTACTCACACCTGACGAACTCTGAAAATCAACCGAACGATGGACAATTCAACCTCGCCCTCAACCCAAAACGTTTCGATGGGCCAAAAAGTCGCCTTTGGCTTCGGCATGCTCGCCAACCAAATGTTCCCCGCTGCCTTGGGCGTATTCATCATCGTGTTGGTGCAAGACCTTGGATTTGCTGCCCTTCTGTGGGGCATCATCCAGTTTTTGCCTCGCATTTTTGACGCCATCACCGACCCCATCATGGGGTTCATCTCCG
>JAQBVN010000004.1 GCA_027622975.1 Bacteroidota bacterium | reverse complement strand
GCAGGAACCATCGTCGTTGTTTGCTTCAGGGTTGTAGTTGTCCGCATCGGCGTTGGTGCAACCGCTGATGATGCAAGAACCATCGTCGTTGTTCGCTTCAGGGTTGTAGTTGTCTGCATCGGCGTTGGTGCAACCGCTGATGATGCACGAGCCATCGTCAAAGATGGCACCCGGATCGTAGTTGTCCGCATCAGCATTCGTACACCCCGTGCAAGTGGAATTGTCTCCCCCACACACACCACATTCATCAAGCGTCAGGCATGAGCCGTCATCCTCCGTGGCATTGATGTCAAAATTGCATGCCCCATCGTCCGTGCATCCGGAAACTTCCAATTCATCACACACACCATCTCCATCCGCATCGTTGATGCAACCGTCGCAGTTGTAGTAAGTCTGGGCATACACACAATCCGCATCACCCTCCGCAGTCTCGTCGTAATTGCATGCCAAGGGGTCATTGCAACCAGCACCTGCGACCGGGAAGGTCAAGGTCATTCCAACAGCGTAATGAGAAAACTGGACCGCATCGCGGAACTGCAAATTGATCAATGCACTCGTCTCCCCACTGGTGGTCACCTGGGCAAGCAGCACGCGGCCATTCACCGGAACACCTTGAGCGTTGGCTCCTGGAACCACGAAAACTGAACCGCCAATGAACGTGTTGACAATGAAATCACCGCCATTGTTCCAATCAGCAAACGAAGTCAGGGCTTGGTCAAACGCATTGTTCAATCCATCCGCATCGCCAGGCTCAGCCCCAATGGTCCACCACGTGTCGAACTCCAACGTTGGAAACGCAGAGAAGAACAAGGGGTTGATTCCTCCTCCAAAGTCCCCTCCAAGCGCATCCTGGTAGAAAGGCTCGGAACCAATCAATTCCCATGGCTCTGTGTCTGTGCCATACATCGCAGTCACTTCCACGTTGGGGTCCGAGAAATTGGCGTACACGCGGTAAGTGGACTGGCCTGATCCAAGTGGATCAGAGGCCACCAACTCGTAGGAAAGTCCAGTGCAAAGACCTCCTCCGTAGGTGCAGGATCCATCGTCTTCAGTCGCATTGATATTGTAATTGTCCGCGTTGGGGTTGGTGCATCCCAATACCGCGACAAAAGGAAATGAAATGCTTACCCCTTCATCGTTAAACGTGGCTGTGGTCTCATCATCCCATTGGAAATTGAGGGTCAAGTTCACCACACCATCCGTGGTCAACTGTGCAATCAACACACGTCCGTTCTCATCTGCCTCGGCATCTGCACTTTGGTTGGGAAGGACAAACCAAGAACCTCCAATGAAGGTATCAATGTAGAAACCGCCACCGTTTTCGAACGAATTGAGGTACGCATCCATCCCAACCTGCTGCACCTCGCTTGTTCCGTTGGCATCGGCAGACCCGATGGTGAACCAGCTGTCGTATTGCAGTTCCGGAAACGCAGAAAAAAACAAGGGGTTGATTCCTTGCGCAAAGGCACCACCAGCGGCGGATTGATAAAACGCCGTGCTCACAGCAACGTTCATGGGAGCCGTTTCCAAAGCGTACACAGCCACCACTTCATCTGTGGTGTTGTCAAATTTGGCATACACTCGGTAGGTTGTGCCAAACTCGGTTTCAGCCACGACGTCATATTCGAGCCCGACAAAATTGGCCAGAGCTGGGAACGCCATGAAGGCCAAAATGGCCCAAGAGATTACATGCTTCATGAATTTGTATTTCAAGGATTTCGATTTCATCTGGTCTCATGGAAAGCCTTCCACAAGACAGGCATTTCAGAACTCCCCTAATCTACACAATCTTGGACTTAGTCCCCAAAAAATAGGGACTGAAAGCAACAATTGTTACCTCAGTCAACCTGGGTGCTTGGCCATTTTGATGACCTTCAAAAGTTGACTCGTCGAGGCGTCGTGAGGCAAATCTGATACGTGACCTGCATGTTGGACGTCTGGAAGCAACACATTGGCCATGGCTTTCCCCAATTCAACGCCCCATTGATCAAAGCTCGAAATTCCCCACAACACACCTTGAATGAAAATTCGATGTTCATGCATGGCAACCAACCGACCCAAGGTCCTAGGATTCAATGCATCAAACAGCCAAAAAGTGGAGGGTCGATTGCCTTCAAATCCACGATGAGGCTGACCCTTTGGTGGTTTTTGACCTACCAGCAAGGCCTCAGCTTGAGCCAAAGCATTTGCCAAAAGCATGTCGTGCATGCCTTCATGTTCGCTCGTTGGCTCCACAAAGGCGAGGAAATCCACGGGATGGATTTCCGTCCCTTGGTGCAACAATTGGAAGAAAGCGTGTTGGCTGTTCGTTCCAGGCTCACCCCAAACCACCGATCCCGTCGACCACCCCACGCGATCACCGCTTCTCGTGATTGACTTCCCATTGCTCTCCATGTCAGCCTGCTGCAAATAGGCGGGCAATCGACTCAAATCTTCCGCGTATGGAATGACGACATGGGATGACATCCCAAGCACTTGCTGGTTCCAATGTCCCAGCAAGGCAAGCAGCAATGGCAAGTTTTCCGATGGCTGAGCCTCTTGAACATGAACATCTACCTCGCGCGCACCTGACAGGAACTCCTGAAAATTCTCTGCACCAATGGCGATGGAGATGGACAACCCCACAGGACCCCACATCGAATACCGTCCTCCGACCCAATCCTCAAAACCGAAGGTGGCTTCGGGGCCGATACCAAAGGCACCTGTGGCCTCCAAGTTGGTCGAAACTGCGGCCATGTGAGTCGCTGGATTGCCTCCCCCTTGAATCAACCATTGTTTGGCCAAGCGAGCGTTTGCCATCGTTTCCTGGGTGGTGAAGGTTTTGCTCACCACCACGAGCAAGGTGGTTCTTGGATTCAACCGAGACAGCACCGACTCCACATGCGCACCGTCCACATTGCTCACAAAATGGCAAGCTGGACCGTCGGCAAAGCGCCGAAGGGCCTTGACAGCCATGGCCGGACCCAAATCCGAGCCCCCAATTCCGATGTTGACCACATCCGTGATTTGGCCTTGCCTGTGGCGGTCACGAATAGACTCAGCAAACGCCAACATGCGTTCACGCACCTTCAACACGCCAGGCATGACAGACTGTCCGTCCACCTGAAAGTCGTCGGTGTTGTTGGCGCGGAGTGCCATATGAAGCACAGCACGACCCTCCGTGGTGTTGATTTTCACCCCGGCGAACAAGTCCTCGATGGCTCCTTGGATGTCAGCCTCGCGTGCCAACTCAAGCAATGCCTCGAGCACGTCGGCATCCAACCTCTGTTTGGAGAAATCCAACAACAACCCCTTCCAATGACGACTTAAGACCTCAGCCCTGTTGGGATCCGATTCAAAACATGTGCGTACATCAAGGGAAGCCTTGGATTCAGACAATTCCACCAAGGCACTGTGCGCCCTCGACTCTGACAAACGAAAAGGGCGCCAGGGCGCAGCGGCATTATCGGCCATGGCAGTCCACCGCGTTCAAATCCTCAAATGCCTGCTTGAGACGATCCACAAAAGCCTCCTCTCCTTTGCGCAACCAAACCCTTGGATCGTAATACTTCTTGTTGGGTTTGTCATCCCCTTCGGGATTCCCAATTTGGGATTGCAAATACCCTGATTTGTCCTGAACGTAATCTCGTACCCCCGACAAGAAAGCCCATTGCATGTCCGTATCAATGTTCATCTTGACGACCCCGTAGCCAATGGCCTCCCGAATTTCCTCCACAGAGGAGCCACTGCCGCCATGGAACACAAAGGACACGGGCTGGGCCTCGGTGCCATGAACTTCCTCGAGATGTGATTGACAATCTTTCAATATGCTGGGACGGAGCTCCACATTGCCAGGCTTGTACACGCCGTGAACATTTCCAAAAGCCGCTGCAATGGTGAAATTGGGTGAGATGGCACGAAGCACTTGATAGGCCTCGGCCACTTCCTCAGGCTGGGTGTACAAACGGCTGCTGTCCACATCTGTGTTGTCCACACCATCCTCTTCTCCTCCTGTTACGCCCAATTCAATTTCGAGATGCATGTCAATGGCTGCCATGCGCTTCAAATAGGCCGCACACGTCTCCAAGTTCTCTGCCAAACTGTCCTCACTGAGGTCAATCATGTGAGAACTAAACAGCGGCTTGCCAGTCGCTGCATGGTGCGCCTCACCGGCATCCAACAGACCATCAATCCAGGGCAACAAATTCCGGGCGCAGTGATCGGTATGCAGAATGACGGAAACCCCGTAAGCCTCGGCCAACGTTGCGATGTGATGAGCGCCGGCGATCGATCCTAACACGGCCGACTGTTCATCAGAAAGCGAAAGCGATTTGCCCGCATTGAACTTGGCTCCACCATTTGAAAACTGGATGATGACAGGAGAATTGACCGATTTGGCTGTCTCCAAGACCGCGTTGATGCTGTTGCTACCTATGACGTTGACAGCGGGCAACGCGTAGTTGTTGGCCTTGGCATGGGCCCAAACTTCAGAGACTTGCGCGCCAGTCAAGACGCCTGCGGGAAAACGATTCATGGATGTGTGGTTCAAGTGGCACAAAACTACGCCCCACGATGGGAAAGAACCAATCAAATGGCGAGGCAATCCCCCCGGCAAGACCTTCTCCTTGAGGTCAAACATTCAACCCTCAGTCCACTCCTTGACCTAACGACCGAATCGAATCCCAGGGCGCCTCCCTGTCGAGCCAAACCATGCTTTGGGCGGCAAGCTGGGCCTCAGGGGTGTGCGGATGCAGGGCCAGGACATTGGCATAGGATTGACGAGCGCGATTCTTGTCTCCGAGGTGCGTATCTGCAATGAATGCGATCAAGAAGGCCGCCTGAGCCCTTCGTTCAAAAGCCGGGTACGTATCGTGCACATCTTGCAACTGGGACATGGCCTCGAGGAATTTCCCTTTCGAGACCAGCAAGTCAGCCCGGCGGAACAGCGCCTCTGCCACGAAGGGATGATTGGGTGATTGACGGGCAAACTCCCCGTAAGCCTTGAGAAGACGATCACGCACCTCCTCATCCAAATGTCCTCCCTCAAAAGCTTGGTCTTCCAAGAGTCGAATGGACGCTAGCAATGACTCGCCTGGCCGGTCCGAGAACTGAGAAGGTCCACACCCAGTCATCCAAGACAACATGAGCATGACAGAAAACCAACACCCCCTCACTCCTTTCATTCTCGAAACCCTTCTCATGCCCCGCGATCAACGCTTGCGTTTGGTTGGAAAACGCATTTTGTAATCCACGTTGACTTTGCCGAGCCCAATGTCACGAAGCTTTCCGTGCAGCAACATTCTTTTGGTTGCCGGCACATGGTCGGGAATCATGATGCCATCGAGGTGGTCATACTCGTGTTGCACAATGCGCGCTGCAATTCCCTCAAGACGCTCTTCCACCAAATTCCATGAGGCATCGTAATACTCGACGCTGAGACTTTCTGGTCTCGTGACTGGTTCTCGCACCCCAGGAATGGACAAACAACCTTCTTCCATGGTGGTTTGGTCTTCCGACAAATCAAACAACACCGGATTGATCATCACCCGCTTGAATCCGACGCATCGCTCATCTCCATGTTCTCCCTCGGAAAAGGGCGTGCCATCGGCCACAAACATCCGGATGGACAAACCCACCTGAGGCGCGGCCAACCCCACGCCATCCGAGGCGTACATCGTCTCCCACAGATCTTCTATCAAACCAGTCAAATTGGGAAAGTTTTCAGGAACTTCTTCCGCTTCCTTTTTCAACACGGGGTCTCCAAATGCCACAATGGGTCGAATCATGACGCTAAGATATTGCACGAAGACACTGCGAAACTTGAGCTCCTTTGGATGCAGTCAAGGCGATGGGTGAGATGGAATGTACCTTTGCCGACGATGTCACAACTCCATTCCATTCCCGAAGCCATCGAAGCGATTCGTCGCGGCGAAATCATCATCGTCGTCGACGACGAAGACCGTGAAAACGAGGGGGATTTTTTGATTGCAGCACGCCACGCCACCCCTGAAGTTATCAATTTCATGGCCACGCATGGAAGAGGCTTGATCTGCGCCCCGCTGCTGGAGTCGCGTTGTGATGAACTCGGGCTTGACCTGATGGTCCAAACCAACAATGCAGCCTACGAAACGCCTTTCACTGTGTCCGTGGATTTGCTCGGACACGGTTGCACAACCGGCATTTCAGCCAGCGACCGTTCCAAAACCATTCAGGCATTGATTGACCCTCAAACCAAGCCTGCAGAACTGGGACGACCAGGGCACATTTTCCCATTGAGGGCCAAACCAGGTGGCGTCCTGCGCAGACCAGGCCACACAGAGGCAGCCGTTGACTTCTCCCGATTGGCCGGTTTTGAGCCTGCCGGAGTCATCGTTGAAATCATGAATGAAGACGGGACCATGGCACGATTGCCGGAATTGTTGGCATTGGCCAAACAACACAACATGAAGTTGGTGTCCATAGCAGACCTCATCGCCTACCGCCTCTCTCACGAAAGCTTGATTTGCCGAACTGCAGAAGTGGAGTTAAACACTTCCTTTGGAACGTTCCAGGCCATCAGCTATCGACAGACCACCAACGAAGTGGACCACCTCGCCTTGGTCATGGGCGAATGGGACACTTCAGAATCAGTGATGGTTCGAATGCATGCTTCAAGCATGGTGGGTGACATCTTTCAAGTCACCGATTTTGGAAAAGGTCCTCAACTTCATGAGGCGATGCGTCGAATCCAGGAGTGTGGACGGGGCGTTGTGGTTTTCTTGAACAAATCGAGACAAGGTGGCGGGTTGGCCGACGAACTTCAAGCCTATGCCCAGTTGGCACAGTCACCTGAACACTCGGTCTTTCACCGTTTGGACGAGAAAGACCGCGGCATTGGAGCACAAATCTTGAGAGACCTCCAAGTCAGGAACATCTCTCTGTTGAGTGACACGTCCAAAGCCCATGGAGATGTCGGGTATGGATTGACCGTCAATGAGGTCGTTTCGCTTCTCTCGGTGAAGGCCTAAGTCTCAGCCTGCGATTGCAAGGTTCAGGATCGCTCTGCCTCGCTGGAAAGGCGGAGCGCGAGACAAATGGACAGTCGAGACAGACTCGGGTGTGCCAATCACAGGAGGAACCCCAACGACCTCCCAATTCCAACAGCGATTGCACCAGCGATTGCACCAGCGATTGCACAAAAAAGGCCCGCTCACAGGCGGGCCTTTGTCAACAGTGAAACCGATGCTCAGCTGTTGGATTCAGTCTTGTTGAATTTGCCGTACTTCTGACGGAACTTGTCAATACGACCCGCCGTATCCACAAACTGGGCCTTGCCCGTGTAAAATGGGTGGCTCTTGTGACTGACTTCCATCTTCACCAAGGGATACTCATTGCCATCCTCCCATGTGATGGTTTCCCTGGAGGTTGCAGTTGACTTGCTCAAGAACGCATAATCGTTGCTCATGTCTTTGAACACGACCAAACGATAGTTCTCTGGATGAATGTCTTGCTTCATAACTCTTGTTTGAGGGGTGCAAAGATAAGGCAAAGAACCAAACCTTGAACATTCCGGCCAAAAAGGATGATGCCGAGACATGAAAAAACGCGTTTGCCAAAATCTGTCACACAAATTTGGTGTTTCAAAACACTCCTTTGTATCTTTGCCATGTTTAAGTGAGTTTAGCGAAGAGCTAAGCATCAAGTGATAATTTGGTTAAGTTGGTCCCGCTCCGAAAAGTCGGAGCGGGATTTTTCTTTTCCCTCGTTGGCAGCTCAATGACCAGCAAGCACATTCATAGGTTATTGCGCAATCGTGGGCATGAAGCGACGAACGATTCATGTGACCCTTTGCATCGTCCAATCGAAGCTCTTTCAGCCCACGATCGATTCCAACCCCATGTGAATTTGTCCACGTTGTGACGTGAGCATCCTGCCTCAGCCCCCTCCCCGATCGACGCGTTCCATGCTGAGATTCGCAATGTGATTGCCCCCATCCTCTTGCCCATCATAACCTTGCTTGGCGCGTTGTTTACCAGTGGTGCACCCATCGCTGAATGGGACGTCAACTACACATCATCAGGCAGCCATACGCTGCACATTGACTTGCACGTCCGCACTTCTGGAGATGTGAGCGTGGGACGATTGACGTTGCAGCCCCATGGGTGGTCCAACCCCGACATGCGTTTGAACCCGAGTCAAAGCAGTCCCAACAAATCATGGACCCAAGGTCCCAATTGGCATTGGATGTGGGAACAAGCTCCCTCCTACATCCACATGGATTTGGAAGCCATGTCACCCGACTCGCCGCAGGCACAACTCGATGTGGTTTGGGAGCAAGTGCGACAGGGAAAGCGAGAAAAATGGACGTTGGGAAGCATCCAAGTACCCAACCCCACGGCTGCAAGCACTCAGCCGACTTTGGGAGACTTGATTCTGCGACGCAAGGCCCGAGTGACGGATTTCTCGTCCGCTGACATCGAGTTGATCATGGGCAACATTCAACCAGGCAGCTTCCTCAAATGGTCAGAACACATCCCTGAAACATGCACATGCGAAGTTTTGGATGCTCAAGGAGCCACGCTGAGGCGAACATCGACAAGCCAAATCTTCATGTGGTTTGAATCCCCCACTGGATTGACTCAACTGAATCCCAGGTACCGCGTACAATGCCCGCATGATTTTGACATTCGAAACGCGGCATTTGATGGTGTTGTTGATGTTTCGTTTGGAACAACGACAAAATCTTCGCATATTGCAGAGGTTGAATGGGATGTCTCCAAGACAGACCAGAATGAAAACATGGAACTGAATCCGGCCCTTGCTGTTGCGGGAAATGGTGTGTCATTGGGCACGTCCCCCGCGATGGGTGTTACTTCGAACGTCACACCCCGATTTGCCGTTCAGTTGCTGGCTGTTCACAGAGACCTCTCTCCTGCCGAGGTTGCCCAAGCCACTGGCTATGCCCATAGCACGCACATTGAACGGAATGAGGACTGGCGGAAATACCTCACGGATGACGTGACTACATACGCGGCTGCCCATGACCTGAGAGATGAGGTTTGGTCGTCCACAAGGGCCACTGATGCCTTTGTCACCGCATCACTCGACGGAGAGCGAATCACTGTGCAAGAAGCGCTTTTGATGTCTAACCAAACCTGGATTCCATAACTGATGTCACCACGCGCTGCCGATTGGAACTCTGCTGTCAAGGGATACAACGAATATCTCACCTTGGAACGTGGCTTGAGCCGCAATTCCGTGATGGCCTACATGAGAGACATTCAACAATTCAAGGAGTTTGCCAAAACTGAAGAAGGCGTCAAAGCTCCCATGGATATTCAATTGCAGCACGTCGAGCGTTTTTTGGGCCACCTCTATGACAAAGGTTTGGCAAGAAACAGCCAAGCCCGAATGCTGAGCGGCGTTCGCAGCTTTTGCAAATATCTGCGCATTGAAGGGATCATGGAGACCGACCCCATTCAACTCATCGAAGCTCCGCGCCCCGAGCGCAAGTTGCCAGATGTCCTGAGCGTCGAAGACATCGAGCGCATCATCAACGCAGTCGACATGAGTCGCAGGGAGGGCGTGCGAAACCGCGCGATGCTCGAAGTGCTTTATAGCTGTGGGCTTCGCGTCTCCGAATTGATAGATTTGCAATTGTCCCGCGTCGATTTGATCGATGGATTGGTGCGTGTGGTGGGCAAAGGAAACAAGGAGCGCGTGGTCCCGATTGGACAGCAAGCCTGCGATTCCATTGACGACTACTTGAGCCACTACCGTTCCGGCATCATTCCTCAAAAAGGACATGAAGACGTTTTGTTCCTCGGTCGACAAGGACGGAGGATGACGCGTCAAATGGCCTTCACAATGCTGAAGCGCAGCGTCGTTGCTGCTGGCATCCGCAAAAACGTGAGTCCGCACACCTTCCGACACAGCTTTGCGACCCACTTGATTGAAAGCGGGGCCGACTTGCGCGCCGTGCAAGAGATGTTGGGCCATGCCCAAATCACGACGACTGAAATCTACACGCATCTCGACAACCGGTTCCTCAAGGAACAGGTAGAGCAGTATCATCCGCGGAGTGAAGAGGCCAGCAAGAGCATGGCCGACCGTTCGAAAGACTGACACTTCAGGGGCTTCCTGGAGAAGATTCTCTGGGCCTTCCCGCCCCTACCCCATGCAGGGAAGTGAGGTCAATGTTTCAAATGTTTCGCATGGAGTCCTTGGCCCCATGATTGAGCCCTTGGCCCCATTGAAGTTGGCTCCATCCTTCTCATGGTCCATCTGCATGAAAGGACGCCAAGGAAGGACACGCCCATTGGGCTGTGGCCTGGGCGAGCATCTGACTTGGACTGTCGCGGGCCACGGGTGCTTGCCGAAGATGGGCCAAAACATCGGCAAGCACCTCAGCGGCTTGGGATACCCGGACGGGCTGAGCCAGGGTTTGCTTGCTTAGTTTTTGGCCTGTGTCATTCACGACCACTGGAACATGAGCATACCGGGGAGTTGGCGCCGCCATGACCTCTTGCAGGGCCACGTGTGCGGCAGTTGCTCCCAACAAATCTGCGCCTCGCACGATGTCTGTCACCCCTTGATCGGCATCATCAACCACAACGGCCAAGTGATACGCCCAATGGCCATCGGCACGGCGCAGGATCACATCGCCCACCTGTTCGCGTTCCCAACTCTGCTCGCCATGAATCCGATCGACCCACTGCAAGGGGCCACCCTTGGGCATTCTGAATCGAAACGAGCGCGGGGTCATGTCCGGTGGAATTCCATACCGACATGTGCCCGGATACACATCCAAGCCTCCCTGTTCTGACAACTCCCGCCGAGAGCACACACAACCAAATGCAGCGTCCATGGATCGCCATTGATTGAGCTGGTCAGCGTAACGATCGAGCCTGGCACTTTGACGAATGACCTCTCCATCCCAAGCAAGTCCAAATCCCTCCAGCGTTCGCAAGATGTCTTCAGCCGCCCCTGGTACTTCTCGGGGTGGGTCCAAGTCCTCTATCCTGACAAGCCAACGACCACCCTGCGCCCGGGCATCCAGAAAACTCGCCACTGCCGCGACCATCGACCCTATGTGGAGTTGACCCGTGGGCGACGGGGCAAAACGTCCTACATACGGCCGGCTCATTGTCATCCGCGAACCAGCTTGCGATACTTGATGCGTTGTGGCCCCACATCCCCCAACCGTTTCTTTCTGTTCTCCTCGTATTCGCTGTACGTACCTTCAAACCAATAGGCCTGGCTGTCCCCTTCGAAGGCCAAGATGTGCGTGCAAATGCGATCGAGGAAATAACGATCGTGACTGATCACGACCGCACAACCTGCAAAGCCCTCAATGCCTTCCTCGAGTGCACGCAACGTATTCACATCAATGTCGTTGGTCGGCTCGTCCAGCAAAAGCACATTGGCTTCCGTTTTCAAGGTCATAGCCAAGTGAAGCCTGTTCCGCTCACCGCCCGACAAGACACCGCACTTTTTCTGCTGGTCTGAACCATTGAAATTGAATTTGCTCACATACGCTCGGCTGTTGAACAACTGGCCGCCAATCTCAATCTGTTCGTTGCCTCCTGACACGACTTCCCAGACCGTTTTGTTGGGGTCGATGTCCGCATGGCGCTGGTCGACATATCCCACCTTGACAGTGTCTCCCATCGCGATGGTTCCACCGTCGGGCGTTTCTTCGCCCATGATCATGCGAAACAGGGTGGTCTTTCCTGCTCCGTTGGGGCCAATGATGCCGACAATCCCAGCAGGAGGCAACTGAAATGTGAGATTCTCGACCAGAAGTTTGTCTCCAAATGCCTTTGTCAATCCCGTGGCCTCAATGACCTTGTTGCCGAGACGCGGGCCATTGGGAATGGGGATGTTCAGACGCGCGTCCTTCTCCTTCGTTCCCTCGGCGAGCATGCTTTCATAATTGTTGATCCTGGCCTTGTTCTTGGCACGGCGGCCCTTGGGGCTCTGCCGAATCCAATCGAGCTCGCGGTCAAGTTCCTTTCGTCGCTTGCTCTCGTGCTTTTCCTCTTGGGCCAAACGCTTGCTCTTCTGCTCCAACCAAGAGGCGTAGTTTCCTTCGTACGGAATGCCCTCTCCTCGATCAAGTTCGAGAATCCAGCCCGCCACATTGTCCAAAAAGTAGCGGTCGTGGGTCACACAGAGCACCGTGCCCTTGTATTGCTCCAGATGCTGTTCAAGCCAATCGATGGATTCAGCGTCGAGGTGGTTGGTCGGTTCGTCCAGCAGGAGCACATCGGGTTGTTGGAGCAAGAGCCGGCACAGGGCGACTCGACGGCGCTCTCCTCCGCTGAGTTCGCCGATTTTTTGATCATCCGGCGGACAGCGGAGGGCATCCATGGCAATGCTCAATTTGGTGTCTAGTTCCCATGCATCGAGGGCATCAATGCGGTCTTGGACCTCTGCCTGGCGATCCATGAGCTTCTGCATTTTGTCAGGGTCGTTCAAGATGTCCTCGTCCATGAACTTCATGTTGATCTCCTCGTATTCCTTCAACACGTCGACCACCTCCTGGGTGCCCTCTTCCACCACCTCTCTCACCGTTTTGGTTTCATCCAAATTGGGCTCCTGCGACAGGTATCCGACCGTGTACCCATCCGCCCAAACAACCTCACCTTGGAAAGCTTCATCGAGGCCTGCAATGATCTTCATCACGGTCGACTTACCCGCTCCATTGTTTCCAATGATGCCAATTTTGGCGCCATAAAAGAAAGACAGGTAAATGTCCTTGAGAATATGCTTTCCAGTGGGGGTCGTCTTGTTGACCCGCACCATGCTAAAAATCACTTTCTTATCGTCCGCCATGGAACTGGGAATTCGAGTTAACACAAGGGTCTGCCTGGTGGATGCAGAGCGCGTGCGAAGTTAGGCTTCAGGGTTGCCTTTCACCAAGGTCAACACCGTGATTTCGGGTGGCATTCCAACTCTGCCCGGAAAACCCAAGACACCAAAACCTCGGTTGACGTGCAGGTACTGCTGCCCCTCGCGGTAGAGACCACCCCATCGCTTGTAGGAGAAAGAAGATGGAGACCATTTGACCCCCAGCCATGGAATCTCAATTCCCATCTGCATGCCATGGGTATGACCGCTCAAGGTGAGTTCCACCGGAGCCTTGTCATCCATCACCTGCAATTCGAAGTGGGTGGGATCGTGACTCATGAGAATGGTGAAATCGCTCTCCGCGCCACTTCCCGCCAAGGCCCGTTCCAAATCTCCGCTCTGACGAAATCCCTTCCCCCAATTCTCGACACCTGCCAACACGAGCCGTTCCCCCTCCTTCTCCCATACCACGTGGTCATTGTCGAGCATGCGGAATCCCATCTGGGCCTGAATGTCTTTGAGCTTGGCAATGCTCGCCTCTCGATCCGATTTGTCAAAAGGGCCATAATCCGCATAATCGTGGTTGCCCATGACACTGAACTTTCCCAGAGGGGCCTCCAACGCCGCAAAAGACTCAATCCACGGCTCTGCCTCATCGGCAAGCTCATTGACCAAATCACCGGTAAACAACACCACATCGGGTTGAAGCGCTTGGACCTTCTGCAATGCCTTGAGGACAGGTTCTGGCGTCCCGTCAAATGAACCGAGGTGAGCATCACTCAACTGAACGATTCTCAACCCCTCAAAGGCCCGAGGGACTCGAGGATGCTGAACCTCGACCTCTCGCACTTTGTAGGCGTATTTGCCACGGGTCACACCGTAACCCATCCCGACCATCACGAGCCCGCCCAAGCCCTGGGCCACGTAATTCAAAAAGGACCCTCGTGCCATGGACCCTTCCGCAGGCCGTCCGTGATATTTCAACCACGCCCACATCCCGAGACCCCGAAGTTCATCGACCAACTGAACCACCGACAAAAACATCTTGGGAATGAGCAGTGCAAAGGTGATTGCCATGATGGTGCGCAGCAGTACAGGATGTGTCGCCCGCCACTCAGGCCAGAAAAAAAAGGCAGCCACAAAGGCCACCCACACCAACCCGTGAATGCTCCACCAAACCCAAGAGGCACCCTGCCACCAGGAAGATGTGTGGTAGACCTTCCACAACGACCGGTACGTCAGGGTTTCGATGACCCCAAAAAAAGCCACCAAAAAAAGCAATCCCACCAGCATTTTCATTCGATCTCACCCCTTGCATTTGCAGCGTTTGAGAAGCTCCGCACGTTCATCGTGCCATCAGATTTCTTCCCCGACGTCAGGCTAGCATGTTTGGGCTTGGTAAAAGTACCGGCAACGTGCATCCTTTGTTCAACGGGAGTTGCCAAAAGGTGCATTGGACCAGTTCACAACCTTTGACTCCAACGAATCAAGAGTCCATGGCTGTGCCACAAGCTCCATGGTGCCACGGACCAACCCATGCACATGCAATGCGGGAGCCGCTCCACGACTCTGCCTCTCGCTCCAGCGCGAAATGCCTAAAAGGTCGTGGGTTGCCATCACCACACCTCGACCTTCTTGGACGAGCTTGGTCAACATGTCCCAGAATGTCATTTGCGCGGAGACATCGAGAAATGCCGTCGGCTCATCCATGACAATCCACGCTCTTGATTGAAGGGCCGCACGGGCCAACATCACCTGCTGCTTTTGGCCATCGCTCAATCGATGCAAGGGCGTATCGAGCCAATGAACCATGGAAGGATGCAACGCGATGGCCTCCTGAACCTCCCCCGACAAGGAGAGAACTTCATGAACCGTGAGTCCAACCTCCTTGGGTGGCGTGGATGCCACGAAGGCAACGTCACTTGCCGTCCACAACCCACCTTGAATGGCTTGGGTTGACGCGCCGAGCAAAGCACGCCCCCCCCTCGAACTTTCATCTGACCGCCTCCTGGACGTCAGAATCGTCCCCGACTGTCGTCGGCTGACAATCCCCGAAAACCCTGAGGTCGATGGGGTCATGAGGTGGCCGTTGGGGGTGCGCAATTCTCCAGCCAACATGGGTTGAAGACCCAGCATGGTTCGAAGCAGGGTGGTTTTTCCTGAACCGTTGGGTCCCAGCAAAACATGAAGTTTGCCAGGCGCCAATTCAGCGTGATCAACGCGGAGCATGGGGCGTTCAGCCACATACCCCACTTCAACATGTGAAAACGTCCAATTCATGACATGTCGTGGGATCGTTTCCAAATCACCGCAATCACCACCGGCGCGCCCATCATGGCGAGAACCGCGTTCAAGGGCCAATGGGACCAGGCCGCGGCCTCACTCCAACGAACCAATCCATCGGATACCAGTCCCAACACCATGCCCCAGCCTGCCACCCCCGATGCCATGACCCTGTGAGCCCTTGGAACATGGAAAAAACGGTACACATGCGGGGTGGCCAACCCCAGGAAAGCGATGGGACCGCACACCGATGTGACCCAACCAACCACAAGCCCCACAATGAGCAAGGTTTCTCCCTCGAGCACACGTCTGGATACACCCATGGTTTGGGCCAAATCAGGGCCCAAGGTCCATGCGTCAAGCCAAGCAGACCGACGACGGAGCCAAACCCAAATCACGCAAGACAGCGCAATCAAGAGTCCGGCCTGCCACAGGGATGCGCGGCCAAAAGTGCCCATTCCCCAAAAGACAAAAGATTGCAAGGCCTCAGCCTCGGCACGCGATTCGAGCAAGGTCACCACAGCGCCCACTGCGTAGCTGACCATCAATCCGAAGACCAACGTCGTGACTGGTGAAGCAAACCGGCGAGCTGCCCAAGCGACACCCAACAAGACCACAAGACACCCTGCCGCCGCGGACATCCAGACGGGAATTGCCCAACCCGTTAACAGGCCGACGGCGACTCCCAAACTCCCTCCCGAAGTCACCCCCAGCACACCAGGTCCTGCCAAGGGATTGCGAAACCACGTCTGCATAACCAACCCCGTGGAAGCCAGCAACATGCCCGTACTTGCGGCTGCCAAAACCCTGGGCAAACGGACCTGCAACAGCACAGCTTCCGCCAATGGGTGCGTTCCTGTGATCCCACCCCAAACTTCTGTCCATGTCAGAGAAACCTCCCCCCAAATGAGCTCCGCCGCCACCAGGATCAGTCCCAGCATCCAAACACCCCACCCCTTCATGGCTTGGGGTTTGAGAGGAGCACTTCCAACAAGCCATGAGGACCTCGGGTTTGGCCTGACATCAGTGCCATCAAGTCCTCGAGCATCCATTCAGGATGGACCACCACATCCGTGAAGTAATCTGCAAAGGCCGTGTTACACACCCACACCGCACCTGTACCCTGCAGCAAGGCTTCGTGGCGTGGGTCCATGGCCAACAAATCATCCACGGTGAAGCCATCGGGATCGTAGGTCACCATCACCCACGCATCGGATTGCTCTGTCAATCTCAGCAGCGACTCCATGCCCACTTCCACGTTGCCAAAACTTCCCAAGTCCTTCAAAGCATAGGTGCCACCGGCATCCTCAATCCAGTGCGCCACAAAACTGTCCGCCCCAGGCGCATGCCAAATCCCGTCGGCAACACTTCCTGTGAAGAGGGTCGGACGTCGTCCTTCTTGCTTCGGAGGGTCGGTCGACGCGTGAAGATCGGTCGATGCTTGCTTCAGCGCCTCGTACCTCCTGCGCAGCTCGCCGAAGGCCTGCGCACCTTGCAGAGAATCACCGACCATCCAGGCCAAGGCACACATCCATTCGGCACGTCCCAAAGGATGAGGCTCGAGGTACTCCGTCACGGGAACCACAGGCCAGCCGTGATGGCTCGGAAGATCATGGGATGGCGACACCAGCACCAAACCCGGATCCAAAGCCATGACACGTTCCACATGGATTCCCGCATCGCCTGACACATCGGCGACCCGGTGTTCAGCAACCCATGTCAACATGGCGTCGCTGCGCAGGTACTTCAAACTCGTGCAACCCGCCCATCTCTCCAAACCACCTGCCGCATCGAGCAAAGCTACGTGCGTGGTGCTCGTGGTAATCACCCCCCCGGTACCCAGGACAATCCGAGGAAAATCGCGCCATTCGTCTCCTTCCAAAGCGAAATCATCTCGGCTCACCACGGCAAGCACCTCCTCCGTTCTCGGTTGCCTGATGATCAGAACCGTTTCCCCTTGGGACCCCACTCCCCAAGAAAAACCCCGGGCATATGCGGGCCATCGCTCTGATGGAAACGTCACATTGTCCGAGGATGACAAAGGAACCGCACCCCGTGGATCTCTGGGAGCACGTGTGCAGCCCTCACCGGCAAGTTGCAGCACCGCCAAGGCCATGAGAACGAGCAAAAAATTGCGTTTGGACCACCATCCCATGCCCCCAAAGGTAGCCCCCTGATGTACCTTCGGGGCATGGCGCGGAACAAAGAATTGGCACACAACCTGAACGAAGACCGCATGCGCATGCGGGTGTCGGACCTGGAGCGCTTGCTGACCAAGATTCGCCAAGGTGGAGGAGAAAAGCGCATCGCGAAAGAGCATGCCAAAGGAAAATGGACCGCGAGAGAGCGGCTCGACAAGCTGTTTGACATCGGATGTGAACGGATTGAAATAGGCGCCTTGGCAGGACACGACATGTACCCAGAACAAGGGGGGTGTCCCGCCGGTGGGGTGGTGGTGGAGATTGGACGCATCCATGGCAAGTTGTGCATGGTGGTGGCCAATGACGCCACTGTGAAGGCGGGTGCTTGGTTTCCCATCACGGGAAAGAAAAACCTCCGAGCCCAGGAAATTGCCATGGAAAACCGGTTGCCCATCATCTATTTGGTCGACAGTGCAGGTGTTTACCTGCCCATGCAGGACGAAATTTTTCCTGACAAGGAGCATTTTGGGCGGATGTTCCGAAACAATGCCAAACTCTCCTCCATGGGCATCCCCCAAATTGCCGCTGTCATGGGGAGTTGCGTGGCCGGCGGAGCCTACCTCCCCATCATGAGCGACGAGAGCATCATTGTGGAAGGCACAGGGTCCATTTTTTTGGCTGGCAGTTATTTGGTCAAGGCTGCCATCGGTGAAGACATCGACAATGAAACGCTCGGAGGGGCTGCCACCCACGATGAAATCAGCGGGGTGACAGACTACCGCGTTGCCAATGAGCAAGAGGCTGTGGATCTCATCCGAGAGTTGGCCTCTCATTGGGGTCATTCGCTCTCGACTGCGGGTTTTCACCGAGAGTCCTCTCTTCCGCCGTCGGGCCCAGCCGCTTCAGCTGTTTTGCCCGATTCTCGCAGCGAGGCCTACGATACGTACGAATTGATCCAGGCCCTTGTGGACCAGGGAAGCTTCACAGAATACAAAAAGGGATACGGAAAAACCCTGGTGTGTGGATATGCGCGGGTGGATGGATGGAGTGTGGGAGTGGTCGCTAACCAACGCAGCATGGTCAAAAGCAAGACCCAAGGGCTGCAATTCGGTGGTGTCATCTATTCCGACAGTGCGGACAAGGCTGCTCGATTCATCATGACATGCAACCAGAGGAATGTTCCGCTTCTCTTCTTGCAGGATGTCACTGGCTTCATGGTGGGTTCTCGCTCCGAACATGGAGGCATCATCAAGGATGGAGCCAAAATGGTCAATGCCGTCGCCAACAGCGTCGTCCCCAAATTCACGGTCATTGTCGGGAATAGCTACGGTGCTGGGAATTACGCCATGTGCGGAAAAGCTTACGATCCCAGACTCATCGTGGCCTGGCCCACGGCGCGCATCGCCGTCATGGGCGGAGAGCAAGCGGCCAAGGTGCTCCTGCAGATTGAAACCGCTGCCCTTCAAAAACAAGGTCAAGACATTTCAGAGGCAGACAGCCAATCCTTGCTCGAGCGCATCACTTCGCGATACGACACCCAAACGGACCCCCATTATGCAGGGGCACGGCTGTGGGTTGACGCCATCATCGATCCTGAAGACACGCGCCGTTGGGTCAGCATGGGCATCGAAGCCGCCAACGCTTCGCCCTCCTTCATGCCGTTTCGACCTGGGGTGATGCAAACGTAGATCCCTGTCCATCTCGGCCCACCCCAATGTCCAGCCGCAAGACCTTCAAATGAATTCCATGAACACCAAACATTCCATTCGACACGGCCTCATCGCTTGTATGGCTGCGACCGCCATTTGGATGCCCACGCACGAAGTCCAAGCCCAAAAAGCTGTGAGAAAAGCGCTGGCTGAATCGCCGACGGCGTATGCTTTGTTCAACGCCGACGGCGAACCCATGTCCTGGCCAGAATTCGTCTCTCAGGCATCTCGTGCTGACGTTGTGTTTTTTGGGGAGTTGCATGACGACCCCATCATGCACTGGTTGCAAGCTCAATTGGTCCGAGACCTGCTTGACCTCGACCTTCACCCAGTGTTGGGTGCAGAAATGCTTGAAGCCGATGACCAGTTGGTCGTGAATGAATTTGTGGATGGCACCATCCAAGAAGACAAATTCAAGGCTGCAGCCAACCTTTGGCCCAACCACTTCACCGACTATCATCCCCTTCTTGAATTGGCACGTGACCACGGTTTGACCTTCGTGGCCACCAACATCCCTCGGAGATACGCCTCTCATGTCTACAAACATGGACTCGATGGTTTGTCTTCCCTCAGTGAGGAAGCCCAAAGCTACCTCCCCGCTTTGCCCATTCCTTTTGACATCACGCTTCCCGGATACGACGCGATGCTCTCCATGGGCGGAGGACATGGCGGGGAAACACTGCCCATGGCGCAAGCCGTGAAGGACGCAACAATGGCCCATTGGATTGGACAACACTTGGGCGATGGCGCCCCATTTGTTCACATGAACGGCGCCTACCACAGTCAAAACAAAGAAGGCATTGTTTGGTATCTCAAACAGAACCATCCTGACCTGAACATACTGACCATTCATGGCCACCTGCAGGCTGATGTGCTGGTTCCAGACAGCGCTGCCCTGACCATGGGTGATGTGATTTTGATCACCAACGAGAACATGACCAGAACCCACTAAGCTCAAACCGAGTTGTTGTTTTTTTGCAATCACCCTTTCACCTAAACCCCATGAATCGAATTCACCCCTTCCTTTTGTTTGCGGCCCTATCCACCACGTGGATGCTGATGCAATGTGGATCTGCCCCAGAACCCACGGCCATGAATGACAACCAAACCTTCTATGGACAGGTGATTGACACTTCGGAGCCACTCGATGCCCAAGCTGTCCGCATGGCATTGACTTCCGAGGGAAGGGCCGAAGTGAAGCTTGAGGGCACCATCACGGCCACCTGTGCCAAAAAAGGATGCTGGATGGACGTCGCTTCGGGGACTGACACCGTGTTTGTGAGATTTCTAGATTACGGCTTTTTTGTACCCACGGAAGGGGCTGAGGGCAAACGCACAGTCATCGCGGGAGAAGCCTTTTACGACACGCTCACCGTCGAAGCATTGCGCCATTACGCGGAAGATGCTGGAAAATCTGAAGCCGAAATCGCCGCCATCCAGGAACCTGAGTTGCGTTTGGCATTCACAGCCACGGGCGTGATGATTCAAGACTGATCGGGATGGCACGATTGCTCACGCATGCTGTCGCTTTCAGTGCATGCCTTCTGACTCTGCTTTTCTCACAAGGTTGTGCAGAAGGGTCGCCGTCATGCTCAGCCCCTCGCCTCGCACCCAATCAGCCCAATGGAAGTTCTCCGTTGGCGGCAGCCATGGTCGCCATGGATGGCCAATTGCAACAGACGTTGCAGGCTGTCATGGAGGATCCGTCTCATTCGTGGGAAGGTCAAACCCTCGTGTCTCACGCCTTGCTTGGCCTTGAGCCCACCGATGCGAGCATGGTGAATGAACACTTTCAATCCCACGCACCGCTTTACCAATTGGCCATCGATCAATTCAATGACCAACCTTCAGCTTCCCACTTCAACGCCGTCGTGACAGCGTGTGAGAATTGCCATCTCGGGACTTGTCCGGGTCCACTTGAACGCATCGCCAAACGACGGGCAGAGTCCTCACATTGACCAACATCACGCGACCCCTGGCCAATCGAATCACATCATGGTGTTGTTGAGCATGGCCAAATGGTCGTGCATTGGGCGCAACAGAGGATGAATGACAGCCTTGCTGGAGTCGGCAAGTGCAGCCCGAACGACGACCAAGGCCTCCAAAATGTCCTGTTCATGGTCAGTCTTTTCCACCTGTTCGACGAGCGTGCACCCTTCCATGGCTTGACGAAAATCACCCTCGCAAGCCACCCTTGTCACCAAGGCGAGCTTGCCTGGGCAGGTAAACCCGCAGCTCCACAAGAAACCCAACAAGTCCGCCTTGACGTGCTCAAATTCTGGCTCCTCGAGCATGGCCAACATCTCCACTTCAGCCGCTGATATTTTCAGAGTACCCAACAAATCAGCCATTTCTTCTCGGATGGCATCCTCCTGACGTTGGGCAAATGCAGAGGCCAAGGGACGAATCCATTGGGCGTCTCCAGATTCACGAGCCCTGTTCAAGGCATCCTTCACTTTGTTGTCGTCGGGGTGGGTGAGTGTATTCATCCGTTGGCTTTTCCCTGCAAAGGAAAGGCGGAAATGGAACTTCCGCCTGCATGTTAGGCCAAACGCTCAACCCTTCAAGGCCTCACATGCACGGTGCCACGCACAATTCAATTCCGACAGCATCATGGCCGTGGCTCCCCAAAGCACCTGATTTTGGCAAAGCATGCCTGGCACCTGCATGGAGCCACCCCCGACCTTCACGACGTGGTTGGGCCAATGAAAGCCCGGCATGGGGAGGCGTTCAAGAGGCAGAAACATGATTCGAGCCACTTCCTCATGTTGACGTCGAATCTGGGGCCGGCTGGCACACCATGCCACGAAGGGCAGTACCCAAAAATCGCTCGGGGGAATGTACAGCGGGGACAAGGCCCCAATCACCTGGTGTTCATGAAGCTCAACCCCCACCTCTTCAGCACATTCTCGCATGGCAGTTCTTTTCAAATCTCCTCGATCGCTCGACTCTTCAGCACCCCCAGGCAGGGAAATCTGCCCGCTGTGCGGTGAACCATCCAACGTTCTTTGCATCAACAACACTGACCATGTGCCCTCCTCGTTGGGACAAATGATCGCCATAACGCCCGCTCGACGCGCTTGACGGATGCGCTCGTCCACGTCCTTGGGTCTCCCCGGAGGACACGCCCATTGTTGAGCCTCCCACCCTGGAAGTGCTTCCGAGAGCACCGAAATCATCGCTCTGATTTCGACCGGCATCTCGGGCCCGATGGAAGGCGGTGAGTTGGCATTCATCCGTGCAAAGGAACAACGTCTGTGATTCAATGAGCATGTGTTTCTTTGTGTCATGAACGTCCAAGTGCTTGGCGACGATTTGACCTTCCCTCCTGTCGAACATGCAGGTGAACATGGGTTGTTGGCAGTCGGTGGGGATTTGAGCCCCGCCCGGCTTCTTGCAGCATACGAGCACGGCACGTTTCCCTGGTTCATGGAGGATGACCCCATTCTTTGGTGGTCACCGGAAAAGCGAGCCATTCTCCCCTTGAACAAACTTCGCATTCACAAAAGCCTCCGAAACGAACTCAATCGAAAACGCTACCAAGTGAGCATGGACAAGGCATTCAAAGATGTCATTGTGGGATGCCAACAAGCTCCGCGGGATGGACATGGCACGTGGATCACCGAAGAGGTCGTGGACGCGTACGTCGCCCTTCATGAATTGGGAGTCGCACACTCGGTTGAAGTTTGGCAAGAAGATGACCTTGTGGGCGGACTCTATGGAGTATCCTTGGGGCGAATGTTCTTTGGAGAAAGCATGTTTTCATCTTCGCCCAACGCATCCAAGGTGGCGCTCGTGAACCTCATCCAATGGATGAAGGACCGCGGGTTTGGACCGTTGGATTGCCAAATCATGAATGATCACCTCGCATCGTTGGGCGCGGAGTCTTGGAGTCGAACCCAATTCCAAACGATCATGCAAACCATGCTGCATGCTGGCCCAACGATTCGAGGACCTTGGTCGTTCAACACCACCTCCACATGACACGACCCCAGTCCACACTTCGCTTGCAACCCAGACTTACGCCGGGTTGGATGCTCGCGTTTGGTCGGTGGTACCTGAGGCGCAAAGGCTGGCGAATGCGTGGCATGTTGCCCACTCAATTTTGGCGGACGTTGGTGGTGATTTGGGCCCCCTCTCCATGGCAAAGGCGGACGATGACTTGGATCTTTTCTACCCAACTGGTGGAGCTTCCTTCCTTCGAAAAAGACGCAGCTGCCAAGGACATCATGAACAAGGCTTTTTCACAAGGAAAAACGTGCGTCGTCGCGTGCCATGGGAGTAAAGAGGAACTCATGGTGGCCTTGAACTGGGCCAAAACCATGGACTGCAAAGTTTGTCTGGCAGCTTGGGAAGACAAACGGAAATTCGTGCACATTCACGCTCCGTTCAAACCTTCCGACTTTCCGGATCGAGATGCCCATTACATGACGAGGTACTTTCGGTACTTCACGGGCCGCAAAAAGTGATTCACACAACGCCTCTGGCGATATTCACATGTTGTTCACAATTTGAGACAAGTCGTGGACAAAGCGTGAATAACGGCGCGGACCAACGGACCCATTCGCAGCCTCAAAAGTCCTTACTTGCTGTTCAAATCTTTCACCTCTCAACGACTGAACCATGACTGGACTGGACAAGTACGACCACATGATTTTGGACATCATTCACCAACACAAAATCGAACAACAAACCCACGTCCGTTTGGCCGTGCTCGAGCGCAACTTCTGGAAGAGAATTGAAGAGGACACAGACCTTCATGTGGGGAAGGCGCGCATCGGTGAACGAATCACCAATTTGTATCTCGACGGTCTCATCCAGAACAAGGACGGCTACGCACTGACGAAGAAAGGACGCGAACACTTGCCCTTTGCACCTTGGAAAATGGAGGCGAGAGCTGTGTGATCGATTCAAGGAAGAAGTTTTCGGGAATCACCCGAACACAAAAAAGGCGATTCTCATCGAATCGCCTTTTTTCATGCCTCTTCTAGAATTTCTAGCGTTGGAAATTTTTCCTTCCAGTAGGCCAGTTTGCTGCGGTCCCGTACTGTGATGACCGTTCTTCGATCAAGACGCACTTTGATGTTGGGTTGCAGCTCTTTTTCTGATTTCTTTCTTGCCATGATGTCGTGCTCTGATGCGTTCGCGATAGTCGCTCCTCAAAAGAACACGTTCACTCCCAAAAAAGTTGTCCATTGTGCATAAATGAAGCTCTTCAGTTAAGGAAACTTGGCGAATGGACTTCCTTAAGCGCTCGGCACCAACCTGCCACCGTACCAAGAAATGTACAGGTAGCATACCGCTGGAAGCAAGAATGCCCATCCAAAGCCCAGTGAATCCACCAAGGCACCAACCGCTGGCGGAATGAAAGCACCTCCCACGATGGCAGTGCACAAGACACCCGACCCCTGCGGCTTGGCCTCGCCCAAGTCCTCGATGGCCAAGGTGAAAATGGTGGGAAACATGATGCTGTTGAAGAATCCAACGGCCAAGGTCAACATCAGGGCACTGATGCCACCGCTGAGCACGGAGCCCACGATCAAGACTGCGGCCGCAAGGGCTGAAGCGCCGAGCAATTTGGCCGGGGCGATGCTCCTCATCAATGCAGAACCCACGAATCGCCCGACCATCGCTCCACCCCAATACAATGTAAGCAATGCACCCAGAATGCCTTTGGCATCCAAATTCACAAGTTCAACACCCTTCAAGGCAGCTGCTACATTCGCCATCCACCGCAACGCGCCATGCTCTTGAATGGCGTCCACGACGTCCAAGGACATCCCGTAGTTGACCATGTAAGAACCCAAGGCCACTTCCGCGCCCACGTAGACGAAGATGGCAATGGCTCCGAATCGGAGTTTGGCGTTTTGAAACACGGAGGCATAGGACGCTTGCCTCGATTCCGTTCCACCCAAGATTTTGGGCAATTGGATGGTGGCCACAATGCCGGCCAGGGCAAAAAACGCCAGTGCCAATCCCACAAACGGGCCTTGAACGGCAGATGCCTCAGACGCAAAATAAGCCAAGCGATCCTCTTGGGACAGGGCACCTATTTCGTCACTCGACAAAATTTGATCTCCCAAGAGGAAACTCGCTGCCACCAACGGGGCCAATGTTGTTCCGACAGAATTAAATGCCTGAGAGAGATTCAGCCTTGACGATGCCGAAGATTCCGGCCCCAACACGGAGATGTATGGATTGGCCGCAACCTGCAAGACGGTGATTCCGCCTGCCACCACAAACAAGGCCAACAAAAACAAGGGATACAAGCGGGTTGAGGCCGCGGGGAAAAACAACAGGCATCCCAACCCCGCCAAGGCCAAGCCCACCAAAATCCCGCGCTGGTACCCAATGCGCGAGATCAAATTCCCTCCAGGAATAGACAACAATCCATAGGCTGCAAACCACGCAAACTGAACCAAGCCAGCTTGCAAAAATGTCAATTCAAACACCTCCTTCAACCGAGGAATGAGGGCGTCCACCAACACGGTGATGAAGCCCCACATAAAGAATAAGGAAGTCACAGCAACAAACGCACCTGTCATGGTGCGGCCAACTTGGTTTTGAGTCATGTTCATGGATTATTCAAACTCACCGCATCAAGTGAACGAAGCCCTGGTATTCTTGGGCGTCTGTGTCAAATCCAGCGGCCTTGATCACCCAATGGTACACGCCATTGGGTGCAAAATACTCTCCTCCTTCCACGTCACCGATCCAAGGTTCATCCAAATCTGTGGAATGGAATACCTCCTCCCCCCAACGGTTGTATATCCAGATTTCGTAAAGCCTTACTTGCCTGCCGTTGATGACAAAAGCATCATTCAAACCATCGTTGTCCGGGGTGAACGCAGTGGGGATGTAGAAGATGATGTTCCCGAAAATATCTGTCACAGCTGACTTGGAGCACCCAATGTCTGTGGTGACCTCGACTTTCGCTTCATACCTCGACAAACCATCGTAGGCGTGGGTCGGTGATTTCTCGAAGGACCCCTGGCCATCCCCAAAATCCCATGCATACAAGTAAGCGTATGGATAGGGTTCTGCGGGATCCACGACGACATCGAATTGATACGTGTCGTCCCCGAGCGTTTCCTTGATGATGTTCACCGCGACGGTTTGAACATCCACCAGGGTGGTGGCCTCTTCCGTGTAGTTGCAATTGTCAATGACAAGCACTTCATACGCCGTGCTTTCGTCGGGATCCACAAGATGGATCAATTCCTCGTCGATGAAATTCGCCCACTGGATTTGATAAGGCGGCTGCCCTCCCTCGATGCCCAATTCAATGAACGTCTCCGCACCATTGCAAAGGAGGGTGTCATTGGGCATGGAGAGTTGGAGCTCTTCGTAGGGCACTTCAAACAATCCCTGGAGGTACAAATCTCGACCGCATCCGTCCTCGAGGTACACTTCCATCAACGAGCTCGTCAAAGAACCATAGTTCACACAGGGCTCTTCCCCGTAATCCACGCCATTGATGGTCCAATTGTAGGACACAGGAGGGTACTCGTAAGCGGGATCTTGAATCAACTCAATGCACACTTCTTCAGTTTGGTCGCATGGCACCGTCACCAAGGCTGGCATCGTGGCCTCAAATTCCGGTGTGTCGTAAATGATGATGGTAATCTGGCTCTCAATGGTTCCACTGATGACCTTGAGATACAACGCCTCGGTGCCTTCGTCCAGGTTGTCTTGAGGAACATCAAACGTCAAGGAAATGCCATACTCGCCAACGGGAATCGCTGCGCTCGAAGGAAGGCCAATCAAGTCCTCCTCCATGCTGGCTTCAGATCCTGGAGCTGCCACCAAATCAAATGGGAAAGGGAACAATGACGACACTGCACATGGCCTGCTGATGGTGATGGTCGAGGGACCACAATCCTCCCAGGCGCAATAGATGATTTGATCGTCGTCGGGATCTGGATCGCACAGTGGAGATGCGGCAGATTCATAAGTTGTGGGAATGGGCGATCCAAAACTTCCCTCCTCCAAAATCACCACCGAATCCAAGATGGTGTCAGAACCATCCCCGATGGCCAATTTGATGTGATAGGTTTCTCCGCAAATCACTGGGTACACCGCGGTCAAGATGGTGGTGTATCCATTCATACAAATGTCTGCGGAATTGTTGAGAATGTAATACTCCGCATTGATGCTCCCATTCACAGAGCTGATGGTGATGGGCAATTCGGGATCAGAGTCTGGCACGCTTGCAATGTTGATCGCCTGACCAGGGAATGCGGCCGGCGCATCGTAGGGTCCGTTGATTCCCGCTCCCGAAAGGAAAAAGGCAAAAATGTCATTGTACTGGGTATTCTCCCAAGCCTCATATTCACTCGAACCAAAGATGTAATTGAATGACACATAGTCGCCCGCCGGATCAAAATCGAATTCCAACATGCACAGATCATTCACACTGCCGACGGAGAAACTCTGGCCAATCAAAGGAGGAACACTGTTGGCTATCTGGAGCAGATCTGCATCCGTGGGGTTCCCGCCGGAACAATCAAAACACCCCTGGCCCGCACAAAACGCATCGGCAGCGTTGCCAGAACTCAACACAAGGCCACCCTCAATTGGAAAACCTGCCGACAACCCACCTGTCATGTATCCGATTTGGCTGGATCCACCGATGTAATTGATGTTGGTTGCTGACACCCCTTCTCCCAGCAACACATCATTCACGTACTGGTTGATGGTCAAACTTTGGTCTACCGTAACCTGGCAGAAGGCAGCGCCTCCAAAGGTCATCAGGGCTGAGAAGAGCAGGCCATGAATTGATTTCTCTACAAGAGAAGCAGAATGCTGGGGAGAAAGGAGCATGACGGGTGCGTTGGGCACTGCCATGCAAGATAGAACAAACTGAGATCGTACAACTCAGTTGAAGTCGGACAGGCTCGAAGCCAACTTCTTCCTTGCGTGAAAGATGCGAGATTTGACGGTGCCCATGGGGATGTTCATTTCTTCCGCAATCTCGTCATAGTGGAAACCATCCAAAAACATGGTGAATGGTTTCTTGAAATCCCCCTTCAAATCATCAATGGCATGCAAGATGTCCTGCTCATTGATTTGTGTCGTCACGGTGTCAAAGCTGTAATCTTGACTTGCATTGATGAAGTAATGATTCTCCGTGCTGTCCAACACCGTGTTTTGGAATTTCTTACGCTTGTAGTTGTTGATGAAGATGTTCCGCATGATGGTGTACAACCACCCTTTCATGTTGGTCCCTTCCTTGAAGTTGTTTTTGTACCTCAACGCTTTGACCATGGTGTCTTGGACCAAATCGTCCGCATCTGCCCCGTTTCGTGTGAACCCGAGGGCGAATCCACGCAGGAAGTCTGACTGCGTAACCAACAATTGATTGAATTCAAGCGTGCTCATGGCTGTTTTGTTTAATCTTCACGGCTAAAGGTTAAACAAGAATTGCGAGAGCCCAAATTTTTGTTGAACATTTTTCAAAATTCGTTCAACAAAAAATGACAAAAATCTGGAATTCAATCAATTAAGAGAAAAAGACCTAGGATCAAGCCTGGCAAATGCGACCAATCAAGTCACCTCCTGTGCGATCCACAGACACACATCCTCCCCCTTGCACGTCGTGAAACACCCCCCCGGCGAGGTAGAATCGATGGTCTGATTCACCAAAGGTCCGGTTCACCTTGTCAATGTACTCCTGCGCCTGGCCCTCAGCAGGGTACGTCGTGCAATAGCTGACAAATTGGGCATTCGGGAACTCATTGGCCACGGTTTCCAAGTCGTCAAAAGGAACACTCTGTCCAAGGAAAATGCTGTGCATTCCCCGTTTCCTCAAGATTTGATGCACAAACAGCAAGGAGATGTCATGAATTTCACGCTCGGGCAAATACAGCACGTACACCTTGTCCTGAGGTCCAGTTTGGGGAAGTGGTGTCGCGTCGACCGCCGCAAACAACATTTGGCGATACAAGTTGCTCATGAAATGCTCATGGGCTGGACAAATGGCATTGGTCAACCACAACACCCCCACCTCTGCCAGAAATGGTAGGCAAACCTGCATGACAGCCCCTTCAAAACCCCAGATTTCGACAGCCTTGGCCATGGTATCCCTGAACAATTGTTCGTCGAAAGACATCATAGAAACCTTCAACCGTTGCTGCGCCAACAGCGCTTCTCCATCGCTGTTTGTGGGTGTTGTCAGCACTTCTTGGGTCAGTTCCTCATCCGCCATGGTGGCGACTTTGGAGATTTTCAATCCCCGTTCGACGAGCAAACTCACATTCAAAAGCCGCTTCAAGTCTCGTCCTGAATAGGTGCGGATGTTGGTCGCTGATCGGTCGGGATTCAGCAAATTGTAACGCTGCTCCCAAATCCGTATCGTGTGCGCCTTGACGCCCGTCAGATGCTCCAAGTCCTTGATTGAAAATTCCTGCTTCACGCCGCTCTCTTGGTGTTGATGGGTAGGATTCACCCAAGAAACAGATGTTCGCATGTTTTGTTTCACAACCTAAGTTTGCAGCATGTCGTCAACCCCTTTTCTTTCCGCGAAAGCTTCCCCCGACTTGTATCCACTCAATGAGCTACGGGAAGAGCACAGCTTGCACTTTGGGGTCCGTTCCATTGCAAATCAATGGAAGGATGTTCTTTCTTCCAAACCCCTGCTTCGCGTCCATCCCCGTTTGCTCCCCACCTTGGAAGCGTGCAACGTCGTGCTCGGGTTAGGTCACGGAGAGCGGTGGATGCTTCAAGGGGAAATCCTGGCCCAACACGGGGAATCACCGCATGGAGAGGACGCTGCTTGGGCGACAGTGGACACCCATGTGGAGAATCCAATGTTGGTTGATGTGGGAGCGTTGTTTGAGCGCGCGGGTGAGGGGTTGTTGGCTGACCTTGGGCGACTCCAAACCGCTTGGAGACTTCGGACACTTCGAGAGGAGGAACGCGATGCTTGGCGTTCCGTCGGTGTGGTCGTGTTTGGCCCCATGGAGCGAATTCATGTGGGTCCGGGCGCTGTCCTTCGCGATGTGACGCTCAACACTGAAGGTGGACCCGTTGTGATTGGTCCCGATGCAGAAATCATGGAGGGATGCCGCATCCGTGGTCCCTTCGCGTTGGGGGAAGGATCTGCGGTGAGAATGGGAAGCACCGTGTATGGGCCAACCACCGTCGGTCGTGGATGCAAGGTCGGTGGTGAATTGAGCAATGTGGTGATTCACGACTGGTCCAACAAGGCGCACGGAGGATTTTTAGGCAACTCCGTGCTGGGGTCCTGGTCCAACCTTGGCGCTGAGACCACCTGCAGCAACTTGAAAAACACATACGGCGACATTGCAGAATGGAATGAGGCCTCCCAGTCTTTTCAAACAAGAGGGAGAATCTTTTGCGGCTTGATCATGGGTGACCACAGCAAGTCAGCCATTCACACGGCATTTTCCACGGCCACGGTGGTGGGAAGTTTTTGCAACGTCTTCGGCCCATCAACTCCACCGAGACACATTCCCCATTTCTCGTGGGGACATGACAACAACACGCCTCATGCAATCGAAGGTGCCCTTTCTACAGCTCGCAAGGTGATGGCCCGAAGAGGGTGCACACTCTCTCAGCGCGAGGAAGACGAGATTCGCGCGTTGTACGACAGGGTCGTTCTTGCACGCCCGTGACATACCCCGGGGCAAACGCCTGGGCAATGCCCACGAAAAAGCCGGGGGCAACGACAGGGACGATGCCCGAAACGAAGAAATGTGACAAAAGGGCGGTTTTTCCAACCTCTGACGCACGAATGATCTTGAGAACACGTTCGTTTTGTCAGGACAAACTGTCGCGGAGCGGATGGCATGGCTTTTGACCTTACCGAGCGGGCCCACAGGAAACCACCCACGAAAGCACATGAAAAAAAGCCTCCCCTTCCGTCTCAGCGATAGCCATGACCACGATTTGATTCCGATTTTGACGGAGGAAGATGAGGCCGCCATGCACGAGAGTTCTGTGCCAGAGGTCTTGCCGCTTCTGTCCCTGCGCAACACCGTCCTGTTTCCAGGCGTCGTCATCCCCATCAGTGTGGGTCGAGATCGTTCAATCCGATTGATTCGGGAGGCCACCAAAGCCGAGTCATTCATCGGCGTGGTCAGTCAAAAAGAAGACGACACTGAAGTGCCTGGAGCGTCTGACCTGAACGAAGTGGGCACTGTGGCGCGAATTCTGAAAATGCTCAAGATGCCAGACGGCACCAACACCGTCATTTTGCAGGGGCAACAAAGGTTTCGATGGACTGAAGTCATCCAGGAAGAACCCTACATGAAGGCGAAGGTGGAGGCCTTTGGAGGACCTGAAGAACCGCTGCCCGAGCGTGAAGGAAAAGCTCTGACCGAGACGCTTCGCGATTTGTCCATCGAGATCATTGAAATGAACCCCAACATTCCCACCGAAGCGGCCGAGGCCATCAAGGGCATGGAAAGGTTGGGGTTTTTGGTCAATTTCATCGGGAGCAACATGCAGGTCGGGGTTGAAGAAAAACAGGCCATCCTAACCTGTCTCAACCTCCGTGATCGCGCCCAAAAAGTCCTGGAATTGCTGCACAAAGAGAAGCAAATGCTCTCCTTGAAGCAGGACATTCAACGCAAGGTAAAAACGGATCTGGACCAGCAGCAAAGAGAGTTCTTTCTGCATCAACAGATGAAGACCATTCAGGAGGAATTGGGCGCCAATCCGTTGAAGGAAGAAATTCTCGACAAACGCACGCAAGCGGCGACCAAGGTTTGGCCTGAGCATGCTGCCCTCGCGTTTGAGAAAGAAATTGGGAAACTTGAACGCATGAATCCGCACGCCAGCGAGTACAGTGTTCAGGCGAATTACATCGACACGCTGCTGGAATTGCCTTGGGGCCACGTGTCGCAAGACAACTTTGATTTGAAGCATGCCCAGCGCGTTTTGGATGATGACCATTATGGATTGGAGAAGGTCAAGGAGCGGATCATTGAACACCTTGCCGTGTTGAAAATCAAAGGGGACATGAAGGCCCCGATTTTGTGTTTGTACGGCCCTCCTGGCGTAGGCAAAACTTCACTTGGGAGAAGCATCGCCGAGGCCCTTGGTAGAAAGTATGTGCGGATGAGTCTTGGTGGACTTCGAGACGAAGCTGAAATCCGAGGGCACCGCAAAACCTACATCGGTGCCATGCCTGGCCGGGTGCTTCAAAACTTGAAAAAGGCAGGGACGAGCAACCCCTTGTTTGTGCTTGATGAAATTGACAAACTCGGGCGCGATCACCACGGCGACCCCTCCTCTGCCCTGCTCGAGGTGCTGGATCCTGAACAAAATCACACCTTTCACGACAATTACCTAGACCTCGACTACGACTTGAGCAAAGTCATGTTCCTGGCCACATGCAACGACTTGAGCAGCATCCAACCCGCCTTGCGCGACCGGATGGAAATCATTGATGTGAGTGGGTACACCCTCGAAGAAAAAGTCCAAATCGGTAAGCGCCACCTCCTTCCCAAGCATCTCGATGCCTCGGGTTTGGCCTCAGACAGCCTCAACATCCCCGCAGGCACCATCGAGGCTGTCGTGGAGCGCTACACCAACGAGAGCGGAGTGCGAGGCTTGGACAAGCGTCTTGCCAAAATCGTTCGACATCGCGCCAAACAAATTGCGCTTGAAGAAACCCACCGCGTTGACATCACGGCCGATGACCTCGGTGAGATTCTTGGAATCTCCCGAGACAAGGACAGGTATGAAGGCAACGATGTTGCCGGCGTGGTCACCGGGTTGGCATGGACACCACGTGGAGGTGACATCCTGTTCATTGAATGCTCCCTGACCCCAGGGAAAGGCAAACTGACCTTGACGGGGAACTTGGGCGATGTCATGAAAGAATCTGCCGTGATTGCCCTTGAACATTTGAAGGGACATGCCCACTGGTTGGGATTGACGCCGCAAGTGTTTGACCAATGGAACGTGCACATTCACGTGCCTCAAGGAGCCATTCCCAAAGATGGTCCTAGCGCTGGAATCACGATGCTGACAGCCTTAGCGAGCGCCTTCACCCAACGAAAGGTCAGAAAATTTCTGGCCATGAGCGGTGAGATTACCCTCCGTGGACAAGTGCTTCCCGTGGGAGGGATCAAGGAAAAGATCCTGGCGGCCAAACGAGCAGGCATCAAAGAAATCATCCTTTGCGAGCGCAATCGACAAGATGTAGAAGACATCAATCCTCGCTACGTCAAAGGTCTTTCCTTCACCTATGTCCGTCACATGAGGGATGTGGTGGAACGTGCGTTGTTGAACCAAAAGGTCGATTCGCCCTTGTCCATCACAACGCATTGACTGCCTACCTTCCCTCCATGATACGTCGGTCTCTGCTGTTCATGTTTCTGGTGACGAGCTATGTGGGGGCTTGGCCTGAGGCCATGGGTCAGACTCCGGGCGACGTACCCGCTTCTTTGGCATGGGATGTCGTTTCCTCTCCACGTGACGCCGCTTTGGGGGGTGCTGATGCGGCGCCCCTTCGCGGTGACGGATGGACGATGGCCTACCATCCTGCGGCCATGGACTCCACCGTGCGTGGCCACATCCACACGGCCTACCTCGACTATTTCGCAGGAATGAAAGCAGGTGCGATCACCCTTCCGCTTCGACCCCAAGGTCGGCGTGCATCTCATGTAGGCGTGAGGTTCGCATCGTTTGGGGATTTTGAAGGATTGACGGCGTCAGGCCAATCCACAGGCACCTTCTCGGGAGGGGATTATGCCCTTCAATATGGAACGGCATGGACGTTGGACAGCACCTGGGTCTTGGGCGTGACCGGTTGGTTGGGGCTCCGCAATTTGGCACAGGTCAACGCAGGCGTGATGAGTTGCGATTTGGGTTTGGTCAAACGCTCCAAAAATGGCCATGCCGCCTGGGGTGTTTTGGTCTCCAACTGGGGGATGCAACAGGATTTTTCAGGCATCATGCCCGAAGGGCGTCTCCCCCTGAACCTTCAATTCGGATGGACCCAAGGCTTCGAAAACGCTCCTTTTCAGTTTCATGTTCGCTATGCTCACGCCACAACTTGGGATTTGGCACCCGAAGGGACATACGATGACACGTATGACCCGTTGACCGGGGAGCTCGTTCCAAGTGATGTTTGGCAATGGGGGGATCAATTGGCGAGGCACCTGTCTGGAGGGGTGAGCCTGAAACTTGGAGCCCAACTTCAAGGTCAAATTGGCTACAATCACCGTCGTCAAAAAGACATGGTGGCAGCTGGAAGACCCGGCATGAATGGCCTATCCATGGGTTTGCGAGGAACGTTCAAGAACCTCGACTATGCCATCTCGCGCAGTGTCATCCATTTTGCGGGAAGTTCCACCCAATTGGGCTTGGTCATCCGTTGGCCTGAATGGCAACAAAATTCGCAGGCAACCCTGCCTCTCCAATGACGGAGACAGACCTATCTTCGAACCATGGGGAGACGTCGCATCAACATCGCCATTGACGGCCATTCAAGTGCCGGAAAAAGCACCATGGCCAAGTCTTTGGCCAAGGAACTGAATTATGTCTATGTCGACACGGGTGCCATGTACCGGGCAGCCACTCTGCACGCGATGAAGGAACGAACCGTGGTCGATGGTGTGGTGAATGAGGTGGGCGTGCGCGCAGGATTGGATCGGATGTATTTGAGTTTCCGCTACAACCCCAAAACGGAGCAATCTGAAATTCATCTGAACGGTGTGAATGTCGAGAGGGAGATTCGGTCGATGGATGTAGCCCAAAAAGTGAGCCTCATTGCCCGTGTTCCCGAGGTTCGCCACAAATTGGTGGCCATCCAGCAACGCATGGCAGAAGGCGGTGGCGTGGTGATGGATGGACGAGATATTGGCACCGTGGTCATCCCACATGCGGAATTGAAAATTTTCATGACGGCAGATCCCGAAACGCGCGCTTACCGAAGGCTGAACGAGTTGAAGAGTCAAGGCAAGCAGGTGTCCTACAACGAAGTGCTTGAAAATGTGTTGGAACGGGACCGGATTGATTCTGAACGTGCCGTGGCGCCCCTCAAACAAGCGGAAGATGCCGTGGTGGTCGACAACAGTGAATTGACCATGGAAGAACAATTCAATTTCTTGGTCAACTTGGCGCGAACGAGAATGCAGGACCAACCTTGATGTTTCGGCTGACCACCCTGTGCTTGGCCTTGGTTGCCTGGGCTTCCTGCCATCGGGCCCAAGTGGTTTTGGACGTTGAAGCAACTCCCTCCTCTCCTTCTTTCCTCGCAGCAGATTCAGCCTGGGTTGACAGTGTGCTGGCCACATTGCCCATGGAGCAACGGGTGGCCCAATTGCTGATGGTACCCATCTACGCCTACCCTGACACGTCGGGTTGGTCTGAGGCCGAACGTTGGGCAAGAGACCTCAAATTGGGGGGCGTCATTTGCATGCAAGGCGGTCCAGAACAGCAACGAAATCGATTGGCGAGACTGCAAGCAGTGTCGGAAGTCCCGCTGATGGTCGCTTCGGATGCTGAATGGGGATTGGGCATGAGGTTGGACAGCACCCGCTCCTTCCCGAGGGCCATGACGCTCGGGGCAACGAGGAACGAGGCCTTGGTCCGAATGTTTGGCCAAGTGGTAGGCCAAAGCCTGCGAGCCACAGGTGTTCATGTCAACTTCGCCCCAGTGCTGGACGTGAATTCCAACCCCATCAACCCCGTGATTGGCAGCCGCAGTTTTGGTGAGGATGTGCAATGGGTGGGGCGATTGGGACAGGCTTATGCCGATGGCATGCAAGACGTTCATGTGTTGGCCACGGCGAAGCACTTCCCAGGACATGGAGACAGCGACAGCGATTCCCATGCGACTCTTCCCACAATTGCCCATGACCGCGCACGTCTGGATTCTGTGGAGCTCGCACCGTTTCAATTTGCCTTCGATCGGGGAATGGGCGCAGTCATGGTGGCTCACTTGGATGTTCCTGGATTGGACAGCACGGATGCCCAACCATCCACCTTGTCACCCGCGATTGTGGACTCGCTTCTTCGGGACGAAATGGGCTTTGAAGGTCTTGTCTTCACCGATGCGATGAGCATGAAGGGATTTGCCGATTTTGTCGGTGACCGTCCACGCATCCGTGATGCCTTGCTGGCGGGCAACGATGTCCTTCTCTTTCCGGGTGACCCCCGTGCAGCGATCGAGGAAGCCATGGCGGCCTTGGCAGAGGGCACCTTGGACTCGGCGGCTGTCACGGCAAAATGCCGGCGCGTGCTCCAGGCCAAACACTGGACCCTCGCTCCCACCCCCAGCGGTCCTTGGGAACCAGAACATGCCGACCTCATCCATCGCGAATTGATTGCCCAAAGTCTCACCGTGCTGCCCATGGCAGACAGTGTGGGTCGGCCTTGGTTGGAGCCTACCGGGCACGTGGTCATGCTCGACTTGGCCAACCATACCGCCTCGTGTGCCGCTCTGGAATCTCAATTGCGCAAACACCTTGGAGAGGGTTGGACTCTGGAACGTCATGTCTTGGGCAAGGACGGGATAGGCATGGCGCGTCAATCGGTTCGGGATGCCCTGTCGAGGGCGACTCGCGTGTTGGTCACCGCGACCGAAATGAGTCACAAGCCCTCGCGAAATTTTGGGCTGGTTGATCAAGGAGTCAAAGCCGTGGCGGAGGGGCTGAATGCATCCACGGTGCCTGCATCCTCCGTGCAGGCGGTATGGATGGGCAACCCCTATGCACTCGCGTCATTCGCCCCCTTCGAATCATGCGCAAGTTGGCTGATGGTAGCCTATCAAGACGATTCCAAAACGTGCGAAGCTGTGGCTGATGCAATCACAGGTGTCCGAGGCGTTGGTGGGGCGTTGCCCGTGACACCACCCGGAGGACGACATCGATGCGGAGACGGGTTGACTTGGGAAGGTCACCAACGCCTGGGACATCCCGTGGAAAGTCGACTCGGATTCTGGGAGAGACCTTCTCAAAGGGTCGACAGTCTCATTCAAGTGGCGCTCGATTCACAAGCCTTGCCAGGCGGACGGGTGGTGGTTGCCCATGGCGGACAGGTGGTCATGGACAAAGTGTTTGGAACGATCGACGGGCATCAGCCTGTTCATCCCGAGACTGTCTACGATTTGGCCTCCATCACCAAGGTTGCAGCCACAGCCAGCATGTTGATGCATTTGCAATCCGAGGAGAAATTCCATCTTGATGCCAAGGTTGCGGACTTGCTTCCTCACTTGTCCGACGTTCCGATTGGCACGAGAACAGCCCGTGAATTGCTGGCACATCAAGCGGGATTGAAGCCGTGGATTCCCTTTTACACGGCGGCTCTGGAAGACAGCAACTTCGTGTTTTCATCTGTACCCACAGCTGGTTGTGACATCCTCGTTTCACCGGGCCTGTACATGGAGGAGGCCTACCAAGACACCATTTGGCACCATCTCATTCATGAGGAGTTGCGTCCTGCGGGTGACTACAAGTACAGCGATTTGGGATTCTACATTTTGAGGAGAATGTTGGATGACAAGGGACTGGACTTGGCCACGTGGATGCAAGAACATCTGGCACTGCCGATGGGTTGGGAGTCCATGACGTTCAATCCTATGGAGCGAGGAATGGACATCGCTGACATTGCTCCGACGGAAGTGGATGGCACATTCCGACATTGCACCGTGCATGGAACGGTGCACGACCCTGGCGCTGCCATGCTCGGGGGTGTGGGATGCCACGCTGGTCTGTTCTCCAATGCGTATGACCTCGCAGAAATGGGAGAAGCTTGGTTGAGAGGCGGCTCCATGCGTGGGGTCGAGGTCGCTCCCAAGGAGGTGCTCAATGCATGGACCGCGCGAGCCTATCCTCAAGGAAACAACAGACGCGGGGTGGCGTTTGACAAACCCGCTCTGCACGAAGGAACGGGGCCCACTTCGGATTTGGCCTCTTGGGAGAGTTTCGGGCACAGTGGATTCACCGGCACCTTGCTATGGGTGGATCCCGCGCATGATTTGGTCTACGTGTTCTTGAGCAACCGCACCTACCCCAAGGCCGACAATTTCAAACTGCTCCAGCTCGACACGAGAACGGAGATTCAGACGGTCATTCTAGAACATCTCGGGGCGACCAGCCGTTTTGTCAAGACATGACCAATTCTCAGCTTCGCATCGGGATTGTCTGCTACCCCACGTTCGGGGGAAGTGGCGTGGTTGCGACAGAATTGGGAAAGTCACTCGCCTCGCGGGGGCATGAGGTCCATTTCATCACCTACAGTGAGCCCGTCCGTTTGGGCTCATTTCATCCTAGGGTGTATTACCACGAGGTGGAAGTGTCGAAGTATCCGCTGTTTGAATACCCCCCTTACGAACTGGTGCTCACAAGCAAGATGGTCGAGGTGGTGCGCGCCCACCGTTTGAACTTGTTGCATGTGCACTATGCCATCCCCCATGCAAGTGCGGCCATCATGGCCAAAAGAATCTTGGCAGCTGAAGGCATTCACCTGCCTGTGGTGACTACGCTCCACGGCACAGACATCACCTTGCTAGGGAAGGATCCTTCCTTTGAGCCCGTCATTTCTCACGCGATCAATGAAAGCGATTGCGTGACGGCCGTTTCGCACAGCCTCCGAGAGGATACCCTGAAATTGTTTGGCGTTCAACAGGAGATCCACGTGGTCCACAACTTCGTCAAACCTGCGCACTTCGACAAACCTCGGGATGTTCAGTCTCGTGATTCTTTGGCCTCTGCCGGGGTCCCTCTGCTTTGCCATATCAGCAATTTCAGACCCGTCAAGCGCATCGGAGATGTGATTCGCATTTTCCACAAGGTTCGCAACACGATGGAGGCCAAACTGCTGATGGTGGGTGATGGACCCGAGCGTCATGCAGCCGAACAGCTTGCCAGTGCTCTACAAATCCGTGAGGATGTCATCTTTTTGGGAAAAGTGAAAAACCCGATTGAACCGCTCTTGTTGAGTGACTTGCTGCTGTTGCCATCAGAGACGGAGAGTTTTGGGTTGGTTGCCCTTGAAGCCATGGCCGCTGGGGTGCCCGTTGTCTCTACCAATGTCGGTGGCTTGCCCGAGGTGAATGTCCATGGCGTGACGGGGTTTCTGCATCCAGTAGGTGCCATTGAAGAGATGGCGGGCAGTGCGCTGTCGATGCTCCAAACCCCGGGGACACTCCAACACTTCCGTGACCGGGCCAAGGCCCATGCCGATGGGTTCAACCTTGACCACATCTTGCCCCAATACCTCTCGTTGTATTGTCCATTGTTACCCCCCGACATTTCCTGCTGACCCATGGCCAACCGACGCATTGGAACTCGTATTCACATCAGCCAATCCCAAGGACGTTGGATGGCAACCATTTCAAGTGACATTCCGAAGTGGCAAAGGCAATCCTTGGAATTGTGGACGGGTGCGTGGTTGGGCCTGGGTTGCATGCTCATCTACGGGGTTTGGAGCCACAGCGGAAGCGAAGCCCAGTTTTACGGAATCTGCCTGGCATTTTGGTCCTACTTCGCCCTGAAAGCGTGGCGCGCCGTTCGGTGGCGCAGAGGCGGCATGGAGGTGATTCAATTGGGCGAGGATGGGCTCCAAATACGCATGGACCACGGGGCCAATCAAGGGAAGGCACCTTGGCTACCCTGGGGGTCCCTGCAACCTGCCGAGGTCCTTCCCACCAATCCCAAATCCCTGTTGCAATCGGGAGAACAACAATTTTGGGTGGTGGGTGGAGAGCGTCTTCAAGTTTCAGTGGGTTCCAAAATCCACATGTGGGGAAAGCAGCTGCCGGACCAAGAGGCTGAAGCTTTGTGCAAGTCGTTCAATGCGGCCCTGAATCAATTGCGGCCCAAGGGCTGATTCGGTGCACATTCGACGCCCAAGAATTCCTCCAACCCGCTTATCAATGCGCCACGAGGCTGGGACGATCCTGATGCCATCCTCGCATCATGAATGCGAAATTCCCTCCAATATGGTGCGCGCTCTCGATGGGTGCTGCCGTAGCCTTTCTGGCCCAATGTCGGCCACCTGTTTCACCGCCACCCTGCGTCGTGTGGGATGCACACGGACGCCCTCCCGAACAAGGTCATGCCTTTTGGGTTCGCCCTCACATGAATCTGGGAACTGGGCTGTGGGTGGGCCTCGAAGCCGAAGGCGACACGGTGAGCTGGGATGCCCAAACAGGGAAGCTGCCCGGACCGCCCCCGCCCGAAGGGCTTTGGTGGGCCATTGAATCGCCGGACCCCCTGAATCCAGGTCGATGGCGCCAAAAAATCGTTCCCGGACATGCCGATTCATGCCAACTAGACATGCAAGTTCCCTACAGAATTTCGCTCCGGCTGGGCAGGCAAGGCCTTCTCAATCCGGGATCAATCACGTATGTCGTGTTGTCGTCCCAGCCCGGAGAAGAACCCCTCGAGGGAACGGTGGAACATCGCCTTGCCAGTCATCACGGAAGTCATCACCTCACGGGAGAACTGTTGATCGACGCGTTTCCATGTCAACTCAGTCTTGCCCGTGAAAGCGGCTCGCACCCCGAAGGGCAAATCGTGGCCCAAGCTTCCTGGACGTTTGATGCGGCACTTGAAGGCATTCGCTGCCATTGGTCAGACACTGGAGAAATCCCCAAGCAGCCATGATGAACTCACAGCTTCTCCGCGGCAAGAAACGCGCATGGATCCAATGCTTGGGAGCATGTTGGTGTCTCGTCCTCACGCCCTTGAAGGGCCAATGTCAAGTGCCTATCCCGGCTCCTCAAATTCCTCCTTGGTGCTCCGGCAACTTGCCGTGCAATGCCCATACCAGCACATCCCATGACGGTGATGTGGTGTCAGGTGTCGTCCACATGAGGCTTGGTGCTGACCAAACTTTCGACAAGCCACTCATTGTGGTGGAAGGCCTTGACATTGGATCAGGGTGGTCTGAAGCCAATCAAGGCTATGGCGCAATCACATGGCATGACATCTTCGGCGGAGACCCACTCAATATGCCCCAAGGACAGGAATTTCGAACATTCTTGGACCAGGCTCACGCATTGGGAATGGACGTGCTCTTTCTCGATTTTGCGGATGGCACGGCGCCTCTACTCCACCAAACTGCGTTGCTTCACCATGTGTTGTCCTTGGCTTGCAATGCCAAAGTTGGACATTGGCCGATGGCGCTGGTCGGGGTTAGCAAGGGCGGTGTGGTGGGGCGTGCGGCCCTGTCACTTCTGGAGGAACAAGGAACGCCCCACTGCGTTGGACACTTTGTCGCCATCGACGCACCCTTTGACGGGGCGGTCATTCCCAAGGGCCTTCAGGCTCTTCTTTTGGGTTTGTCTTCCCTCAGCGAGGATGCCCAGAATCTATGGCATGCCCTCCAATCTCCGGCCGCCAAACAACTTGTTTGCAACCATCTCTCGAACGATGGGACCTACACCATGTGGCAGCAGTGGCTCGATGCTCACCCCGCCCCTCGCCACTCGAGCAATTTGAACATCCTCAACAGCAGGAACAATGTCGGCGCTGACTTAACCGACGAACCCTTGCTGGGCATGACCTGGGGCTGGACACCCACTCTGCCTTCGCCCTTTTTCGTGCAAGTGAATCGATGGGATGCTTCACAAGCCGGCAATGTCGCTCCTGTGGCAGGATTCCAACTTCCCGGGGACCTCAATCCGTGGACGAGCACGCCCCCTTTGGCCAATGCAGCCATGCTCGGAAACGTGGACGACATCGACCTGGAAAATGCACCCGGATCGGAATCAACCCATCTCTCCCTGCTCCTGTCCACCTTGTTGAATACCATGCCACTTCCCCTCATCGCCTCACAAGCCCAAAGCCAAGTCACGTTCGTTCCCCACGACCATGCTTGGGGGGACATGCAGTGGTCCGGTTTTTCTTTGCCGTTGGCCTCCCAACCTCGCGAAACACATGCATCTCTGGGAAGTCACCACCGACAATGGCTGCTCAACCAATTGTCCGCCCTTTGGTGGGTTCCTGAATCGGTGAACCCAAACAATGTGATGACTTCCAACCATACATGGGGATGGAACGCTCCTTTGCGACGATCCATTCGTCCGATGACCCTCGCAGAGGGGACCATCATGAATGTGGGAAACACCCCTGAAATCTTCGCCGCCCAAACCACCCCATGCCAAGGCGAACTTCGCCTGCGACCGACCAGTGCATTGAACATTGGTAACACACTCACCGGGGCCAAAGGCTCTCTGGATGTGCTGCCCGGTTCCACCCTGGTGCTAGACTCTGGTTCTGTGGTGGTTGTGGCGCAGGGCAGCAAGTTGGTGCTGCGTGATGGCGCGACCCTGCGCATGGAGGGAGGTCAAATCGTTGTGGAGAATGGGGGCACGATTGCAGTCGAATCAGGGGGGCAAATCGATGTCCTCAACGACGCACTCGTCATGCTCGAAGGTCCACTTTCGGCCTTTGACCTCGCGGGGCATTGGAATGTTCATCCCGGAGCGCATGTCACCATCTCATGTGATGGTCAGTGGACATGGCTTGATGGCAGTTCATGTTGGATTGGATACTTGGGAACTTGGGAGATTAACCTCGAGGAAAATGCCCACCTTTCGATGGAAGGTCAAGTCATCACGAGCGGAGATGGGTGGATGACTGTGTCGGATGGTCACATGACATTGGCTGAAGGATCCGGCGTTGAATTTCATGCACCCTTGAAGTTGAATTCCGTGTGGCTCGAGGGGCATGGTGAAAATTCACCTGCGTTCAGCATACAAAGCGTATGGCTCACACATTGCGATGTGGGGAATGTCGTTTGGCATCATGATGGGGACCCTGGTCAGCCAAAATCATGGAAGTGGTCTCATTGCGAGGTCGCCCATTCCACATTGAATCTGACCACCACAAGTGCACAAATCTCCGGTTGCACGTTCAGAGACTCTCATGTAAAAACCAGTCAATCGGCCTTGCCATTCTTGATTCTTGACAATGTGTTTGACAACCATTGGACCACGGATGCTGCCAGCCTTTGGGTGTCAGACAGCGACATAGCCGTTCAATGCCAAGGCAATGTTTGGACGGGAGGAGATGGGGTCACACTTGAACACGGAACGGCGATTTTTGGATGCAACACGTGGGAAGGATGCGATGTCGCATTGCATGTCGAAGGACCAACGTGTCAAACATGCCTGTCCCCTGCCTGCGGTGGCGGATACAACCAACTCAGGGAGAATCAAATCAATTTCTCCATGGCATGCGCTCCCCTGCCCTTGGTGGGCTTTGGCGAAAACCATTTTGGGGAAGGCAGTGTATGGATGGCTTCCGGAACCACATGCAACGACGACCAAACATGGTGGGTTCAAGGCAATTCATGGAGCTCCACCCTTCTTGACAATCCATGGTCATCTCCCTTGGCAGCGGAAGTTCAGCAATGTCAATCGTGGGAATCCGTCGATGTTTGGATGTCGGATCCTGTGGCATTGGCGTCCTGCGACGGCGATCCTCCGTCGGACAGGCCCATCAAAAAAACACGGGCCACCACAGGGCTAGAGTCCATCTTGGGATGGAATGTGCTCGGCCAGGAAGTGCCTTGGCGAGGGTCAGAACCCCCTGTTCATTGGATGGCCACCAAATGATGCAATGCAGCCTCGTAACCCCGGGCACCCAATCCTGAAATGCATGCGACACATGCCTGAGCAGTCAGGGTCCTTCGCCGAAAATCTTCCCTGCCATGAATGTGGCTGATGTGAACCTCGACGGCGGGAATTGAAATCGAATGCAAGGCATCTCGAAGAGCAACCGATGTATGACTGAACGCACCAAAGTTGACAATGATTCCTGCACTTTCCTCAGCGGCTTGGTGAACCCAATCCACCAGCTGCCCCTCGACATTGGATTGAAGGCTGACAACCTCCCATCCCATGGCGAGGGCTTGTTCTCGCACTGTGGCCTCGATGTCTGAAAGAGACTGCTGGCCATAGATCTCGGGTTGTCTTGCGCCTAGCAAGTTCAAGTTGGGACCATGCAACAAGGTGATCACGCGTTTCATTGGATTTCAATAGGCTTCAAACCATGAACAAACAACACTTCACCCAAGCCTGCAAAACGTTCGAAAGCATCCTCCTTCATGGATTGAAGATCCGTTGGATTGAATCCGAGGATGACCAAGTCCGCCCCGCCCGACTTGTGCTTGATGGTTTGAACAGAACTCATCTCGTGACGAATGTGTTCGATGTTTTGTTCAGCAATCGGCAAACGCCCCTCACGAATGCTCATCCGCAAAGATTCTTCGGCGTCGGCATGCTCGCCATCGTGAAGGAAGAAGACGCTGATGCGTGCTTCGGACCAATCGGGGTGCCCTTGCAAAATGTAGGCGAGCAACACCATCAGGTTGGATTGCACGGCATCGGCAGGCGAGATCCACAAATGGATGTCATGCTTGTTTCCAAAGGTGCGGCCACTGCTTCTCAAGAGGGCCAAATCCAATCCTGCTGCACACAACAAGTCAAAATTGTCAATGAGCTGGTCGCGGTTGGTAGGATGCTCCGGGGCATACTCCATCAAGAACAAGTTGTTTCCCTTGCCAGAGATGCCCGGAAGCTGAATGCACTGCGCAATCGCCGACGTGTAGGAGGGGCTGATGATGGTGTCGAGATGGACTCGGCTTCGGTTGCCTCGTGCTCGTTTGATCAAATCAGACTGGGCCTTTTTTGCCCACCCTTGAGTCTCGGCAGACAAAAACCCTTGCACGAAGTGCATGTATGAGCCAAACCCATGACGATAGGCAATCCATTTGACCATGTCAAAACCTTCACGGCGCAGGAATGTGTCTTGGGAAATGGAAAGCACAAACGGTCGCCAACCCGCAGACTCTTCCAAATCATCGTCGTCACTCATTTGAAGGGCCAGTTGAAGTGCCCGTTGAATTTGGAAAATGACCCCTCGAAACAAGCGAGCCATCCCGCGTTGTCCCCCACCGTTGCGAGAAACCCACCAATGGATGCCCACCATGATGGCCAAGCTGGTCACGGCATACGTCGGGTTCATGCCAAACATCAGCACCACGCAAAGAACCGCCCCAGTCAAACTGATGGACCAATGGGATCGAAACGTGGGTCTGTAGCTAGGATCTGCAGCCATGTGTTCCAAAAACGAGACGAGACAGATGGCGCCGTAAGTCACCATGAAAAACATGGAAATGATTTCAGCAACAGCATTGATGTCCCCCAGCAACACAAACCCAAATGCGATTGCACAGGTGGCCACAGAGGCGCGAACTGGCTCCTGGGTAAGACCTCTTCCATGGCTCAACCATGCAGAAACGCTTTGGGGAAAGAGCCCATCGGCTGCAATGGCTTGGAGGGTCCGAGGCGCCACCATGACAGAGCCCAAGGCGGAACTGATCGCTGCCGCCGCAAGGCCAATGGGAATGATGGGGCCCCACAAGGCAATGTTCTCCATGTACAACTCGTCTGTGGCCAATGACTCCAGAGGTGCGGACCACCAGAGTTTCACCGCCACAGCGATGTAAATGACAATGCCCATGACAGTAGCCCAAATGGTTCCCTTCGGAATGGATCGTCGAGGATCTTTCAAATCCCCACTCAAACCCAATCCTGCGGCGATGCCTGTAAAAGCCGGGAATATGAAGGTGAACACCTCAAAAAAGGTGTACCGTTCGAGAAGGGTCCCATCGGCCAAAAGAAGGGTTGGAGAAATGGTCGCGGTGGGATCAAGAACCGGATTGCCAGGACCAGCTCCAGCAAAAAACAAGGCAAGTGCTGCAAACAGCAAGACCGCCACAACATACAGAGCCTTCACTCCCAAGTTGGCCCCCTTGCCCACCATGAGCAAAGTCAACAAGGCCATCACCAACAAATTCAACCCCATGGGGTCAATGGTCAAGCCATGGTGAATGTCCACCCATGACAAAAGGTCCCGGCAGGCCACGGCGAAGGCGATGACATAGAAGGCGACACTGATGGCTTGCGATAGGTAGAGAGCCAAGCCAATCGCCCCTCCAATATTCAAACCAAACGATCTGGAAATCATGTAGTAAGCACCACCTCCCTCAACTTTTTGGTTTGTCGCAATCTCCGCAACGGCCAAGGCGGTGGGCAAAGTCACCATGTGCCCCAATGCAACAATCATCAGCGTCGACACCAACCCCACGTGGGCCACAGCGAAGCCAAACCTGAGGAACAAAATGGCCCCTAGAATGGTCGAAATCGCCGTGAGAAACACCGGCCAGGTACCCATCGTCTTCATGTGTTCTTGGGGCCTCATGCGTGGAAGGTACAATGCGGCTGGCAGACGCTGATGCGGGTTTGGACGGGGTTATTCACCGAGGCCTTTCCAAGACACCACAGCATGCACAGGAAGGTGATCACTGATGAAGTGTTCTTTCACGATGACCTCATCGACACATGTCCAATGGACGTTCAACCCCTTGACGTAGACCGCATCAATCCGTGGACCACCCGCAGAACCTTCGGGGAGAAAGGTGGTGTATGTGGGATAACTCTTTCTGCATCGGGCCTTGACGACATCGTACGAATCGAGAAAGCCAGCATCCACGAGCAATGCACGAGCAGCCTCGTCGGATTCTTCGTTGAAATCTCCGAGGAGAGCGGTCGCGTCAGCCTGGGATGGAGCGTCAATCAAAGCAATGAGGCGTGCCGAGGCCTGTCGGGCTTCAGAGGAGACGTGAGACCAATGCGTGTTGTACACTCGGAGGGTTTGACCTGTCTTACGGTGTTCAAACCAACCCATGGTGACAATCCTTGGAAGATCCGCTGACCAGCCCAACGACCCCGGCTGTCGCCATTGTGGTGACAACCAAATGGTCTCGTGATGCAGCAATTCCCAGGTGGATGGATCGTAAAAAATGGGGCATGCTTCTCCCGATCCATCGGCTTCTCGCCCGGCCCCAATGGACCTCATCCAAGGCAAGCGCTCTTGGAGATCCTGAAGCTGGTGAGGCAACACCTCCTGCAAACCAATCATGCCATAAAAACCCACCACACCCGCCACTTGGTCACGCCTTTGTGACCATGGAAGTGGGTCGGTTGGGTTGTCATATCTCACGTTGAACGAGGCCAGAGTCCACTCTCTTTCCCGCAACTGAGCCAGGGCGGTCATGGGCAACATCCACCCCAACAGAAACCACACAGACATTGAAAAAATCCAATTCACGCGCATGCAACGAAGGTACCGAAGAACCCCGCCAACTGTGGCAAGGCCGGGCCACAGAAAGGCTACCTTTGCCCTACCAAAGCGGCATCAATCCACAAGACATGAGCGGTCATCGAAAGGTCAACAGGCAATTTCACAAAGGACAGGTGCTGACCTTGGAAATTACAGACATGGCTTTTGGGGGCCAAGGCATCGGCCGCCTAGAGACCGACAAAGGGTCGTTTGTGGTATTTGTGCAAAATGCCTTTCCAGGTCAAACCGTTGAAGCTCAAGTCGTCAAATGCAAGTCGCGCCATGCCGAGTGCCGCCTCTTGAACGTGGTGAAACATGCTGAGTTTGAAATTGACCTTCCCTACCAACCCATTCCGGGGGCTCCTTATGCGAGAATCCCCATGGCTCTTCAGCACCAATGGAAGGAATCCACCGCGTTGGACTTGTACAAGCGCATTGGTCAAGTGGACAATCTTGAAGCGGTGTACCGCGGGCTCGTCGGCTCCCCTTCGGATTGGCATTATCGGAACAAGATGGAGTATAGCTTTTCGGCCATTCGCCATGACCTCGAGACCGATGACAAGGTGGATGACTTTGGATTGGGCTTCAAGCATCGTGGAACGTGGTGGGCCGTAGAGAACCTCGATGCAGACAGCGGGTTGTTCGATCAGGAGGTCGAGTCTCGGTTGCACGAGGTTCGGGCGTGGTGCGAGGCGACGGGATTTCCCGCTTGGCATCCTCCGAGGAGGCAGGGGTTTTTCAGATTCTTCGTGGTTCGGAAAAGCCATGCCGACGGTGGCTTGCTCGCCAACTTGGTCACCACTTCAGACCATGACCTCGACCGAGATGGCCTCGTCAAGCTTTTGCGCAGATTGTGGGGTGATCGACTGAAAGGTGTGTTGCACACCGTCAACGACGACGTGGGTGAGCGAGTCGAGGCACGCGACGGAACCTCTCAAGTCCTGTGGGGTGATTCCGTGGTCATCGAAAAGCTGCACGGGTTGTCCTTTGGAATCAGCATGGCCTCATTTTTCCAAACCAATCCTCAATCTGCCGAGCGCTTGTATGCCGAGGTGATGGCATTGGCTCTCGAAGGTGTGGACATGCGGCCCAAAGAGGTCATTATGGATTTGTTTTGTGGTACGGGGACCATCGGCCAATTGGTGGCCAAACATTCAGCCGTCCCAGTGGTCGGTGTGGACATCGTGCCCCAGGCCATTGAGGATGCACGATCTGCAGCCAAATTGAACGGGGTGGGACAAATCGATTTCGTCGTGGCTGATGTCGGGCATTTCCTGCTCGAGCATCCTGAATACCAAGGCCGCATCCATACGGTGATTTTGGACCCTCCCAGGGCGGGTATTTCTCCCAAAACCCTGCGCAAGATCATGCGTCTTGGGGCCCAGCGTTTGGTCTATGTGAGCTGTAACCCCGCCACGCAGGCCAGGGATTTGTTGGAATTGCGAGACCATGGGTATGAACTTCAATCCCTCAAACTGGTCGACCAATTCCCCCATACGGCCCACATTGAAGCGGTCGCCCATATGGAACGCGTCTCTTGATTCACGAACTTGCGCCCATGACCATCCACAGAGACCTCGTGTTAACCCACGACCACATTGTCAAAAAACTGGACCGAATGGCCCGGGAAATTCTCGAAGTGCATTTCAGAGAATCTCGTTTGGTCCTGGTGGGAATTGAAGGTCAAGGGGTGCGCGTATGTGAGGCCTTGACCAGACGATTGCGGACGCTGTCGACTCTGGAAATTCTTGAAGCCGAACTTCACATCAACAAGGACATGCCCATGTCGGAGGAAGTGATTTGCAACATCCCCATGACTGCGCTGAACGACGCCATCGTGATTGTGGTCGACGACGTGCTGAATTCGGGCAAAACGCTGATACACGCTGTCCGTCATGTGCTGCTCGGAAACCCAAGAGAAGTGCATACCGCCGTGTTGGTGGACAGAAAGCATCGCGCCTTTCCTGTCCGGGCGGATTATTGCGGCTTGACCTTAAGCACGCATTTGAACGAACACATCTCCGTCGACCTCAGTGACACGGACAATGCCAGTGTGCACATTGAGCGTCCCGGGGCGCCGTGAACGAGTCTAGGTGACCTACCATTCGGGATCGAGCCGCCAACGAATCCCGGCCACCGCGTCTTGAAACGCATCCTCAGATGAAAGATCTTGAGACCACACTACATGGGCTGCCCCATAACAAGCCGCTCGCGTCAGCAAGAGTCGTTGCACCCAATCACCCAGCTCTTTCCCCGTTTTGCCACGAAGCAGAGGACGTTGATCTACCGTGCCTTCGAGTCGTTCCAAGAGGACTTCAAGGGGTGGCTTCAAGTGAACCACCAAAGCCCTGCGACGCATCCATTCCATGGCACCCTCTGCACAAGGGGTTCCACCACCCGTGGCCAAGACGATAGGCTCCGAAGGGCGAAGGGCCTCAGAAAGCGCCTCTTGCTCAGCGTCGCGAAACGCCTGTTCCCCTCGGGTTTGAAAAAGCTCCGCAACAGACATACCCATGGCATCTTCAACCATGCGATCGGTGTCAGCGAAGGACCGTCCAAGTTCATCTGCCAGCCGTTGCCCCAATGTTGACTTGCCTGACCCCATGAATCCTATCAACACGACGTGCATCTCTATTTGATGTTGACATTGAACATGTGAATGCCCTCCAAGGAACCGACGAGACGGTCACCAGAATGGACTGGCCCCACCCCGGATGGAGTGCCTGTAAAGAGCAAATCTCCTACCTGCAAGGTCATGAATTGAGACACCTCCGAAATCAATCGGTTCACGTGAAACAGCATGTCTGCAGTGTGTCCCTCCTGAAGAATTTCTTCGCCCCTCCGAAGGTCGAATCGCAAATCATCAACAGGCTTACCCAAACTATCCAGGCTCACGAAATGTCCCACCACCGCCGAGCCGTCGAATGCTTTGGCACGTTCCCATGGATGCCCCTGTTTTTTCAGGGTTGCTTGGACATCCCTCGCGGTGAAATCGATGCCCAAACCAACTTCCTCGTAATAGCGCGAAGCATGTTGCTCTGAAATGGCTTTGCCCAAGCGGTTGATTTTAACCACCAACTCCACTTCGTAATGCACGTCTTGGGTCCATGGGGGAATGTAGAAAGGATGACGGTGGCTGAGAATGGCACTCTGGGGCTTCAAAAAGACTACAGGCTCTTGAGGAACGGCGTTCCCAAGTTCTGCAGCATGCATGGCATAGTTTCTTCCGATGCAAATGATCTTCATTCCGAGCGTGAATCTCGGACAAAAAACGCCACCTCCACCCGACGATCCAAGGCTCCACGGTTTGTGGCTCTCTCCTCTCCGAAGAAGTTCAACAAGACCCTTGTGGGTTCCACCCCACTTTCCAGCAAATACTGCTGAGCAGCCTTGGCTCGGGTCTTCGACAAGGACAAATTGGCGGTTCGGTCTCCAGACGCATCTGCATGCCCTGTGCAAACCACACGCAATTGGGGATAAGCCGTCATGAATTCCATGACCTCGTTCAACTGAAGTTGAGCGGTCAATGTAAGCCGGCTGCTTCCCTCGTTGAATCGGATGTCAAACGCCTGCGGAAGATTCAATGGTGCCAGTTCAGGATCTTGGTCAGGATGAGTTCGGCGGGGTGTCCATCCATCACGCGCCAACGTCGACACGTTCCCTCCCGCATCCACTCGGGGTACCAAACCTGAACGGGTGCCCCCTGATTCCAGTGCCGAAATCCTTCTTTCCTGGGCCTCCATCAAGGCGAGGATCCTCGACATCATCTCCATCAAGTCATTCTGAACCGCGCCATTTTCTCCCTGGGCAGGCCATGCACTCTCATCCGGTCGATCGAGCAACGACATGGTCTCGATGTTGAAATCCACTTCAATAGGTGTCAAGGGCGCATCCAAATCTACGTTCATCCATTCCTCGAAGGTGGTCGCTGGCAAAGACTGCTCCACCGTTCCAATCTTTTGGAGCAACCCACGGTTGACGAACCTACCCAACTCAACGCCTGCTTGAAGCAGAATTTCTTGGACACGCTGTTCAACCAACACGTAAAGTCGCTCCTCAAAGCCTCTCGATTCCGTGGTTCTCATGCGGTCGACATCGCGAAAATCCAGTTCCTCGAAATCAATCACCAAAGCCAACACCTCGGGCGAAAAACCCTTGAATACGGACTGCTCTTCAAAATGCCGGATGCGCATCAAATCAGAGACGATGCGTTCCAATTCCTTGACCACTTGTTTAGGCGAGCTCTCCCAGCCAATTTCCCCCTCTCCGACGACCATCACGCCACGCAAGTGAATGCCCAAAGCATCCACTGCCAAATCTCGCAACCTCTCCAATTCAGGGTCAGGAGCTGTGCTGTAGTAGTTCACAACGAGGGTGCCTTCCTTGGACCCCTGCTTCACGGTCGAGATTCCCCCTTGAGCCCAAACCCCTGAGGACCACTCGATACACGGAAACCACCCACTGGCCAGCCAAGTGCAGACCAAAAGGCGACAAGCAAGTCTAAGCTTGCGCATCGAACCATTGTGGGCAATCATGCCCCTAATTTCGGAAAAATTATGTTATTATTTTCCTTCGCGGCGCAGGACCGTGCGCACGGTGTAGAGCAAAATCTTCAAATCGAGAAGGAGCGACATGTTGTCGAGGTACATGATGTCATACCTCAGACGCTGCCGCATTTCATCCACATTTTCCGCGTATCCAAACATGACCTGACCCCATGATGTGATGCCCGGACGAACTCGTTGCAAGCGAAAAAAGTGCGGACTGAAGGCCACGATGCGATCTGCGAAATAAGCCCTTTCGGGCCTTGGACCCACCAAGGACATGTCCCCCATCAACACATTCCAAAACTGAGGCAATTCGTCCATCCGGGTTTGCCGCAACCATCGTCCCACACCAGTGATTCGGGGATCCTCCTCCGAACTGAGTTGCGGTGTCAAACCCTCTGCATCGGAAACCATCGTTCGAAATTTGATGATGCGGAATGGAATGCCGTGACGCCCGAGTCTCTCTTGTCTGTAAAAGACAGAGCCCTGACTGTCCATTCGAATGCATGCAGCCAGCACGGCAAACAGCGGAGCCAACACAAGCAGCGCCAGGGTGCTAAGCATCACGTCCATGGCCCGCTTCATCGCAAGGGTTGTCGTACCCATGCCATGCCGAGTCAAATTCACCAGAGGGACACCAAACAAATTGGTGGTCTTGACGTTGCCGGCAAAAAAATCAAGGGACTGAGGGGCAAGCAGCAATTCCACACCCCTGCCTTCGAGCAAGGCAATCCAACCGAGCAAACGATCGTCTCCCCCCAACGGCGATGTCAACACTGCCCGGTCCACCCGAACCTCATCCAATTGCTTCGCCAAACTCTCCACATCCCGATCAAGAGCGCCGCGATCCATCGAATTCACCACATGCCATCCCTTGTCACGTCCCTTGTTTTTTAACTCATGCAAGAAGTGCTCGTTGTCTCTGGGATCTCCAATCAACAAAGTTTGAAATGCCCACTCGCCACGTTGGACCCGTCTGACCACAGCCGAGGTCAACATCCACCTCCCCCACAACACCAGACCTACATGCGCCATCATCCACACCCCGAAGGTTTGATAATGGTCTGTGTAAGATCGCGTGACGTCATCCAGGAAAAGGGCAAAAAACAAAACCACCCCGCCTGCGCAGGAGGTGATCAGAACATCTCTCAATTCAAGACCTCGATGCCTTCTTCGAACATCGATATACATCCCCTTGACAGCATGAATGGCAAGCCAAAACAGGGGAATTAGCACCAATGCTAGCCACAACTTACAATCGCCTTCCCACGAAATATCTCGCCCAAATCGCCTGGGCTCCACCACACCCTTGCGAAAGCCAAACAACACGAGCCAAGCCAAGGCTGAAGCCACAACATCTGACATCAGGTAGGCCCACCACCATGAGCGCCACGGCAAGTGAACGGGTCGTGTTTCAATCGTCAAAATGCACGAATTTGAAATTGTCCAACCAAATGTCACCTTCGGTACCGTCTGCCGGCACAAACGCATTCAACCCAATCTCGAAAGCCACCGCATCAGGCATGGAAGAAAGAGCAGGATACAGGTCTAAGTAGATTTTTCTCCATGAACAGATGCCTGATTCCTCGCAGCTCGGATTCAAGACCAAAATCGACAAGCGACCAGCCTGAGAGCCTCCGATCACTTCCAAACCTACGCTGAAAGGCACGTCTGCCTTGTAGTGGAATTCCAGATAAACCGCGCGGTCCTTGGGAAGGTTGTAAAACTGCTCGTTGGTTGCGGCATTGAGCTGGTTGTGCGCGCTGTCGAGATGGATATGTCCTGATCCTGCGCCTTCAAAAACCAAGTCTGGCTCGGTCATTCGCACCACAGAAGCATTGCTCCCCGACATGGCTTGAAACCGGTTGGCACCGTCGAAATCTTCGGCGAGAAGAATGCGTGTGACGGCTGCATTGGTGTTCACGTAGCTGCCCAAAAATTCATGGCTTTCCAAAGTGCTTGGATCGCCATCAATATCCACACTCCCAGACGTGTAGAAGGGATACGGGCGCCGTGTGGAGGCAATGCCGTTGGCTCGTATGCCAGGTACCAGGGTCAACGTGGTGGGTTCACCTGAAGGAAGCGTCACAGTCGCCGGCAAGGGGTACACCCCCAAGACTTCGGTGGGACTGTATACCCACACCTCTTCCACGCGATGTTCCGCAGTTCCCTGTTCTGGTGACGTGGTGAGTTGGTAGGCTCCCACCGATAGCACTTCGGGTGCACCAGGATCCCATGATTCCATGTGGCATCCACTCCAAAGCCCTGCCAACGTCACAAGCATCAGAACTTTCCAACACCCCATCCCCTGCGAATGGCAAGGATGGTTGAACGAGGGTGACTTGGATTGCGAGGACATGACCGTGCGAAGGTACAAGGCCTCATGCGCACTGCACACATTGAAGTGCACCCGGCATCAACATCAATCGACCCACGGGAATGTCTGCTCCACATCGTGTGCATTTGCCATATTTCTCCTCTCTCATCCGTTCCATCGCCGAGGACAGCTGTTTGTGTTCTGCCTCAACCTGCCTCAGAGCCGCTTCGTTGACACTTCTGTTGTTGATCGCATCCATGCGACTCACCCTTCCGATGGCCTCGCTAGGGGGAATTGGTTTGGTCAATTCTCGATATTCTGTCATACGTGCTTCCAAGTCCTCCAGCTTCCGTCGAGCACGTTCTTGGATGATCGCCAATTCTTCTTGCGTCATCTGTGGAAGATACAACGAGATGTCAATTTTGAAGGGAAAGAGAGATTCGACCCTCAGAAACTCCCCTCAACCCGCTATTTTCGCGCCACGAAATCACTCCCCATGAAGTTCTTCATTGACACAGCCAACCTTGATCAAATCCGCGAAGCCCAATCCTTGGGCATCCTAGACGGTGTGACGACCAACCCCTCCTTGATGGCCAAGGAAGGAATTTTTGGAGACGCCGCGGTGAAGGCTCATTACCAAGCCATTTGTGACATCGTCGATGGCGACGTCAGTGCCGAAGTCATCGCGACTGACTTTGAAGGCATGGTGAAGGAGGGTGAAGCGTTGGCTGAATTGCATGAAAACATCGTAGTCAAAGTCCCCATGATTCCCGAAGGTGTCAAAGCCATTCGGCATTTCACGGACCACGGCATTCGAACCAATTGCACCCTGATTTTTTCAGCAGGCCAAGCCCTGATTGCAGCCAAGGCGGGAGCCTCCTACGTGAGCCCATTCATCGGACGATTGGACGACATCAGTTCAGATGGTATGGACCTCATCGAGGGCATTCGCACCATCTTTGACAACTACGACTTCGGCACGGAGATTTTGGCGGCAAGTGTGCGCGGCCCCATGCACATCCTCGAATGCGCGCGCCTCGGCGCGGATGTGATGACGGGCCCTCTGAGCGCCATCATGGGACTGATGAAACACCCTCTGACAGACATTGGGTTGGCCCAATTCTTGGCAGATCACGCCAAGGGTCAACACTGACGGAGTCCATGTCTGCATTGGTCAAACTTCATGACAACAACCCAGATCCTCGCCGATTGAGGGAAGTTGTCGGAGCCATCCAACGCGGGGATGTTGTGGTTGTTCCCACCGACACCGTGTACAGTTTTGCTGCGATGCTCGGCAATGCCAAAGGATTTGACCGCATCGCACGTCTGAAAGGGCTGAAACCAGAAAAGGCTCATTTTTCATTGCTGTGTGCCGATTTGAGCGAACTCAGTCGATACACCCAACACCTCAACGGATCGCTCTTCAAGCTGATGAAGCGGTCCCTTCCAGGTCCTTATACCTTTGTGCTTCCGGCGAGTGGCGAGGTGCCCAAACTGTATAGAAGCAGCAAAAAAACCATCGGAATTCGGGTGCCATCTCATCCCGTCGCTCAAGCCATCCTGCGTGAATTGCCTCATCCCCTGATCGTGAGCAGCGTGCACGATGACGATGACCTCTTAGAATACACCACCGATCCGGAATTGATCTTGGAGCGCTGGGGGCATGGGGTGGATCTTGTGGTGGATGGCGGCATGGGGCAACTCGAGGCCTCCACTGTGATTGACTGCACCTCGGGAGAGCCAGAAGTTGTGCGCCAGGGCCTTGGCCCGGTCGAGGGCCTGTTTTGACCTGGCGCGCCGCTCATTCGGGCTAGACCATCCACGACATGCTCAGTCGCGTGCCCGTGCGGCAAGCATGGGCACAAAGGCAGCCACGCCATGGTCCTTTTTGGTGAACTCCCGATCTCCGACCCTGTCAATGGTCCACATGCGTTGAGCCTCTCCATCCCCCACTGGAATGACCATGCGCCCTCCCACGGCAAGTTGTCCAAGAAGAGCCTGGGGAATTTCTGGTGCACCACACGTGATGATGATGCCATCAAAAGGAGCAAACACAGGCTTTCCCTTGTAGCCATCACCGTAGTACAGCGACGGCTTCCAACCCATGGCACGCAACAGAGGACCGGCCGCATCAAAAAGAGCCTTTTGGCGTTCGATGCTGTGAACCTTGTAGCCTAGGGCGCACAACACCGCACATTGATAGCCACTTCCAGTCCCGATTTCAAGAATGTTTTGGCCCGGACGCGCACCGAGCAATTCAGACTGCTTCGCCACGGTATGAGGCTGGCTGATGGTTTGGCCTGCAGCAATCGGAAAAGCTTTGTTGGAATAGGCAAATTGGGCAAATGCTGAGTCCAAAAAGAAATGGCGCGGCACACGATCCATGGCGTCCAGAACCCGCTCATCCTTGATTCCCAAACCACGCAGCTCGTCCAACAACCGACGCCGCTGCCCCTTGTGCATGTACGTATCCTCAGGCAATTGCATGAGGATAAACTTACTGCCATCCTTCCCCGACAATGTGCATGGGTTGTGGGCAATTTTCACCATCGCGCGGTGAACTTCCCGCGGGCACCAACGTAGTTTCGTCTCATGGTGAAACACTGGTTCAATTGCAAAGTGAGCTACCGTGCGCTCGACAGCGAAGGAGGCGAAATCAAAAAAGTAGAGCAATTCGTGTTGGACGCCTACACCTACACGGAAGCTGAAACCCGAATGACCCAAATTTGCGAGTATGAGGGCATTCGACCCTTCGAAATCACCCAATTGACCAAAACCAACCTTCTCGAAGTCATTCGTTTTCCGGGTTGCGACAAGTGGTTTCGGGTCAAGGTTTCATTGAGCACATTCGACGCGGACAAGGGAACGGAAAAAGAAAGCAGCCAACACATTTTGCTGAGCGCGACGGACGTTCGTGACGCCTATGACAAAGTCGCAGGTCACATGAACCAATTGGGGGTAGGCTATGTCATCCCATCCATTGCCTTTCAAAAAATTGCAGAGGTGTTTCCCCAAGATGAATGGCAAGTCGTAGACGGTCAAGAGCAACCCAAAGCCATGTCCTCGTCCACGGCTGATCGGGAGCTAGAAATGGCCGACAACCTCGTGGATGCCCCTCCCTTCGACGCGGATTTGACCGCCTGAGACTCCCCATTTCACTCGGAATTTATGGAGTGATCGCTTGGGATATTCAAGTCAGCCAAGACCACGCGCTGTCATAGCATCCGTGATGTTGAGCCCATTCCACAAGCCACGCGAGGTAGGGATCTTGACACAAAGTCGCACTGTCTCCAACGAGCATGCATGCCATTCGCGCCCGGGTTTGAGCGACGTGAATCCTTCGAGATTCCGCCAAAAACCCAATTCGTCCTTCGCTGTTGCTGCGGGTTAAGGACACCAACATGCCATCGCGCTCTTGACCTTGAAAACCATCCACCGTGTGGATGGTGACTTCGCTCGCGCCTGACACGCGCCCCTCTTGCACAGCACGTTGCCATGAACTCGTCAAACACTCGACTTGTGCAGCATAGGGTGCGACGATTCCCAAGGTCATGCCTGGATGCAAGTCAAGCCATTCCGATGCTCGTGCCACCACAAAATCGGCTTCTTCCACATTGCGCACACTTCCCGATTCAGACAACTTGTCCTCATTGAAGCCACATCCAGCCGTATCTACCCACAGCCAGGGCGGAAGTCCATCCAACTTGCGATCAGACACGGACGGATGAGCCCTCAATGATCCACCGTAAAAATGTTCGTTCCCAGCGGACATGATGTCCGCATGCATGCGATGTTGCACCTCCAACATCACTGCGGGAATTGCATTCAACAGTCCACGCTCCAACATGGTCTGCTCCAAGACCTTACCTCCCTGACTCTTCACGGTGGGTGGCAGTTGACATGGATCTCCACAAAGCACCAATCGAGGGGCGCGGCGCATGGCGATGAGCGTGGCCGGAGGAAGGGCTTGGGACGCTTCATCCACCACCACCACGTCAAATTTCAAGTCGCGAAGTCTGGTGTCGTCACACCCCACAAGCGTTGCACACACCACCTGAGCTCTTGCCAGCCATCGATCGGCCAAATAACCTTCCATGTCATCGGCGTCCCTTCGCAGGCTTCGGGCTTCCGAACGAGCCAATTGCCTCGCCTTTCGCTCTTCTGGACCAAAATTTCGAACATAGCGGTCTGCTTCTCGCTGCACTTGAGCAGCCCGACGTCGAAGGGCCACAACCTGGCCATGATCGGAATCCCCTTCGACAAGCGCGTCCAGCGTACGGTTCAACACGTGTTCTTGAACCCTCATTGGATGGCCCATCCTGACCACCTCTAATCCATTCAGGCTCAACCTCTCCACCAACACATCCACTGCCATGTTGGAGGGTGCGGCCGCCAAGACCTTGCATCCACCATCCACCAAGTTCTGAATTGCAGCAACCAACGTTCGAGTCTTTCCTGTGCCCGGAGGGCCATGCACCAAGGTCACTGGGCCGCCAGAGGTGATGAGCCGCACTGCGTTTGCTTGCTGCTGGTTGAGCGAAGGGTCTGTCACAGGCATCACCGTCCATGAATCTGAATGATCATGGCCAACCTCACCCGACGGGTCTCCCTGAGCAGGGAGAGCGCCAGGCAAACCCAACCCCAAATCCCTGTATCGACGCAGTTCTGGATCCTCCGTATTCAGCCAATGATTCAACGCGTGGGCCATGGCCTGAAAACTGCGCTCATCGGCACGCGCATCCACAGTCCATTTCAAATGTTGGATGGCCACGCCCTCTGGGCCTTCCCCTTCCAACAGGACTTCCATGGCCAAACCCCGCATCTTCACCACCCGTGCGGGCCATGTGCCCCACTCTTGCACCTCAGCATGAGATCCTATGGGGGTTAACAACACGGCACTTCCTGCCCTGAATGCTCCCTCGGTCCCACCCCCCGAACCACACTCCAAGGACCATTTGGCCCCTCCAAATGCATATTCAGCTCGAACCACGGAGACGGGAGACCAAGTCACACCCTCGGCTCTGCGAGACTTTAATGAAGTATCCTGCAAGAGCAATTGCAAGCGCGATCGTTCTTCATCACGTTCAGCAAGAAGAGCCTGCGTCCACTTGTGGATGAGGTCGATGGCGTCCGTGTTTTTCAACCCACTCAGTCCACCACGTGGAAGATCCCTTCAAACACAAAGGGACCTTGTCCATCGTATTCGACCCCTTCACCATCCACATTGGTGACAACCAATGGACCATCTTCAACGGGGATGGTGAGAACGTAGTAGTACACTCCTGATGAGGCGTTGTCCGCAGCCGGATCCCATGGAGCATCATCTCCAAAATCACGGCTTTCATAGACAACATTGCCCCAACGGTTGACAATGACGAGTTCCACATCCTTGTAGGACTGAATTCCCTCAATCCGGAACGTATCGTTTTCTCCATTGGTTCCAAACGGAGATATGACATTGGGAATCACAATCTCGCACGTACCCACCAACAAATCGGCGGTTGCTGTGCACACCAAGCCGTCGTAATCCTCAAACGTTTGGGCGATTTGCATCACAAAGTACTCAGGACCTTCCATGCCCTCCGCATAAACCGTGGAGCCCAGTGTGTCTGACAAGAATTCTGCCGGTCCCCACGAATACACAGCCTGACCCTCGCCATCCATGTTGACGACTGCTGTCAACTCCACAGGAACACCACCGCAATAAATGTCTGGGTTGGCATTGATGGCGGGTTGAAAGGCAACATATTCAACTGTGACATCTTGGGTATACTCGCAACCAAAATTGTTCACGGCATGAGCCGTGTACGTTTGAATCCCAGAATTGGGATTGGTCACAGTCAAATTGGCGCAATCCCATCCGTTCAAGGCCGCGCTGCTCTGGTCAAATTCCAAAGCTGTCCAAAAGGTGCTGTCACATGCCAAGCCAAACGTGGGCGTAAAGCTCAACTCCTGAGGGTATAAGCTGTCCGCAAACGTGATGGCCCAATCAAAGACAAATCCATTGTCTGACCCCCACAAATCACAAATCTCCATTTGCCAGACCCCATTGAGAGGACAACCATCGAGGTTGTTCCAAGTCTGAACACTTTCATAGGTCCCAGAGGGAAGAGTCCCTCCCAAGTTTGCGGCCCACGTCCCATTCGTTGCATCGGGGGACCACCAATAATCAAAGCCCTGTCCCGGGGTATCGGGATCCGCATCGTCGTCCACTGGCACTCCCAGAAATGTCCCACCACCACCCTGCTGGTGGACCATCACACTTTGTCCGTTGGGACAGATGAACCGAATGGTCAAATCACCCATGTAGCTGTGCTCGAAGTTGATGAAAAATGACTCCAAGGCATCGTTGCCATCTCCCACCAATTGACCCGGAATGAATTGAGTAAAGGTCAAATCGCTGGTGAAACATTGACCCGGTTGGTCAGGGATGAATAGACCTCCCCCAAAATCAACAGACGGCTCGAGGGTGAAGGTTTGTCCTTCCACACCCACCGCCAAATTCACAGGGTTGTTGGTACACGTCGTGTAGTTCAACGGGTCCATGGTCCACAAAGGATCCGTGCTCACCTGCACAATGTAATTGGTCAGCTCAATGCTTTCACATCCCTGGTCATCCACCACGTGCATTTGCAGTCGATAGATGCCCGGTTCTGTGTACGCATGACTCGCCCAACCAGAGTCTCCTTCAAAATCAATGACTCCATCACCCTCCCAGTCCCACTGCCAATGGGCAATGCTCCCCCCCCCAGTGGCATAGGAATCGGTGCCGTCGTAGAGTACCTCAGTACCCGGACAGACCCTGTAAGGGGCGGGATCATCGGTGTTAATCATCGGCATCGGCAAAGCACATGGTTGTCCACAGTTGATGCCTGCTGCGAAATTGCCACTGCTCCCAGCCCCAGAGGTGAAGTGAATGGTCAAACACCCGGAAGGGTTGGCTTCTGTGGCCACTTGAATGGTGTTCTGAAGTTGGTCAATAGTACCCTGCGCAAGGATTGGAAAGGCCGTGCTGTTCCCGTTGTGGACTGTCACTTCTGCGTTCACATCGAGGTCAAACACAGACCACTCAATCCAAATGGTGGTGTCTGGTGCCTCTGGGCAAAGCGTGATGGTGAAATCCTCGTTGGCTCCATAAGGACCCGTGGAGCTTCCGGAGTCGACCAAGGCATCACCACATCCTGTGATGGTGCCCTCATTGCTGATGGGTATTTGAGCGTGTGCAACCATGGCCCAAGCCATCAGGAGGCACGTCCCGGTCAGACGAATCAAGTGCAATGGGTTCATTTCATCCAGGCTTCTGCGTTCAACATGTATTGCTCCAACCAACGCTCCACGCTTTCCTCAGAAGCCAACACGACCCAAGTTCCACCCGCCAGCGGATACGCCATGGGTTGATGGGACGGCCGGATGGCTCCAGTCAACAATGCCTCGGTCCACTCCGCCTTCGTGGCCCACATGACATCGTGGGTTGCCAGCGTCTCTTTGGGTTGAGTCACCTCCACACATCCTTGCGTGATGAGCACGGCATGACGCGCATGATCTCTCCACGTGGCGTTCAACTCTGTTGCAGACAGGTCGTGGTGAATTCTGACTTCGGCCATTCCCGGCAAGTCGAGGGCTTGTTGGGCGGCTGAGGAGGCTGTCAGACTCCACAAAAACATGGTGGCGCCGAGAGTTGGCCACCCCAAGGTTGTACATGTTCGCATGGGCTTCATCATTGCAGGTCGCGTGTAACGCGGCTGAAAGGTAGTCGCAGTTTGTCAATCACAGGTTGCATCCCCTAGACACGCTCAAGAACAGGCTGCAGAAAATGACTGGAAAATTTGTGGGTCAGGAAATCTGTCTATCTTTGCCCCCCCTTAGCGAAGGGCGCACGACCTGGTAGCTCAGCCGGTTAGAGCATCTCACTTTTAATGAGAGGGTCCTGGGTTCGAGTCCCAGCCGGGTCACATTGAGGGCATGAGCCCTGCACCGCCCAGGTGCTGAAATTGGTAGACAGGCATGGTTGAGGGCCATGTGTCCGTTTAGGGCGTGTGGGTTCGAGTCCCACCCTGGGCACGGAAACGGACAGCAGTGGCTGTCCGTTTTTCATTTGGCCTCGGAGCCCCGTGTAAGTAGGCGGCTTTGAACAACCCAATTTCGTCCACTCCTTCGGATATTGGCCAAGAAAACCAAGGCACATGACCTCGAACCCCATCGATTGGCATCAACAAGCGCGCGCCCGCTTTTCCGGAATCTTGGAAGCCCCCTTGCTCGAGGATTTGTTCATTCATGGACACCACATGCGGGTCCCTGAAGGCACCATGCTGATGGATGTTGGTCAACACATGGATGCGGTTCCCTTGCTGCTCGAAGGGGCGATCAAAATCATGAGATTGGACCCAGAAGGGGATGAAATTCTGTTGTATTTCTTGGAATCTGGCGACAGCTGTGCACTTTCCATGGGGACTTACATGGGCAGCACCAAAAGCAGCATTCGCGCGGTCACAGAGCGCGACACAACTTTGGTGATGGTTCCTGCAGCCGTGGGTCAAACATGGATGCGCACCTTCCCTTCTTGGTCTGCATTTGTCATGGAGAGCTACCAATCTCGTTTGGAAGAAATGCTCACCGCGATCGATGCGCTGGCCTTCATGGACCTGCCCACGCGCTTGAAGAGATACCTGAGTGACAAGGTCAAAATTCAGGGAGACACCAAACTTCACACCACTCACCAAGACATTGCCAACGACCTGCACACGTCTCGCGTGGTCATTTCTCGGTTGCTGAAAAGTCTGGAGCGGGAAGGGATTTTGAGCCTGCATCGGAACGCCGTGCACATGCATGAATTCTAGGCGTTTCATGGCTCGGTCCGCCTGACGACTTGGTCACCCTCGTCACAAACGAAGCCACATTCAAACCCTACATTCGCGGGCACACCCCGATTCCTTCTCCCCGTGAAGTCCCTCTTGTCTCTCCCCTTTCTTCAATGGCTTCCCACCTATTCTCGAGCCGATTGGCGAGGTGACTGGCCCGCCGGCTTGACAGTGGGAATCATGCTCATCCCCCAGGGAATGGCCTACGCCATGATCGCCGGCCTACCCGTGGTGTATGGACTCTATGCGGCTTTGCTTCCTCAAATCGTGTACGGATTCTTGGGGACATCACGTCATCTCGCTGTGGGACCGGTGGCCATGGACAGCCTTCTTGTCGCAGCGGGACTCACGGGACTCGCCTTGGCTGGTTCCGAACAATACATCTCGCTCGCCTTGCTCCTCGCCTTGATGATGGGTTTGCTTCAATGGGGCATGGGAATGATGCGGCTGGGCTTCTTGGTCAATTTTCTTTCGCGGCCAGTCATCAATGGGTTCACAAGCGCAGCCGCCTTGATTATCGGGCTCAACCAGCTGCCCCATTTGCTTGGCATTCAAAGTGTGCGGAGCAACCAGATTCACACCTTGCTTGACGGATTGTTGGAAACCATGCCAAACCTGAACCTGCCGACCTTCTTGGTCGGGATGACGGGGATTGCAGGTTTGGTGGGGCTCAAACGATGGGCTCCGCGCATACCGGCAGCATTGACGGTGGTCATCGTCAGCATCGTGGCCTCGTGGGATTTGGGATTCCAGGACATGGGAATTCGTGTGGTTGGGGAAATCCCTCAAGGCCTGCCGGGATGGAGAATGCCAGTGTGGACTCCCTCGGACATCCAAACCCTCCTTCCCACAGCCCTGACACTTGCGCTGGTGGCGTTCATGGAAGCCATCAGCGTGGCCAAAGCCATCGAAGAACGGCATGACTACGAGGTCGATGCCAACCAAGAACTTCGAGCTTTGGGGCTTGCCAACGTGGTGGGATCGTTTTTCCAGAGCTATCCATCGACAGGTGGATTTTCCAGAACGGCTGTGACAGAGCAATCGGGTGGAAAAACTCCTGTCACAGCATGGATTGCCGCACTGGTCATCGCCTTGACCTTGGTTGCGTTGACTCCTCTGTTTTTCCACTTACCCAACGCTGTCTTGGCGGCGATCGTCATGGTCGCTGTGTCAGGCCTTGTAGACGTCCAATATCCCCGTGTCTTGTGGAAACAAGACCGTGTTGAGGCAGGCATTTTGGGGTTGACCTTGGTGGTCACCCTCACATTGAGTTTGCCTCTTGGCATTGGCACAGGCGTGGTGCTGTCCCTTGCTTACAACGTCCGACGCATGATGACTCCCCATGTGGCTGTTTTGGGAGATGTCGGAGGCGCCTACCGCAACATCAATCGATTTCCGCAAGCCCAAACTGACCCCGAAGTGTTGATTGTCAGGTACGATGGTGCGTTGCACTTTGCCAACCAAGCGCATTTCCGTGCAACCATGACATCCCTGACCCACTCCAAGGGCTCCCCCCTTCAAGTGGTCATCCTGAGAGCAGACACCATTTCATACATGGACGCCTCAGCCCGTTCCATGATTCGGGTCTTGATCGAAGAATGGAAACCTCGTGGAATTCGGCTTTGCCTTGCGGGTGCCATTGGTCCCGTCCGGGATGCACTGGCTGCTGATGGATTGCTCGGAAACCACCAGGTTTGCTGTCACCTCAACGTCCGAGATGCCATGTTGGATTGGCGCTCACCAGGAACTGTCCCGCCGATGCATCAGGCCATGGCACAACAGCACCGTTGACCAAGAGACCAGGCAGTGCCTCACGTCACCGCCTTGTGTGACCCAAGTCAACAAACGCCACTCACCGACCGACGTACTTTTGACCCTGTGAACGCCTCCAGCAAATCGCGTTCATTGATCCAAAGAGAACCTCAAAGACATGGAAGTCAAGCAGATTTACACCGGATGCCTCGCTCAAGGGGCCTATTACATTGAAAGCAATGGCGAAGTGGCCATTGTGGATCCGTTGCGAGAAGTCCAACCCTACATCGATTTGGCCGAATCTCGCGGCGCCACCATCAAGTACGTGCTCGAGACGCATTTTCACGCAGACTTCGTCTCGGGACACCTCACCCTGTCCGAGAAAACAGGGGCACCCATTGTGTTTGGTCCCCAAGCAAACCCCACATTTGAGGCCACGGTGGCCAAAGACCACCAGCGTCTTCCATTGGGCAATGTTGTGATTGAAGTGCTTCACACACCCGGTCACACCATGGAAAGCACGACGTATCTGTTGCGCGATGAATCGGACCAGCCTCATGCGATTTTTTCCGGAGACACCTTGTTTTTGGGAGATGTCGGAAGGCCTGATTTGGCCCAAAAAGGCAACTTGACCCAAGAAGACTTGGCAAGCCTTTTGTTTGACAGCCTCCGCAATCAAATCATGACTTTGCCCGACGAGACCATCGTCTACCCTGGACACGGTGCGGGCTCTGCATGTGGGAAAAACATGAGCAAGGAAACGGTAGGAACATTGGGCGACCAAAAACAAACCAATTACGCCCTTCGTGCCGACATGACACGTGAGGAATTCGTCCGCGAAGTCACGGATGGCCTGATGCCCCCTCCTGGGTATTTCCCCATGAATGTGGCCATGAACAAGCAGGGATACGACAGCATTGATGACGTCATGGCGCGCGGAAGTCAAGGCCTTTCTCCCGAAGCCTTCGAAGCCGCTGCCAATGAAACGGATGCCGTGATGCTCGACGTTCGATCCACCGACGAGTTCATCCAGCGCCACGTTCCCCGCTCCACGTTTATTGGCTTGAAAGGTGGATTTGCGCCATGGGTGGGCGCCATGATTGTGGATGTCAAGCAACCCATTCTGCTCATCGCCAATGAAGACCAAATCGAAGAGGCGGTCATGCGCTTGTCACGGGTGGGATTCGACAACATTTTGGGCTACCTCCAAGGCGGCTTGGACGCATGGACAGCGGCCGGCAAGGACACGGACAACATTCAAACCATCGATGCCCAAGGATTGGCCGACGTGATGCAAGCCAACCCCAGCACCAAGGTGGTGGATGTCCGAAAGGATGGAGAATATCTCTCCGAGCATGTCCAAAACGCCATCCACGTGTCTCTCGAATACCTCGTCAACAACCTGGACCGCATCCCCAAAGAAGAGACATTTTACCTTCATTGTGCCGGGGGCTATCGCAGCCTGATTGCACACTCCGTGCTGAAAGCCAAGGGATACCATCACGGCATTGACGTCCTGGGCGGATTCAAGGCCATTTCTGAGTCGGACGTCCCCAAAACGGACTATGTCTGCCCCAGCACCTTGAAGTGAATTCGAGAGACTATCATGCACGAGAACATGAGTAGGCCCAATGTTCTGACGGTCCTGTGAACACCGTCGGGAGCGGGGTGGCGAGGGTATGAAAATTGAATTCAGTTTCTCTACCTTTGCCGCCCATTCTTACCCGGGTGGCGAAATTGGTAGACGCGCAGTCTTCAGGCGGCTGTGCCTTCGGGCGTGCTGGTTCGAGTCCAGTTCCGGGTACTCAAAAGCCTTGACAATGCCAAGGCTTTTTGGTTTCTTACCCCTCCCTTGACGGATTTGACCATCCCATGGGGGCTTGGAGCGTCTTCACTCCTACTTTCGCATCATGGTCCAAGGCGAACAGCTTTCCCGACAACATTCGAGGCTTCTGGCTTTGGCGACTTCTGCCAAACCTTTGGTCGTGGCTGGACCTTGTAGCGCGGAGAGCCGAGACCAAGTTCTGACCACAGCGCGCGCACTTGCCGACATGGGAGGTGTGTCGTTCTTTCGAGCAGGGCTCTGGAAACCTCGGACCCGTCCCAACTCATTTGAGGGCGTGGGACACCATGCTTTGCCGTGGTTGGCAGAGGCCCAGCAGACGACAGGGATGCGCGCCATGACAGAGGTGGCCACGCCTGAGCATGTCGAGGCCGTTGTGAAATCGGGATTGACGGCCGTGTGGATTGGGGCGAGGACAACGGCGAGTCCGTTCGCTGTGCAGGCCTTGGCGGATGCCATGAGAGGCAGCCGTTTGACGGTGTTGGTCAAAAATCCGATGCACGCGGACCTTAAACTTTGGGTTGGCGCCATTGAGCGAATCATTCAATCCGTGGGAAATGATGTCGGGGCCTTGCATCGCGGATTTTCAAGCTATGGCACTGCGGAGTTTCGCAACGCCCCCATGTGGGAGATTCCCATCGCCCTTCGGGCTGAAATGCCAGAAATTCCCTTGCTCTGTGATCCATCACACATCGCGGGACAAAGCCGTTTGGTGCAAGACGTAGCCCAACGCGCCATGAATCTTGGCATGGAAGGATTGATGATCGAATGCCATCCCTGTCCTCTCAAGGCACTCAGTGACCCAGAGCAACAGGTCACCCCAAAGCAGCTGAAGGGCATCCTTCAAAGTCTGGACATCCCCACATCTGGGATCGGCGGTCACGAAGACCGAGACACCTTGGAAGAATTGCGAATGCAAATCGACAGCGTCGACGAGCAATTGCTTCAACTCCTGAGCAAGCGCATGGACTTGGCTCGAACCATAGGACATTTGAAGCACAAGAACCGGTGGTCACTGCTCAGTGTGGCTCGATGGCGTGACATCATGGCGTCTCGAGAGCATTGGGGCAAACAACTTGGCTTGAACCAAGGCTTCCTCGGTCGCATCTTGGCATCCGTGCATGAAGAGAGCATTCGTGTTCAAGGAGACGAAGCCGACAAAAGACGGGCTTTAAGAAAAAAATAATTTCCACGATAAGTATCTGTATTTCAGCATTTTTTCAATCGAAAAAGTGTTGAAAGGCAATTTTTTTTGTGGATGGGGTAACCTTGAAGGAAGCGCGTGCGTATAGGACCTTGGTTTTGGTTAACCGCGCTCTCCGGAGCGCACGAATCAGGCGATTTGGTTGAAGGGGCTCCTCAAACGTGAGGGCCCCTTTTTTCATGACTCCTTGGGGGTGAACATCGCAATCCAGATGGATCGGCTGAGTCGATAAATCAAGGGCAACAGCGAGACGAGCAGACTGATCCCCGTCAGCAAGAAGGTTCCAGGATGGGTGAACATGCCAAACTCCATCCATCCCCACGCATCAAAGCACTTCAGGGCCACCAGAACGGCAACCCAGAGAGCCACAGTCAAAGCATAACTCACGTAGGCAGCCCCAAAATAAAAACCCGGTTCCCTGGCAAAGTCCTCACCACATGAAGTGCATTGCGCCTTCATTTTGGCAGTGGTTTTGGGGAGGTAAGCATTGGGATTTTCAAACAAGGCCCCCTCTCCACATCGGGGACAACGATTTTGGATGATCCACGTCAATTTGGGCATGCACAAAGGTGCATCATCCTCCCCAACCTAACGTAACCCAGGTCGCGCGACAGCGAGGCAATTTGGAGGTCATTGCCCTTGCTGGAGCGCGAAGAGCTCAGCATACCTGCCGGACTTGGACAACAGGTCGTCGTGGGACCCTTGTTCGACCACACGACCGGCTTCCATCACTGCAATGAGGTCGGCTTGTCGAATGGTGGACAAACGATGGGCAATCACAAGCACGGTCATACCCTCGAACGCTTCCCCAAGGGCCTGCTGGATGATGGACTCTGAAGACGCGTCCAGTGCAGAAGTGGCCTCATCCAATATCAACACCTCTGCATTCCGGTACAGGGCACGAGCCAACGCTACCCGTTGACGCTGTCCTCCACTGAGCTTGCCTCCCCCATCCCCGACTGGTGAATGCAGGCCCTCAGGCAGCAGATCTGTGAATTCCGTGACGTGTGCCGTCTTGGCGACCCGAGTGACGCGTTCCATGTCCGGGGAAGCCTCACCCAAAGCAATGTTTTGAGCGATACTACCATGAAACAGCAACGCATCCTGGGTCACAACAGCCAGAGAAGACCTCCATGTTTGTCCCCTCACCTCACGCAGGTCCGTGTCATCCACCCGCACGGAACCTCGGTCGGGATCGGCAAACTTGCTCAAAAGATGCGCCACCGTGGTCTTTCCTGAACCCGAGGACCCCACCAGGGCCACCACCTTTCCGCGCGGCAAGTCCAAGTCCACTCCCTGCAGGGCGGCTTCTTGCTGACCAGGATAGGCGTACGTCACCCCTTCAAATCGGATGCCTCGCCTCATGCTCACCTTGTCATCCTGCGGGTGGACATGCAGCGCATCCCCGTCCTCGGGCACGGCATCCTCAAACAAGGCTTGAAGCCTCTCCAACGAGGCAACACCTTTGGATACCCGAAACAACCCATCGGAAAGCGAGCGGGCCGGAGGAATGATTTGGGAAAACACCACCAAGTACCCAATGAACCAATCCCCCGTCAATCCCGCATGACCTCCCAAGACAAGGGTGCCACCGTAGCCCAACAAGAGGGCCATCACCGACAAAGAAATGACCTCGCTCATCGGGGATGACATGCTCTCACGACGATGCATTCGACGCATCGCTTTGAAATGGGCATCGTTCCTGACTTGATAGGATGTTGCAAAATAGGATTCGGCATTGAACGCCTTCAAAATGCGCATGCCCACAAGGGATTCCTCGAGAACCGAGACCAACTGCCCCAGTTCTTCCTTGCCCTTCAAGGCGTGGCGCTTCAGACGTTTGGCCCAACGGCTGATGAGCCAACCCGAAAGCGGCAGCAGCAAGAATGCGAACAATGTCAATTTCCAACTCAACGCCACAAGCGTGACCAAACTCACCACAATCATCAAGGGTGCCTTGAGCAAGGCCTCAAGGGATCCAATGACCGAGTACTCCACTTCCATCAAATCGTGGGTGAATCGGCTGACAATGTCCCCACGCTTGGATTCGGTAAACCATGCCATCGGCATGGACAACATGCGTTCGTAGTGACCCTGCCTCAGATCCCGACTGACCCCCGAACGAACCCCCGCCATGACATACAGCGCTGCGTATTGAACTGCGTTTTTCGCCAGGGCAAGCACCACCATGGTCAAGCACAAACCCACCAAGGCCTTGGATGCTCCATGGGCTTGGACCCACAGATCAAACCACAGACTCACCTCACCCAACACACCCACGCCATCGCCAGCAGCCTCGGGTGTGGACGTGCCAAACAAAATGCGCAAAAAAGGCACCACTGACAGAAAAGTGAACAAACTCAGCACGGCAGCCATGGCGTGAAGCACGCCAATCAGCACCACCTGCCTTCGTTGGTGCCGAATCAAGGGAAACAAGGCCCGCAAGGCCTTCATCCCCGAACCAATTTGGACGCGAAACCAAGGTAGTTGGACGGGGTGATGGCCCGCAATTCGGTTTTGACATCATCTCCAACGTCCAAACCATCGATGAACATCTTGATCACCTCTTGGTTGATGGTGCCGTGGGTTCGGGTCAAGGCCTTGAGCGCTTCATAGGGTTCCGGGTAGGCTTCCCGACGCAGCACCGTTTGGATGGCCTCGGCCACCACCGCCCAATTGGACTCGAGATCCGATGAAAGTTTGTCGGCATGGAGCACGAGTTTGCCCAGACCCTTTCGGGTGGCATTCATGGCAATCACACTGTGCCCCATCGGAACACCCAAATTGCGCAGAACGGTGCTGTCCGTCAAGTCACGCTGAAGCCTCGACACGGGGAGCTTTTCCGCGAAATGAGCCAAAAGAGCGTTGGCAACCCCCAAATTCCCCTCGCTGTTTTCAAAATCGATTGGATTCACCTTGTGGGGCATCGCGGACGACCCGACCTCCCCCGCAACAATCCGCTGCTTGAAATAATCCATGGAAATGTAAGTCCACACATCGCGGTCCAAATCCATGAGCACCGTGTGAATGCGACGCAAGGCATCGCACCATGCCGCCAGGTGATCGTAGGGTTCAATTTGCGTGGTCACGGGCGTGCGTGTCAACCCGAGGACCCCTTCCACAAATTCTCTCCCAAACGTGGGCCAATCAATCTCAGGATATGCGACATGATGGGCATTGAATTGCCCCGTAGCGCCTCCAAATTTTGCCGCATATGTGGCTCCAGCCAAGGATTCTTTTTGGCCTCTGAGTCGATCCACAAACACCTGAAATTCCTTCCCCAAAGTCACAGGGGAAGCCGGCTGACCATGGGTCCGCGCCAACATGGGGACATCTTTCCACTCCAAGGCAAGCCGAGAAAGATCATCAATGGTCGCATCCAACAGCGGCAACAAGACCCCTTCAGTGGCTCGCTTCAAGGACAGCGGCACCGCTGTGTTGTTCACGTCTTGGGACGTCAAACCAAAATGAACAAACTCCTTCCAAGCTCCCACTCCCAAACCCTCCATGCGTTCCTTGACAAAATACTCCACTGCCTTGACGTCGTGGTTGGTCACCCGCTCCTTGTCCTTCACCCATTGTGCATCTTCATCAGAAAAGTTCCGATAGATGTCGCGAAGGTCCTCGACGCGTTGGGCTGGAAAATCTCCCAATTGCGGCAAATGCGATGAAAGTGAGATGAAATACTCAACCTCCACCTCCACGCGGTGGTGAATGAGACCAAATTCGGACATCCAGGGAGAAAGCGATTCAGTGTGGCGGCTGTACCTGCCGTCGACGGGTGAAATGGCGTGAAGCATGTGCTGGAATCAAAGCCCAAAGGTACTGAACTGCGGAAAGCCGTGGCTACCTTGGCCCCATGCGTTTGCACACGATACACACAGGAAACTTCAAGCTTGATGGTGGTGCCATGTTTGGGGTTGTTCCCCAACAACTTTGGTCACGAACCAATCCACCAGACCACCTTAACCTCTGCACTTGGGCCATGAGATCCCTGTTGGTCGAGACCGGTGACCGATTGGTTCTGGTGGATTGTGGAATCGGGAACAAACAATCCGAAAAATTCTTCAGCCACTACCACCTTCATGGAAATCACTCCTTGGAAGGCAGCCTCGCTCACGCTGGATTTGCCAAGGAAGACATCACGGATGTTTTCCTGACGCATCTTCATTTTGATCATGTGGGTGGCGGAGTCACGAGGCGCCAAGACGGCCTGCTCGTGCCAACGTTTCCCAACGCCAAGTACTGGTCTACCCAGTCTCATTGGGATTGGGCCACAAACCCCAATCCACGTGAAAAAGCCTCGTTTTTGACAGAAAACATCAGGCCAATCGCTGAATCTGGACAGTTGCACATGGTGCAGCGCGACGGCAGGATCACGCACCACGCCATGGGCATTGAAGGTTGGGACGTGTTTTTTGCGGATGGCCATACCGAAAGTCAAATGATTCCTCTGATCCGGCAACAGGGAAGGCCCACCATGGCCTTCATGGCTGACCTCTTGCCCAGCACGGGGCACATTCCTTTGGCCTACGGCATGGGCTACGACACACGCCCCTTGCTGACTTTGGAGGAGAAACAACTGTTTCTAGACTCCGCCGCGGATGAAGGGTGGGTGTTGTTCCTTGAACATGATGCGGAACACGCCGCATGCACCGTGAAGCAAACCGACAAAGGTGTTCGCCTCGATCAAGCCGCTCCTTCGTGGGAAGCTTTGATGGGCTGACTCAAAGGGATTTCAATCCATTGACAAGGCGGGCTGCCAACCCCGGCCCCTCGTAAATCATGCCGGAATAGATTTGAACAAGGCTCGCTCCAGCATCGAGTTTTTCCCGAGCAGATTCTGGACTGTCCACGCCACCGACACCTACAATCGGGAAGCGCCCGCCGCTTTTCAGTGCCAAGTACCGAACCACTTCCGTGGAACGTGCACGAACGGGAACCCCACTCACCCCACCCGGTCCCATGTCAGCGACTTGCTCGGCAGACGTGGCCAAACCTTCCCGCGAAACCGTGGTGTTGGTGGCAACCACGCCGTCCACTTCCTCAGCCAACACGATGTCCACAATGTCATCCAATTGTCCGTCCGTCAAATCCGGGGCAATCTTCAAGAAAACCGGTCGCTTGCCAGGATGCATTCTGTTCCGTGCGACAACGGCACGCAAGAGTCGGGAAAGTGGCTCTTTGTCTTGCAACTCCCTGAGCCCCGGTGTATTGGGCGAGCTCACATTGACCACGAAGTAATCGACGTGGGCATGCAAGCCGTCCACACATGCCAGGTAATCTTCAACGGCCTTGTCATTGGCTGTGATTTTGTTCTTTCCGATGTTCCCGCCGACCACAAGTCCCATGGGCCGTCTCACCAGCCGTCCAGCAGCAGCAACCAACCCTTCGTTGTTGAATCCCATGCGGTTCAAGATGCCGCGGTCCTCAATCAACCTGAACAATCGCGGATGGGGATTGCCCGCTTGAGCGCGAGGTGTCAATGTGCCGATTTCCACAAATCCAAAGCCGAGCATCGCCAAGGCGTCCAACCAGCGGGCGTCTTTGTCAAAGCCCGCTGCCAACCCCACCCTGTTGGGAAACGTCAAGCCAGCGACGGTCACTTCTTGTCCAACGTTGCGTTGAGCCGATCGTCTTTTCATCCACCATCTCACGCCAGGAACCCTCGAAGCCATGACCAACAAATCCATGGCGAGGTAATGCGCCCTCTCCGGAGACATGAGAAAAAACAGGGGCTTCAGGACGTTTTGATACACGGCGCGAAAGTACCTCAGACCCTGAAGATTTGCCCTGCGCTGTGGAAAACCCTGTGGATAGCGTGTATTACGTCCACCGGATTGTCGCCAACATCAGGTCCTAGCTTTGAATCCCAAAGATGAAGAACTTGGGTCTCCTCAGCTGGTTGTCAAGGAAGAAGCTCTCCGATGAACAGGTGGCAAACATCTTCGTGAACACGTCATTTGAAACCGTCGAAAAAGGATGGCCTCAAGTGGCTGCCTTCCTCAACGCAGCGCCCGAGTTGGACAGCTGTCCCAACCTCGACCCCGAAGATTATGGAAGGTTTTTGATGGTTGTGGTTTCTGCCAACCTCGGCTTGATTCCCAAACATTTCCCACCGGGTGTGGACCGCGCCATCATCCAACGTTGCTGTGCGAAGTTTGGCCTGGCCTTGGGCCTTCCCCCTGAGACTTTTGCCAAAAAAGTCAAGGAATTCCGCAGTTTCATGAAGGAAATCAATCGCCCGAGCAAAAACACGTTGACGGCCATGACCCGGGCTGTGTGTTACAAATACGGGGTGATTGCACATCAGGAGCCTTATTTCAGGGACATGAATGTCCCCAACCCCATTTTGCAGAAAAACTTGCGTGAGGTCATGGAGCACTTCGTGTGGGATTGGGGAGAGTTTGTGGGCCAGTACAAGGTGGTCAAAACCATGGAAGAAGAGGCTTGAATCCAAGGCCCCCTTCCGTCACAAAAGATCCATCCCCATTGCGTTCATCCTGAACGCCTCACCTCACCAGTCGGTCCAAGTCTCGAGACACGTCCTTTTCCTTGAGGCTCTCTCGCTTGTCGTGAAGCTTTTTGCCTTTGGCCACCGAGAATTTGAGTTTGGCATAACCGCTTGATGCCACAAACAGCAACGTTGGCACAAGCGTCACACCGACGTCTTTGACCTTCTTTTCAATCTTCCGCAATTCCGTGCGCTGCAACAAAAGCTTCCGTTTTCTCCTCGCATCTTGGGGCATGTAACCGGCATTGGGATATTCGGCGACGTACATGTTGTGAACCCAGAGTTCCCCTCGATCCAACCGGCAGTAAGATTCTGTGATGCTCGCCTTGCCCGAACGAATGGACTTGATCTCAGACCCTGACAACACCAGGCCAGCGGTGAATTCGTCCGTCAAGAAATAGGTGAAGGACGCCTTCTTGTTTTTGATTTCCACTGGCATGAGGCGAAGTTACATCGACGACAAGTTGCACGGGCAGGCATTCATCTTGAACTTGGCGCCAATGGCATATCACAATTCCAAGGAACGGACCAAGGACAGCGACTCCTTGAAACTCATGCCCAAAGTCGAGTTACACTGTCATCTCGAATTGGCTTTCAGGGCTTCTACATTGCAACGTTGGGCTTGTGACAAAGGCATGGAAGTGGATACGCGAGAAGCCTTTGCCAAGGCTTTTTTGGTCCAAGAGCCCATGAACGACCTCCCAAGTGTCTTGCACAAGTTTCTCAACACCAGGGATGTCATCGATACGGAGGACAAAGTGGAGAGACTTGCCTATGAAGTGTGCGAGGACATGCATCTTCAGAGCCAGGTGCGAATCCTCGAACTGCGCTACGCGCCGTCCTTTTTGCTCGACGCCCATCCTGCGATGAATGCCGACCACATGCTCGAGGCCATCCTTAGAGGGATTCGGCGCGCCGAGGCCAAGTACCCCATGGTGGTTGGTCTCATTGGATTGCTCCAACGCATCAAAACCGTGAAGGAAAACACGCGATGGTGCGATTGGATCCTGGAGCGCAAGGAGCATTTTGTGGGCTTGGATTTGGCGGACGATGAAGTGGCACATCCGGCACAGCCCTTTGCCCCCTTGTTTCGCAAGGCCAAAGCCCAGGGTCTGGGAATCACCGTGCATGCGGGGGAGCCCAATGTTCCGGGAGCGGCCAAGAACATTTGGGTAGCCATTGACGAGCTGGGAGCAGACCGAATTGGACATGGCGTCCAAGCCATTCACGACGACGTTCTCATCGAAAGACTGGCCCATGAAGGCATTCCGCTTGAATTGTGTCCCTGGAGCAACGTGCTGACACAGTCTGTGCCCAACCTCACAATGCACCCATTCAAAACATTGATGGACCGTGGTGTCCAAACCACCCTCAACACGGACGACCCCGGGGTGATGGATGTCACCCTTCTTGATGAATGCCATCATATGATGCAACATCAAGGCATGAATGTCAGCGACTTGGCTCAATGCAACGAATGGGCTCGCCGAGCGTCTTTCATTCCTAAAGAACGCGTGGCCAGCGTCTGGCCCACGACAATTTCTTGAATCCTTCATCCCATGACCCAAGTCTGATGCTTCGATTTCACAGCCTCCTTCTCATCGCCTGCTTGGCAACTTTTCCCTCAGTTTCACTGGGACAAACCCAAACCGTGGGTGTCTTTTTGAATTCCGAATCCAGTTACAACGGATACACCCTCCTCGATCCCATGGGGAGCACCACCACCTACTTGATTGACAACTGTGGACAGGTCGTCAACACGTGGACGAGTGAATTCAATCCCGGTGGGTCGTGTTATTTGCTGGACGACGGCAGTTTGATCCGAGGGTGCCGAGTTTCAGGCTCCTTCTTTGGCGGAGGTGTGGGCGGCCGGTTGGAGCGACGCTCTTGGAACGATGAGCTGATCTGGAGTTTGGACTGGGCGGACAATTCAATCCATCATCACCATGACTTTGCATGGATGCCCAATGGGAACGTGTTGGTGTTGGCTTGGGAGGCCAAAAGCGAGGAGGAAGCCGCCTTGGCAGGAAGGCTGAGCCCTCAAACGATGTGGCCCGAGGTCGTGACTGAAATTGCCCCGACTCTTCCCTCAGGTGGCGAGGTGGTCTGGGAATGGCACGCATGGGACCACCTTGTTCAGGATGCTGACCCCGCCTTACCCAACCATGGTAATCCGGCGGATTTTCCAGGGCGATTGGACGTCAATCATGCCAATGTTGGGGGACCCGGGGGACCTGGCTCGTCCAACAGCGGCGATTGGACCCATGCCAACGCGATCAATTACAATGTCGCATTGGACCAAATCGCCCTGAGCTCCAGAAGTTTCAATGAAATTTGGGTCATCGATCACAGCACAAGTTCAGCTCAAAGCGCGGGTCCTGCTGGCGATTTGATCTACCGGCAAGGCAACCCCACGACCTATGGCAGAGGAACTGAGGATGACCAGATCTTCTTCGGGCAACATGATGTTCAGTGGATTCCCGAAGGCCATCCCATGGCCGGACAATTCATGATCTTCAACAACGGAAATCGACCCGAGTGTTTGTGCTCAAGCATCGATGTTTGGGCTCCTCCCATGCAAGACGACGGCAGCTACACCCTGGAGGATGGACTTCCCTTTGGTCCAGAATCTCTGAGTTGGACCTATCCCGCCGAACTGGACGTTTCCTTTTTCAGTCCCAACATCAGCGGAGTTCAGCCCCTGCCCAATGGGAACATGCTCGTCTGTGAAGGAGCCAGTGGTCATTTGTTTGAGGTGTCGATCGAAGGCGACGTGGTGTGGGATTACGTGAATCCTGAGGGGAACTTCGGAATCGTTCCTCAAGGAACGGAACCCGTTCAAAATGCCGTTTTCAGGGCCTATCGGTATGGACCTGACCACCCCGGCATTGTCAACCAGGACCTGACGCCTGGACCCTTGCTGGAAGGCGGAACTCTGACCGATTGTTTGATCTATGCTTCCCAAGACACGAGCTCTACCGAAGCTGTGAATCGCCCCTTGACGGCATCACTGTCTGGAGTTGCCTTGCATCCAAACCCTGCCTCCAACCTCCTCCATGTTCATTGTTTAGGTGCCACGTCGTGGTCCATACGATCCATGCAAGGTCAACCCGTCATGAGCGGTGAGTTGAACTTCGATTCTTCTGCAAGAATCGATATTCGTACCTTGCATCCTGGTTTGTGGCTGTTCACTTTGTTCGGCAATTCCTCAAGCACGACCGTTCGTTTTGTCAAAACCCTCTGATTGTTCTAATCCCTATCAACTTTCCCATGAGACGTCTTGTCCTCTTCGCCTTGTTGGCCCCTGTCCTTTCTCCCTTCTCAGCCCAAAACACTGTTGGAACCATCGTGTATGAATCTGGCGAAGCTTTTGATGGCTACAACATGGTCGTCCCATTGTTTGGAAATGATGTCATGTTGGTGGACATGTGCGGAGAAGTGGTGCACTCTTGGGAATCTGAGGATACCATTCGCTGCGCCACGTGGTCCTACCTGCAAGACAATGGCGATTTGGTCATGACACTTCGTGAAGCGAATGTGGCAGGAGACGTCATTTGGACCGGAGGGGGTGGCGAAATCATTGAACGCCGGACTTGGGAGAACGACCTGATTTGGTCATTCCAACTGAATGACAGCCTTCACCGACTGCACCATGACATCCACGTCTTGGACAATGGCAACGTGCTGGCCTTGGTGTGGGAATTGAAAGACAGTTTGGAATATGTCGAGGCCGGAGGTGACATCTCGCTCATCAACGACGTCCTGTGGTCTGAAGCCATTTACGAATTGCAACCCAACGCTTCGGGCGGAGCAGATGTCGTTTGGGAATGGCATGCATGGGATCATTTGGTGCAAGATTTTGATCCCACCAAGGACAATTACGGTGTGGTCGCCGATCACCCCGAAAAAATCAACCTCAACTACCATTTTGTTGACCCCCAGCTTCCTGCGGCCGATTGGTTGCATTTCAACGCCATCCATTACAACCCCTTGTTTGGCCAAATCATGGTTAGCGTGCCCACGTTCAGCGAGGCTTGGATCATTGACCACGCAGGAAACAATTCAGGCACGTTGATGTGGCGTTGGGGAAATCCCCAGGCCTATGATCGCGGAACCTCCGATGACCAAAAATTGCACTTCCAGCACGACACGCGATGGGCTTATGAAGGATTGCAATTGTCCGATCCCAACTACGGAAAGGTCACAGTCTTCAACAACCGGGTGCCTGACAGTACAGGAATGCACAGCGAAGCTGCCATCATTGAGCCTGTGTATGATTTGTATGAGAATCTGTACGTCTTGGACCCCGTGACCAACACGTACCTTCCCCATGATTTTGACGACGTGTACTCAGCTCCATCACCTGGAGATTTGTTCAGTCCCATCACCTCCAACTACCAGATTTTGCCAGGCGGACACAGCTTGATCTGCGAAGGGAACCAAGGTGACGCCATCGAATTGAATGACAACCAAGAAGTCGTTTGGAGATACCGTGTCCCTCTCTCGTCCACCGGGGTGAATCTTCCACAACCTGTCGCGCAAGGAACCATGCTTGCCCCGATGCAAAATTTGATCTTCCGCATGGAGCGATTTGGAGTCAATCATCCCGCTTTTGAAGGCCAAAACCTGAGTCCTCAAGGTGTCATTGAGTTGAATCCTACGCCCCTTGCATCCTGTAGCATGATGGAAGGATGCATGGATCCCTTTGCGTGCAACTTCGACAGCACGGCCACTGTGCCGTCCATGAATTGTGATTACAACAACCCAAGTTTCGGGGCGACTTCCATGTTTGTTCTTGGCGAATTGAATTTGGAATTGGGTTGCAATGGTGGCTATGCTGTGTCCGAAAGCCTACCTGTGATGCTCGTTGAAACAGACAATGGCATGACGTGGGAATTCGATCCTGTCACCGAACAGATTCTGCTCGACAATGGATACGAGCTGTTGATCATGGACTTGACCAACCAGGTGGTGAGTTTGTGTGGCGACTCGTTGAATGTCCTAGACGCCATGGGCAACGCATACAGCCTTGCCTATGACGGAACAGGTTACATCAACGAAGCTTATGGTGGATACCTCGCCCCTGCCAGCAATTTCGAAGAGGGTTGTGGTTTTGAATTTGCCTGCAACTATGACCCCTGCACGCTCTACAACTTTGACCTGTGTGAATTCCTGGACGTGCAGGTTACCGTGACTTCGGACAGCGGCGGAGGAACAGGCATGGCATCCGCATCCGCATCAGGGGGCGTTGAGCCATACACATTTGGGTGGTACGAAGGGGATGGCGATGAGGCCTTCGCCTTTGGCACGGATGTCGACAGCTTGATTGCAGGCGAATATTACGTCATTGCCGTCGACAGCACTGGATGCATTGGAGACGTCGACTTCGTGATTGAAACGGTGGATGGTCTTCTCGAGTCTCGTGAGATGCTCACCCTGTACCCCAATCCAGCCAGTGATGTCTTGTCCATTCAATGGACTACCACCAAACAAGGATGGATCCGCATGCTGGACATGTCCGGACAAGAAGTTTTGGCCCAGCCACACCGAGGATTGCAATCCTTGGTGGACCTCAGCCATTTGCCTCAGGGAACCTACATCCTCCAGATGGTTCATTCTCAGGGCATCCAAACCGAGAGCATTCAGATTGTCCGCTGACCGGTGTTCCACAAGACTTGATGTGAAAAGCCTGGACCCTCGGTCTGGGCTTTTCTGCTGTCATTGGTTCTAACTTGCCCTCCATGAGCACAAGCATTCTCTCTCATCTTGACGACGGGGTGATGACCATCACCTTGAATCGACCCGAAGTGTTCAACAGTTTTGATCAACCCATGGGCAGGGCTTTTCAGCAAGCCCTGGACGAGGCTGCCAGCGACGAATCCGTGCGGTGTGTTATCATTCGCGGTGAAGGCAGGGCCTTTTGTGCTGGGCAAGATTTGAAGGAGGTAACCTCCGCAGCTTCTCCTGGATTCAAAGTCATTGTCGAAGAAACGTACAACCGCAGCATTCGTCGGATTTGTGCCATGGACAAACCCGTGATCGCCGCCGTCAATGGTGTGGCTGCTGGAGCTGGCGCCAACATCGCACTGGCATGCGATTTTGTGGTGGCCAAAGAATCGGCGAAATTCATCCAAGCCTTTGCAAACATCGGCCTGATTCCTGACAGCGGAGGCACCTATTGGCTGCCGCGTCTCGTGGGCATGGCCCGGGCCAAAGCATTGACCATGCTTGCAATTCCATTGACATCTCGCGAGGCTCAGGACATGGGATTGATTCATCAGAGCGTTGCTGACGACTCTTGGGAAGAAGCTGTGAACGCACTGGCCCGCACCTTGTCTCACATGCCCACCATGGGACTTGGGTTGACCAAACAAGCGCTCCACGCAGGCATGCATCAATCGTTGGAAGACCAGCTCAAACTGGAACTGGATTTGCAGTTTCAAGCCGCTGAAAGTGCGGATTACGCAGAAGGCGTACGTGCCTTTCTTGAGAAAAGACCCGCCAAATTCACAGGACGATGAGATCGCCTTGGATCCCCATCTCGGAACACTTGCCAGACAATGACCAGCGCGTGCTTGGCTTCATTCCAGGCAACCGCGTTTTCCTCCCGGGCAAGGACCTTCAATGGGAAATCCGAGAAGTTGTGGTTCTTCGTTTTTGCATGGATTTCTATGCCAACGACGAGAACAAACGAGAGAAACACGGCTTGCATTTTTGGGCTGGTGAAGGCAGCAGCAACCACTTCTTTTCAGATGTAACGCATTGGTGCCCCATGCCTTCCGGACCGGAAGCCTGACCCTCATTGTGTCATGTGGGCGTGAGGTGAAGATCTCCAAGCCAAGTGACGCACAAAGGCGTCAATCGCATGCCGTCCCAATGACCACAAGCATCTCAAGCAGGTCGGTGACGGTGACTGTGCCATCCTGATCAAAATCGCCGGGACAATCCGAAGCCATGTCAAAGACACAGGTCCCATCGTCCAAGTTCGCCAAAGCCTGATAGTTTGTCGCAGAGGAATAGGTGCAGCCCTCGACAACCCATCCTTCGCAGAGGGTATCAAAAGCATCTTCTGTGGCCATTGGGTTGTAAGCCACATCCATGGGATCCAAGCAACCTGGACAAGGCATCCATTCGTCAAAGCAAACCACCCCCAAATCGAGATCACCCTGGCCAACAATCACCTCCAAATCTCGAACCTCGTCCTCCACGTCTCCCGGGATTTGAAAGCGGTACACATAGGCACCCTCTTGAATCACAGCCCCAAACTGCGCGACATGCCATGCCACGTTGGTGGGAGTCAAGTGAATGGCCTCCTCAAATGCCGTGTCCGACAAGTGCGTCAGGGACATGATGGCATCCCACGGGTCCAACTCGGTCATGAACTGGGCTTCCGTAGCAAGGTCGACGCGAGCAACGACGTTGTATGAGCATGACCCATCGGGAAATGTGGCCATGAAATTGAAATTTTGGGCCAGAACATCCATGCAACCTGCCATCAAATCAACGCCATCACAATCTTGATCAATCCCATCGTCTGGCACTTCGGGTGCACCTGGATAGATGGAAGCATTCCCGTCATCACAATCTCCCGCCCAATCCGTGATGCCGTCCCCATCTTCGTCAATGTCATAAAAACACGTGCTCGGAGCGAGCAACCACGGGGAATCTGACACGTTGACAGCCAACGTATCACGGCAGCCTGCAATCAGATCCAAGGGATATTTTCTCGCTCGGTACAAGCCTGCCCCATTCTCGAAACGAATGTCAAGGACAATTTGACCGTCTTGGGTTACCTCCGTCACACGCGAGCCGAAAGTTGGAGCACCCGCAGTACCCCAACCAATCAAGGTGTTTCCATTGTCCATTCGAATGGCACTTCCCTGCGCTGCGCTGTAGACTCCATCAGGATGCGCAAATTGCCACACTCTTTGTGCCGTAAAATTCACTGTGTCAAGCTCCAACTCCAACGCCCTCGACAACGTTCCGTTGTTGTAGAGTGCATTGTCAAACATCAAAATGCGGCCGTCGCCCAAATCGTGCACGTCGTGTTGGACATTGAAGCCTTCCCAATCAGGATCGTCTATCACAAACTGATTTTCTGCTCCCCCGAGTTTCCAGTGGATGGTCCAATCTTCAGGCCGCAAGCGCACGATTTGGCTGCGGTTTCGCATGCTGAGCAAAAGTCCTCCATGGGCATCGAATTGCATGGAATTCCAGTGCAAATGATCCACTGTAGGAAACAATAAAATGTCAATCTCTGGATCCAGCGGCAAGGCTTCAATGCCGCTCCATTCATGAAGAATGTTCTCATTTGAGTCGAGGTGCAAAAGCCTGGGATTTAGCACTTCAGAGTTTTCCAATCCACCGATATCAAGCAGGTTCATGGGGAGATGCTCGAGGAGCACCACCATGTACGTTCCGTCGTCCAAAAGCATCACATCGTGATAGTCATCGTTGGCCTGAAACGACTGTGTCAGTGTATCGACCGGATTCAAGTCCAAGTCCACAACCAACCATTTCCTCATGATGAAATCGTAGAGCACGTATTCGCCTGGATGCCACGGCTTCATGTAAAAGCCATGGAATGGCGTTTGTTCTGCCCAAACAAATTCGGCATCTGCATTCATCACAGAAGCAAACATGCTGGTGGGGGTTTCAATCAACGACAAAAGCAGATCTCCGGGGTCAACTGGCAGCCCAGCACTTGAGCCATCTGCATTCAAGCCACCCGGGGGCACCAAAATTTCCACTCCAACATCATCCAAAGCGCTTTGGGCCGATGCGACTTGACAACCTATCATCATGAATGACATGCCAAGCCAACCCTTGACTCGCCTGATCCAATCCAATTCTAGAACCATGACCTAAAAATACGGCTATTCCGAGAGGGCTTATGCAAACCGTCCAAACTGCGCTGCAGCCGACATACCTGCCGTCTCCGTCCTCAGCCTCAACTCACCCAAATGCACTGGAGTTGCTCCTCTGAGCACCATCGTTCGAACTTCCTCTTCAGAGAAATCACCCTCTGGACCGATGGCCAGCCAAGCCCGGCTGCGTGAAGTTTGCCAATCAGACCAAGCCACACGTGAGGGAATGTCTGAAATCGAGCTCATGCAATGGGCCACGGCACCTTGACATTCCTGCAACCAGGGATGGTCAGTCCACATGTCAGAGAGCGCCACGGCTGCATGAAGCTTGGGTTTCCAAAACCGGTAACATTGTTTGGTTGCCGCAACCAAAACTTTCTCCCAACGGTCTGGCTTTTCAATTCTGCGCTCACTGCGCTCCGTCCACACCGGAATGAAAGCTTCCACGCCCAATTCCGTTCCCTTCTCAAGCAGCCATTCGAAGCGGTCCATGCTCTTCGTGGGTGCCACAACCAAGACCAGTCCTCCTGGACGCGTTTCAGATTCGATGAAGACTTGGTCAATCCGCACTTGGCAAGCCTTTCGATTTGTGCCAACCACCATTGCTTCCGCCCATCTTCCCTCTCCGTCCACCAACCGCAAGACATCACCTGGCTTGGTCCGCAACACGCGAACCACATGCTGTGCTTCCTCCTCGGGGAGAGCGACCAATCCCACGGCCAGTTCTGGGACAAAACAAGTGTGCATGCACCAAAGGTAGGACGTCACCTCTCGGGTTCATCCACCCGGGTTCCTCCGCCAAATCGCGCCAATCAGGCTTGCATCGCCAAGGGCGCGCCGGCCTTCATTTCATCGGTGGCCAAATCGGAAAAGCGTTCAAAATTTTGGACAAAACGCTTCGCCAGATCCAAAGCAGCGGCATCGTAGGCCTTTCCATCCTGCCATGTGCTTCTCACATCCCACAAATTGTCAGGCACTTCAGGACATGTCGTGGGAACTCGCAGACCAAACACAGGGTCAACTCGCATGTCCACCTCGTCCAATTCGCCAGCCAGAGCTGCAGAGATCATGGCGCGGGTGAAACGCAACTTCATGCGATTTCCAATGCCATAACCACCTCCAGTCCACCCCGTATTCACGAGCCACAACCTCACACCGTGCGCGGTCATTCGCTCTCCGAGCATTTCAGCGTATTTCGTGGCATGCAGCGGCAAAAATGGCGCGCCAAAACAAGCCGAGAAGGTTGTTTGGGGCTCCACTACTCCCGCTTCGGTGCCAGCCACCTTCGCGGTGTACCCAGACAGGAAATGATACATGGCCTGTCCCTTGTCCAAGCGAGCCAAAGGAGGCAGGACACCGAAAGCATCGCACGTCAAAAAGAAAACATCGGTTGGATGACCTCCCCGCCCTGACGCAATCGCGCCAGGAATGTGGTGCAACGGATAACTCACACGTGTGTTGGGCGTGATGCTGTCGTCCGCGTAGTTGGGCGTCACTCCATCTTCCTCAAATCCAATGTTTTCAAGCAGTGCGCCAAATTTGATTGCGTGAAAAATTTCGGGTTCACCTTCAGGACTGAGATCAATGGTTTTCGCGTAGCAGCCTCCTTCCATGTTGAAAACCCCCTCTTCTGTCCACCCGTGCTCGTCATCCCCAATCAAGCGGCGCCCAGGATCGCTGCTGAGCGTCGTCTTTCCCGTACCAGAAAGTCCAAAAAATACAGCCACATCTCCGGCATCAGAGGCATTGGCTGAACAATGCATGGGAAGAACGTCATGCACCACGGGCAGGACGAAATTCATGACAGAGAACATGCCTTTTTTGATCTCTCCGGTATACCCTGAGCCAGCCACGACGATGACCTTTTTGGCGAAGTTGATGGCACTGACGTTGCTTTGACGACATCCATGCACCGCCGGATCCGCATGGAAACTCGGTGCGCAAATGACATGCCATTCGGGTTCCGCGACCCAGCGCTCTTCTGGGGTGAGTCGAATGAACATGTTGTCAACAAACAAGTTGGACCACGCCTTTTCAGTGACGACCCTCACGGGGAGCCTGTACCGTTCATCGGCACCGACTGCCGCGTCTCGCACAAAGACACTCCGACCCTCGAGATGATGCTGAACATCCCGATACAAGGCATCAAAGGCCTCAGACGTCATGGGTTGGTTGATCCCACCCCAGTCCACATGTGAATCGGTGACGTCATCCTGAACGATGAATCGGTCCTTGGGAGATCGGCCTGTAAACGTCCCCGTTTCAATGGCCAAAGCACCGGTTTCAGTGAGCATCCCCTCTCCTCGCAGGAGGGTTTGAAGGATGAGTTTCGCGGGGGGAAGGTTCCAATGGGCTCTGCCCACGCCTTCCAATCCGACGGCGTCCAAGCGCGCGTCGAAAGGTGTGTTGCCAACGTGTTTCATGTCTGAGGTTTGAACATTGCATCCTCGTTGCAAAGATAGACAAGTCCACTTGGGGCCTGTTGACAGGTCTTCAACAATTCATCCACCCAGAGGTGATGGCAGACGCGAACAGGGCGTTGTAACTTGGGGGCATGAACTCGAAGAATCGCTCCCTAAGGATGCTCGGTCGACCCCTTTGGGTGGGTTTGACATTCCTTGCGTGTGTTGCCACCACGGGCTGCCAACATGAGGATCAACCTGAATCCAACAGGGCACCCCAAACAGCACCGGCACCGGCTTCGGGCACCGAACCGGGGGGTATGTCGAGACTCAGTCCAGCGGCCCGGGAAAACTTGGAGCGTCGGCAAAGCGAGCAGGAACGGCTGCATGACCTTGCACAGGTTCAGGTAGAAAACACCCTCAGTCCATACCGATACATCACGTCCACAGAGCGATACTCCATTTTTGGTGGTTTGGTCAAAGCGTCAAGTCACAGCCGAACCATTCACGGGAGCGGTGTCACCCTGCTCGCACCCACGGACGAGGCCTTTGAGAAGTTCGGAAACTGGAAGATGATGCTTCGCCAGGGAAGCCAAACTGAACTCGATGAATTCGTGGCCCATCACGTGCTTGAATCCATCATGACCTACGAGGAATTCAAAACCAAGGAAGAACATGAAACGCTCGGTGGAGAGTCGTTTGAAGTCGGCAACCGGGGTGGAATTTCATTCAATGGTGCCCACGTGCGGAGTGGACACGTCACCACGGAAAATGGCACCGTGATTGGCTTGGATGACGTGGTGTACATTCCCTTCACTTTGCGCTAACGCCATTCGCTCCTCATGCAACCCGGGGTTCCGTGGCTCGGTTTGATTGGTAATACTCGACTTGTTCTCATGACCAACGCATCTCTGTTTTCCATTTGTGCCGCCATGTTTGCCATCGGGTCAGTGTGCAATGCCCAAGTCCTTTCTCCCGTTTGGACCCGAGCTACTTGGCCTGTGATTCACAGTGGAGACACCCTTCCCCACCCGTGGGTGGGGGGATTGACGGCCCCTCAATGGTCGCCTATCGATGCGGACCTGGATGGAGATGACGACTTGTTCGCCTTTGACCGAGACGGCAGTCGAATCCTGTTGTTTGAACGTCAAGGCAGTGAATTGACCATTCGATGGGACTGGACAGAAAATTGGCCGGTCATGCAAGATTGGTGCCTGCTCCGAGATTACAATTGCGACGGCAAACCCGACATTTTCACGAGCCACCAAAATGGCATCCGTGTGTACACCAACATCACCGGGCCAGGAACAGGACCCATCTTTGATCCTAACCCCATGTCTTTGATGGCGTCCTTCGACTTTGGTGCGGGAGCCAGTGACCTTCCCGTGATCTGCCTTGGCATGGATTTGCCCGCAATCCACGACAATGACGACGACGGAGATTTGGACATCATCACTTTCACGGAAACCGCATCCACCTTGTATCGATTTCAAGGTCAAACCCCCTGCGGATTGGACTTTGAATGCACCAACCGTTGCTACGGCATGCTTGCCGAAGCTTCAGAAAACAACGCGTTGTTCATCGGGGATGATTTCGAATGCTCTTTCAATGTCATCGACCCTCGCACAGGCCTTCATGCCGGTGGAGCAATAACAGCTCTTCAACTTGAAGAAGGTGGACCCAAAGACCTGATTATTAGCGACGTATCATATCCACAAGCCTTGGGGATTGTCCTTGTAGATGGCCTCAATGGGCTTGACAGCGCTGTGTTCGTTGACCCCAATTTTCCTGCGAATTTGAATGGGAATCAAGGGCTGAATCTGCCCAAATTCCCTGCCGCATTCCACCTTGATGTGGACCAAGATGGCATCAGGGACTTGTTGTTTTCACCCAACACGGCCCTCGAGACGGATGATGATCGTGGAGTGCATTGGTTTCGAAACACGGGTTCGGAGGAGGCCCCTTCTTGGGAGTTCATCACAGAAGACTTCATCCAAAAAGACATGGTGGATTTGGGGCGAGGCGCTTACCCGTTGTTGATGGATTTGGATGGAGACGGATTGGTGGATTTGATGGTGGCCAACAAAGAGCGATACGAGGGCGTGGACCAAACACCTGCCTCCATTGCCACTTACAAAAATGTGGGAACGGCCGACAACCCTGTGTTTGAACTGATCGAGCTCGATGCCGTTGCCCTCTCCGACTATCAAATTGAGAGTCCGTACCCTGCCCTCGGGGACTTGGATGGGGATGGGGATCTCGACTTGATTGTGGGAGACGAATTGGGGCTTCTCCATCGATTTGACAACAATGCCGGACCAGGCAATTGGCCTTCTTTTGGCTTGTCGGGATTGTCCCTGACTGAAGGAAGCTCGCAAACAGCCATTGACGTGGGACAATTTGCCACACCTCAATTGTGGGATTTGGACAACGATGGGGATTTGGACATGTTGGTGGGAGAGAAAAATGGAACCTTCACCTTGTTTGAGCAGTCATCGCTGGGAACCTGGAACATGTATGACTCCCCAGTCAATGGGGTCAATTTTGGGGGGATTCTGGTGGATAACCTTCTCGGCATCAATGGCTACAGTGTTCCTGCCCTGACGGCCACGCAAGATGGCGTGCGTGTGCTGGTGGCCAATGAGACTGGTACGGTGCAAGATTTTGGCCTGTGGAATGGCAATTGGGACGCCACCTTGGAAGAAGTGGATGGAGAAGTGCTTGGGCCTCCTCAAGGGTTTCGTGGCGCTGTGGCATTTGCCCAGCTCAATGGTGATTCGCTCCTCGATGCTGTGTTGGGAATTCAAAACGGCGGTATGTTGACTTGGATGGGAGGCATGGGAGTCCCCGAGGAAGTGGTCGATTGGCAAGGACACCAACCTCGGCTCATTTGGCCCAATCCAGGCAAGGACTTCGTTCGTTGGTCAGCTGCGGCTGCCTGGCATGGTGAACTTCAGGCGTGGTCCATGCATGGCAGGCTTGTGCACCGCGAATCCATCCAAGGTCAATCCAATGGTGTGATCGACACCTCGTCGTGGCCGGCAGGCGGCTACATCCTTCATTGGTATTCCGCCAATGACAAAGGAGCACCCTCGGGCGCTCCTTTGACATGGATCAAGCTTCAATGACCTTGGCGGCCTTGGCTGTTTGATTTGAATCAGTAATCCAAACCGTCCAAAACGTCTTTCACCTCACGGACGGCTTTTTCACTTGCGTCGAGCAAAGCCTTCTCATCGTCGTTCAAATCGAGTTCAATGATGCGCTCAATGCCGTTCTTGCCGAGAATCACAGGGACTCCGAGGTACAAATCGTTCACCCCGTATTCTCCCTGAAGCCAGGCACAACATGGGAACACGCGGCGTTGGTCACGCACGATGGCTTCAACCATTTGAGCAGCTGCCGCTCCGGGGGCATACCACGCGGATGTTCCCAACAAATTCACAATCTCTCCTCCACCCTTCTTGGTGCGCTCCACAATGGCATTGAGCTTGTCTTCCGCAATCAATTCAGTCACCGGAATACCACCCACAGTGGTGTAGCGAGGCAACGGAACCATGGTGTCACCGTGGCCACCCATCAGCACGGCCTGGATGTCCTTGGGGCTCACGTTTAATTCTTCTGCGAGGAAGGCGCGGTAGCGGGCTGTGTCCAAAATTCCCGCCATGCCAAACACGCGCTTGCTGTCGACATGAGCGTTCAAATACGCACAGTAGGTCATGACATCGAGGGGATTGGATACAATCACCAAAATGGCGTCGGGGCTGTGCTTCATGACGTTTTCAGTCACCGTTTTCACGATTCCTGCATTGGTCGCAATCAGGTCATCCCGGCTCATTCCTGGTTTGCGTGGCAAACCACTGGTGATGACAACAACATCGGAGTTCGCCGTCTTGGCATAGTCGTTGGTGGACCCAACGGTACGCGTGTCGTACAAATTGATGGGAGCAGTCTCCCAAATGTCCAAGGCCTTTCCCTCGGCAAAACCTTCTTTGATGTCCAACAACACGACTTCGTTGGCCACTTCACGCGTGGCTAACACGTTGGCACAGGTTGCGCCCACATTGCCAGCGCCGACTACAGTAACTTTCATGAAAACAGGGTTTGGGAGTGCAAAAGTACCCAATCACATGCCCATCCTCCATGACAAGATGCATCTTTGTTGCATGCGAAGTCCGATTCACGATTTGATGCGCACCATGGGTTGCAGCGCCCTGATGGCCTTGATGGCCTTTTCCACACAAGGCCAAACACCAAGCCCTCACGACCGACCATTGGATGCATCCAATGCGTGGCCAGAAGGAACCTTTGGCCTGGATTACAACGTGCCTGACGCCCAAGGCATGAGGCATGGTCCGTGGGTCCGTGTGTATCAAGACGGATCGCTATACTACGTGGGATCCTTTGAGCATGGTGCTCCCAATGGATCATGGTGGTATTTCCGGGAAGATGGAACTGCCATCAGTCACATCCAGCACGACCCATCCTCTCTTGAATCTCAAGCCGAAATGTACAGTCCCCAAGGCCGACTCATGGCGCTGGGGAAATACGAGCATCCTGCCCTGAACATCAAGGCTACTGACTCACCATCCCAAGATGACGCCGTTCCATTGAAGCAGGGAGCCTGGACGTACTTTTCGGCAGAAGGGCGATCCCAAGCCGTGGTTCATTTTGAACGAGGCGTCAAACATGGACTTGAAGAGCACTATCTCCCCAACGGCACGATCTGCGAGCAAGGATCTTATCAAAGTGGTCTGGAGGATGGTGAATGGCGAACGTGGTTTGACAACGGCCAATTGAGGCAACTGCGGACATACGACCGCGGCGTTCTCGATGGACCCTTTGAGGCATATTACAGCCATGGCCCTCGACTTAGTGAAGGTTTGTACCTCGATGGACAAGAACATGGAAGCTGGAAGTTTTACCGGCGAGATGGACAATTGGAACACATCCAACGCTTCAGTGCTGGCCAAAAACTCGAGACCATTTACATCTCAGGAACCTTCACAGAATGGCACCGCGAGGGAGTTCCATCCTCAGAACGGACCTACCAGGACAAAAAGCTCGAAGGTCCATTCCGAGAGTGGCACGATGTGGGAGAGTTTGTCATTGAATCGGTATTGGATGCTGAAACCGGAGAGAGCCATCAACACCGCGTCATGAAGGGGACCGCCTTGTCGAGAGAAGGAGAATATGTGGAGGGCGTGCTCGATGGGCCAGTCTACCACTACGACATCCAAGAAAGGTTGACCAAGGTGGAACATTACGACATGGGCCACTTGGTCAAAACTGAGATCCGATGATTGCCGGGCGTCCGGGGCTGAACAGGGTCAAGCGAAGCATTCGCGTGGCCATGGTCTTGGCCATGGGATGTCATCAAGTCCCCTCAGTGTGGGCTCAAATCGGGCCTCAGCACGTTTTGGTGGAGCTCAACGACAAAACTTGGGGAGACACTTACGGGTTTGACCTTGATCATCCCGAGGCATTCCTGAGCCAGCGATCCCTCCAACGAAGGAACCGACAACGCCTTGCTGTTGACAGCTTGGATCTGCCTGTGTCTCTTGACATCATCGATGCGCTGAATGCCTCCAAAGATTGGGAGGTTTTGCATGCCTCCAAGTGGATGTCTTCCGTGGTACTCATTGCACGGGACAGCACCGCAGACACCTCCTGGCTTGGTGACTTACCTTTTGTTGCGAGGGTCAAATCCATGCCCCGGCTGCGCACCCGCATCGATCCAATCAAGGAAGTGGTGGAGGCTCCCAAAAACTTAGTGTCCGCCACAGAGTATGGGTTGGGATGGACCCCATTGACTCAACTTCATGCTGAGCCTCTTCACGCCCTGGGCTTTCAAGGTCAGGGCATGTGGATTGGTGTGTTGGATGCTGGATTTCAAGGAATTCCGGACCTCGACGCCTTCAAAACACTGCGTGAATCGGACCGACTGATCGTGCCAGAGGGGGGCAACGTGGCTCATGGTGGATCTTCTGTGTTTCAGCACAGCCGACATGGTGCGTCCATTCTCGGAACCATGGCCTGTCATTGGCCGGATTCTTTGATCGGCACCGCGCCACAAGCCACCTATGTGCTATACGTGACAGAGGATGTCACGATGGAACGTCTGTTGGAGGAGGAACATTGGATCGTTGCGGCTGAAGACGCAGATGCGAGAGGCGTAGACCTTCTCAACACCTCACTCGGTTACAGTGTGTTTGACGATTCCCTGTCCAACCATGCAGTGGGAGAACTCAACGGTGCAACCGCGCGGATCAGTGTGGCATCAGCCATTGCTGCTTCGCGCGGCATGTTGGTGGTCACCTCTGCGGGTAACAACGGAGACGACCCTTGGCATTTCATCACTTTTCCCGCGGATGCCCGTGATGTGATTGCCGTCGGGGCTGTGAATGCCCTTGGAGAACACGCATGGTTCAGTGGTTACGGTCCTTCCTCAGATGGCAGGGTCAAACCTGAGGTCATGGCCCATGGCGCCAGCGCGGCTTACCCTCGATTTGATGGCAGGGTAGGAACTGGAAATGGGACAAGTTTCGCGTCACCCATCTTGTGCGGTGCCGCTGCATGCTTGTGGCAAGCCCATCCGCTCGCCACGGCTTCCGAAGTGCGAGATGCCATCATCAGGAGCTCTCACATGTTCAACAATCCAAGCCCATCCATGGGTCATGGCATCCCTGATTTTTGGCTTGCCCATCAATGGCTCCAAGCTTCGCTTCCTTTGGAAAACGAGCCCTCCTCCCCTTGGGTCTTGTTTCCCAACCCAGTTTCTCCACAAGGCACCTTGAGGTGGATGGCCCGAGGAGATCTGGAACTGAATTCAGGACAATGGCATTGGAACATCTCCAACGCTTTGGGGCAAGAAATGGTCCGTGGTGAAACCTCAGGATGGTCACTTCCACGTTTGGGTGGGCACGTGGACCTGGCAGGGATGGACCTCAGACCTGGCACTTATGTGTTTTCACTGAGGCCCGAAGGAGAGGCTGTTGACTCCCATCAGGCGTGGAGTGGTGTGTTCATCGTCCAGTGACGCCGTCCTTCAATACTTGTACTTCCCCTTCCACAGGGACTTGAGCCATTCCCTCACGGCATGCTCCTTTGGGTTGTTTCCCGGTTGATAAAACACCGTTCCCTCCATGCCTTTTGGCATGCACTCTCGACCAGAGAATGACCCTGGCGAGTTGTGATCCACTTCGTATCCAAGGCCATATCCCAAATCTTTCATCAAGGAGGTCGGTGCATTGCGCAATGAAAGCGGAACAGGATGTTCTCCATGCGTACGAATCCATTGCTGGGCAGCGCCGATGGCCTGGTAACTCGCATTGCTCTTGGGACTGGTGGCCAAATACACCGTGCATTGAGCGAGGATGATTCGAGCCTCGGGCCATCCCGTTCGTTGTACAGCTGAAAAAGTGCTGTTTGCAAGAACCAGCGCTGTGGGATTGGCATTCCCAATGTCTTCAGAGGCCGATATCAACATCCGTCTCGCAATGAACGTTGGATCCTCCCCGCCCTCCACCATCCGTGCGAGGTAATACACCGCTGCGTTCGGATCACTGGCTCGAATGCTCTTGATGAACGCACTGATGATGTCGTAATGCTGCTCTCCCGACTTGTCATAGGAGGAAACATGCTGTTGAATTTGCGCTTCGACAGCAGCATTGTTCACCAAGGAATCCCCCGACTGTGACAAGGTCAAGACGATCGACTCGAGGATGTTGAGCATCCGACGCGCATCCCCCCCACTTGCCCGAAGCAAGGCCTCCCACTCCACAACTTCAGCACCGATTTTTGACAGGATTTGGTCTTCGCGAAGTGCCCTCAACGCCAGGGCTTTGAGGGCTTCCGCAGTCAAAGGTTCAAGGACATACACCTGGCATCGAGATCGCAATGCGGGAATGACTTCAAACGATGGATTTTCCGTGGTGGCACCGATGAGGGTCACGATGCCCGCCTCCACTGCACCCAACAAACTGTCTTGTTGAGATTTCGAAAACCTGTGGATTTCGTCCAAAAAGAGCACAGCCCGACCTGCAAACATGCCATCCCGTTTGGCCGAATCGAGCACCTGACGAACATCCTTGACTCCGCTGTGAATGGCACTCAATGCATGAAAAGGACGACCTGAGGCTTCGGCGAGCAACCGGGCGAGGGTTGTTTTTCCCACACCGGGGGGTCCCCACAATATCATGCTCGGCAGGTTTCCTGTCTGCACGGCACGTCGAAGGATTGCTTGCTCACCCACGAGGTGGTCCTGCCCCACCACTTCATCCAATTGCGTGGGCCTCATCCGTTCGGCCAAAGGAGTTTGACTCATGACTTGGGAGATGGTGGATGATGACGGGGATTCAGGGGCAATCCTTCAGGGCGCTGATGCTTCCATCGCTTGTGAGACCAAAGCCATCGTGTCGGATCCTCACAAATCTCTCGTTCCAATATGGCCAAACACCGATCCAACACCTCACCTTCGGGGAGGTCAGCGACTGTCTCAGCCACCAATTCGTAGTGCAAGGTGTAGGACCATGCCTTGACCCTTCGAATGCTCGCGTATACCACGGCCATGTCATAACGCCTCGACCATTGCTCAAGTCCATAAAGAACGGCCGTCTCCGCGCCGAGAAAGGTCGTCCACCAAGACTTGTGTGGATCCGAAGGGCTTTGGTCAAATCCCATGATGACAGCCACCGGATGCTTGTCCTTCATGGCTGAATCCATCCAACCGCGCCCCTTTTTGGTGGGAACCATCTCCAAACCAAACCTGCTTCGAGATGACTTCATCAATTCCTCGGCTGATGGGTCACTTAGCTTCTTGTAAAGCGCCATGGTGCGGTGTGGAATGTTTTGGCTCAATGTCAAGGCACTCCATTCCCAATTGTTCATGTGCCCACCGGCGACAAGCACGTGTTTTCCCTGCCGATGAAGTCGTTCCATCAAAGACACATTGTGATGAACCATCCCATGTTCAGCCTCCTCTTTGGACATGGAAAATAGGTGGGCCGACTCCACCAGAAGTTGCGCGAAATGTCGTTGGAACCCGAGAGCCGTTCGCGTCCTCCGCAGCCATGACCACGATGGAAAAGCACGACGAAGATTGGATCTCACCACGCGGCCCCTATACCCTCCCACCAGAACGGACAAGCAAGTTAATTTCCAAGCAAACAGCGTCAACATCCATCGAGGAAGACGTCCCAACCTTTCAAGCCACTTCATAGCGTCCAAGCATGTTGACGATTCGTGGGATGCCATTCCTGATCTCGCCGCTCCAGCTGCAATCCATCAAACGCGAGCGAAATGCCCTCGGGCAATGTCGCATTCCGTTCCGAATGCAGCCCCATCAAGTGACTGATGTGCGTCAGATAGGTTTGCCGGGCGCCCACATGACGGGCCACATCGAGGGCTTCATCCAGCGAAAAATGGCTGTAATGAGGGCTTGGACGAAGTGCATTCACGACCAAGGTATCCACGCCATCAAGAAGGCCCCACGTATCGTTGGGAATGTGGTTGGCATCTGTGATGTATGCCAAACCCTCCACACGGTAACCATGAATGGGCAACTCGGCATGCATCAGCGGCAGGGGTTGCCATGTTGCTTCACCCAACTCAAACGCCCGATCTCCTTCAATGAGTCGGATGTCAACATCTGGAACTCCCCCGTGCTTGTTGGGCTCAAAGGCATAATGAAAATCCCGATGCAGAGCAGCCTCCACGCGCTCGGAAGCGTAGATGGGCATTACCGTCCGCTGAAGGAAATTGAAAGGTCGAATGTCATCCATCCCCGCCAAGTGGTCCTTGTGTTCATGCGTGTACACCACAGCATCCAAGGACTGCACGCGTTCCCGCAACATTTGAATTCGGAAATCAGGTCCGGTGTCAATCACCACCGACTTCCCTCCCACCTCGACCCACAAAGAACAACGCAATCGGTGGTCGCGCGGATCGTCAGAGTGACACACCTCGCAAGAACACCCAATGATGGGTACTCCTTGGGATGTTCCGCTACCTAGAAACGTGGCTCGCGGCAAAGTCTTTGGCACATCTCCCTGCATGCCGCGAAGGTATTCTTACCTTTGATACAAATCCTACCATATTCAAGTGGACTTGGAACGCGTCATCTTGTCGGCCAAACAAAAGGCCCTGCGAATCAACCTGAACCTTGACCTGTACGGCACGTTCGCTGAGATTGGTGCAGGACAAGAAGTGGTTCGCCATTTTTTTCGCGCGGGAGGCGCATCTGGCACCATCGCCAAAGCCATTTCGGCCTACGACAAAGACTTCAGTGACGCCATCTATGGCAAGGAAGCCAAAGGCAGGTACGTCTGCGAAGCCAGGATGGACAAAATGCTCGACTACGAGTACAATTTGATGGAGGAACGTCTCCACCGAGAAGACCATCCCACCAAGCAGTACTTCGCGTTTGCCGACACCGTCGCCACCATCAATTACCACAAGACCATCCAGGGGCACGGCTGGTTTGGAATCAAGTTTCAAACGGCTGCTCACAAAGCGCCTAACACCATTGTTCTGCATGCGCGCTTTCACGAGCAAGACGCTTTGCTTCAGCAGATGACCACGGGAGTCCTCGGTGTGAATCTGATTTACGGCGCCTTCTTCTTCTACAAACGCCCCAAGGAACTTCTCCAAAGCTTGTACGACAACTTGGATCGAGACCAGTTGGAAATCGATATGATCCAAATGAACGGTCCGGATTTTGAGCACGTCGACAACCGGTTACTTTCCCTGCAACTGGTCAAGCAAGGCATGACGGACGCCGTCATCTTCTCGCCCGACGGCAGGAATCTACAGGCTGCCGATGTGTTGTACAAAAAGAACATTTTGGCAATTCGCGGAAGTTTCCGCCCCGTCACCAAGGTAAACATTGACATGATTGCCAAGGGCCTCGCCATGTTCAAGCAGGAGTCCAAAGTCGATCCTGACAACATTCAAGTGCTCTTTGAAATCACCTTGAACAACTTGAGTGCCGAAGGGGACATTGATGAACAGGATTTTTTGGACCGCGCAGATGTGTTGTGCAGCATCGGCCAAACAGTGCTGATCAGCAACTACCAGAAGTACTACAAACTGGTGGAATTCTTCTCCCGCCACACCAAGAAACGCATGGGTGTCATCATGGGCGCCGCCACCATCGTGGAGATCTTCAACGAGAAATACTATCGCGACTTGAATGGCGGCATCTTGGAGGCGTTTGGCATCCTCTTTTCACGGGACCTCAAGATTTTGTTGTATCCATGGAAGGAAGAGACCACCGGAGAGTTATGGAACTCTGAAACAACGCCTATCCATCCGCGGCTCAAACCATTGTATGAATACCTGCTCTTCAACAAGCGCATTGCCGACATATCAGATTACGACCCCAATGTCCTGAGCATCTTCAGCAAGGAGGCACTGACTTCCATTCGCAAGGGGGAAGATCATTGGGTGGACATGGTGCCTGATTTTGTCGACCAAGTCATCAAAGAAAAATGCCTGTTTGGATTTTGTGGTACCTCCAAATCGGACAAGCGCAAGGGCGAAGATCCAGCAGCAGCCGCTGCCCGTGCCATTGAACAAAAGCCCTGAGCTCCCTCAAACGTTGAGGTACAGACATAAAAAAGGCGCCCACAGGCGCCTTTTTTCTTCGATCAGGGTGAGGAGAGAAATCAACCCTCTTGGCTGCTCGCATATTCCACGAGCTGTTCAAACTCCTCCTTGTGCCCCACCTTCAGGTCATGGAACTTGCGCGTTCCCGTTCCAGCGGGAATGAGGTGTCCCACAATCACGTTCTCCTTCAAGCCCAACAAATGGTCCTGCTTTCCGCTGACAGCCGCCTCGTTCAAAACCTTGGTCGTTTCTTGGAACGACGCTGCGGAAATGAAAGACTTTGTCTGCAACGAAGCGCGCGTGATTCCCTGAAGCAACGGACGTGAAGTGGCTGGAATTGCATCCCGCGATTCCACACGTGGAAGATCTCGACGAACCAACGAACTGTTTTCGTCGCGAAGACGACGAGCTGTGACCATCTGTCCCACGCGCAACGTATCGGATCCACCAGCATCAGTCACGACAACCATGCCAAAGATTCGGTCATTCTCATTCAAGAAATCGGACTTCTCAGCGATTTGCTTCTCCAAGAATTGAGTGTCACCACCATCCTCGATGACCACCTTCTTCATCATTTGACGAACGATGACTTCGAAGTGCTTGTCGTTGATTTTCACACCCTGCAAGCGGTACACATCTTGAATTTCATTCACGATGTACTCTTGAACCGCCGTGGGCCCCATGATGTCCAAGATGTCGGTTGGCGTAATGGCTCCATCGGACAATGGCATACCTGCCTTGACAAAGTCATTGTCCTGAACCAGGATGTGCTTGGACAAGGGCACCATGTACTTGAATTTCTCACCTGTCCGTGCTTCCACCACAATCTCACGGTTGCCTCGCTTGATTTTGCCGTAAGCAACGATTCCGTCCACTTCCGACACCACTGCAGGGTTGGATGGGTTCCGTGCCTCAAACAATTCCGTCACACGAGGCAGACCTCCCGTGATGTCGCCTGACTTACCAGCCACACGCGGAATCTTGCACAACACCATGCCCTTGGTCACCTTGTCGCCTTCCTTCACCGAAAGGTGAGCTCCCACGGGCAAAGAATAGGTACGAAGAATCTCCTTTTTCTTGCCCAATACGAGGACAGCAGGGTTTTTCTTCTTGTCTCGAGATTCTGTGATGACGATTTCACGGAAACCCGTTTGTTCATCAAGTTCCTCACGGAACGTCACGCCATCTTCAATGAACTCAAACTTTGCCACTCCCTCCTCTTCGGAGATGATGACATTGTTGTAGGGATCCCATTCACACACCAAGGTGTCTTTCGCAATCTTTTTTCCTTCCTTGACGTACAAAACCGAACCATAAGGCAGAACCGTCGTGGACAACGCGACATTGGTGTCTAGATCCATAACCTTGAATTCAGAGGAACGAGACACGACGACGACCTCCTTCTCGCCAGCCGCATTGGTGCGGTCCACTGTTCTCAATTCATCGATTTCGATGATTCCCTCATTCTTCGTCCGGAATTGGTTCTCATCAGAAATCTTGGATGCCGTACCACCTACGTGGAACGTCCGCAGCGTCAACTGCGTTCCAGGTTCTCCAATGGACTGTGCAGCGATGACACCCACGGCCTCGCCTGTTTGAACTGGACGGTTGGTGGCCAGGTTTTTTCCGTAGCATTTGGCACACACGCCCTGACGTGACTCGCAAGTCAACACGGAACGCACATCCACTTCTTGAACTCCCGCAGCCTCAATGGCTTTGGCCATGGCATAAGAAATCATGGCCCCCTCTTTCACGATCACATCGCCCGTATCGGGATGCACAACATCCTGGGATGTCACCCGACCTTCGATGCGCTCTCCGATGCCCTGAACGATCTCCTCGTTTTGACGCAGGGCGCCAACAGTCAGACTGCGCAGGGTTTCACAATCGTGCTCCGTGATGATCACATCTTGTGCAACATCCACAAGACGACGTGTGAGGTAACCAGCGTCTGCCGTCTTCAAGGCCGTGTCCGCCAGACCTTTTCGGGCACCGTGGGTAGAGATGAAATACTCCAAGATGGACAAACCCTCCTTGAAGTTGGACAAAATCGGGTTTTCAATGATGTCCTGACCCCCAGAAACAGAAGACTTCTGTGGTTTGGCCATCAAACCACGCATGCCGGAAAGCTGACGAATCTGCTCCTTCGAACCACGCGCACCTGAGTGCATCATCATGTAAATCGAATTGAAGCCCTGCTTGTCAGTCTCCAAACGATCCATCAAGATGTTCGTCAAGCGAGAGTTTGTATGCGTCCAAATGTCAATGATTTGGTTGTAGCGCTCGTTGTTGGTGATCAACCCCATGTTGTAGTTGTCCATCACCTCGCCCACTTCATTCGTGGCCTTTTCAACCAATTCCTCCTTTTCTGGCGGGATGATGACATCATTCAAATTGAAGGACAAACCTCCTTTGAATGCCATGGTGAAGCCCAAGGTCTTGATGTCATCCAAGAATTGGGCAGCACGAGGTACGCCCACACTGTTCAACACGTGCGCGATGATATCCCTGAGTGACTTTTTGGTCAACAATTCGTTGATGTAGCCAGCCTCGATGGGCACATGCTCATTGAAGAGCACACGACCACAGGTGGTTTCAATCATGCTCGACACGCCATGCATGTCCACAAAGCGCATTTTGATAGAAGCATGCAAATCCAATCGACCCTCTTGATGCGCAATGCGCACCTCTTCAGGGGAGTAGCACACCATCCCCTCACCCTTGACAACATGTTCCGGAGTTGATTTACGCTCCTTGGTCATGTAGTAAAGGCCCAAAACCATGTCTTGAGAAGGAACCGCGATGGGGGCACCGTTGGCTGGGTTCAAAATGTTGTGACTTCCCAACATCAACAGCTGTGCCTCCAAAATGGCCGCAGAACCAAGTGGCAGGTGAACTGCCATCTGGTCACCATCAAAGTCAGCGTTGAAAGCCGTACATGCCAATGGGTGCAACTGAAGCGCCTTGCCCTCAATCAGCTTCGGCTGGAAGGCCTGGATACCCAAGCGGTGAAGGGTTGGAGCACGGTTGAGCAACACGGGGTGTCCCTTCATCACGTTCTCGAGGATGTCCCAAACCACGGGATCCTTCGCATCCACAATCTTCTTGGCACTCTTGACTGTCTTCACCACACCGCGCTCAATCATTTTGCGGATGATGAAGGGCTTGTAAAGCTCAGCAGCCATGTTTTTAGGCATGCCGCATTCGTGCAACTTCAAGCTTGGTCCCACGACAATGACGGAACGAGCAGAATAATCCACACGCTTACCCAGCAAGTTTTGGCGGAAACGCCCTTGCTTACCCTTCAAACTGTCGCTCAGTGATTTGAGCGGACGATTGCTTTCTGTCTTGACCGCACTGCTCTTTCGGCTGTTGTCAAACAAGCTGTCAACAGCTTCTTGCAACATCCGCTTTTCATTCCTCAAAATCACTTCAGGCGCCTTGATTTCGACCAAGCGCTTGAGGCGGTTGTTACGGATGATCACTCGGCGGTACAAGTCGTTCAAATCCGAAGTCGCAAAACGGCCACCATCCAATGGCACCAGCGGACGCAATTCAGGTGGAATCACAGGCACCACTTTCACAACCATCCACTCGGGACGGTTTTCAATGCGGCTGTTGGCATCCCTCAAAGACTCCACAACCTGGAGACGCTTGAGCTTCTCACTCTTGCGCTGCTGTGACGTTTCTGTGTTGGCTTCGTGACGAAGAGAATAGCTCAACTCGTCCAAGTCCAAATTCGCCAACAAATCATGCACCGCTTCGGCACCCATTTTGGCCACGAATTTGTTGGGGTCCTTGTCGTCCAAGTATTGGTTCTCCTTGGGCAGAGTGTCCAAGATGTCCAAGTACTCATCCTCCGTCAACAACGTGTAAGGTTCCTTGTCATCCGACTGGGGAACCTCCGCAATGCCCTGGTTGATGACCACATACCGCTCATAGTAAATGACTTGGTCAAGTTTCTTGGACGGAATTCCCAAGAGGTATCCAATCTTGTTGGGCAAACTCTTGAAATACCAAATATGGACCACCGGCACCACGAGGCTGATGTGGCCCATGCGCTCGCGACGAACCTTCTTCTCGGTGACTTCCACACCACAGCGATCACAAACGATTCCCTTGTATCGGATGCGCTTGTACTTGCCGCAGTGGCATTCGTAATCCTTGACGGGTCCAAAAATCCGCTCACAGAACAAGCCATCACGTTCAGGCTTGTAGGTGCGGTAGTTGATGGTCTCAGGCTTCAACACTTCGCCATGTGAGGCCTCCAAGATCCGCTCTGGCGAGGCCAATGAAATGGTGATGGTGTTGAATTCGCTGTTCAACTGATTGGGGTTGTTTTGATGGAACATGTTGTGCGAGGGATCAATCGAGTGAAACGGTAAGACCAAGTCCGCGTAATTCGTGCATCAGCACGTTAAACGACTCTGGAATGCCTGGTGTTGGCATCACGTCGCCCTTGACGATGGACTCGTACGCACGCGCACGACCCTGAACGTCATCGGACTTCACCGTCAAAATTTCTTGGAGGATGTTGGCTGCACCGAAGGCTTCGAGCGCCCAAACCTCCATCTCTCCGAAACGCTGACCACCAAACTGGGCCTTACCACCCAAAGGTTGCTGCGTAATCAAAGAGTAGGGACCAATGGAGCGTGCATGCATCTTGTCGTCCACCATGTGGCTCAACTTGATCATGTAAATCACACCCACAGTCGCAGGCTGGTCGAATCGCTGGCCAGTTCCTCCGTCATACAAGTAGGTCACACCAAATTCAGGCACGCCCGCTTCTTCTGTCAAATCACATATTTCGCGGATGGAAGCGCCATCAAAAATGGGTGTCGCGAATTTGCGGCCCAGCTTTTCTCCAGCCCAACCAAGGACAGTTTCATAAATCTGCCCGAGGTTCATCCGAGAAGGAACGCCCAATGGATTCAGAACAATGTCTACAGGTGTACCGTCTTCAAGGAAAGGCATATCCTCCTGACGAACGATTCTGGCCACAATGCCCTTGTTCCCGTGACGCCCTGCCATCTTATCACCAACCTTCAACTTACGCTTCTTGGCAACGTACACTTTGGCCAACTTCACAATGCCGGCAGGCAGTTCATCACCCACAGTCACTTGGAATTTTTTCCGCTTGTATGTACCGAGCAAGTCGTTGTACTTCAAGGTGTAATTGTGAATGAGCCGAGACACCAACACGCTTTGGTCGTCATCGCGAACCCAACCTTCAGCATTGATGATCAAATAATCCAAGCTAGCAAGCATTTTCGCCGTGTACTTCACGCCTTTCTTGACCTGCTCTTCCTTGTAGTAGTTGAAGACACCCTGACTCACCTTTCCTCCGACAATCTTCATCAGTTTGTCGACCAAAAGTTTCTTCAGGTTTCCAGCCTCCAAATCAAACTCCTTGTCAATCTTCTCGAGCATCGCCTTGTCGCTCGCCTTGGACTTGCGATCCTTGACCGCACGGCTGAACAATTTCTTGTCAATCACCACACCATTGCCGGATGGTGGCATTTTCAACGATGCATCCTTCACGTCGCCGGCTTTGTCTCCAAAAATGGCGCGCAACAACTTCTCTTCTGGGCTCGGATCAGATTCACCCTTCGGGGTGATTTTGCCAATCAAAATATCACCCTCCTTCACCGCAGCACCGATTCGGATCAAACCATGGTCGTCCAAATCCCGGGTGGCTTCTTCACTGACGTTGGGAATGTCATTGGTCAACTCCTCCACACCGCGCTTGGTGTCTCGCACTTCCAAGACATATTCGTCCACGTGCAACGAGGTGAAGACATCCTCGCGCACCACACGCTCAGAAATCACGATGGCGTCCTCGAAGTTGTATCCCTGCCAGGGCATGAAGGCCACCTTCATGTTTTGACCCAAAGCCAATTCACCTTTTTGTGTGGAATATCCCTCCACCAAAATTTGCCCGGCATCTACTCGCTCTCCTTTCGCCACCATGGGCTTCAGGTTCATGCATGTGCCTTGGTTGGTCCGACCAAACTTCGTCAACTCATACACCTGCAAGTCGCTGTCAAATGACACCAACAAGTCATTCTCATCCATGTTGTGGCGGATGTGAATCTCGTTGGCATCCACGTATTCGACAGCACCGTCGCGTTCAGCACGCAACAACACACGTGAATCCCTTGCCACAGGTGCTTCCAACCCGGTGCCAACAATGGGCGAATTGGGGCGCATCAACGGCACAGCCTGACGCATCATGTTTGAGCCCATCAGCGCACGGTTGGCGTCGTCATGCTCCAGGAAAGGAATGAGAGATGCCGCAATTGACGCAATTTGGTTGGGAGCCACATCCATGTACTGCAACTCATCCGGCTTCACGATCGGGAAATCTCCTTCGAGGCGCGCCTTCACGGCGTCATTCTCGAAAGCGCCGTCTTTTTTGATGGGGGCGTTGGCCTGGGCAATCAATGCCTTGTCTTCATCCTCCGCTGAAAGGTAGACAATGCCATCCGCCTTTGTGGCAGCCTTTCCGCCTTCCACCTTACGGTAGGGAGTCTCAATGAATCCAAGTCGGTTCACCTTGGCGTAGACGCACAGGCTTGAAATCAAACCAATGTTGGGTCCTTCAGGTGTTTCAATTGTGCACAAACGACCGTAGTGGGTGTAGTGAACGTCACGAACCTCAAAACCTGCACGTTCTCGGCTCAAACCGCCTGGTCCGAGCGCAGAAATCCGTCGCTTGTGGGTCACCTCGCTCAGCGGATTCGTCTGGTCCATGAATTGCGACAGCTGGTTCGTTCCGAAGAAGCTGTTGATCACAGAACTCAACGTCTTGGCATTGATCAAATCCGTTGGGGTGAACACCTCATTGTCCCGCACATTCATGCGTTCTCGAATGGTCCGTGCCATGCGCGCCAGACCCACACCAAATTGAGAGTACAATTGCTCACCCACGGTACGAATCCGTCGGTTGCTCAAGTGGTCAATGTCATCCACATCCGTGTTGGAATTCACCAAGTCGAGCAACGTTTTGATGATCTTGATGATGTCATCTGTGGTCAACGTGCGCGATTCTTCACCTTCAATCTCCAACTTTCGATTGATCCGGAATCGTCCCACCTCACCCAAGTCGTAGCGCTGTTCAGAGAAGAACAACTTGTCGATCACGCCACGCGCAGTCTCCAAATCGGGTGGCTCTGCGTTCCGGAGCTGACGGTAGATGTACTCCACAGCCTCCTTTTCCGAGTTGGAACTGTCTTTCTGAAGGGTGTTGTAGATGATGGCAAAATCCCCTTGATTCACGCCCTCCTTGTGCAGAATGATGCTCTTGGAACCGCTGTCAAGAATCAAGTCCACGTGCTCCTTTTCAACGACTGTCTCACGTTCGAGCACCACCTCTGTCCGCTCGATGGACACAACTTCTCCAGTGTCCTCCTCGACAAAATCTTCCACCCATGTCTTCAACACACGAGCCGCCAAAGGTCTACCCACGATGCGCTTCAACCCTGCCTTGGTGACCTTCACCTCTTCGGCAAGGTCAAAAATTCCGAGAATGTCTCGGTCCGTCTCGTATCCGATGCTGCGCAACAACGTCGTAACAGGCAACTTCTTTTTGCGGTCGATGTACGCATACATCACCCCATTGATGTCCGTTGCAAATTCAATCCAAGATCCCTTGAAGGGGATGATTCTTGCTGAGTACAACTTCGTGCCATTCGCGTGCCTGCTTTGCCCGAAGAAGACGCCCGGAGATCTGTGCAATTGATTGACAATCACACGCTCCGCGCCATTGATGACGAAGGATCCTTGGGGGGTCATGTAAGGGATTGTTCCCAAATACACATCCTGAACGATCGTTTCAAAATCTTCGTGCTCCGGATCCGTGCAGTACAACTTCAACTTCGCCTTCAGAGGGACGCTGTACGTCAAACCACGCTCAATGCACTCTTGGATGCTGTATCGCGGCGGATCGATGAAGTAGTCAAGAAATTCGAGTACGAATTGGTTTCGGGTGTCCGTGATTGGAAAGTTTTCACTGAACACCTTGAACAATCCCTCCGACGTGCGATTCTCCGGATTGGTTTCCAATTGGAAGAATTCGCGAAATGAGCGGAGTTGAATGTCCAAAAAATCTGGATGCTCCAGAGGAAGGTCCACAGAACCAAAATTGGTACGCAGTGGGTTGGAGTTGGGGTTGGCCAGGGTCATTGTGTTTCGTCTTGGAGAGGACAAACAGGGGGGGGTGCAGGTTCAATCACTCACACGTTGCCTTTTGGCTCCATGTGAAAGCAGACAAGGGCGGGGACCTGCTCCCCGCCCGTGCCCATTGCTCAATGGGTTGATCTCTTACTTGAGCTCAACCTCGGCACCTGCCTCTTCCAATTGAGACTTCAAGGCTTCCGCCTCGTCCTTTGGAATTCCCTCCTTGATGGGAGATGGGGCGCCGTCCACGATTTCCTTGGCCTCCTTCAGACCGAGTCCGGTGAGTTCCTTCACGAGCTTCACAACTGCGAGCTTCGAGCCACCAGCGGCCTTCAAAATCACGTCAAACTCGGACTTTTCTTCACCCCCTCCGCCTTCACCGCCACCAGCGGCAGGACCTGCGATTGCAACTGCAGCTGCAGCGGGTTCGATTCCGTATTCCTCTTTGAGGATTTCAGCGAGTTCGTTCACCTCCTTCACAGTGAGGTTCACCAACTCTTCTGCCATAGCTTTCAAATCAGCCATAATGATTGGATTGTATTGTTCTTGTTCTGTTTTTGTTGAGTGTCAAGCTCAGCCGCGTTCTTGCAGCGCCTTGACCAGACCAGCCAGGGTGTTTCCACCAGAGTTCAATGCTCCCACCACATTCTTCATTGGAGACTGCAGCAACGCAATGACGTCGCCAATCAATTCCTCCTTTGACTTGATGTTGGTGAGGGCTTCTAGATTGTTGTCACCGAGATAGGTAGCCTCTTCGACGTACGCACCTTTCAGAAGAGGCATGTCGTGTTTCTTCCGGAATTCCTTCAGCACCCGTGCTGGGGCGTTTCCGACGTCACTCACGAGAAGGGCGGTTTGGCCTTTCAACGCATCGTAGAGTTGCGCAAAATTGCGACCCTCGGTACGCTCCATGGCCTTCCGCAACAGGGTGTTTTTCACCACCCGTACGCGGATGTCCTTCTTGTAGCACTCGCGACGAAGGTTTGTGGTAGCCTCTGAATTCAGACCTGAAGCGTCTGTCAGATACACCACGTTCTTCTCCGTAAGGATTTGGACGAGCTCGTCGATCAGTTGATCTTTTTCTTGTCGAGTCATGATGTCAAAATATTACGAATCAGGCCGTCGCCGTTTTCTGTTCGATGTAAATCCCGGGGCCCATCGTCGCACTCATAGAAATGCTTTTGACGTAAGTCCCTTTGGCAGAAGATGGCTTCAAACGCATCAAGGTGGACAACAATTCAGCGGCATTCTCCTCAATCTTTTTGGCATCAAATGACACCTTGCCGATGGAAGCATGCACGATTCCGTACTTGTCAACCTTGAAGTCGATTTTACCCGCCTTCACGTCCGTCACAGCCTTGCCCACCTCCATCGTCACAGTACCCGACTTGGGGTTGGGCATCAGGCCACGTGGACCGAGAATTCGGCCCAACGCACCCACCTTGCCCATGACTTGGGGAGTGGTAATGATAACATCCACATCGGTCCATCCGCCTTTGATCTTCGTCACATAGTCGTCGAGTCCAACGTGGTCTGCACCTGCATCTTTGGCCTCCTGTTCTTTGTCAGGAGTACAGAGCACAAGCACTCGCACGTCTTTACCTGTCCCGTGGGGAAGGCTCACCGTTCCACGAACCATTTGGTTCGCTTTCCGGGGATCAACGCCAAGGCGCACAGCGAGGTCTACCGTTGCGTCAAACTTCGTGGATGAGGTCTCCTTCACCAAGGAAGAAGCCTCCTCCAAGCTGTAAAGCTTTTCTCTGTCGACTTTTTCGGCGACCGCTTTCTGGTTCTTTGTTGTTCGTCCCATGTTGCGCGGTTTGTGACTTAGAAGGGGCGTGGACCTGTAACATTGATGCCCATGCTTCGTGCAGTTCCTGCCACCATTTTCATGGCGGACTCAACGGAAAAGCAGTTCAAATCAGGCATTTTGTCCTCTGCAATCGCACGAACTTGGTCCCATGTGACTTTGGCAACCTTGCTTCGGTTGGGTTCTGACGAACCCTTCTTGAGCTTGGCAGCCTCCATCAACTGAACCGCAGCGGGTGGAGTCTTGATGATGAAGTCAAACGACTTGTCACCATAGACCGTAATCACCACAGGCAACACCTTTCCCGCCTTGTCTTGGGTCCGCGCATTGAATTGCTTGCAGAACTCCATGATGTTCACCCCCTTGGCACCCAAAGCGGGTCCCACGGGAGGTGACGGGTTGGCCGCGCCTCCGCGAATTTGCAGCTTGATCAGAGCAGCTACTTCTTTAGCCATTGGTTATTTATTTGAACAGTCCTCCACCCGCGCAAAGGGAAGCATTAAAGGGACATTGCTTGAGCTTCGGCTGTCTGTTCCTAGGTTGATTTAGCTTTCTTTTTCTACCTGGAGATAGCCAAGTTCCACCGGCGTCTTCCGCCCGAAAATCTTGACCATCACCTTCAATTTCTTCTTTTCTTCATTGACCTCTTCAATGTTCCCGAGGAATCCATTGAATGGTCCATCCGTGACCTTCACAGCCTCACCCACAACGTAGGGGATGTTGATTTCCTCATCAGTATCCGCCAAATCATCCACCACGCCGAGAATTCGGTTCACCTCACTCATGCGAAGGGGCATCGGCTCACCACGTTTTTCCGCGCCGAGAAAACCAATCACATTGGTGACGTTGCGAATGATATGTGGCACCTCTCCCACCAGAGCGGCCTCGATGTATACGTATCCAGGAAACAGGTTGCGCTCCTTGGAGACTTTCTTGCCATTTCTGATGGTGAATACCTTTTCCATCGGAATCAACACCTGCCCGACATAATCTTGAAGCCCCGCTGCAGCGATTTCAGTTTCCACGGTTTCTTGAACACGCTTCTCCTGACCGCTCACCGCGCGGACCACATACCACTTCTTTTCGATTTCGCTCATGAGAATCGGAGATCCAGGATCACAGGAGGTTGTACAACAAACCCACCACGCCTGACCACATTGAATCCGCCGCATTCACGCCGAAAACCCAATCCATGGCCGAAACAATGAAGGCAATCAAAAGACTCGCCACAAAAACAAGAACTGCAGACTCTTGCAACTCTCGCCAAGTTGGCCAAGTCACTTTGGTTTGGAGCTCCTGGATGGAAGCCTGCAAATATTCGGTGAATGAAGACATCTTTTCAGTGTTTGCACGGGCGGCAGGACTCGAACCTGCAACCAATGGTTTTGGAGACCACTACTCTACCAATTGAGCTACGCCCGTAGATGGAGGAAGAAGGAACCCCCTCGGGGGAACCTTCTTCCTTAGATTTCAATGTAGAATTGAAGCCTCGATTACTCGAGGATTTCAGTCACCTGGCCAGCGCCAACCGTACGTCCACCCTCGCGGATGGCGAAACGGAGACCCTTGTCCATGGCGATCGGCGCAATCAAGTTCACGTCAATCGTCACGTTGTCACCAGGCATGACCATCTCACGGCCAGCTTCCAACGTAATCTCGCCAGTCACGTCCGTTGTGCGGAAGTAGAACTGTGGGCGGTACTTGTTGTGGAATGGCGTGTGACGACCTCCTTCTTCTTTCTTCAAAATGTAAACCTCTCCCTTGAACTTGGTGTGAGGAGTGATGCTGTTTGGCTTGGCGATCACCATACCACGACGGATGTCCTTCTTGTCGATGCCGCGCAGCAACAAACCAACGTTGTCACCAGCTTCACCACGGTCGAGAATCTTGCGGAACATCTCCACACCCGTGATGGTAGACTTCATCTTTTCTTCGGACATACCGATGATGTCAACTTCGTCACCTGTGTTAATCACACCAGTTTCGATTCGACCCGTAGCCACTGTACCACGACCAGTGATCGTGAAGACGTCCTCGATGGACATCAAGAATGGCTTCTCGTTGTCACGTGGGGGAATCTCAATCCAAGTGTCCACAGCTTCCATCAAGTTCATGACGGTCTCGACCCACTTGGGTTCACCGTTCAATGCGCCCAAGGCAGAACCTTGAACCACAGGACCGTTGTCTCCGTCGTACTCGTAGAAAGAAAGGAGATCACGGATTTCCATTTCCACCAACTCGAGGAGCTCAGGATCGTCAACCATGTCGACCTTGTTCATGAACACCACGATGCGAGGCACGCCAACCTGGCGACCGAGCAGGATGTGCTCACGCGTTTGAGGCATGGGGCCATCAGTCGCAGCCACCACGAGGATGGCACCGTCCATCTGGGCGGCACCCGTCACCATGTTCTTCACATAGTCAGCGTGACCTGGACAATCCACGTGTGCGTAGTGACGGTTGGCCGTCTGGTACTCCACGTGTGAAGAGTTGATGGTGATCCCGCGCTCCTTCTCTTCTGGAGCGTTGTCGATTTGGTCAAACGAGCGAGCCTCGCTGTAACCTGCGTCGGCCATCACTTTGGTGATTGCCGCCGTAAGGGTGGTCTTGCCGTGGTCAACGTGGCCAATTGTGCCAATGTTGACGTGGGGTTTGGACCGGTCAAATGTTGCCTTTGCCATGGTCTGGAAAGATTAATTGATTGAATGATTTTACGATGTATGGAGCCAATGACGGGAATTGAACCCGTGACCTCTTCCTTACCAAGGAAGCGCTCTACCCCTGAGCTACATCGGCTGAACGGAGCGGAAGACGAGATTCGAACTCGCGACATTCAGCTTGGAAGGCTGATGCTCTACCAACTGAGCTACTTCCGCTTGCACTTTTTGGAGTTGTGGTGGGGGTAATAGGATTCGAACCTATTCAGTCTGAGACAACAGATTTACAGTCTGCCCCGGCTCTCCAACTCCGGCGTACCCCCTGACAATTTCCACCAATCGTGCATGATTGGTATCGGTGAGCCGGTGGAGGGATTCGAACCCCCGGCCAGCTGATTACAAATCAGCTGCTCTGGCCTCTGAGCTACACCGGCGACATTTCAAAGAGCAGGGCAACAAAAACCCTCCCGGATTTCGGGAGGGCAAATGTATGAAAGAATTCTACGTGTTAAACCCAATCAGGGGCGGAAAATTTCGCGATGATGCGTCGCCTAGGCGTGGGCCTTCATCACTTGCCTCCGCAAGGCCTCATGAACATCATCCATGGCAGCCTCAAAACTGGTGGCCCTTCGCTTGGCAAACAGCTCTCGACCTGGCATGTGCCCCTTCACTTCCACCAACTTGTTTTCCCTGGAATCATTCTTTTCGACACGCAAGAACACCTCGCACGACTGGATTTCCCCATTGTAGGTGAGAAGCTTGTCAAGTTTGGCCTTGACAAAATCCAACAAACGCTGGTCAGCGTCGAAATGAATGGAATGAATTTGGGTTTGCATGGTGCAACGAGGGATTATTGCTTCCCCGTCGACCGTTGATTGAGCGGGGATGCCCGGTGTAACTCCTTCAGCTTTGCTGTCGTGTGCTGGGTGTACACCTGCGTCGATGACAAACTCGCGTGGCCAAGCAATTCCTTGACGGCCGCAAGTTCAGCACCTCGATTCAACAGGTGGGTTGCAAACGTATGCCGAAGTACGTGAGGGCTGCACTTTTGCAACGAACTCACCTCCCCAAGATAATGATTGACCCTTCGATACACAAATGACGGATACAGAGTGCTGCCAGCATCCGTGACAAACAAATCATCACCGCCCACTGGCCGATCCATCACATGCTGCATGATGCTTTCCATGGTTGCAGGGAGCAGGGGAACAAATCGCTCCTTCCTTCCCTTGCCATACACCCTGAGCTCGCGGCGACTTCCGTCCACGTCCTGCACCTTCAATCCAATCAACTCTCCCATTCGAATGCCCGTCTCATACAGCAGAGCCATCATGCTTCGATCTCGCCTCCCCTTCCAATCAGAAGCAAAGACACCCTCCTCGAAAAGCGCTCCCATCGAATGCTCTGGCACGATTTCCGGCATGCGCTTGTCAACCTTGGGAAGCGTGACTGTCTCTGCTGGATTGTGAGTCATGATTCCCCTGCGCCGCGCAAATCTCACGAAGGTCCTGAAGACGCTGACTTTCCTGTGAATCGTCCTGGGTGACTTCCCTTGCTCCATCAAACTCACCACCCATGAGCGAATCCATTCTGTTTCAACCTCCGTCAAATCGCTTTCATCGTACGTCGAATCCATGAAGCGCTGCATCTGTTGCAAATCAGATTTATAACAGCGCAGTGTATGGTCCGACCCTCGTCTCTCCTTCTGGAGATAGTCGAGAAACTGGGTGATATGTTCCAAGGGGCTGGTCAAAACTAACAGGCACAAAAAAAGACGAAAGGCACAGGAAATTTCGTCTTTTTATTCGACATAACCAAATATTATGTCGACTAATTTTGTGTCGTTCGTTATTCCCCCTGCGTGTTGAGGAGATTCTTGTAGACCGCTTTTTTCTTCATTTCGCGATTCAAAACACTGGTTTTCACGAATTCACGGCGCGTACGCAACTCTTTCATGGTCTTGGTCTGGTCGAACTTTTTCTTGAACTGCTTGAGCGCGCGTTCGATGTTGTCGCCCTCTTTGACTTGAATGTTGAGCATGTCTTCTACAATTGGACCGCGAAAATACGAAAAACTCGTCTACTTCACGCTTTTCAACATGAATTGCCACTTCGAAACAACTTCCACCATCTCAATCACGCAACAATTCTCGGCTGATCACAAGTTTTTGAATTTCACTCGTCCCCTCTCCAATGGTGCAGAGCTTGCTGTCTCTGTAGTACTTCTCGGCTGGAAAGTCTTTGGTGTATCCATATCCACCAAGGATTTGAACGGCCTCTGTTGCCACCTTGACACTCACCTCACTCGCCTCATACTTCGCCATGGCCCCGATGCGTGTTACAGGCTGATGCGTGTTTTTCAGCTCACACGCCTTGAGGGTCAGCAAATCAGCGGCCTCAATGGAGGTGGCCATGTCCGCCAACTTGAAAGCGATGGCCTGAAAGTTGGCAATTGGCTGACCAAACTGCTCCCGCTCCTTGGCATATGCCGTGGCTGTTTGAAGGGCCCCCTTCGCAATCCCCAATGCCAATGAAGCGATGCTGATTCGGCCTCCATCCAAAATCTTCATGGCTTGAATGAAGCCCTCCCCCACTTCACCCAAGACATTCTCCTCGGGAATTCGACAATTGTCAAAAATCAATTCCGCCGTTTCGCTGCAACGCATGCCCAGTTTGTTCTCCTTCTTGCCTCCCGAAAAACCAGGAGTTCCACGTTCCACCACAAAGGCTGTGATTCCTCGGCTGTCCAACAACTCTCCAGTACGGGCCAAGACCACAGCCACTTCCGCCGAGAGGCCATGGGTGATCCAATTTTTGGTGCCCTGCAGAACCCAATCCTTCCCGTCGCGTTTGGCCACGCACTGCATCCGCATGGCATCACTGCCAGTGTTAGCTTCCGTCAATCCCCACGCACCAATCCATTCTCCTGACGCCAATTTTGGAAGCCATCGAGATTTTTGAGCCTCATTTCCAAATTGAAGGATGTGGCCTGTGCACAGACTGTTGTGCGCCGCCATGGACAAACCCACCGACCCACAAACCTTGGACACCTCTTCGATGGCCATTTTGTATTCGTAGTATCCCATCCCCGCTCCACCATACGCTGTCGGAACCAACATACCCATCAATCCCAATTCACCCATAGCTCGAAACAGATCTCTCGGAAATTCTTGGGACTCATCCCACACCATTCTGTTGGGCAAAATCTCTCTCTCCGCGAAATCGCGAATGCTGTCCCGAATCATGCGTTGGTCTTCAGTCAATGTCAATTGCATGGCTTGAAATCTTTGGTTCGTCACTGCGAAGGTCGCAAAGTCGCGGTCGACTGAGTCAGGAACTTTCGAAAATGGTCACGATTCGGCATGGCATGAGCTTCGTGAATGGTGTCCGTGTGTCATGGACTCGCAGAAGCGAATGGATGTCTAGTCGAGAGAATCAATCGGTCTAGACAAGAGAATCAATCGGTCTAGACAAGAGAATCAATCGGTCTAGTCGAGAGAATCAATCGGTGGACATGCCAACAAGTAGGGAAGCCAATTCTGCCAATCCGCAGAATCTGCCCTCAATCGCTGACGAAGCACCTCCAAATCAGTCACTCCCCTCCCTCGAGCCGAGAGAAGTCTTCGCGCTGGTTCGGGTCCAAAAGCAGGATGCCGAGCAAGCCAACGAAACGTCAAACTGTCCACACACTTCCCTTGGATCCGTGACGCATCCACATCAATTCTTGAAGACCAAACCTCCATGGTGGCTGAATCCAATCCATACACATGATGCAATTGGGAGATTGATGAAAATCCACCGATGGAATTGCGATAAGCGACGATGCGTTGGGAGAGTACCGGACCAATCCCGGGAAGTTGATCCCAATCCTCGGCCGTGCTCGCGTTGAGCGAAATCTTGGACGGTACGACCCGTTCGACCCGATTCTCGTTTTTCCTGTGTGTCGGACGATGGCCCGCCCCCCAGGGCAACGGACCACTCTTGGATGCTGCAGTCTTCGAAAAAAGATCGACGGTAGCCCTTGGCCGTGATGTCAACGTCGGGACGTGTGTTCCCGAAAGCTCGTCCAACAATTCTTCCACCCCCACGTGGGGTGTTTGAGCCAATCGAGCTCGCCAGGACATTGTTTGGACTGTGTGAACAAGCCACGCAAGCACGCACAATGACACCCAGCCCGCTGATTCTAGCAGGAGCAATTGACGAAAACCCTGAAATTGTGAGGAGCGCTTAGCTGTACCGTTTGATTTCGCCACTTTTCACCCGACGCATATAATCTCCCAAATCATCCTTCACCTCCCGCGCCATGAAGTACAAACCCAAAACATTGGGGAAGCACATGGCAAAAATCATGGCGTCCCCAAAATCGAAGACGCTTTTGGCACTGATGGCAGAACCCACAATGACGAAAGCGCAGAACACTGCCTTGTACGTGATGTCCATGGCGCGTGTCTCACCAAACAGATAAGTCCATGCCTTCAGACCGTAATAACTCCAGCTAATCATCGTACTCAAGGCAAACAAAATCACTGCCACTGACAACACAACGGGAAACCAAGACAAGGTTTGACTGAACGCGGAGGACGTCAGTTCAATGGCCTGCAATTCTCCCGCTTTGGCGCTCGCCAATACCCCGGCTTGGTCGTACATGCCATAGTCTGAAATCACGATGACAAGCGCAGTCATGGTGCAAATGACCACCGTATCAATGAATGGCTCCAACAGCGCAACGACGCCTTCACTGACGGGTTCATCCGTCTTGGCCGCACTGTGCGCGATAGAAGCGGAACCAATGCCAGCCTCGTTGGAAAATGCCGCACGCTTGAAGCCTTGAATAAGAACCCCTACAATTCCACCATACATGGCATCGCTGTTGAACGCACCGCTTACAATGCGACCCAGGGCGTCGGGAACTTCACCCAAATTGCCAAAGATGACAGCCAAGGCGCCCACAATGTAAATGCCTACCATGAAAGGCACCACCTTGTCGGTCACCCTTGCAATGCTTTTGATTCCTCCCAAAATGATGGCCGCAACAAGAACTGCCATCACAAGTCCAAACATCCAACCGTTGCCAGCAAAAAATGAGGCATCCCCTCCTGTCACAGCGATCAATTGACTTGTGGCCTGGTTGATTTGAACCATGTTGCCCCCGCCAAAAGATCCTCCAATGCACGCCACGGCAAAAATGGCAGCAAGGACTTTGCCCAACCCACCCATGTTTTGTTTGGCCAAACCATCTCTCAAGTAATACATCGGCCCACCCGACACGGAACCATCCGCATTTTCCCTTCTGTATTTGGTTCCCAGGGTGCATTCGACAAACTTGGAACTCATGCCAAGCAAGCCGGCCACAATCATCCAAAACGTGGCCCCCGGCCCCCCGAGAGAGACGGCAACAGCAACACCCGCGATGTTTCCAACACCAACAGTGCCTGACAAGGCCGCAGTCAATGCTTGAAAATGGCTAACCTCCCCTTTCTCCTTGTGTTCCGGATCGTCAAACTTGCCTCGAACCACGTCAATGGCATGACGAAATGCTGTCAAATTCACGAATCGGTTGTACACGGTGAATACCACAGCACCCAACAACAACCAGATCAACACAAAGGGCACCTCCATGCCACCCCCCACCGGAACAGTGAAAAAGATGACATTCATGATGGCATTTGTGATGGGCTCCATCACCTCATTGATTCGATCGTCAATGGTTGCTGCCATCATCGAGGACGGCAAAATCCCTAGGAGGGTCATCATCATATTCTTCAACATGCGCTCAGGTTTGATTTTCAATTAAGTCATCGGCCGCTGGATGCCCAGCAAGCGATTCAGTGTTTTGATTTGTTCTGCTGTTCCAAGGACAAACAACTTGCACGCGTCATCCAAGGGTGTGCCTGCTCCAGGATTGATGATGAAGTGGCCATCGGATTTTTTGATGCCCACCACATTCACACCAACCCTGTTTCGCGCATCCAACTCCCCCAGTGTCGAGGCATTCAAGGCTGCAGGCAAATCGCGAACCGAAATCTCTTCGAGATTGATGGCATCGGCACCTTGAATGCGGACGTGATCCAAAAACTCCAGCACATCGGGCATGACCACCAAGGAGGCCATGTGGGACCCCCCAACTTTGTCGGGCATGATTACATTGTTGGCACCCGCCACACGCAGCTTGCTCACAGAATTGGATTTGGAGGCCCGGCTGATGATGTGAATGGTAGGTGCCAATTCTCGTGCGGCCAAAACAACGTACAAGTTCTGAGCATCATCCGGCAGGGTGGTGATGACGCTCTTGGCCCGGGCTATGCCTGCCATGACCAGGTTTTCATCCCTGGTGGCATCTCCTTCAATGACGGCAACATTCCGTTCGCGCAACCGCTCGACGCGTTTGGGCTCACTCTCCACCACAACCACAGACGTGTTGTGGTCGATCAATTCTTGCACGGCCATTTCGCCTACTCGGCCCATGCCACAGACAATGACGTGCTCACTCAATTTGTCCACTTCTTTCTTCAATCGCGCAGTGTTAAAGATGTCTCTGTACTCGCCGTCGACAAAATACGTGGTCAACGCCGAAATTGAATATGCAAAGGTTCCAATGCTTCCCATGATCAGGAATGTCGTGAACAGCATCCCCTGTTCACTCAATTCACGCACCTCTCCAAAGCCCACTGTGGATACGGTAATCACAGTCATGTAGAGGGCCTCCACCCAATTGTATCCCTCAATCCAAACAAACCCGACGCTCCCAAGGGTCATGACACCAAGGACAAACCCCAAGGCTACATAGATTCTAGGATACAGTCGAAAGGTCAACATGAATGCCGAATCTACAACGCAGGCACACGCTACCGGGCAATCTTGCCTGCTTGTTTTGCAAAGGTCGACGTGGATTTGTCTCGCGTCGCAACGCTCCTGACTTCAGACACCAATCAAACGCCCCAACCTCGAGCTTCCAACAACGCACGCATCTCCCCCGCCAGTCGTTCTGCAGCCAAAGCCACCTGTTCCAAGACCTCGTCCATGGTTTCTTCTTGATTGCCTGCCTGCAAAATGCCACGCGAGCTGTTCACCAACAACCCCACTCGGTCATTCATTCCATGCTTGGCCACAGCCTCCACAGTCCCCCCTTGTGCACCGACACCTGGAACAAGCAAGAAAGCATCTGGAACGAGTTCACGCACGCGTGCCAAGGACTCCGGTCTTGTCGCACCCACCACATACATCAGTCGATCTGAACCTTCGAAAGTCTTCGACATCGCCAACACACGCTCGTAAAGTGGTGGAGAACCTTGCAATTCAAAATCATCCGCGCTGGGGTTGGAGGTCAACGCGAGAAGAATGGTCCAACGGTCGGCAAACGATGTGAAGGGCTCCACTGAATCCCGTCCCATGTAAGGAGCCACCGTCACTGCATCGGCACCCAACCCCCAAAACAACGCCTTGGCATACCGTGCGGCCGTGTTGCCAATGTCTCCACGTTTGGCATCCGCAATGCAAAGCACATTCGACGGAATGTGATCCACCACGCGCTCCATGGCTGCCCACCCTTCAGCGCCATACTGCTCAAAAAACGCGAGATTGGGTTTGTAAGCCACAGCATAAGGCAGTGTCACCTCCACCACAGCCTTGCAAAAAGCCTCCATGGCCGCCACACCTGTCCCAAAGCATGCAGGGATTTGGGCAGGATCTGGATCCAGACCAACACACAGAAACGATTGCTTTTCACGAATCGCACCCAACAGGGCATCCGACGACGTGAGGCTGGGACGGCGAGCAGACTGACGAGGTGTCTTCATGCCGCAAAGTTCTGCAATTCCCGCCCTGTGACCAGCTCACGGCCAGGCATGCGCCAATGCATTCTCAAAGATTTTTCAACCGATCTGCGCGGTCTGCCACATGCAGCGCCTCGATCAATGCGGTCAAATCACCTTGAAGGATGTTTGGAAGGGCGTGAAGGGTCAGCCCAATCCGATGGTCAGTGACCCGTCCTTGTGGAAAATTGTAAGTGCGAATCTTGGCGGATCGATCCCCTGTACTGACCTGAGATTTACGCTCCGCCGATCGGTGTGCCTCAACCTCTGCCCTGGCAAGATCAAACAACCGTGCCCTCAAGACTTCCATGGCTCGCTCAAAATTCTGATGCTGGGAACGGCCATCTTGACATTCCACCACCAACCCAGAGGGTAAATGCGTCAATCGGACTGCACTTTCCGTTTTGTTCACGTGTTGTCCACCCGCTCCGCTCGAACGAAAGGTGTCCTTGCGGATGTCAGAGGCGCGGAGGTCGACATCCACTTCCTCAGCCAAGGGCAAAATGGCCACAGTCGCCGCACTTGTATGCACACGTCCTTGAGATTCCGTCTCTGGAACACGCTGCACGCGATGAACCCCACGCTCAAATTTCAACCAACCAAACACACCGTCACCCTCAAGCCGAATTACGGCCTCTTTGAAACCACCCACCGTTCCTTCATGCGCACTCACCCATTCATGATGCCATCCACGACCCTCGGCATGACGGAGGTACATGCGCACCAGGTCACCCGCAAACAGAGCCGCCTCATCTCCACCGGTGCCGGCACGAATTTCGAGAATGGCATTTCGGTCATCGGCCGAATCATGAGGCAACAGCATCCATTTGGCCTCCTCAAGCCGGGATTCAAGCAAAGGTTCAATGCGCTCGCATTCCATCCTTCCCATGGACTGCATCTCTAGGTCATCCGACTGGATCCAGTCTTGACCTTCGTCCCAAAGTTGCAACATGGATGCCAGCTCTCTGGCGCAGTCTGCCATGGGCCCAAGACGTCGATGCTCTATCATCAACACCTTGAATGCGTCTGGATCTGAAACAACCTCCGGATCTGAAACCCTCAATTCGACCTCGCGAAAACGATCGGCAATGGACTGAAATTTGTCCACCCACTCCCCGACAGCCGAGCGTTGAAACGCCATCAGGGATAAACGAACGTCCCAAAAGGACTGCGTATGGTCACCTTGGGGGGGGCACCCGCACTCTCTTCCACGCGACCAATTCGTTGAGCAGCCACCCCCATGGATTCGCTGATTTCAATCAACGTCTGGGCTGCACGTTCGTTGGTGTAGACCTCCATGCGGTGCCCCATGTTGAACACCTTGTACATCTCTCTCCAATCGGTGCCGGACTCCGACTGAATGGTTTGGAACAGCGGGGGCACGTCAAACAAAGAGTCCTTGACCACATGCAACCCGTCGCGCAAGAAATGAAGCACCTTGGTTTGGGCGCCTCCTGAACAATGGACCATCCCATCGACATCATCCCTGTATTCACTCAAAAATGCCTGGATTATGGGGGCGTACGTCCGTGTAGGAGACAGAACGAGACGCCCCGCATCCAAGGGGACACCGGGAATGGAGTCCGTCAGGCCCAAACTGCCGGTGTATACAAACGAGTCAGGTGTTGCCGCATCGTAGCTCTCTGGATACTTTGACGCCAGAGACTTGTGAAAGACATCGTGACGGGCGCTGGTCAAACCGTTGCTCCCCATCCCTCCGTTGAACAGCTCCTCATAGGTCGCTTGACCATCACTGGCCAATCCCACGATGACGTTTCCCGCCCGAATGTTCCCATTGTCAATCACATCCTTGCGCGACATCCGTGCCACAACCGTCGAGTCCACAATGATGGTTCGAACCAAGTCTCCAACATCAGCCGTTTCTCCTCCCGTGGATCGGATGTCCAAGCCATTGGCGCGCAATTCCTCAAGCAAAGCTTCCGTGCCTTGGATGATTTCCCTGATGACCTCACCAGGAATGAGGTGCTTGTTTCTGCCAATCGTGCTCGAAACGAGGATCGGGCCAGTGCACCCCACGCAAAGCAGATCATCCACGTTCATGATCAAGGCGTCCTGCGCGATGCCTTTCCACACCTTCACATCTCCGGTCTCCTTCCAATACATGTAGGCCAAGGAACTTTTGGTTCCGGCACCATCGGCATGCATGACCAAACAATGTTCCTCACTCCCAGTCAAATCATCCGGAACAATCTTGCAAAATGCCAAGGGAAACAACCCCTTATCGATGCCTGCGATGGCCGCATGCACCTCCTCCTTGCCCGCGGAAACCCCGCGTGCAGCATACCGGGCATCACTCACGACTTACTCCCCCGGTTTGTAATCAAATCGGATGATTTTAAAGACCGTCCGACGGTTTCTCTGGTGGGCCATCTCCCTTTCTGATTCTGGCAACCGGGCAATTTCCGCATCAGAGACCAGCAAGGCATCCTCACCATATCCTTTGGCGACCATCCGCGCCTGTGGAATGCCTTTTTCGATGAGATACGTCACACATGTCTCAGCCCGATCTTGGCTCAATTGCTTGTTGGCAGCAGAACTTCCTCGGCTGTCCGTGTGAGCTTCCAATTGAATGACCAGGTTTTCGTTGCGCTCGAGCAAATCCACGAGGTAGTTCAAACTGTCCTTTGAATTGACTGCATCGTCAATCAACAACTCGGCACTTCCCAGAGGATAGAGCACCACCGGCATGTCATATTCCTTGTTCAGCACGATCTCCTTGAGGAGGTACTCCCTCGCCAAAGTCGTGCTTTCTGTCAATCCTTCGGTGGTGACCAAGTCCCCGGTTCCGATGTAACCTTCACGGGCAACATTGACATTGAAAGTCATTCTCTCGCCGATTTCACCCTCGCACAGCGACACTTCACCTTCACCATCCGTGGTGTAGGAATTGGTTGAACCATCCTTTCCCTCGAGGGTCAACGTAGCGTTGGACAAGGGCATGCCTGTGTCGTAATCGTAGACGTATGCTTGGTAACAGAACTCCAGGGGAGGCAATCGGAAAGAGTACAAATCATCTTGCCCTTTCCCCCCAGGTCTGTTGGAGGTGAACATGCCCTCTTCTGAATCACCTCGAAAGGCAATGGCAAAGTCATCGGTGGCTCCATTGATTGGGAAGGGCAACGCTTTGGCTTCCGCAAAAGCCAAATCACCCTCACGCGCCTCTGCCTTCCAAATGTCCAACTGGCCCAATCCCTCGCGGCCATTGGTGGCCCAGTACAAATCACCATTGGCGCGGAAATGGGGGAACATGTCATCACCTGCCGTGTTGATGGCCGACCCCATGTTTTGAGGAATGGATCCAGCGAAGGATCCATTGTTGGCCTTGACGAACCACAAATCCTTTCCACCCAGGCCTCCTGGCATGTCTGAGGCAAACACCAAAAAGCGGTCATCCGGCGAAAGTGCGGGGTGTCCAACTTGGGAACTGTCATCTTCATCACGGTTGATCAATCCCATGGCAGCAGTGGCCCCGTACCCACGCCCCTGTTTCTGAGCGAAGTAAATATCGCAAGCCAGATTGGAGCCGTCCATTTCAACACAACGGGTGAAGTACATCGTCTTGCCATCGCTGCTCAAAGCCGCACCGCCTTCGTTGTGCTCTGTACAAATGGTGTTGCCCACGGGCTCTGGCTCGCTCCAGCGGCCTTTTTTGTCAATGACTGATTGGAACAAATCCATGTAAGACTGTCCAGTGATGGGATCCTCTTCCGTTCCCGCAGAAGACTCTCGAGATGAGGCAAACACCAAGGATTCTCCGTCATCACCAAAGGTTGGAGCATACTCGTAGGCCTCGGTGTTCAGGATGACCATCGGTTCGACGATGTAGCGGCTTTCGGGCTCTTCAATCATCAAAGCCGCCAAATCTGCCTTTTCAATGCGCTCTTCGGCCACCTTGGAATCTCCACCTGCCGCATCAAAGCGACTGTACATTTCGATGGCCTCGTCAAACAGCTCTTGATCTCGGAGTGCGTCTCCGTACACCAAAAAGACCTGGTTGTTCCGTTCTCCATATTTCAGGCCAATCGCCTTGTCGTACCATTCTGTCGCCATGGCAGATTGGTGATGCAATCGATAGGCCTCGCCAGCCTGAAAGGCGCAATACGCCTTGCTTTGGACATCCTTGATTTTGGCATAGACCGCGACATACTCTCGGGCGGCTTCAAAGTAACCGCGACGCTCGAATGCGCGATCCGCTTCGGCCGTCATGTCATCTTGCCCCAAGGCTGGGACCAAAGCAAATCCGAGTGAAATCAGCACGCCCATGCGTGCGATGGAAGCTTGCAAGTTGTTGGGCATTCCTTTAGAATTGGTGAATCAAGGGGTGAAAGTAAAAAAAAAGGTGCCCCCTTTGGGAGGCACCCTTCGCAATTGTTCAACATCAAGTGTTCGTCAAGAGCACAAATAATCACATGACAGCCCCGCCATCAGCGCGTAAACAACATTTCGGAGAACTTTGGCAAAGGCCAAATTTCGTTGTCCACGAGTTGTTCCAACCGAGCACATTGCTCGGCCACCTCCTCCATCAAAGGCACCACCACGTCCGCATACTTCACGGCGCGCTTGGCCATGTCTTCAACCTTGTTGATTTTACCACGCTCCTCTCTCAGGGAAGCGGAGGCCTTGTTCATTCGCATGAGCGCCTCTGACACCTGGGTGAGCAACTCCTTTTGACTTGTCGTCAAGGCAGCCGCATCCTTGCCAAAAATCTCATTCATGCCACTGATGTTCTCGATCAACATGTTCTGGTAAGCCACTGCCGCGGGTGTCACAATGCTCGTGGCGATGTCGCCGATCACACGTGCCTCAATTTGTCGCTTCATCACATACTTCTCAAACTCCACTTCTGCTCGTGCATGGAGTTCCTCAGGCGTGAGCACATTGAGACTTGCGAACAACTCCGCCACCTCCTTCCGATCCCACACTGCCAGGGCAGAAGGCGTGTCCTTGAAGTTGCTCAGACCGCGTTTTTTGGCTTCCTTGACCCACTCGTCGCCGTAACCATTTCCTTCAAATCGAATGGCTTTGCTCTCCTTGATCAAGGCCTGAAGTTCCTTCAAGATGGCATCATCCTTTTTGTCGCCTTTGTCAATGCGGGCATCCACAGCTGCCTTGAAGCGATTGAGTTGTTCCGCCATGATTGTGTTCAACACCGTCATGGGAACAGCACAGTTGGCCGTTGAACCCACCGCACGGAGCTCAAACTTGTTTCCCGTAAATGCAAACGGCGAAGTTCGGTTGCGGTCCGTGTTGTCTCGCAGAACTTCAGGGATCCGACCAATCTCGAGCTTGAGTGCCGTTTTGTCAGCCGGGGTCAATTTACCCGCTTTGATGCTCGCTTCGAGATCGTCCAACAGGGTGGAAAGTTGTGAACCGATGAAGGCGGACATGATGGCGGGCGGTGCTTCGTTGGCTCCCAAACGATGGTCGTTTCCTACACTCGCAATGCACGCCCGAACAACATCAGCATGGCGATGCAAGGCAGCCAAGGTGTTCACGAAAAAGGTCAAGAAACGCAGATTCGTCTTGGGGTTGTTTCCAGGCTTGAGCAAATTCACGCCCGTGTTGGTGCCCAACGACCAGTTGTTGTGTTTCCCTGATCCATTGACCCCGGCAAAAGGCTTCTCATGAAGCAGAATCCGGAAATCGTGACGACGAGCCACCTTCTCAAGCAATTCCATGAGCATGAGGTTGTGGTCGTTGGCCAAATTTGCCTCTTCAAACACTGGGGCAAGTTCAAACTGGTTGGGAGCCACCTCGTTGTGACGGGTCGTCACAGGAATGCCCAACTTGTGAGCCTCCATTTCGAAATCCTTCATGAACGCTGACACGCGCTCAGGAATGGCTCCAAAGTAATGATCATCGAGCTGCTGGCCCTTCGCAGGAGCGGCTCCAAACAAAGCCCGACCGGTCATGGACAAATCGGGACGCGCAGCATACAATGCCTTGTCCACCAAAAAATATTCCTGCTCCCATCCCAAGGTCGCGTTGACCTTGGTGATGTTGCGGTCAAAATATTGGCACACCGAAGTAGCCGCAGCATCCACTGCAGACAACGCCTTGAGCAAGGGCATTTTGTTGTCCAAAGCATGCCCCGTGTAACTGATGAAGATGGTAGGAATGCACAAAGTCTCACCCCAAACAAAGGCGGGAGATGTTGGATCCCACAACGTGTACCCACGTGCTTCAAACGTGTTTCGAATGCCTCCGCTCGGAAAGGACGAGGCGTCGGGCTCCTGTTGAACGAGCAACGAGCCGTCAAACTTTTCAATGGCCCGTCCGTCGGCAGTCGGAGCGATGAAACTGTCGTGCTTTTCAGCCGTGCTTCCCGTCAAAGGCTGGAACCAGTGCGTATAGTGTGTCGCACCACGACTGATGGCCCACTCTTTCATGGCAGAAGCAGTTTGGTCTGCCACCTTACGGCTGATGGGCGTGCCCTTCTCCATGGCCTCCACGATGCCTTCGTAGGCTTCATCGGGAAGGTAGGACCGCATCACGTGCAGATTGAACACGTTCTCGCCGAAGTACTCAGAGATTTTGTTGGAGGGACGCTCACGGTGCTTGGGCACGCGATCGAGCAAATCATGCAAGGCTTGTTGACGGTTGAGGCTCATGGCTAATTTTTTTTGCAAAAATATGCCGGAGCACGACTTGATTGAGGGGGTGTTGATGAAATTTTCGTAAAAAAATCAACGAACACCCCCCTCATCGAATGGGTCTACTAGCCAAAATACCATTTCATACCAGAAAGACCCCCTTGTTTTGAGACAGCAAGCCTGATGTCCCAGCCTTGCATCACTCGTGCACCACCCAACGCGTCATGCGCCTTTCGCCTTGAGTAAGCAGAACACCGAGGGTTCCCGAGGGCCACGACGACGCATCGAGCCGAATGCGATCGCCGGGTAGAACCGTGATTTGTCCTTGGTCTACGACCTGACCCATCACATTGAAGACAGTCCAAGTCGCTCGACCCTGAAGGCCAGCCGGGACCAACGTCAAGGCGTCCGCAAACGGGTTGGGAAACACTGCGACATCCGCGGCATCCAATTCCGGAGATTCGCTCACCAAGTTGGTGGCAAAGTAGAAGGACTGCGAGATGGACTTCCCAAAGTCTGACTCGAAAATGTGAAAATTCCCTCCTGAAACCCGTTTCAAACGAACGTAACCTGACCCGTCGTTGTTGGCCCAAAAATCCATGCCGTCGTCCCCCGTGTCGCGAACCGTGAACCGATAACATCCTTGGTTGAGTTCAATGGTGTCCCTGTACGTCGTGTTGGGCGCTGAGTAGCTTCTTGCCCACTGAATTCCACCGTCCGCCCTGGTGATTTCGACGGTCGTTTCTCCCGGCACGTTGTTGGTCTTGGTCCAAACAATCATGCGGTTGTCGTCGAGGTTGGTGTACTGCCAAGTCGGGGGGCGTCGAAACGTCGTGCTCATCCACCCGTTGGAAGGCTCGTCGTCGGTTGCGTCGGCCACTTCAGCCTGAACTTCAAAGCGAAGGGTTTCCTCGTCGTCCCCGACGTAGTAGGGAGAAGCGTCGTATGGCAGCGAAACCTCACGTGTCTCGAGAAAGGCCAACGGTTGGTCAAACGCAACAACCTCTGTGACCATGGACCCGCCTGAGATGCCGTACGTAAACGTGGCCGAAACAAGCGGTTCTGCGCCGTTGTTGCGTATGAGAACCACCGGATTCTCGCACACGGGATTCAGGCGGGAGAACAACTTGTTGTCGTTGGGCGCGAGGATGTCCATGACCTCGACATCGTGGGCCATGTTTGGCGAACCGTAACCGATGATTTGGCCTTCCATGCGGTAATTGCCAAACGGATCGTACGTGATGTCGTATTCCACTGTGAAGCTGTCTTGGCCGGCCACAAGCGATGTCAATTCAAAGTCCTGCGTTTTCACGGGAGCTCCTGGACACCATCCAGCACGGTCGTAAATCCACGTCCCTCCTTGGGGGTAGAGCGGGTTGTCGGCACATTCCTGCATGATTTCCCAA
>JAQBVN010000022.1 GCA_027622975.1 Bacteroidota bacterium | reverse complement strand
GGCAACACTCCTTGACCACCGCAAACCCCAAAGGCATCGAGATACAAGCAATCCTCGCTGGGATTGGCATTGAAATTACACGCATCGAGGTCGAGACATAAATCGTTGCTGTCCCACACACCATCCTGGTCCTCGTCAACCTCTCCGAACAAACTGAGAATCCCCAAGATGTCCGAAACCCCAATCATGAAGTCAGACTCCACGTCGGGTTGGTAGCCGCAATCGGTTTGGGCTTGAAGTTGCAACGCGTACAAAAGCGCTGCTGAACAAAGAACTTGCTTCATGGGAAGAATTTACATAGACCACGGGTCACATTCCCCCGATTCTTGTAAATGTAGGGCCAATCAGGCCGCCAAGAATTGATTCAAGTCAAAAAGCGCATCTCAGCCGGCATCGGGAAATACCTTCCCAGGATTCAGGATTCCCTTGGGATCCAAAGCATCTTTGATGCTGCGCATGACGGCAAGCTGCGCTGGATTGCACGCGAGGTCCATGTAGTTTTTTTGGACATAACCTATGCCATGTTCTCCACTCAAGGTGCCCCCCAAACGCACAACCTCCGCGAAAAGTTCTCGAATCGCTTGTGGAAGCCTCTCGTTCCAAATGGCCTCGTCGAGATCGTCTCGGAGAATGTTGATGTGCAGGTTTCCATCTCCCGCGTGACCATAACACACCGAGCGGAATCCGTAGGTTTCGCCCAACTGTTTGACCTTTCCTAGAAGTCTCGGCAATTCTCCTCGAGGCACAACCGTGTCTTCTTCCTTGTAGGTGCTAGCCGCCTTGACTGCCTCTCCAACTCTACGACGCAGGAACCACAGGGCATCCTTTTCCGCGGCAGATTCTGCGAACAACACCTCTCCTGCTCCATGCTTTTCAAGGACTGGCAAAATTCGCTCGCACTGCGGCAACAAATCTTCTGGCACAAAGCCATCCACCTCAACCAAAAGGTGTGCAGCGTCGTCGGGACCCAAGGCCGGTTCCGTAACACCGGTGAATTGCTGGGCGAGCAAGATCGCGTCTCGCTCCATGAATTCGAGGGCACTCGGCATGGCCCCTGCTTGAAAAATCGCTGCCACAGCAGCACATGCGTTCTCCGCGGATGTGAAAGGAACGAGCATCAAGGCTTGATGTCTCGGCAAGGGCAGCAATTTGAGAGTCGCCTTGGTCACGATTCCCAAGGTTCCCTCGCTTCCGACCATCAATTGGGTGAGGTTGTATCCGGTCGAGTTTTTCAGGGTGTTGGCACCTGTTTCGATCACAGTCCCGTCGGCAAGGACGACCTCCAAGTTGAGGATCCAATCTTTGGTGACACCGTATTTCACAGCCCGAGGTCCCCCGCTGTTTTCGGCCACGTTACCGCCGATGGTGCACGTCCCGCGGGAGGCAGGATCCACGGCGTACATCAACCCGTGCTGGGCTGCTGCGTTTGAAAGTTCCTCCGTGATGACCCCCGGCTCGACGACAGCCTGGTGATTGAGCGTGTCGATGGCCACAATGCGGTTCATGCGAAGCATGGACAATGCGATGCCTCCGAAGACGGGAAGCGCACCGCCGCTCAACCCCGTGCGCGCGCCGGCAGCGGTGACGGGGATGCCGTGGCGATGGGCCCAAGACATCACCGCAGATACCTCCTCGACGTTTTCTGGTTCCACCACAACGTCAGGCATGAAGGCCAAATCCTCTGTTTCATCCGAGGCATGGGCCTGCCTCTTCTGTTCGCTCCAATGAACCCGATGTGCGGGGAGCCATTGCAGCAATTCATCAAAAGGTGCCAGGGTGGGTTCCATGCGCGTTGTTTTATCTTGGGCGCTTGTCAAAAGTAACCTGCACATGAGTGAATCCTTCACACGCATTTGGGCAGCCACGATGGTGGCAACACTTCTCAGCCCGCATCTTGCGCATTCTCAATCCACAACGTTTAGCAACGAGTCCATTTGGGCGAGTCGAACCTTTGCCACTGAATACGTCTGGGGCATACGTTCCATGGCGGATGGGGCGCACTACACAACCCAAGAATTCGACCCAGAGGCAGGTTCTTGCATTGTCAAGTGGTCTTACAACAGCGGTTCTGTGGTCGACACTTTGCTCACCTCTGCCATGGCCTTCGGTGATGCACGGGAGAGCTTTGACGGCTACGAATTCAGCAGTGACGAAAGGTTTGTGGTGTTGACCACCGCCTCGGAGGGACTGTACCGTCATTCGTTCTATGCGAATTTTTTGGTGTTTGACTTCCAAAACCCGGAGGAAGCGCGCCCAATCACGGATTTCTCCAAGGGCAAGCAGCGTCTTGCACAGCTTTCCCCTTCTGGAGATCGCGTCGCCTTTGTGCGAGACAACAACATCTTCATTTCGAATTTGGACAATGGCGAAGAGACCCAAGTGACCCATGACGGCGTGAACAACGAGGTCATCAATGGTGCGACGGATTGGGTGTACGAGGAGGAATTTGGCGATGACAGAGGCCTGTTTTGGAATGGTGATGGCTCGCGTTTGGCCTATTTGAAGTTTGACGAACGCAGGGTCCGCGAGTTCCACATGCCTGTCTACGGCCAGCTCTACCCCGAGCCCTACACCTTCAAATACCCCAAGGCAGGTGAGGAAAACAGCAATGTGTCTGTGCACATGTATCACTTGGATGATGCGAAGAGCCGCGCTGTTGCTGTTCCGAAATCTGCCCATTACATCCCCAGAATCAAATGGACCCAAGACCCCGAGGTGCTCTGCATCTTCACGATGAATCGTCATCAAAATGATCTGCGTTTGCTGTTGACCGAGGGCACATTCCCCAACGACCGCTTGGGAACTGTGGAAGTGTTCCGCGAAACCTGCAATACGTACATCGACATCAACGACAACTTGACGTTTTTGGCCGACGGTGCGTCATTCATCCTGACCTCAGAACGGGATGGCTTCAACCACTTGTACAAGTTTGATTTGAAAGGAGGAAGCACGCAATTAACTCAAGGAGAATGGGATGTGATTGATGTGCTTGGGTTTGATGCCAAACGTGGCCAAATTCACTTCACCTCCTCTGTCCTAGGAGCCGCCCAACAACACGTGAGCTCTGTGGATTTGAAAGGTCGGATGAAGACATTGGACACGTCTCCAGGAACCCATGGTGACGATTTTTCCAACAGTTTCGACTACAGCATTCACAGTCACAGCACAGCCAATACACCGCCTGTGTACACCCTGCGAGACAGCAAAGGCCGTGTGATTCGGACCTTGAAAGACAATGCGAGTTTGAAAGAAACCATGGCCCAACACGGGGCCGTGAAGAAGGAATTCTTCAGCTTCACCAACGACGCCGGAGTCTCTTTGAATTGTTGGAAGATGCTTCCTCAGGATTTTGACCCAACGAAGAAGTACCCCGTGTACGTCGCCATTTATGGTGGACCCGGAGCCAACACTGTGACGGACAGCTGGGGTGGGTCAACCTATTTGTGGCACCAGTTTCTCGCCCAGGAAGGTTTCATCGTGGCTTCGTGTGACCCCCGGGGCACGCAATTCCGAGGTCGGGATTTTGAGCACAGCACGTACAAGGAGCTCGGCAAACTGGAGACCGAGGACTTCATCGACTTTGCCCAACACCTCGGATCCTTCGACTACGTGGATGCGGACCGCATTGGCATCCAAGGGTGGAGCTATGGCGGCTTCATGACGCTGTTGTGCATGACAAAAGGAGCTGATGTCTACAAGGCTGGAATCTCTGTAGCACCTGTCACGAATTGGCGCTATTACGACACCATCTACACCGAGCGCTTCATGCAAACACCGCAAGAAAATGCGAGCGGTTATGACGACAACAGCCCTGTGAATCACGCAGACAAACTTCAAGGTCCTCTGCTTCTTGTCCACGGATCCGGCGATGACAACGTGCACTACCAAAACTCCATGGAGATGATCAACGCCCTGGTCGCAGCGAACAAGGATTTTGACTTCTTCGTGTATCCTGATCGAAATCACGGAATCTATGGCGGGAACACCCGTCTTCACCTTTTCAACATGATGATGGACTTTGTCAAAGCCAATTTTTGACCTTCGCCTTCATCCACTACCCTTGAATCTCAAAACAACCTCAAAACCCTGATCTCATGGCCCAATTGAAACTAGCCGCCGGGCACCCCCAAGGCTTGATGACCCTCTTCTTCTCGGAGATGTGGGAGCGTTTCTGCTACTACGGCATGCGCGTGCTCTTGACTTTGTACTTGGTAAAATCACTTCTCAAAGGTGACGCCGAAGCCAGTTTGATTTACGGCGCGTATACCGCTCTCATATACGCCGCTCCTGTGTTGGGTGGACGCATGGCCGACCAATTCTTGGGATACCGTTACGCCATCCTTCTTGGCGCCGTCCTGATGGCCATTGGTGAGTTTCTCATTCTCGGTGGATCGGAGCAGTTCATGCTGTTTGGCATGGGAGCTCTCATTGTCGGGAATGGCTATTTCAAAGCCAACATCTCCACCATTGTTGGCAAGCTCTATGAGGACGGAGATGCTCGCAGGGACTCCGGTTTCACAATCTTTTACATCGGCATCAACATCGGGGCGTTGCTTGCCACGACAGTGGTAGCCTTTGTCGGTGAAACCTATGGATTTGAATACGGCTTTGGCTTGGCTGGACTCGGCATGTTGGCTGGGCTGTTCATCTTCTGGAATGGCCGCGAGAATTACGCCGCTGCCCCTGGCCTCGACATCACCGAAGCTGGCATGAAGCAAGTGGGACCCCTGAAAATGTACCAACTCATTTCCGTGTTGTCATTGGCGCTCATTCCCGCGTGCTATTTCCTGATCAGCCAAAACGAATGGATGACCTATCTGTTGACGGGCCTTTTTGTGCTCGTGGCCGCATCCTTGATTCGCGCTGGAATTCAGGAGGGGACCGTGTGGCGGGACCGCATGATTGCGCTGGTCATTTTCATGGTCATCAACATTGTATTTTGGGCTTGCTTTGAGCAGGCTGGCACGTCGCTCACCCTCTTCGCTGACCGGAACGTGAGCCGCGAAATCCTCGGTTGGACGATGCCCGCCTCCATGACGCAATTCTTCAATCCCGCGTTCATCATCATCTTCGGTTCGATTTTCTCTGTGATGTGGGTCAAGCTCGACAAGCTTGGCAAAAACCCGAGCATTCCCATGAAGTTTGCCTTGGGAATTTTGCAGTTGGGCGCCGGCTTTTTGATTACCCTTGTCGGACTTCAATTCGCGGATGAAGCAGCCATGGTTCCTTTGCTGACCTTGGTCTTCCTCTATTTGCTGCACACCACAGGTGAGTTGTTCCTCTCTCCCATTGGGCTGTCGATGGTGACAAAGCTCTCACCCAAAAACATGGCTGCCACTGCCATGGGTGGATGGTTCCTGTCTTTTGCCATCGCGAACTACGCCGGAGGTTTGATTGCCTCCCTCACCGGAGGACACGGAGACAGCGGTGATTCTCTAGGAGGTGCTGCGAGTTTGGCCAAATACGCGGATGTATTCTCCAACATCGGCATGGTACTCGTTGGATTTGCAGTTCTCATTGCGCTTTTGAACAAGCCCTTGAACAAGCTCATGCACGGGGTCAAATAACCTGCGAAGCTTCACAAGAATGTGAAAAGGCGCCTTCGGGTGCCTTTTTCTTTGCGATATTGCGCTCCATGCGGACAATTCTCATGACTTTGACCTTGGTGACCTTGAGTGGTCTGGTGTTTGGACAAGCGGCGAGCATCAACTGGATGTCCATTGAAGAGGCTGTGGCTGCTCAGAAAAAAGAACCCCGGAAGATCATGATGGACGTGTACACCCAGTGGTGCGGTCCGTGCAAGCGAATGATGGCCACCACCTTCACAGATGTGAATGTGGTCAACTATCTCAATGAGCATTATTACGCAGTCAAATTTGATGCTGAATCTCCGGATCCTGTCTCCTTTCAAGACAAGACCTATTCCAACCCGGGATACAATCCCAACATGTTAGGTCGAAACAGCACACACGAACTTTCAAGAGCACTTGGTGTGTCGGCGTACCCAACTTTGGTCTACCTCGATGAAAAGGCCAAGGTCATCGCCCCAATCAGTGGCATGCGATCCCCAGGACAATTGGAGTTGTTCTTGCGATTTTTTCACGAGGCCTACACGCCTGATGTGCAGCAGGAACAGTGGGAAGCTTACCAAAAGAGTTTCTCACCCACTTGGTAACTGCGAAGGCCGAATCCGCCGAGGTCCAAGGCCGAGTATACCGCACTGAATTGAACCCTTTTGCCAGGGGTCAGTTCCCCTATCTTTGTCCTTCATGAATCCTTAGGTGGTCAACTTTTGGGTTCTGAATTGGTTGTCACAACGAACTTACCTCGAACTAGAGTCGCAAAATGAGTGAGACTGCACGCATCATCCTGGAGGGTCAGGAGTATGAATTTCCCGTGTTGACGGGTTCCGAAAACGAGAAAGCCATTGACATCTCCAAACTGAGAGGCACCACAGGTTACATCACCTTGGACCCCGGATTCAAGAACACCGGATCCACCCAAAGTGGAATCACCTACCTCGATGGAGAAAATGGAATTCTTCGGTACCGTGGTTATGCCATTGAGGAGCTTGCTGAACGTGCGAGTTTCATGGAAGTGGCATACCTGCTCATCTATGGTGAGTTGCCCAATGAAGGTCAACTGACGTATTTCCAAGACAGCATCACCCACCACACCCTCGTTCATGAAAACATGAAGCGGTTCTTTGATGCGTTTCCTCTCGGAGCGCATCCCATGGGCATGCTCAGTTCCATGATTGCCTCTCTGTCAACCTTCTATCCAGAATCCCAAAACCCAAACAGAGACATCACGGACATCGAAAAGACGATGCACCGTCTCATTGCGAAAATGCCAACCCTGGCTGCGCAAGCCTACAAGCATAACATGGGACTCCCCACAATGTATCCCAAGAACGACTTGAGCTACGTTGGAAATTTCATGCACATGATGTGGGGGGTGCCTTCAGAAGATTACGAGGTGGATCCCGTGATCGAAGCTGCACTGAACAAGTTGTTCATTTTGCATGCTGATCACGAACAGAACTGCTCCACCTCCACCGTTCGCGTGGTGGGATCCTCACAAGCCAATCTCTACAGTTCAATTTCAGCGGGCATTGCCGCCCTGTGGGGTCCATTGCATGGAGGCGCCAACCAAGCTGTCATTGAAATGCTCGAGACCATTCGGGCAGAGGGAAGTCCTCTTCAGTCGTGGATTGACAAAGCCAAGGACAAAACAGACAGTTTCCGGTTGATGGGGTTTGGGCATCGGGTCTACAAGAACTTTGATCCCCGGGCGCGCATCATCAAAAAAGCTGCAGACGACGTGCTCGAGAAATTGGGAATCAACGACCCTGTCTTGGAAATCGCCAAACAGCTGGAAGACGTGGCCTTGAACGACCCTTATTTCGTTGAACGCGGCTTGTATCCCAACGTCGATTTCTACAGCGGAATCATCTACCGGGCCTTGGGCATTCCAACGGACATGTTCACGGTGATGTTTGCTCTTGGTCGACTCCCAGGATGGATTGCTCAATGGAAAGAGATGACTGAAAATCGAGAACCCATTGGTCGCCCTCGCCAAGTGTACACGGGGTCCACTCCTCGGGAATTTGTTCCCATGACTCGCCGTTCTTGATCATGGAACCTTTCGTCAGTACGGAAGTTTCTGCAGAGGGAATTGGCACAATCACATTTTTCCATCCCTCCTCCAACAGCCTGCCGTCCAACATCTTGAATGACCTTGCTGTGGCCATTTCAACGGCTGGGTCTCGACATGACATCCGTGTCATCGTCTTGCAATCAGGAGGAGATCGGACGTTTTGTGCTGGCGCGAGTTTTGACGAGTTGGTGGCCATTGAAGACGAGTCAGCCGGTCTGGCGTTTTTCAGTGGATTCGCCCATGTCATCAATGCCATGAGAACATGTCCAAAACTCATTGTTGGGCGTGTTCAAGGCAAAGCCGTTGGCGGCGGTGTTGGGCTCGCAGCTTCGGTGGACATTTGCCTGGCAACTCAGCATGCAAGCGTCAAATTGTCGGAACTCGCCGTGGGCATTGGGCCGTTTGTCGTGGGACCTGCTGTGGAACGGAAATTGGGATTGGCCGGCATGTCGGCATTGGCCATTGATGCTCGTTCATGGAAAAGTGCTGCATGGGCGGCCACCCATGGACTCTACGCTGAGGTGTTTGAAACCACTGAGGCCCTTGACAACGAAGTCCAGAGATTGTCCATGGCGCTCGCGGCGAGCAATCCTGAAGCCATGAGCGAATTAAAGTCCGCATTGTGGTCTGGTACGGAGCATTGGGACACGCTTTTGTTTGAGAGAGCAGCCATTTCCGGTGCGCTCGTGCGAAGCGACTTCACCAAAAAGGCCATTGCTGCCTTCAAATCCTAAGTACTCCCATTCCCTTCGCCTTCCCGGATGAAAGGGTTGTTGAAGGACCATGAGTTATCTTGTCCAAGCCAAAATCGACGTGCCATGGATTCTACACCACACGTGAAGTGGAAAGGAGCAACTTTCATGGGTTTGCTTCTGACAATGCTCGTGCATGTCGAAGGGATGGGCCAATTGGACAACGAATTTTGGTTTGTCGCTCCCGAAGTGATTGTGGACCATGGCGACAGCCCCATTGTGCTTCGGTTTGCCACGTACAACGAGCCCGCCTCCATTGTCGTGGACATGCCCGCCAATCCCAACTTTGCCTCCTATTCCTTGGATGTTCCCGCAGCGAGCATTGTGACCTTGGATTTGACAGATTCTCTCGATTGGTACGAAAACCGGCCATTCAACACCGTGTTGAATAAAGGCATTCACATCACGAGCACCTCGCTGATCTCAGCCTATTACGAAGTCAACAGTTGGAACAATCCTGACATCTTTGCCTTGAAAGGTGACAACGCCCTAGGGACCTCTTTTATCCTGCCGTATCAAAATTTTGTAAGCAATGTCTATGCGGCTTCACCTTCAGGATTCGATGTCGTGGCCACAGAACCCAACACGGTCATCACAATCACTCCAACCCAAGATTTGATTGGTCATCCTGCGGGACAGCCCTATGATGTCGTTTTGCCCTTTCCCGGATCGACCTACGCCGCTCGGGCCGCTCAACAATGGGACAGCAGCCATCCTTCAGGCACCACTGTCACTTCCAACCAACCGGTAGCCATCACCATCACTGATGATTCTTGCACGGGAGGGCTGTTTGGAAGCTGCACGGATCTCATGGGTGATCAAATGGTTCCCGAGAATCTGCTGGGCACACGCCACATCGCCATTCATGGCTTTCTGAACGGGGACGATCGCCTCTACATGGTTGCCAACCAAAACAACACTGTCATCACCATCGGTGGCATAGACGTGGCCGTCATTCAGGCAGGAGAAACCTATGAACATGTTTTGACGGAAACGGCAGCCCTGATCGAATCGAGCGCACCGATGGCCGTTTGGCAATTGACTGGGTTTGGCTGTGAACTAGGTGGGGCCATCTTGCCGAGCCTCGAATGCACAGGTTCGCGTCAAGTGGCTTTTGTGAGGGCGACCAATGAATTCTTGGGAATCAATTTGTTGGTCCCCTCTGGAGGGGAGGACAACTTTGTGCTCAACGGTGTACCGGATTTGATTTCAGGCACGGATTTTTTTGACGTTCCGGGAACCAACGGTGACTGGAAAGCTGCTCAGCTTGACCTAGGTGACACAATTTCTGTACTCACTCCGAGTCTCGTGGAAAACACGAGCCACAACTTTCACATGGGTATTATCCACGGAGGTTCATTCACGGGGACGCGGTTCGGTTATTTTTCCGATTATGGTGCCTTGGCTTACCAAGCCATAACACAATCCATCGATGCATGCCTTGGCGAACCGCTCAACCTTGAGGTTCAACCCATAGAAAACGGCTTGTACATGTGGACCGGCCCCAACAACTTCATCGATCAAGGCATCTCAATCGAATTGGGTTCATCCACCCTTTTGATGAGTGGCACCTATGTGGTTCAAGGATCACTGGGTGAATGTGACATCCAAGAGGACACCATTGAGGTCGTCGTCCACCCTCCTTTCGGCCCTCCCACAATTCCTGAAGAAGTGACCGCTTGTGAAGGAGCCACTGCCATTTTTTCAGCATTGCAAGGAGACATCGTTTGGACTGGACCCAACGGATACCTTTCCACGGGACTCGAAGTGTCCATTGACAACGTCAGTGCCTCGGCCAGCGGCACCTATGTCGCAACGTGGTTGGATCCTCATTGTCCATCTCAATCAGATTCGCTTACCCTCATTGTGCTCACGGAAGACGATCAATTGGTGATCTGGGAAGATGAGCGAGAATTCTGTCTGGGTGAGCACGTCTGGTTAAACTTGCCTCCACAACTTGCTGCATCTTCACCCAACGTGACTTGGTATTGGCAACCCCTGGGGTCAGCGGAGTCTCAGTGGATTTCTTCCCAAATGAGTCTCCAAATTCAAGAACCAGGAGCGTACTATGCGGAGTCCACCACTTCCGGCTCGTGCGCAGTCATCGGTGATGGGGTCATCCATGCAACATTGGCGGATTGCGACTTGACCATTCCCAATGTCATCACCCCTGGGAATGATGATTTGAACAACCGTTTTGTCATCCCAAACCTCAAACAATACCCTGGGTCGAGCATCCGCATTTTCAATCGCTGGGGAAATGAGGTCTATCATCACGACGATTTTGGAAGCTCCACGGGATGGCTTCCTGGTCCAGATGCTTCAGAAGGAACCTATTATTTCATCCTTGACATCGCTCACACCAATGAACAATTGGTGATTGACTCTGAAGAAGGTAGAACTGAAATTACAGACTTCGGCCCCTTGACTTGGTCTGGTTCATTCATGCTCTTTCGAGGCCCTTGACAGGGGCCAACGATCTTCTCGCTGGCCCCGGCCAAAGATTCACACTCAATGCTGAATGACCAGCCTCGATTGAGCCAAGCCTTTGTTCGTTTCGATTTGAACCACATAGAGGCCATTTGCCCACATGGACACATCAAGACGTCCCAGTGAGTTCCCTCCCTGCAATGAATCAACCCACACCCTGCGCCCTGCTGCATCCACAATCGATACCACCGCGTAACCCAGGTTTGCCGGCACCACAATTGTAAGATCCTGCCTTGCGGGGTTTGGATACAACTGCACCGCCCAAGCAGTCAATTCATCCAGACCGTACACATCGTCGATGTCAAACGGCCCAAGCACAAGAACACAGCCATTGGAGTCCGCAATTTCCACCGAGTAGGATGCAGGAGCTTCAAGTCCCGCGATGTCCTCCTCAGAGGAAACATATCCCAAGTCGCTTGTCCACGCAAACGTATAGGGAGGCACCCCTCCGCTGACGTCAAGATCGATGGCTCCTCCCCCCTCCACAGCTGCGTCCGTTACAGTCGCCACACCTGTCAACACAGGGACATCTTCCACCACCAGCTCCAGTTCAAGAGAACATCCATTGGCATCGATCACTTCCAACACGAAATCTCCAGCAGGTAAATCCGCAAAGTAGCCAGAATCATTTTGAGCATTCGCGCTGCCAGATAACGTGAATGTGTACGGTGCAACCCCACCTTCTACGGCAACGCTGAGTTCCCCGCTTGCCTCTCCAGCACATTGGACTGCATCAATTTGGACATCGAGCCAATCCAAAAGCGCGCCATCCGCAACCTCAAAGGAAGCCAAAGCCTCACAAGATTCACCCTCGGTTGCAGTCACAACGTGCACACCCGCCGACAAGTCCGTGAGCAACAACCCATCGACAAGCACTCCATCAAGAAACACGCCCAAGCTGTCTGCATTGGTGATTCCGGATAACACAATCTCCCAAACGGCTCCGCTATCACCAGCGCACAAGACAGGGGTGATTTCTTGAAGATCAATTTCTAGCAAGCAATAGCTGCACGACCCATCATCCTCTGTTGCGCTCGCATCGTAGTTAGAGGCCAATTCGTCTGTGCAACCCTCAATTTCAAAGACATCACACACACCATCTCCGTCGGCATCCTCAAGGCAGTTGCCATCGCAGTCGAAGAACTCTTCAGCATAGACACAACTTCCATTTTCCAAAGTTGCAAGCGGATCAAAGTTGCAAGCCTGCTCATCGGTGCAACCTGAAATCACACATGACAAACCAATCTCAAAACTTCCCACGCCACCCTCAACTCCCTGCATCAATGCCCAGTATTGCACACCCAATTCTGTGTCAAGCACGACGGTACTCGCAAACGCGAATACAGGACACAAGTCGTTGTAAAATGGCTCACTTTGGTCATCGTTGCCCGCCACGCAAACCAAATTGCCGCAAGAGCCCGTGTATACGCTGAGATAAGTGTCAAACGTCGTTCCAGGTAAACATGTCGTCAAAGTCATTTCCTCTCCTGTCCCCACAAATGTGTACCACAATCCTGCAGAGGGATTCGCCGGTTGGAAGGAAGCACAACCCAACTCGTCATCCTCACTTGAACAGTCCGTGTTGTTGGAAACCAAAGAGGTTCCACAAGTCAACAGCGCCGCCCCTTCACATACATCGTTGATCAGATTCGCGTCTCCACAACTTCCATCATCCATGTTGGCGTTGGGATTGTAATTGCAATCCTCCGAATCCATGCAACCGAAGACCTCAAGCTCATCACAAATCCCATTGTCGTTGAGGTCATTGAGACAATTGAAGAAACAGTCGTAATACTCTTCAGCGTAGTAGCAGTTTCCGGCATCATCCGTATAGATCGGGTCGTAATTACACGCATCTGGATCGGTACAACCGGGGAATTCAATTTCATCGCATACCCCATCCCCATCCACGTCATTCAAACAATTGCCAGCACAATCCACGTAGAAAAACTCTGGGTAGACGCACCACGAATCGTCGGGGTATTCCGTGAATGCATCATAGTTGCATGCCGTCGCGTCTCCACACCCCTCCAATTCATCACAGATGCCGTTTTCATTTTGGTCATTCAAACAACTTCCGTCGCAGTCCTCAAAAGGTTCAGGGTATTGGCACGTATCGTCATCTTCTGTGGCCGAATCATCAAAGTTGCAGGCCGTGATATCCGTGCATCCCCACAACTCCAATTCATCGCAAACTCCATCTCCATCTTGGTCATTGAGACATTCTCCTGCACAATCCAAGAATGGCTCGGGATCCTCGCAAGTGCCATCGTCCAAAGTGGCATTCTCATCATAATTGCAAGCCATGGGATCTGTGCAACCGCAAATATTGACCTCCCCTCCCGTCATTCCCACCCCACTAAAAGGTATGCTGACTCGACTCTCGTCCGAATTCAAACCATGGTTGAACATTTGGAAATTCACCACCCCAGACAAGGTTCCGTCAGTGGTGAATTGCCCCACCAAAATCCTCAAATCCGCCCCCGAACGGGTATTCAAAGTGCTCGGATTGTTCGGCACAAACATCGCGCCTCCAATAGAGTCCTCAATCACAACGTCTTGACCCAATTCAAAATTGGTCAGCCACTGGTTGTTCAAATCACCAATCGTAGAAGGAGCCTCCTCGTTGGGACCTGCCGGACTGTCCAATCCTATGGTTAGCCAACTGTCGTATTCGAGTTCCGGAAAGGTTGGGAAGAACAAAGGGTTGATGTTGGAACCGAGGACAGACCCAAAGGGAGATTGGAAATATTCTGTTTCAGTTGCAATCAGCAAGGGCGACTCATCATCGCCAAACATGGCGCTCATCACGTCGTCATCATGGGGGGTCGTGACATACATTCTGTACGTAGTCAAGCCCGCCAAAGGCCCTTCCACGTGTTCCATGACCACCTCAATTTCCAATCCGTATCCCTCCAATTCATCACCAACGCAAGAGCAATAATCACAAATTCCGTTTTCTTCGGTCGCTGAAGGGTCGAAGTTGCATGCCTCCTCGTCGGTGCATCCCAAAACTTCCAACTCATCGCACGTCCCATCTCCATCGGCATCATTGAAACAAGAACCCGTGCAGTCTACAATGTCCGAGGCATACAAGCATGAATCATCCCCAACGTTGGCCATCGGGTCAAAGTTGCAAGCCGTGGAGTCCGTGCATCCTTCAATGGCTTGAAGGACGGTGATCGTTTGGACAAACACTGCTTGGTTTCCGCAAGCATCCATGGAGGTGAAGACACGCTCGAGAATCAACACGCCTCCTTCATCGCTTGTCACAGTTTCTGAAACGTCGTATCCCACATTGAGGTCACAATTGTCCAACACAAAGGCCTCCAGTCCAGGAATGGTCTCTCCAGCAGTTTCATCGACGAACACTGATTCCTCTGTCGGATACAGAATCAACGGCGCTTCATCGTCAAGAACCGTGATGATCAGCGTGTCAATCACAACATTTCCAGCACCATCTGACATCTGGTAGACGCGTGGGCACAGATAGCTCTGCGAACAACCAAAAGGATACTCAAAGGGACCATCGCTCAGCCAAATCACTTCCACCGGTCCACAATCATCCTCCCCAAGCGGCATGGTTTCTTCGATGGTAGGCATCAAATCCGTGCAGCTGATCGTATCATCTGGAGGAAAATACATCCATGACGGGGGCAACAGATCCACACAATCATCCTCGTTATCACAAACTCCATCCCCATCAGCATCCTGCAAGCAATTGCCCTCACAATCCACAAACTCTGTGGCGACGTTGCCATCGCAGTCGCAATCCCCCGCGGGAATGTCGGAACATCCGCATGCGTAGATATCGCCTGGTCCGTTGCACACGCCGCAAGCGTCGTACGCTCCCACGCAGTCATCCACGTCATCGCAGATGCCATCGCTGTCGGCGTCAGCTGCGCAGTCACCACCACACACGCCTAGCGCATCGAGATGGTTGCCATTGCAGTCGCAATCCCCGGCAGGAATGCCCGATCCACCACAAACACCACACTCGTCGAGCTGGTTGCCATCGCAGTCACAATCTCCGGCAGGAATGTCAGCACATCCGCATGCGTAGATTTCGCCTGGTCCGTTGCACACGCCGCACGCGTCGTACGCTCCCACGCAGTCGTCCACGTCGTCACAGATGCCATCCGCATCCATATCCGCTGCACAGTCACCACCACACACGCCTAGCGCATCGAGTTGGTTGCCATTGCAGTCGCAATCCCCGGCAGGAATGCCCGATCCACCACAAACACCACACTCGTCCAGTTGGTTGCCATCGCAGTCACAATCTCCGGCAGGAATGTCAGCACATCCGCATGCGTAAATCGCACCCGGGCCATCACAGATTCCGCATGCGTCAAGTTCCAAACATGAACCATCGTCGAAGGTGGCCGAGGCATTGTAGTTGCATGCATTCACATCCGTGCAGCCCAAAACTTCAGTGTCACAAATTCCGTCCGCATTCTCGTCGGCAGGGCAGCCTCCACCACACACACCGAGCGCATCGAGCTGGTTGCCATCGCAGTCGCAATCCCCGGCGGGAATGCCCGATCCACCACACACACCACACTCATCGAGTTGGTTGCCATCGCAGTCGCAATCCCCGGCGGGAATGCCCGATCCACCACACACACCACACTCATCGAGCTGGTTGCCATCGCAGTCGCAATCCCCGGCAGGAATGTCAGCACATCCGCATGCGTAGATCTCGCCTGGTCCGTTGCACACGCCGCATGCGTCGTACGCTCCCACGCAGTCATCCACGTCGTCGCAGATGCCATCGCTGTCGGCGTCCGCTGCGCAGTCGCCACCACACACGCCAAGGGCATCGAGCTGGTTGCCATCGCAGTCGCAATCCCCGGCGGGAATGTCAGCACATCCGCACGCGTAGATCTCGCCTGGACCGTTGCACACGCCGCATGCGTCGTACGCTCCCACGCAGTCGTCCACGTCATCGCAGATGCCATCAGCATCAGCGTCAGCCGCACAGTCGCCGCCACACACGCCGATCGCGTCTGTGATCACACATGAGCCATTGTCGTATTCGGCATTGGGGTCAAAATTGCAAGACGCGCTGTCAGTGCATCCGCATTGGTTGTTGCTCGGGTCATTGTCTATTTCTCCAACCAGCTCAAACACTTCAATTTGAGCCGAAGACATGTCATCTCCATGCATCCACTCCACTGGCAATGAGGCAGAAATTTGCCCATCCGTGGTCAATTGAGCAAGAAGAATGGTTTGGTCTAAATCTACCTGCAAACCCGCAAGCTCTCCCCCTCCCAGTGCCGTCCAACCGCCCCCAACGGCATCGTCCAAAAGAAGATTCTCTCCCTCGTCAAAGGCCAACCACGCAGATTCGCTTCCATGAACGGAAATCTGAGAATTTCCGAGCATGACACGGGAATCAACGAGAACATCGGGACTGGATACGAACGTCGTCGTCGTTGTCAAGGAGAGGCTCAACTGCTCCCAGCCTAAGACTCCAAGAACCCGAGCGTCTGGCTCTGGCAATTGAAGCTTCAATGCATAAGTCCAAACACCATTTCCATGATTTGTCATGGGCTCCAGAATCAAACCAGAACCTGAATCTCCCACACAGGAGCAGTAATCACAGGAATCATTGGAAGGATCCGCAAAGTTGCATGCGTCCAAATCCACACAATTGTCTTCCGAATCACAAATCAAATCACCGTCTGAGTCAGCCATGCAATCACCATTGCAAACCCCGAGAACATCGAGAACCCCCACGCAAGGATCCACATCGTCACACATGCCATCAGCATCATCGTCTGCCAGACATTCACCGCCACATTCACCCAATGCATCTTCGTACAGACAGCTGTCGTCTCCGACGTTTGCGTTGTCATCATAATTGCATGCTTCAGGATCTATGCAGCCCTCGACCGAGGCGATGCATGAGCCATCGTCAAATTGTGCTGTGGCATCGAAGTTGACCGATGCCGGATTTGTGCACCCGCATGCGTTGGCAGGCAGGCCAGGATAAAATTGACCCGCCCCTGCAAAAGGAAGAGTGAGAAGCAAGCCATTGCCCCCTGTTTGGCCGTTGGGAAAAACTTGGACGTTCAACAATCCTTCGAGAGAGCCTGCTGTCGTCACCTGCATAACCAAAGATTGGTTGTTCTCGTCAGGAGAGGCATTCCCAGCATCGCTCAGCACAAACCATGAATTGCCTATAAGGCCATTGGAAAGCAACTCTGTAGATCCATTGTCGATGAAAAACCCGGTGATTGGTTGGGCTGAATCCTCCGCCAATGCAGGCGCACTGGCGTTGGCGATCCCAGAGCTGCTGGCAGCAGATGTCAATCCAATGGTGGCATAAGTGTCATCCACCATCTCTGGAAACGTGGGAAGAAAGAGAGGGTTGATTCCTTCTGCGCTCCAACTCGCATTGAATGCGGAGTTGAACACGCCCGAGGGCGCTGAAACATGCATGGGGAGGTCAACATTACCAAATACGGCACTGATCAAGTCTGCATCACTCGCAAGTTGAACATGAATCCGATAGGTTGTCGCCCCTAAGACCGTAACAGCAGGATAAGACTCAACCACGAGCGAATAGTCACTGCCACCATTCCCACAGTTGCAATACACGCACCCCCCATCATCCATCGTCGCCGATTCGTCAAAATTGCACGCTGCTTCATCCATGCACCCAGGAACCTCCCCAGGGGTGACGCCTTCGAAGGAACCTGCGCCATCAAATGTGGCGCTTGTCAACACCTGGTCTGCACCCACACCCAAGGGGAAAACTTGGTAGTTCAACTGCCCTGAGATAGAACCCGTTGTCGTGACTTGCATGATCAACACCCTCAAGTCATCGTTGGGCAAGCCATTGGCCGCCGTGTTCAAGATGTACCACGACGCTCCTGTCAAGGTATTGGACAACAAACTCGTGGCTCCTGGCGTCAAGAAAAATGGGGTGATGGGCTGTGAAGCGTCCTCGACGAGCGAGGGATCGGCCGCTCCTGCCACTCCAGACGTGGACGCCGGACCTGTCAGGCCTACCGTGGCATACGTATCGTCAGCCATGTCTGGGAACACAGGCAAAAAGGCCGGGTTGATGCCCGACGCATTCCATGAAGAATTGAAGGTGCTGTTGAATACTCCTTCGGGCGCCTGCACTGAGAGGGTGGCATCATCGTTTCCGTACACCGCGCTCATCCGGTCAGTGGTATCCTGCATTTCAACATAGAATCGATACACCGTTCCTCCGGTTCCCACTGCGGGCGAAGACTCCACGACCAAACCATAAGACACAGGGGAATCGCCCTGGGCGAGAACCAGACGATGCGCATTTGCAATGAACCAACCCAAGAGGATCAATGGGCGCAACGAAATCCGAGAGAAACTCAGTGTATTCATCAGTGAATCGATTCGATGTTTGAGGACTAACAAGTGAATTCAGCCAACGAACAAGCGCTTAGTGTATATAAATTTCGGTATAAAATTACATAAATCCAAATCCATTCGGGAGAAAGTTCGACGCAATACTCGCAAAAAAAGGGCCCCTATCCGGGGCCCCTTTTGCAATCGTGATGGATGAGTCGATCAGTGACTCTTGACCAATTGGATACTCGATGTGCCCCGTTCTGAGACAAGCACCAAACGGTACATCCCTGCGTGCACTGAGGACAAATCAATCTGGGTGTTGAACTGTCCTGGCTGCACGACCCATTGACCGTTGGACACCAAACGACCCTGGGCATCCACAACCTGATAGCCAATCAAACCCTGGTAACCGCCTTCAAGCACTACTTGGAATTCACCGGCAGATGGGTTGGGATACACACGAGCGGTCATGCCAGCTGCGAGCTCAGAAATGTCTGTGGTGATGTTGAATGTCTGGGTGGTGGAGCAACCGTTGGCATCGGTGACTTCGACAGTGTAGGAACCTGATGAAATTCCTTCCAAGTCTTGGCCATCTTGACCGCTGACACCTGGACCAATCCACTCGTACGTGTATGGAAGGTTGCCTCCCGTCACGGTCACGTCAATGGTTCCCTCTCCAGTCACTGAACCCTCGGATACGATGCCAGTCACCACAATGGCCCCGGGCTCATCGATTGTGGCACTTGCTTGTTGAACACAACCGTTCTCATCTTGGACGAAGAACGTGTAGCTTCCTGCAAGCAAATTGTCAAAATTGGGATTGCCGGCGTAGTTGTTTCCATCATCGCTGTACTGGAACGACCCTGTTCCCCCTGTGGCAGCCAATGTGACCTCACCATCGTTTTCACCGAAGCATGAGACATCCACCACAGTTGATGTCGTCACAATTTCCACCCCGGCTTCCACCGTGATTGAACTTTCCTCCGTGCAGCCATCAGCATCCGTGACTTCGAGAACATAGGTTCCTGGGGCCAAATCGCCTGAATTGTTGACGGTTGTTTCAGAACCATTGAAGACATAGGAGTAGCCTCCAGCTCCACCACTGGGAGACCACGTGATTTCTCCATTCTCCTCTCCGAAACAGGCCTCAGGAGATGATGTAGCATTCACCACAATGGCGTCGGGTCCCACGACCACTTGCCCAGCAAGGGTGCCTGTGCAACCATTGATGTCCTGGGCAGTGACCGTGTAGGTACCTCCTGAAACAATCAACGGGCTGCCGCTGTAATTCACGCCATCCACAGTGAATTGAAGGGTGGCGGGAGCCGCTCCACCCAAAGCCACAACGTAGATTTCACCATCCTCTACGTTGAAACACGAAGCATCGACCACAGAGGCCGTTGGGCTTGTTTGGTAGCCGACAGTGATCGCTGTTGGGTTGGTGATCAAGATGGGAGAAGAATTGCCAGTGCACTGATTGCCGTCCACGGCATACACTGTGTACGTTTGTCCTCCATTCAAATTCGACCACACCGGATTGTCGACGAGAACGGTGGGGTTGTTAGAGATGTAGTACTGGTACTCACCATTCCCCCCCGAGGTGGAAGTCACGCTCAAGACAGCGTTTCCATCGTTGTGGCAAGTGACAGGCGAAGTCACAACGGCCTGAACAGACACCACCTCCGTCTCTGGCACAACCACATCCAACGAATCAATGCAACCTGCACCATCGACGACGTAAATGGTGTACGTATCAGCCACAAGATTGGGGAAGTTTCCAAAATTCTGAGCCGTTGCCGTCAGACTGTTCTTGTAGAAAAAGTCAGCGCCCTGGGCACCGGTAACCGACACCTGAATCAAGGCGTCGTTGTCTCCATTGCAAGAAGGCGATACGACATTGTCCACCTGCAATGCGACAATGCATGGCAGGGTGCACGACAAATCATCAATGTTGGCAGCTGCATCGTAATTGGTCGCAGCAGGGTTGGTGCAGCCAAAGACATCGGTCGGATCTGAGCTGAATGTCAGTCCATTTTGTGATTCGTTGATTTGGACACCCCCTGGGAATACCTGGGTGTTGAACAAGCCGTAAACGTCACCCGTGGCAGTGATTTGAGCCAGCAACACCTTCAAATCGGCGCCCGCAAAGGCGGGATTGCCTGCCGCACATGCTGCCAAATCTGGAGCGCTGACGCATGGAAAGACATTAAACCATGATGCACCAAAAGGGTCATTGATGACAAAACCCTCACCGGCATTGAACATAGCCAGCGCAGGAGCCATTGTTCCATCCGTGTTCTGAATGTATACACCATCCATGGCATCATCTGTGCCAATCGTCAGCCAGCTGTCGTATTGTGTGGTCGGAAAAACGGGGAAAAAGGCCACGCTCACTTCATTGCCAAAATTGTAATTGACATCCGTGGACTGGTAAATTTCACCATCACAGCCCAGCATCAACGGGTTTGTATCTGTGCCATACACGGCAGATACAAAGTCAAGTTCTGAAGTCATGTTGGCATACACGCGATACGTCGTGTAGCCCTCGGGCAAAATTGCGCCATCATGCTCCATCACAGTCTCAATGCTCAGGCTAGTCGTTTGAGCAGTGGCGCTGGCAAATGCAGCCAACACCATCGCAAGAGTGTACAATCGCTTCATAGAGAAGGTTTAGGTTGTGAATCAGTTTGCGACAAATATACGCGGATGACCTCAGGCCGCATTTGAACAGAATGCCAAACTTGGATGAAAGATTTGAACCGTCGATTTGCTGGAGTCAAGACGAAAAAAGCCCGGACAAGTTGCCCGGGCTTTCGAAAGATTGTTGAGACGAATTACTGGACCATCACACGGCGAACGCCCCGGATGTGACCTTGTTGAATCACCACTTGGTAGGACCCTGCACGCAGACCTTCCAAGGACATTTCATGATTTTGCGTCAAGTTGATGTTGTCGAAGGACAAGACAGTTCGGCCTTGGATGTCGAGAACTTGAAGACTTGCCATACCGTCTATGCCTGTGAGGACAATGCGACCTGAAGTCGGGTTGGGGAACAACCCAAACTCCAAAGCCAAGTCTCCGACACTGGCAGAACTTCCTTCACAGTCCTCACACTTGTTGAAGCAAACCACCGGGAGAATTTCAGGGGAGCCCGAACGCACGTGGCGACGGTTGTAACCTCCAAAACCATTGTCCACACCGCATCCGCCTCCCACAAAATTGGTGGTGTCACCATCGAGAACGTAAACTCCATCCTCCTCGATGAATGACGCTCCACTGGGGTGGCCAATGCTGTACTTGTAATCCACATTGGCACCTCCAGACAGCAACTGGGTGTGCTCCCAAATTCCATCTGCATCGGCGTCAGTCAGAGGGATAGCACCTCCTTGCCATCCCGTGAATCCTCCCCACACAAACACCGTGTCTTCTGCAGAAAGGGTTTGTTCTGACATGTTCACGCGGAAAGTCACGTTTGCCGGGTCGGGGTCTGGCGTGCAAGACTCTCCTGGACAGGTGTTGAAGCACGCGACATATTCTGTATTGTCTGCATCAAACGTAGCCAAACGATTGCCTTCACTGTTGCAGCTCGTTCCATTCATGTTTTCCTCGTTGCCATCCCAAGCATTGCTGTTGATGAATTTGAAGGCATATGTCCCAGGTGCCATTTCCAACGTTGTGGTCCAGGTACCATCTCCGTTGTCAGTCAAGGGAGATCCTCCTGGATTCCATCCTTGGAACGAACCCGCCACGTGAACACCGGCTTCAGATACACTTGCCACAACAGTCATGTCAACGGTGAAGGTCACAGACAAGGGCAACACACATGAAGTGCACGAGTTGAAACAGTAGGGCTGGCCAGCGGCATCGGCTGACAACACGACGTTGTCACTGTCCAAAGTCAACAGGCGGTTGCCATTGGCGTTGCCACATTCTTCTCCCACCAATTCGTTGGGATCGGGCCATGCGTTGCCATTGATGAATTTGAATTCAATGACGCTCCCTGAATCCGCTTCGAAAGAAGAAATCACTTCATAGACCATGTCCCCATCCGGATCGGTCAATTCAGTCGATGAAGGATCCCAGCCTTGAAAATCACCGGCCACGTGAACGCCCAATGGAGAAACATCCTCGTTGGTCATGTCTACGCGGAAGCGAACGGTTGTCAATCCGCATGCCGCACAGCTGCCATAGCACGCTTCGAAGTCCAAGGTTCCTTCCGTGCCATCCACCGACAGCATGCGGTTGCCATCAAAAGCGCAGGCCCCGGGAATCGACTCTGAGTATTCGGTACCCATGCCGTCGTTCCATTCGTTTCCATTGACAAACTTGAAATACAGCGTCATGGCTGTGTCTGTCGTGAAAGAATACGAGTAAACACCATCGCCATCGTCGTCTGTCAAAGGCGTCGATGAAGGATCCCATCCTTGAAAGTCTCCTGCCACTTGGACCCCATTGGGGCTCACCACTTCGTTGTTCATGTCCACGGAAAGTGTGACCGTGGTTTGGGCCCAAGCACCGCCTGCAATCAAGCAAGTGGCCAAGGCTGAGAAAAATTGTCTCATGGGTTTGAGGTTTGTGTTAAGGTGTAAAAATGACACTATGGTGCAATATTACGTGGAGTTGAACCGAACTTCACACCCGCTAGACCACAAAAACCCCGAAAAGTCATGCACAAACCAATATCAAAAATCCACAATGTCATCTGTGGACCCTGGCTGCCGGTTTGGGTCGCCATCCTGTTGACAGGCAGTACTTTGCCATGTCGCGCCCAATGGACGGTCGATCCACCGAGTTGGTGGGGCGATCTTGAAGGGGGGCGCGTGGAGTTGCTCGTGTCTGGAGAAGACATGGGGACACCACAAGGGGTGAATGTGACCCATGACGAGGTGGCGCTGACGGGTTGGCGGCCTGCCGCGCTTCCGGGTCACGTGTGGGTTGAATTGGAGGTTGGCGCCGTCACAGAAGCGACAGACGTTGACATTGAAGTGGTGACGGAGCGCGGCCGCAAACGGAAGGTTTGGCTTCACGTCGAGCCGCATCTTGACGCCGGCAGGCGGCTCGACGCTTGGGACGAAGCACCGCTGATGTACCTCATCATGCCTGACAGATTTGCCAATGGAAACCCCGAGAACGATCGCGTTGCCGGCATGCGGGAACAAGGGGTCAACCGCAACGAGATGTATGCCCGCCATGGAGGGGATCTTCAAGGTGTGATGGACCATCTCCCGTACCTCGCCAATCTTGGGGTGGGGGCCGTTTGGATGACACCCGTGGTTGAAAATGATTTGGCCCAAACCTCCTATCACGGCTACGCTTGCACGGATTCCTATGCCGTAGATCCTCGGCTCGGGAGCCTCGAAGATTACAAGGAACTCACAAGACGGGCTCATGAACATGGAATTCGCATCGTCCATGATTGGGTGCCCAACCATTGGGGCAACCTCCACAGGCTACTCTCCCACCCTGTTGACAGCGCATGGGTCCACCATTGGCCAGGAGGCTTTTCCCAAGAGAAAACAACAAATTATAGGAGCACCACTGTGCTCGACCCCCACGGGATTCCCGAGGATTTGAGAGGATTCAACGATGGTTGGTTTGACCGAATGATGCCCGACATGGACCAGAGCAACGCAGACCTTCAGCGCTACATGGGCACCAACATCTTGTGGTGGATGGCAGAAGTAGGCATTGACGGCCTTCGCATCGATACTTACACGTACGGGGACCAACAATCCATGGCGGCCATGACCCGCCGCGTCGCAGACGCCTTTCCCGCGTCCTTCATGTTTGCGGAAGCATGGGTTTACGGCTCGGCCAAACAAGCTGCCCTCGTCGAAGGCGGCTTCCATGGTTGGGGTGACCAAACAGGTCTCGATGGCACCGTTGACTTTGCGTGGCACTTTGCCATGCAAGAAGCCGTGCATGAAGGCGAAGGATGGGAACGAGGCATTGGAAAAGTCTATGAAGTCCTGGCCGAGGATTTTCTGTATCTCCATCCCGAGAATTTGGTGACATTCCTTGACAATCACGACACCCATCGATGGATTGCAGAAGCAGGCGATGTCAACAAGGCCAAGGCAGGACTGGCCATGCTCCTGCTTGGCCGTGGCATCCCCTGTCTTTATTACGGCACCGAATTGGGATTCCAAACACGTTGCGAACCCGATGGACAAGTCAGACAAGACATGCCAGGAGGATGGGCCGAAGACAAACGAACAGCTTTTGAAGCCTCTGGACGCACCTCCACTGAAACCTCCTGGTTTCAGTGGGTGCATGGGCTGGCCACGCTCCGTCAGACATGCCACGATGTGATGACTGGCAAGATGGAACACACGTTTCCGCGTCAAGGAGTGTATGCCTTTGCACGGCTCGGCGATACCAGCCGTGTCGTGGTGGTTGTCAATGCATCGTCAGAACCACGCAGCTTGCACTCGGGTGGAGCGGACGCTTGGCTTGAAGAAGCCCAAAACATAGAGCGCATGCAAGAAGATGGAACATGGGTGCCATGTTCAATCCCTGGGATTTACGACGCATTGCAGTCCTGGGAATGTGCTGTCTACCGCATCCAGTGATGCATCACCGAAGGCCCGTGCCTGAGCGTCACGCTCCGGCTTGCTGGCCAAAGGCAGAACGCCAGGCATCGGGGACCTGCGTCGTGCTGCGCTTCCGATGATCAAAACAGACAAGCACTGTTCGGGCCTTGGCGATGGTTTGGCCTTGACACTCCAAGGTGTAGTTCACCTCAATGCTCTTCACTCCAACCTCTCCCACGCGACAATGCACATTCACGACATCCCCCAAGCGCAGGGGATTCACGTAGTCGATGTCGTGATGCGCCACCAGCACGCCAATCTCAGTCCAATCCCAGGCATCCTGAACCACCTGTCGCCACCAATGAATGCGCGCCTGTTCAAGGTAGACAATGTACATGGCGTTGTGCACGATGCCATACGCGTCGACGTCAGCAAATCGAATTTCAGGCTGGTAAGGTTGGATGGTTGGATGGTTCATGGTCAACTGTCAAGCGTGATTGGGGAGCAAAAGTATATGGAACATCACCGAAGCCAAGGAGCCTGCTACCTTTGTGCTTGATGATTCACCTTCCCCCCACCATTCATCAAACTGTGCATGTGGTCTGCATGGCCGTGGCACTTGGAGGCGCTTTGATCACTCCCTCTGCCGTGGCACCATGGGTCTGCACGGCATCCCACGCTTTGGGGGCGTGGTCCCACCGTTGGCCAGTGACCCATCCCAAGGAGGACTTCTTACCCATTGTTCGCGTCAGCCTTGCCGTTGTTGCAACCCTCATCTCCTTGGGTCAATACGGGGTGTTGGGGACCTCTGGCATGGGGTATGTTTGGCTCGCTGGGAGCTCCTTGGTCTTGGAATGGCTCCGTCCCCTTGCCCCCAACAAAGGCTGAAATCCCCCATAAAACTTAGGTTTTCTCTCGATTTCAGGCCCAAAAACTGACCCTTGTTAACAACAAAGTGAAGTTTATCCACAAAATCCCCGAAATCGTCCGCAACCCCTTGTCATTGCTGAGAATGAGCCTATACATTTGGCCACGACAGAATCTTTTGTTTAACCTCAACTCATACTCATGAACAAGTCTGAATTGGTCGATGCCATCGCTGCAGGCTCTGGCATTTCAAAGGCGGATGCCGCCCGTGCACTCGATGCAACCACTGGAGCGATCCACGGTGCCCTCAAGAAGGGTGACCGCGTGTCTCTCGTTGGCTTTGGCTCTTTCTCTGTGAGCAAGCGCGCCGCTCGTACGGGTCGCAACCCACAGACAGGTGCCGAAATCAAGATTGCTGCCAAGAACGTTGTAAAGTTCAAGGCTGGCGCTGGTTTGACCGTCTAAATCCGGGATTACCCCAACTTGAAGTCTCCCCGCCCTCGAGGTGGGGAGATTTTTTTTTCGCAACACCTGAAGGGTGAGGGACCACCTCGAATGACCCTTCCAAGCTGCGCCTTTCCAATCCATCTTTGCACATGCCCTTCCCCACGCCATCCCCTGAGTCCGTCGTTCATGCCGCAGCATGTCGTGAGGTGTTGGAAGCATTTCTGACCCCGACAAGGCTTGACCGGATTGAAGGCGTGTTGAATGGTCGAACCCGTCACATTTCCTTGGTGCTCGAGAACATTTACCAGAGCCGAAATGCCAGTGCTGTGATGAGAAGTGCCGATGGTTTGGGCTTGCTCGATGTTCATTTGATCGAAAATGAAAACACTTGGTCACGAAACAAAGGGGTGGCCAAAGGCGCCTCCCAGTGGTTGGAATTGCATCGGTACCTGAACGAAAAGGATGCCCGACAGGCCTGCGTCAACAATCTCAAAACCCGCGGCATCAAGCTGGTGGTTACCTCACCACATGCCGACGGCCACACCCCTGAGACCTTGCCACTCGACCAACCCTTCGCCTTGGTGATGGGTACAGAATTTTCTGGGGCTTCGCCATTCATGATGGACCATGCCGATGCCTTTGTGGAAATCCCCATGCGCGGGTTTGCAGAAAGCTTCAACATCAGTGTGGCTGCAGCCATCCTCATGCACACGTTGACAGAACGCTTGCGTCAAGAAGGCCTGACCCATCCATTGCATGACCACGAACGCACCGTTCTCAGAGCCCAATGGCTGTTCAAATCAGTGCGAAACGCCCGGGGAATTTTGGCACGGCACGGATTAACACCTCCACCTTCCCTGCCCTCATGAACACCTCCCTCCCGCTGAGAACGGACATCCCCAGTCTCCTGCGCATTGCCATTCCCATTTCGTTGGGATCCTTGGTGCAATTTGTGGTGGTCTTGACGGACAACTTTTTCCTGAGCCGCGCGGGAGAAACTGCCATCAATGGGGCTGGAAATGCCGCTCTCGTGTATTTGACCCTCATCATGGCCATCACGGGAGGCAGTGTGGGTATCCAAATCCTCGTCGCACGCTTTCAAGGGACGCATCATCATTCCAAAAAATCCGAAGCCGCCCGCACTGGGCGTTGGGCTCTGCTCACCCTCGGAGCGGTGCTCGTCAGCCTGTCTTGGGTGGTGGGTGCCGTTGGTGGTTGGGATCCTCTCATCCACAATCCTGACGTACGAAACATCTTCACCTCCTTTTTGGGCATTCGCATGTGGGGACTCCTGCCTTATGCCTTGCTCATGGCCATTGAGGGCGATTGGATCGGACAGGCCAAATCGTGGCCCATCCTCCTCGTTTCTGTCGTCATGGCTGGATTCAATGTCTTGCTTGACGGGATGTGGGTGGAAGGCTTGTGGGGCGGAACTGCCCTCGGCGCAGATGGTGCGGCATACGCGTCGCTGACCTCAGAATGTGCGGGAGCCCTTCTCGCATGGGTGTTGACACGGTGGAAAATCCACCCCGAATCTTTCCAAAAAGGAGCTCCCCTGTCCAGAGAGATGATCCGTCAATGGTGGTCCATGTCAGCGCCCGTGATGGGACAATTTGTGCTGACCATTGCCACCTGGGCCTCATTTTTCTTTTTGGTCGAACGCGTGGGCATGCTGGAATTGAAAGTCAGTCACATCACACGCAATGCCTTCATGTTGGCCTCGGTGGTTTGCATGGGTTTGGCCCAAACCACCCGAACCGTGGTCAGTACCTTGCTGGGAGAAGGTCGCTCCCATGACATCCTTCCGACCATGGGGAAACTCATTCTCATGTCCTATGTCGGCGTTTGGGGGTTGACCCATGGATACCTGCTCTATCCTCAATGGCTGGCCGGCTTCTTCTTTGACACACCCGAAGGCCTCGGAGCCATGAAAGCCACCTTGCACACCGCGTTTGTCGCGCTGCAGATGTTTGCCCTTTCAGGCATCATCATTGCGGTGCTTCAAGGAGCTGGCTTCACGCGAGCCGTGTTTGCCATTGAATTGACGACTGTCACATTGTACATCACAGTCGCGTACATGCTGACCATGGTTTGGCCCCAAACCATCGACGTCATTTGGCGGGCAGATTGGGCCTATTTCGGAGGAATGATTACCGGTGGATTGATTGGCCTTTGGCGTTTGAACTGGCGAGAGGGACATCCTTCACTGTCTGAAAACACATGACTCTCAAGTCACGGGGCATGTCCAAACGCATGGCAAGGCGTGATTTTGGAACCTTCTTGGCCAAGGGTTGTCCCATGTGCCCCAGAACCTGACCTTTGCACCATGTTTGATTCATCCTCCGGCCGCTCCTTGCGCATTGCCTTCATGGGTACGCCTGCCTTCGCAGCCACGTGTCTCGAACGTCTGTTGATGAGCCGCCACAAGGTGGTGGGTGTGGTCACCGCTCCGGATCGCCCTGCTGGTCGAGGCCAAACATTGCGAGCTTCTGAAGTGAAGGAGGTGGCTCTTCGCCATCACCTGCCCATGGCCCAACCCCATCGGTTGAGAGACCCAGCGTTCTTGGAACAGTTGGCCTCTTGGGAGCCCGACCTGGGTGTGGTTGTGGCCTTCCGCATGTTGCCTGAGGCGGTGTGGAGTTTCCCACCCATGGGCACCATCAACCTCCATGGGTCCTTGCTCCCCCAATACCGTGGAGCCGCGCCCATCCACTGGGCTGTGATTCATGGAGCCACGGTCACTGGGGCCACCACGTTTTTGCTCCAACATGAAATCGATACGGGCGACCTGTTGGGACGAGTCGAAGTTCCGATTGGCCCCTTGGACACCACGGGGATCGTGCACGACCGCGTGTTGGAGGCCGGCAAGGAATTGCTGGTGGAAACCCTTGACTCGTTGGCTGACGGAAAGGCCGCAACCATGCCACAAGAGAGGCTTGTCAACTCCGGGATGGAATTGCGCCATGCGCCCAAACTTTTCAAAGAAGATGGGCGCATCCAATGGCGACGAAGCGCCAAGGAAATCCACAACCTCGTGCGGGGCTTGAACCCCTACCCGGGCGCTTGGACGACCCTTCCCGATGGCAGCACCCTGCGCATCCATGAAAGTCGACCCTCTGATGTCAATTTTGCCAGCCCACCAGGAACTGTGCACACACACAAAGGTCAAGCGAGCGTTCAATGTTTGGACGGATGCATCGATCTCATCAGGGTTCAACCCCAAGGAAAACCAGTCATGAGCATCGACTCCTACCTCAACGGACTCCGCGAGCCCCTTCGTACCTTGGGAGAATGACCCAAGCCACCCGCCTCTTTGGATGCTGTCTCGCCAAACGCGGCCTGGCAAGGTTGCTCGTACCAGTCCTGCTGTTTGGTTCCGTCATGATGAGGGGACAAGACATGGTTCCACCCCATGGCCCGGCGTTTTTGCAAGACGAAGTCAGTGTGGTACGTTTGACCCTCGACCCTGACGATTTGACCTTCATTTTGCACCCTGACAACGCCTACAGCAACGAAGAATTCCCTGGGATGTTTGTCTTTCAAAGCTCATTGGGCATCGACACCGTGACCAACGTGGGAATCCGGCTTCGGGGAAATACATCACGAACCTCGGGGAAAAAGAGTTTCAAAGTCAGTTTCAACACCTTCACCGATGGCCAACAATGGCAAGGCTTGGACAAGCTCAACCTCAACGGTGAACACAATGACCCGTCCATCCTACGATCCCGTATGGCGTGGGAATTCATGAGAAATCAAGGGTTGGTGGCCCCGCGGGTCAGCCACGTGAAGCTGTACATCAACGACGAATACAAGGGCTTGTACGTCAACGTTGAGCACGTCGATGAAGAATTTCTCAAGGCCCGTTTCCAATACGACCATGGGAATCTTTGGAAATGCACCTACCCCGCCAATTTGGACAACCTCGGCATGGACCCCGAGGCATACAAGTTCACACCGCCATGGAATTCCGAGCAGCGAACCTATGAACTCAAAACCAATCTGGTTCAGGACGATTACAGCGCCATTGCCACCCTGTGCCATACCCTCGGCACCGCGGACCAAGGCGAGCTCGAATGTGCCTTGGAAGCCGTGTTTGATGTGGATGGATTTTTGCGCTTGGCGGCAGCGGAAATTTTGCTTGGCCACTGGGACAATTACATTGGCAACCAAAACAACTACTACCTCTACCAGCGACCACAAGACGGTCGTTTGATGATGATCAGCTACGACCTCGACAACACCCAAGGTATCGAGTGGGGTGGCAATTGGTCGAGTCAAGCTGTCTACGATTGGAACCAGTGGGGTGCCCGTCCCTTGTACGATCGGCTCATGGACATCGAACAATACCGCACGAGGCTGGGATGGTACATCCGGGACATGGTCGAACATGGTTTTGATGGTTCATCTTGGCTTCAACGAGCCAATGAATTGAAAGACATGTGCGAAGAAGCGGCCTTGGAAGACTCCTACCGCACCTTGGACTATGGCTTTGACGACGCGGCCTATCTCAACAGCCTGACCTCAGGTTGGGGTGGACATGTCACCCAGGGTTTGGCCTCCTACGTCAATACGCGTGCACCTTCGGCCTTTTCCCAAACCGCTGACGCGCAGTTCCCCAGAGATGTTCAAGCTTGGGCCATGACCCCCGTGGTCGACCATGTCCTGCGGGTGTATGCAGAGGTAGCAGGAATGCCTCTGTCAACGAACCTCCACTGGAGTGCGGATGGTGCGCCCTTCGAAAGCACCCCCATGATCAACGATGGGACCCAAGGGGACGGGGCGCCCGACGATCATCGTTGGGGACTTTCCCTGGATCTTTCCAATGTTGACCAAGTCGCTTGGTATGTTTCAGCGACCTATTCTGATGGCGCGCAACCCACTTCCCCCTGTGTCCCACAGCAAGTTTGGATCAGTTGGAGTCCAAACACTCCGTTTGTGCTCAACGAGGTGATGGCATTGAACAACAGTTTTCTGTTCGATGAATCCGGCGGTGCAGCCGATTGGCTCGAAGTGTTTCATCAGGGCAATGCGCCAGCCAATGTTCAAGGGCTCTTCTTGACCAACCGATTGAGCGAACCCAACCGATATCCGTTCCCCGCATTCACTGTTGAACCGGGGGATCATCGTTTGATCTGGATGGACAATGATCCCGAAGAAGGGCCATTGCACGCGCCCTTCAACGTGGATGCCGACAGCGACGACCTGACATTGAGTGTGTGGGACAATTTTGGTTGGAGATGCGTCGACCATCTGTCATGGAGCAACGCCTCAGTCATGGTCAACACCAGCTATGGCCGTGCCACAGACGGAGCTGATGTGTGGATAACCTTTGTGCCCAACACCTCAACTCCACCCACACCCAATGCTCCCAACGCGGGATCTTCGGAGTCCGGTTGCTCCGTGGACTTGGATGGCGACGGCTTGGTCGGAGTGGCTGACGTCCTGGTCGTTCTCGGGGCGTTTGGTTGCACCGGGACGTGCCCGGGCGACGTGGATGACAATGGTGTTGTGGGCATCAGCGACATCTTGACGGTCTTGAGTGCATTTGGCCAGTTGTGCTAAATCCTGGCGACGATCTCCTTCAACTGCATTCATTGCGCATGGCAATCCCCACTTGTGCGCAGCGAGCTAGCAAACCATTCCAAACGTGACCAACACGTAAAGCAAATCAGAGACGGCCACACTGCCATCCCCATCGACATCCGCAGCAGGGCAACCTGAGATGCATCCAAAAGCACCAAGAACCTCCAACACATCCGCCACAGACACCTGGCCATCCTCATTCAAGTCAGCAGTGCAATTCACCTGCTCGAGCCCCTCGATTTGTCCGTTGCAGTTGTTGTCTATTCCCTCGCCAGTGCCCAACGCTCCAGGATACACCCATGGGCTTCCATCGTCACAATCGCCGGACGCCAATGAAAACCCACTCGCCAAGGGTGGGCAAATCCCCTCCACGGGAGCACTTCCAAACCCATCCCCGTCTGCATCGACAAAAGCAAAGGGAAGTTCAAATTCACATGTTCCGTTGTCGGCCGTTGCCTGCTCCACGAAATTGCATGCTGCGGGATCGGTACAACCCTCCACGTGAGGGATACCCTCGCACAATCCCAAGAGCCCAAAGGATGCGCCCAAGCCCACAGGTTCAGTCAAGGAGGGAGCCCACGAGGGATAGGCATTCACCAACCTCAGCGACCACAAGCCCTCTCCAGACAGACCTAACCAACTCAGGTCCAACGAAGCGAAGTACGCCCCCGAATTGGGCGCACCCCAATCAATGGGCCAAACGCTTCCCGCGTTGCCCACACTTGTGCAGGCTGAAGGAACACTGTTGTCTCCTCCCCAATAGACACACGAACCATTGGGTAAGACCAACTCCACCCTCACATCACTGGCATAGAAGAGGGATTCCTCACTGGTCATTTGCAGCGAAATCCACACCGAGTCCAGAAGTCCCGCCGCAGAAATCTCCACCGCAGGAGAGGCCTCGCCTTGTGCCAGCCACAACGGGTCCATCGAAACCGTGACCTCACAATTTGGACATCCAAACACGGGATGGGGCTCCATGCAATTGCCATCGTCGTGGACTGCAAGCATGTTGTAATTGCAGGCGCCTTCATCTGTGCAGCCCCATTGGCATGTCACCTGACCAAGGCCCATGACATCCCACCCGACGGACATCCCGTCTCCAAAACTCGCATCATCCAAAGACCCAGAAGCTACGACTTCTCCCATTTCATCGAGCAAGGCATAGGAAGCCCCATTCCACCCATCACCGTCCACATCGGTCATCATGAATTGATAGCAACCAGCAACCACACAGAGTGGCATGTCTGTGGCTCCAATTCCTGCCACCGTTGGATCTCCCTCAGCAGAAAGCAGCGCCCAACCCACGGCCTCCCCCCAAGCCCCAGCTCCCACACTCAACGCTCCGCCAAAACCCACCACGCAACTGCCATCATCCACGATTGCATTGTCATCAAAATTGCATGCTGCAGGATCCGTGCATCCCAAGCATGTTTCGTATTCGCATGAACCATCATCCAAGGTGGCCAGCGCATCAAAATTGCATGCCTCGGGATTGATGCATCCCAAGCACCCCGTTCCGTCTCCCCCACATTCCCCGCACACATCATCAAACAGACACATCCCCGAAGGCAGCACAGCCTCGTTGTTGTAATTGCACGCAAGAGGGTTCAAACACCCACAAGCATCCATGGCATTCAACACAGCTTGTCCCACATTCAAGCGACCTCCCGTCACAGTGATCCCTTGAAGATCAGGGACTGCATCCACGGAATTCAAAATCCAATTTTTCACACGTAATGCGGCCAAGGCGGGAGTTGCCTGCAATTCCGACACCAATCCATCACAAGACACGCTGTACAACAAAGCCACCGTTCCAGCCACAGCAGGACTTGCATAGGACGTTCCCGACACCCAACCCGATCCACCTGAGGCCGTGGGCAAAAGAACGTCGATTCCTGGTGCACCGAGATCTATCGTGTTGGGTCCAAACCCAGTCCCGCCTCTTTGGTCCATGTCATCAGTGGCTGTGACAGAAATCAAAAATGGTGATCCGCATCCCGTGGGCATGTCACCGAACATCTCTACGTTGATGTCGTTGTTGGAAGTGGCAGCGATGCTGAGCATACCTGCTGCCCCCATGTCATTGTAAAAACTGCACCACACAGGGAAATCCGAAGGGTCGGCATTGTCGATTCCCCACGACGCGTTGGTGGCCACGACCAAGGCGCCTTTCTCCCCATTGGTTTGGTTGTACAAATGACGCATGGTGTAGGGATAATCATACGCCGCAATCACATTGGACTCGGTCAAACTCCCCATCTGGACAACCATCACATCCACATTCCAATTGATACCCGCCCCTCCCACTCCATTGTTGCCTCGAGCCCCAATCATGCCGCACACCGCGGTGCCATGAGAGCCCGGACTGATGGCATCGCTCGCCGTGGAAGCATTCCATCCGTGGACATCGTCCACAAATCCATTGAGGTCATCATCCAACCCATTGTTGGGGATTTCCAAGGAGTTAACCCAATGGTTGTCCAACAAATCAGGGTGGTTGTAGGCCGCTCCTCCCCCTTCGAGAACGGCCACCACGATGGGGTCCCCGGAGGCCGTCCAACCACCTGTGGTATGCGCCCACGCCAATTCTGAATCCATGTCATGATCCTGGGGCTGAAGGTGATGCCATTGCTGACCAAACTGCGGATCGGAGGGCACTTCACGAGAAGACACGACGTGGTTTTTTTGAAAAATCTCAACCCCCAATGAAGCAGACCAAAGCCCCACCAAAGCCTCCTCGACTTCGGCCAACCGAACAGGCGACGCATCCAACTGCACGAGCCAAATGCCGGCCAACAAACTCAAGGGCGTCCAATGTGCCTTCTCTCCCATGCTCGAATCCAACAAGCGTTGGGCCTCTCGCTGCCAGAGGGTACAGTCTTGGCCTGGTTCCAATTGGACGATCCATTCACCCTTCAAAGCCTCGGGACCCGCCAGTTGGTCGTCGACCATGACCTGAGCGCAAGCCAAGGTTGCACACAACCACAGCACAAAGAGGAACGTTTGGCTTGCAAAAAAGCGCATGAATTGTTCGCGTTGTGAAACGGACGAGTCGATCTCAGAATTTCTGAAACATTCACGCGTCCAAGCGCAAGTTGACTATTCCTCGAAGCAATTCCAATGCCACGAGGAGTCCTTCATTCACAATCCATTGTCAAGGAATACCTCAACCAAGAACGATCAGCAAGACTCGCCAAAATGGCTCAACAACACGAGGATGTCAGCCACTGACACCAAACCATCTGCATTGATATCTGAATTGCAATTTGATTGACACCCAAAATCTCCAAGCAAAATCAAAATGTCCGCCACTGAAACAATTCCATCCTGATTCAAATCCCAAGGACAAGGCACAGATTCATCTCCCGTGATTTGGCCATCGCAATTGTTGTCCACCCCCATGCCCATGCCAGGTGCACCTGGGTAGATGTCAGGGTTGTTGTCGTCACAATCTCCAGTTACGAGTGAAAGCCCTGGTCCCAAGGGAGGGCAGATGTCAGCCAGCCCCGCATCACCGCCGATGCCATCGCCGTCCAAATCTTCGAAGACAATGTCATAAGGAAACGTGCATGAACCATCGTCCAGCGTGGCTGAAGGGTTGAAGTTGCAAGCGAACAATTCCGTACATCCCGGAACATCGACAACACCACCTTCCCCATCACACAATCCATTCATCGTCAATGTGACATCGTAAGAGGCTCCTCCACTCGACAACCATCCGTTGAGCAAGTTGACCGTCCAGGACCCATCGCCAGACAATCCCCACGCAGACAGGTCCAATGAAATGACAAACGTTCCAGAGGTGGACGTATTCCAGGTGGTGGGCCAAATTTCAGAGCCACCGCATGAAGAGGCTATGTCATACCCCCCAATGCCCACACAGGCCCCGGAAGGGTCGACAATTTCAAGCAACAAATCACCGGCCCAAGAGCCATCGCCAGCCTCGTTGGTCCAAACCACTGTAAAATCCACGACACCCAGCGTTCCTGAAGCGTTGAACGACACCGGGCTTGCCGCAACGTTTCCTGACAAGTTTTGACCCACAGCATTGACATCAAAATCGCAGCTACTGCAACCAAATTCAGGATCTGGCTGAATGCATGACCCGTCATCAATCAAGGCCGTGGGATCGTAGTTGCATGCCGTGGAGTCGGTGCAACCCGCACAAACATAGTCGCATGTGCCGTCATCTGTCATAGCGTCTGCGTCATAATTGCAGGCTGCGGAATCGGTGCAACCAAATCCTTCCCCCAAGCAAAATTCAGTGCTCTCGCTGACCGTGAAGGAAGCCCCGGTGGCCAATACGTTGCCGTTCGAGGACACGGTATAACTTCCTACGCCCCATGAACAACACATGCCGTCCCCGAAGGAATCATTGATGGTAAAGACATAGCAGCCCGCATCAATGCACACTTGTTCAACAATTTCAGTGCCCGGTGTGCTGTAAGGCCCACCAGATGCAACGACCACTCCATTGGCATTGATTACAGACCACGTCGTCTCCTCTGGATAGTTGTCGGTCAACAAAGTCACCGTGAGGTCCTCTCCACCGAGAATGCAAGACCCGTCGTCGATCAAGGCCGCGGGGTCGTAGTTGCACGCCGTGGCATCAGTGCAACCCTGGCAGGAACTGTCGTCCCCTCCGCACACACCGCAATTGTCCAAATACAGGCAACTTCCGTTATCCGTGATGGCTTGAGGGCTGAAATTGCATGCTGAAGGATCCGTGCAACCCAAATCTGGGTTGCAAGCTGAAAGGGCCAAATCCAACGCATTGCGAACATTGAGTCGTCCGCCCGTCACAGTTTCCCCGATCAAGTTGGATACAACATCGACTCCATCGAGGATGTACCCTCGAACAGCATTGGCCGTCAACTGAGGGTTCGTGATTGCGTTTGAAGCAAGCTCCGCACAAGGAGCACTGTACACCATGGCGATGGCCCCTGCAACGCATGGACTTGCAAACGACGTTCCGGACGTTGCTGCATAACCCGAGGAACCTGAAGGCAAGAACACGGCCTCGCCGGGTGCACCCAAATCAATGGTCGTGGCACCATATCCAGAGAAGGTCCTCACATCACTGCTGTTGGTGGCAGTCACTGCAACCATGTAATCAGAACCACAACCCGTGGGCATGTCACCGACCACATCAATGTTCACATTGTTGTTGGCCGTGGCCCCGCAGTTCAAGATACCCACAGCCCCCAAGTCATCATAATAGGAGCACCACACAGGGTAGTTTGCAGGGTTGGCATTGTCGATACCCCACGATGCATTCGTGGCCACGACAAAAGCGCCTTGCGTTCCATTGGTCGTGTTGTACAGGTTGCGCATCGTGTACGGATAGTTGTATGCCGCGATGACATTGGACTCTGTCAAACCGCCCATTTGGACTTGCATGATCTCAACATCCCAATTCACACCTGCACCTCCGTTCCCGTTGTTTCCCACTGCCCCAATCATACCACTCACCGAAGTTCCATGACCACCCGCACTGATGTCATCCGTTCCCATGGTGGCATTCCACCCGTTCACGTCATCGACAAATCCATTGCCATCATCATCAATCCCATTCCCATCAATTTCACCACCATTGGTCCAGTGATTGCCAATCAAATCTGTGTGGTTGAAGTTGGCTCCACCCCCTTCCAAGACTGCCACCACAATCCTGTCGCCATTGGCTGTGGTACCGCCCGTGGTAATGTCCCAAGCCAAGTCCGAATCAATGTCATTGTCCGAAGCATCGATGTGGTGCCATTGCGACGCGAATTGAGGGTCGTTGGGCGTCACACGTTCTTCCACATAATGATTGTACTGTGCGGCCACAACGTGGGGATGCGCTGTCAGCGCATCGAGCAAACGGTCACCATCCACCCCCTCTCCATAGGTCAACAAATGAATCCCAGCCAAAGGACTCAACTCTCGAACATGGGACAATTCTGTGGACACGCCATCCATGGTCGAAACATCCATCAGGAGTCCAGCTGACTTGACGCCCTTAGACATTTTGACAATGATTTCGCCAGGCACAGGTGTACCAGAAGGGGGATTTTGAATCTTGGATTGGCCACACACATCATGGGCAATCAGCAGCATCCCGGTAACATGCAATACACGAGACGACAAACGGAAAAAGTGGATCAACTTGGAATCATTCATGGTTTGGAATCCTCAACACCAAGCACATCGTTGTGCGTGGGCTCAAAGAGAACTTCAAGTTGGCCCAATTTGAACCAAAAACCAAATCCAATTGACCGGCGATGACCTTCACTTCGTGGCCGCCTCAAAAAACCATGTCACCAACCCCCATGGCCTTATCCGCTCAACTCAGCCCGTGTAGGCCTCCAAAAGGAGATCGAGGATGTCCCCGGCGCTGGCCGTGATGGGCGTGCCGGGACCGAAGACGCCGACGACGCCGTGGTTGTACAGCGCCTCGTGGTCGCCGGGCGGGATGACGCCGCCGGCCACGACGAGGATGTCGGGGCGGCCGGCCTCGCGCAACGCTTCGAGCAGGCCGGGCACGAGGGTCAGGTGGCCGGCCGCGAGCGTGCTGACGCCGACCACGTGGACGTCGTTTTCAACGGCCTGGCGCGCCACTTCGGCGGGCGTGCTGAAGAGCGGGCCGAGGTCGACGTCGAAGCCGAGGTCGGCGAAGGACGAGGCGACGACTTTGGCACCCCGGTCGTGGCCGTCCTGCCCCATCTTGGCCACGAGGATGCGGGGTCGCCGCCCGGCGAGGGCTGCGAACCGGTCGCTCAAGGCCCGGGTGTTGTCGTACGCTTCTGACCCTTCCATGGCCCGTGAAAATACGCCCGAGACGCGACGATCCGCCGGTAGGAACCGGGTGAAGACCGCCTCGAGGGCCGCGCTGATTTCGCCGAGCGTGCAGCGCACGCGGGCGGCCTCGACCGAGGCGGCGAGCAAATTGCCGCCGCTGCGCGCCGCCGAGGTCAAGGCGTCGAGGGCTGAAGAGACGGCAGCGGCGTCGCGCGACGCTTTGAGGGTCGCGAGGCCGGCGAGTTGTTGGCGCTGGACCTCGTCTTGGTCCACAACCAGAACTTCGACGTCGTCTTCCTCCTCGACCGCGAAGAGGTTGACGCCAATGATCTTGTCGCGGCCGCGGTCGATGGCGGCTTGCTTGGAGGCGGCGGCCTCTTCGATGCGAAGTTTGGGGAGGCCCTCGTCGATGGCCTTGGCCATGCCCCCCTTCTCGGCGATCTCGGCCATGAGGGACTCGGCGGAGGCAATCATCTCGGCCGTGAGGTCTTCGAGGACGTGGCTACCCGCCCAGGGGTCGACGGCGGCCGTGTATCCCGCCTCGGTGGCCAGAAGCAGCTGGGTGTTGCGGGCGATGCGGGCAGACATGTCGGTGGGCAGGGCGATGGCCTCGTCGAGCGAGTTGGTGTGCAGGGATTGGGTGCCGCCCATCGTGGCGGACAAGGCTTCGATGGCCGTGCGCGCGACGTTGTTCCACGGGTCTTGGGCGGTCAGGGACCAGCCCGAGGTTTGGGTGTGGGTGCGGAGCATTTGGCCTTTTGCATTGGCGTTGAACTCCCCCTTCATGCGGTCGGCCCACAGCACGCGCCCTGCGCGCATCTTGGCAATCTCCTTCAGGTGAGCCATGCCGTTGGCCCAAAAGAAGCTCAGCCGCGGCGCAAACGCGTCCACGTCGAGGCCCGCCTCCACCCCTGTCTTGACGTACTCGAAGCCGTCGGCCAGGGTGTACGCCAGCTCAATCTCCTGCGTCGCGCCCGCCTCCTGCATGTGGTAGCCGCTGATGCTGATCGAGTTGAAGCGCGGCATGTGCTCGGCGGTGTACGCGAAAATGTCGCTGATGATCCGCATCGACGGCGCCGGCGGGTAGATGAACGTGTTGCGCACCATGAACTCCTTGAGGATGTCGTTTTGGATGGTGCCCGTCAGCTGGTCTTGCGCCACGCCTTGCTCCTCTGCCGCCACGATGTAGAAGGCCAAAATGGGCAACACCGCCCCATTCATCGTCATGCTGACGCTCATGTGGTCGAGCGGGATGCCCTCGAAGAGGCGCTTCATGTCCTCGACGCTGTCGATGGCCACGCCCGCCTTGCCCACGTCGCCTTTCACGCGCTCGTGGTCGCTGTCGTAGCCCCGGTGGGTGGCGAGGTCGAAGGCGACGCTCAGACCTTTTTGGCCAGCCGCGAGGTTGCGGCGGTAGAACGCGTTGCTCTCCTCGGCCGTCGAGAAGCCCGCGTACTGACGCACGGTCCACGGCCGCACCGCGTACATCGTCGCGTACGGTCCGCCGAGGTAGGGCGCCACGCCCGGCCCAAAGTCTTCGTGCGGGTGCGCCTCGCGCCCCGCGCTGACGTCTTCGCACAGCTCCTCGGGCCACGCCGCGCCTTGAATCGGCTCACGCGTCGGCTCCTGCGCCGGGTGGTCGAGCGGGAAAAACCGCGCGCCGGCGTCCTGCGCCCACGGCTCCTCGCCGCGCGCCATGTCGCTCGAGACGTACCACGGCCGCGCGAGGTGGGCGCGCTGCCCTTCGAGCGTCCACGCCGTCATCAACTCCGCGCCCGCGCGCCAACCGCCCGCGGCCTCCATTTCCTCGTGGCGCGCCCAGGCCTGTTCCGCCATTTGGCGCGTCAACGCTTCGATCGCGCGGCTGCCACGCATCACGTCAGCGTGCTCGCCGAGCCCCGCTTCTTCACGCAGGATGTGCTGGATGTTTCTTGCCCAGCGCTCGGCGCGCACCGCCTCCTCCGCCGCCCCACGCCCCTCAAGCACCTCGCGAAAATCGTGGCGCCGCACCTCAAGGCCGTCCACGCCTCCGAGGACCGCCGCGTACGCCGCCACGGTGTGGCTGAGCAACGCGTCCCGGGAATGCGCGGCGGCGGCGTGAAGGCCGAGCGTCGACGTTTGGGCTTCGAGGCGCACCACGGCACCTGCCGCCATGCCCATCGAGGTGAGCAACCGCGACCACAAGGCACGCGCGGCGCGCGCCATAGCCACACTCGACAGCACATCCGTGCTGAACGCCAAGCGAAGCGTCGCATGCTTGGCCGCGTCTTCCAGCGACCATCCGGCTGCCACGAGCGTCTCTAGGCCCGCTCGGGAGGCACTCATCGCCGCACCCAAGGCGTCGACGTGAAGCATGCCTCGGTCTTGCCATTTGGCCGCGTCCACGCCCCACACATGAAATGCCGGCATGGCCACGTGCCACGCCTCGGCGTGCAACGCCAGGGCTTCGGCGTCGAACGTGCACGAGCGCCCCACGTCCCACGTGCTCGACCCGCGCACCACCTTGCCCTCGGCCCACGCCACCACGGCGCGCAGCGCCCCCACCGTCTCGAACCCGTCCACGTGCAACGCCACCATCTCCGGGTGCACCCCGTCAAGCAGGGCACGCATGGCTTCGCCGTCCAATCCTTCTGCCGACGTACGCACGCCTTCCACCCCGTGCAAGAGGCCTTGCATCAAGGCCTCCTTGTCCGAGAAGCTCTGTTGGATTTCCCACCCGCTTTGCGGCCGAGACCCGAAGGGCACGCGTGCCGCGCGCCCTGATTCCTCCAGCACCACTTGGGGCACCCGCAATCCGTCCCACCTCACTTCGCCCATCACGTCGTCTTGACCGCGGGCCGCGGCTTTCCACCTCTCTGCGCTCCAGGATTCAAACAGGGACGTTGCCATGTCACGAAAGTACATCGAACGGCGCGCCACCCACCCACCTCGGGTGACGCCCCCTTTCTCCCCAAAAAAAATCCCGACCTGCCCGGCCGGGATTTTTTTCACCTCTTTCCCTCGAGCCTTGCTGCGCAAGGCCAAGAATTAAGAATTTAACACTCGCTCGCTGCGCTCACTCGGCATCCCG
>JAQBVN010000021.1 GCA_027622975.1 Bacteroidota bacterium | reverse complement strand
TCCCGAAGCTGAGGCTGCTGCTGAAGAAGCTCCTGAAGCTGAAGCTGCTGCTGAAGAGGCTCCCGAAGCTGAGGCTGCTGCTGAAGAAGCTCCTGAAGCTGAAGCTGCTGCTGAAGAGGCTCCCGAAGCCGAAGCCGCTGCTGAAGACAGTGCTGAAGAACCCAAAGGCGACGCCTGATTTCTTCAACTGACATGGACATGAACAAGGTCGCCTCGCGCGGCCTTTTTCATGTCCCGAAATTCCATACCGACATTTGCATCATGAACAAGAACGACTGCTTTCTTCTTGGTAAAATCACCAAGCCCTTTTCCTTCAAGGGCGAGGTGGTGTTGTGGATGGACGTCGATGATCCTGCCCCCTATGAAGCGGTGGAAACCTTGTGGATTCCACAACACAATATGCTTGTGCCCTATGCTGTTGAGAGCTTGCGCGCCAACAAGGATCGCTACGTCGTGCGTTTGGCCGATGTAACGACCGAAGAACAAGCCAAATCATTGGCTGGCAAGGACGTTTGGCTCCCAGCATCCGCCATGGCACCAATCGAAGACGGTCGTTTTTATTTTCATGAGGTTCAGGGATGGAAGGTGATAGACTTGGCAACCCATGATGACATTGGAACGATTGTTCACGTCGTGGATCAAGGAGCGTACCCCATGCTCGAGGTCATCTTTGAAGGTGGGCAACAAGGGTTCATCCCCCTTCCAGACCACATCGAGATTCAGGTCCTCAGAGAGGCACGCACCTTGGTCGTGGAATTGCCCGAGGGGTTGATCGATGTCTATCTCGGACATGAAGGGGCCGACAGCGATGAGGATGATGTCGATGATGACAATCAGAGCTATGAGGATGACAACGCTTTCGACATTGCTTGAATTCTCCACAAGCACGCTCAAATCGATGTGAAGAAGTGTGCTTGACCTTTCATGGTGGGTTGACATGCGGAGAATACTTTGTGATTGTCAATTGAAACCACAACCGGGCCTCTCGGCAAGCCGATGCCCATCAACTCTTTCCATGTCCGCTTCTCCTGCCCCCAAGAGACCCGCGAGTGATCGCAAAGCACAGAGCCCCAAGACATCCCGCAAGCCATCCAAGAAACCGGCACGGCACACCCAGACTGAGAATCCCCGTCCCAACACAACCCCAGTCAAGACGAAGATTTTTGTGCTTGACACATGTGTGTTGTTGTTTGACCACAGCGCGCTCACCAATTTCGAAGACAACAGGGTGGCCATTCCCATCACAGTCCTCGAAGAACTTGATCGTTTCAAGGTGGGCAACGAAACCAACAACTTTGAGGCACGTGAGACGATTCGAATCATCGATCGGTTAAGCCAGGGACATGCCTTGCAGGATTGGATTCCCGTGGAGAACGGAGCCGGTGGAATGATGAAAGTCATCATGGACTCGGAATGTGCTGAAAGCATGACAAACCGGGTGTTTTCTGAGCGAACCAACGATCACAAGATTCTCGATTCCGCCCTTTGCCTTCAGGCGAGTGAGCCTGGAACCAAAGTGATTTTGGTCTCCAAAGACATCAACCTCAGGCTGAAAGCCAAGGCCTTGAACCTCCCTGCGGAGGACTATCAAACGGGCAAGGTCAAGGACAACCGCCACATGTACACCGGAAAGTCGGTGGTGGAGAATGTCGACAGCGATGTCATTCGAAGGTTGTACCTCGATGGAGTGTCACGAAAGGTCACAGCATTGGGCGCGGATCGGCAGAACAATCACTTTTACATCCTTCGAGATGGATCGGCCAGTGCCATGGTGTTCCACAACGAATCAAAGCGAGCACTTGAGCGTGTCGACAAGGCGTACGCCTATGGCATCAAGCCCAGGAATGCTGAACAAGCCTTTGCCCTTCACGCCATTCAAAATCCGGACATCAACCTGGTGACCATTTGCGGGGTGGCAGGAACTGGAAAGACCTTGCTGGCTCTGGCAGGAGCCTTGGAGCAAAAGAACAAATACAATCAGATCATCTTGGCCAGACCCATTGTGGCACTGAGCAACAAGGATTTGGGCTTTCTTCCCGGGGATGCCGAAGAAAAGGTGAATCCTTACATGCAGCCCTTGTTTGACAATCTCAACTTCATCAAAAGCCAGTTTGGACCCAATGAGCGGAAGAACCGTGCCATCGAAGACATGCGGTCGGAGGGCAAAATTCAAATTTCACCGCTTGCCTACATCAGGGGCCGCTCCTTGTCCAATGTGATTTTCATCGTGGACGAAGCTCAAAACCTCACGCCTCACGAAGTTAAGACCATCATTACCCGTGCCGGAGAGAATACAAAAATCATCTTAACAGGTGATATTCGGCAAATTGACACACCTTACCTAGATGAACAGTCCAATGGACTTACTTACGTCATTGACCGTTTGAGAGGCAAGGAATTGTATTGCCACATCACACTTGAAAAGGGCGAGCGGTCTGAATTGGCGAATTTGGCCAACGACTACTTGTAACAAACGAATTCAAGGACAAGAGGCACCGCACCTTAGATCCTCGGGTCTACGACTCAGCGGATCAGCGGCTCAATTCCTAACGATGCGTCGGGTCCACGTTTGCGCACCGCCATGCACCCTTAGCACATACGTTCCTGCCGTCGCGGGGAGCTGCAGTTCAAACGTGGACGACGTGATCCCGTGCTGAATACGCGATCCCGCTGGGTTGTAGAGCTCCCACAATGTCCCTGTGTCTCCTAGGGTCATCGTCACAGAGACGCGGCCGTCCCTTGTGGGATTTGGATGCACAGAAATGTCGCGTCGAGATGCATCCCCTATGCCACCCGTCACGGGAATAACCACCCGCTCAAATGCCACCAATTCGGGTGCTGCACCTTGGGCCTGAAACATGGCTTCAAACGCTTGAATGCTGCTATCTTGAATAGCAAACATGGGGTTGAGCCATCGAGCCGGCATACTTTGGTACCACATGCGCACATCCACTGTCACATTGCAACAGTCACCACCCGTGATGTCAACATCAATGGGGTTGATTTCATAAATCAATTCGTCCATGCCAGCTCCGGCCTGGGACGTGAAATTTTGGTCCATCAACGCAGCTCCTTCGACGCGTGTCGTATCGTAAAACGGGCTGTCGAGACTGAATCCCAAAGGAAGCAGGCGATTGTCCTTGGCTGACGCGGCAGCGCGCTCCAGCACATTGGTGGGAACCCCGTTGACATCCACTGCCACCAGTTCATACACCTGAACCTCATCTTCCTCCGTGATCCAATTGTAATGAGGCTCAAACACCTCAAACGGCTGCTCATCCACCCCCACTAGGAAGCCACCCTCTTCCCAACCGCCATTGTGCCAAAGCGTATCCATGCCGTTGTGAGCCACCACTTCAAGCCACGCGCGACGTGCTGGATACCCGGAAGGAAATTTGTGGCCCGCCTTGTTGGTCACGCGCACAATGACCGTCCCACCCAATTCACTCCATCCTCCCTCTAGACTCAATTCAACAGTCTCCCCTTGCAACTGGTTACGTGTCCATTGAATGGTGCTATCGAATTGTGCTTCTGAAGCCGTTAAGCCCAAAACATCAAGGTTGTCGCGCATGATCTCGAGCATTTGGACGTTCCCTCCGACAAGGAGGTGCTGACTGAATGGCGACCGGGGTTCAAGAAAGGCGTAACCCGAACTAATCATCACCGGACCATCCACCTTGGGCATGTGGCAATCTTGACAAGAAGTCGGCATCTCGCCTTCATCGGCATACACTGAATTCAGCCATTCATGGTACGTGGCTTGTTCCACGTAGTCCCCTCCCGTGAGATTTCCCTCCAAGTCTGCAGTGTGGGTGACCAAGGTGTGGCAACCCGCGCAGACTGCGGAACCATCCACATGGGCACCGTATCCAATGTTGTATCCAGTGTAGGTAATCATGGGAGGGTCATACAGCGGTGGATCGTCCTTTCCCGCCCCATAGGGTCCGTAAATCATGGCACTGTCAAACGCCAGCACCCCACTGTGGTTGTTTCCCGATCCCGGAGATTGTTGATGACACGCCACACAACTCACACCGTCCAAAGCCAAGCTGTCCTGAAACAACTGGGCCATGGCGTAATGCTCCGCGCCAAGGTGATGCGCGTTGAAATGCCCCAAGGGAGCGTGACAAGATGTGCATTTATCCTCCAATTCAAGCTGATGTGATGGATTGATGGCCACTTCATGTGCCACCTTGGCGCGCCAAAAAGGATCCTTGGCGCTGTTGGCCATCAACGAACTGCGCCATTGGTCCGTAGGGTTGACGTCATGGCCATTGGGCATGGGAACCGCTGGGTAGGTTTGGCCAACCACATTGGCAAAATGATTGGGGTCCGTCCCATGGCAGCCCGCACATTTTCCACTCCCAGTGAACAACGCATTGGATGTGTCAGGCAATCCACCGTACGCACTCATGAACGCCCTGCTATGAAAAGACTCTGAATGAAAATGGCGCGGGCGAAAAGAACCTGAAATCAGCACCAATGAGCCACTGACCAACACGACCCACAACGGAATCGGAAGGATCTGAAAAATGTGATGACGAGACTTCATGTTCCTGTTCATTGTTCAAGGCGCTCAACCTGCGAAGAGCGTTCACGGCATGTCAACAACCGCATACCAAGGCCGCAAGTTGCACCAGAAGGGGCGATTTTCAGAGGATGCGAACCGCAGAAACCACCTTTCGGCCCATGTGCTCATTCAACCGGTCCACGATTTCCTGTTTTCCATGCTGAAACTCCTCCTTGAGCGGGCCGCTGTCGAGCATGCAAATCAACGTACCATCCTTTTTCAAACTCAACTTTCGAGTCCTGTTTTCCACCGCCGTCCCAAACACCTCTCGCCACGCCTCCCGAACTTCCACCTCGTCCATTCTCCCGCTCATTCGATGCACCCTCAGAAAATGCTGAATCACATCCGACAAGGGTCGTGAACTGTTCTCGGCACGTTCAATGTCGGCGGAATTGCGGATGGGTGCTCGCTTCCTCATGACTTGTGGGTCTTGGCGGTTTTGCGGGTGGACGGACGCTTGGGTGATGCTTCCTTCCGGGTGGGGAGCTCTCTGGATTGGGGGAGCACGGGATCGTGAGGCTTAACCTCCCCTTGATGAACCTCAAACACCCGAACATCGGCGCCGGTTGGGGCAAAAAGTTCGGGAATCCTGCCTAGATGGGTGTCGGTGATGAACACCTGACCAAAGGACCCGTTGGTAACCCGGCGCATCAAGGCCTCGACACGCTTCTCGTCGATTTTGTCAAAAATGTCGTCGAGAAGCAAAATGGGCTTGACACCCGTGGCCTCTTCAATGAATGCAAGCTGGGCCAAACGCAAAGCCACCAGAAAAGATTTCTGCTGCCCTTGGCTTCCAAACCGTTTCAAAGGGTGATTCCCAAGCTCAAAAATCACGTCATCCTTGTGAATACCAACCGTGGTCCTTCGCAAACGGCGATCCTCACCTTGGGCCTGTTGCATCAGCGTCTGAACGGCTTCTGCATCTTCAGGAACGTGAGATGTCAAGGAAAGAGACATCTGTTCGGCCCCACCAGAAATCTCCTCGTATGCCGCGTGAAAACCTGGCAAGAACGATTCCAAAAAGGCCCTCCTCGCCTTTGCCACCAAAGCCGCTTTGGGCGCCATGGCCGCATCCCATGGCTCCAGCATGCCGGAGTCAAAAGTTCTGTTCTCGGCGAAATACCTCAGCAAGGCGTTGCGTTGAATCAAGGCCTTGTTCAATTCAATCAGCGCATCGAGGTAGGAACGATCGTATTGGCTGATCACTGCGTCGAGCCACTTCCGACGAACCTCACTCCCTCCCTGCACGAGTTCTGCATCATCAGGAGCAATCATGACTGCAGGGAATCTCCCAATGTGCTCAGCCAATTTGGCGTAGGGCTTGTCGTTTCGCTTGAATTGCTTTTTGGCCCCCCTCTGCACACCACAACTGACTCGCTCCTTGCGGCCCAGGCGGTCAAAATCCCCTTGAATCAGCATGAAAGGCTCGTCATGGGCAATGTTTTGGGCATCAATCGGATTGAAATAGCTCTTGCAAAAGCACAAATAGTGCACAGCATCCAGAACATTGGTCTTCCCACTGCCATTGTCTCCCAAGAAACAATTGACTTGAGGACCGAGGGTTAAATCGGCCCCAGCGTGGTTCTTAAAATGGACCAGATGAAGTTCTTCGAGGCGCATTGTGCGAATTTCTTATTTTTGTCCTCCGTTAACTAATCCTCATGGCGAAGAAATCCAACCAAGAAGACGTGATCGTCAACGTAGACGAACTCTACACCCAAACAGAACGGTTTGTAGACAAGAACCGAAAGCAACTGACCATGGGCCTCGGAGCCGTGTCTGCGGTGATTCTCCTCGTCATTGGCTACACGAGTTTGATCGTGGCCCCTGCTGAGCGTGAAGCTGAAGAAGCAGCTTTCATGGCAGAGCACTATTTTGCCAAAGACAGTGCCGACCTCGCCATGTTGGGTGATGGTTTAAGTGCGGGTCTGGAGGAGGTCCTGATGGACCATGCGGGAACACCAGCCGCAGCGCGTGCTGCCTTTGAACTCGGCATCATCCACCGAGACGCTGCGAGATTCCAAGAAGCCGTGGAGGCTTTCGAACAATGTGGATTTGACGATGATGTCTTCGGGCCCTTGGTCGAATCCAACATCGGTGATTGCCTCGTGGAGTTGGGCAATTTGGACGAGGCAGAACGTCATTTTGCAGCGGCCGCCAACCGCGCTGCTGCCGGATTGGCCGCAAGAGCCTTGGCCCCCATGTGTGCGTACAAGCAGGGTCTCGTGTTGCTCGAATTGGGCAAGGAGGACAAGGCCCAAGACGTGTTTGAATCTTTGGCCGAGGATTTTCCCAACTCGACCTACGCCGCGAATGCCACGGGCCTCGCTGCCTCGTTGACGCGCTGATTCTCTTTGTCCATGGCGACAACCAATTTGAGTCAATTCAAGTCTGAGGACTTGCCAAACGGTGCCCACCTTCGTGTGGGCATCGTCGTGTCTGAATGGAACGAGACGTACACCCGAGGCATGCTCGAAGGGGCGTTGTCCGTGCTGTCTGAGGCGTCTGTTCCGGAATCCTCCATTCGCATCCACTGGGTTCCTGGAAGCTTTGAGCTCCCACTTGGTGCCCAATGGTTGGCTCAACGTGATGAGATCGACGGGGTCATTGCGATTGGTTCAGTGATTCGCGGCGAAACAGCACATTTTGACTTTGTCTGCGCTTCAGCGGCTCAAGGCATCCTGCGCGTGTCCCAGGACACCGGAAAGCCCGTGATGTTTTGCGTCTTGACCGACGACACACATGACCAGGCGGCCGCCAGGTCTGGAGGCTCTTTGGGCAACAAGGGCATCGAGGCGGCTGTGGGCGTCCTGAAAATGCTTGCCCTTCGTTCTTCCCTCTGACCCGATGACCATGAGCCATTTTCGTTTGTATTTCCTCACCGCGTCCCTGTTCATGGGGCTTTTCACTGTTTGTTCCGCTCAATATCCTGGATGGCAACAAACGGCCGACTACAACATGAACATCGTCCTCGACACGGCTAACCACCAATACGAGGGGGCGATGGTGGTGACTTACATCAATCGAAGTCCTGAAACGTTGAACAAGGTGTTTTGGCATTTGTTCTTCAATGCCTTTCAACCTGGAAGCATGATGGATGTGCGATCTCGGACCATTTCAGATCCAGATCGTCGCGTGGGAAGCCGCATTGTGGAACTTCCTGAAGATGAATGGGGTTGGCAGCGCATTGAGTCTGTCAAGGTCGATGGAACGGAAGTCGATTTTCTGGAGGACGGTACCATCCTTGAGGTGATCCTCCCAAAGCCTCTGCGGCCGGGGAAGTCCGTTTCGTTTGAGCTTGCTTGGAAGGCGCAAGTGCCACGTCAAATCCGCCGGTCAGGATGGATGAATCAAGAGGGCGTTGAGTACAGCATGACCCAATGGTACCCCAAGCTATGCGAATTCGACCACCACGGATGGCACAGCAATCCTTACATCGGCCGAGAGTTTCATGGCGTTTGGGGAAACTACGACGTCATCTTGCAAGTTCCTGCGGGCTATGGTGTCGCTGCCACAGGTGTCAATACATCCCAAAGGTCAATCACCCTCCCCGACGGAACACCCGGCGTTGCGCATCGCTACAAAGCCGCCAACGTCATTGATTTTGCGTGGGCTGCGGATCCCGATTTCATCGAAGAGGCTGTGGAAGTGGATGGAATCACGATGCGTTTGGTCCATCAGGCCAATCCAGAGATTGACAGCAATTGGACGGCTTTGGCCGACTACGCTGCTCGTGCCATGGCCTACATCAATCAAGACATCGGAAAATATCCCTACCCCGAATACAGCATCGTTCAGGGAGGAGACGGTGGCATGGAATACCCCATGCTCACGCTCATCACTGGCGGGCGATCGCTTCGAAGCTTGGTTGGGGTCACGGTTCATGAGATGGCTCACAGCTGGTTCCAAGCCGTGGTGGCTTCCAACGAGAGCCTGCACGAATGGATGGACGAAGGATTCACTTCCTGGGCTGAATCTCGTTGCATGGCCCACTTGTTTGCCGATCCGATGAAGCCTGAGTCCAATCCGCATCAATGGGCATACGCCGGTTACATCAACCAGCATCTCAGCGGCAACGAAGAACCCTTGATTACGCATGCTGATCACTACAAAACCAACCGGGCTTATGGCGTGGCCGCTTACAGCAAGGGTGAAGTTTTGGTGGAGCAATTAGGTGCCGTCGTGGGCACCGATGTCCGCGACAACGGCATGCGCACCTATTTCAAGGAATGGTCTTTCAAACACCCCGGACCTCATGATTTCAAGCGTGTCATGGAGCGTGAAAGTGGTCTTGAACTGGATTGGTATTTCCAGTACATGATGCACACCACGGACGCAATTGATTACGCAGTTGAATCGGTAGTTGCGGATGGAGATGCGTTGAACATCTCCCTCTCTCGCCGTGCCAACATGCCAATGCCTCAAGACGTGAAGGTCACTTGGGAGGATGGTACTGCCACCCTGGTGCACATTCCCTTGGTGATGATGCGAGGACATCGTTCTCTTGGGGAAGGAGAAATCCTTGGCCAGGATTGGCCTTGGGTTGATCCAACCTATCAATTGACCCTCCCCACGCACAACCTGCGCGCTGTCAAGGTCGAGCTCGACCCTGAACAACTCCAAGCTGACATTCATCGAGACAACAACGTCATCGAGTTTGATTTGACCAAGGCCCAGGAGGCTCACCAGTCCCACTGATGTTTTTTGCATGCCTCCCAACTTGGATGGGACGCTGGTCCTTGGTCCTTGCTTCATGCATGGGTGCGATTGTCATGGGGCTTGCATCTCCCCATGTATGGCATCTCGAGGGGGCGATCCCCATCACACCCCAGAGCCTCGTGATTTTGCTGTGGGCTGTTCTTTGGGGTTGGAAGGTGGGTACGCTCGCTGTCCTGCTTTATCTCTTGGCAGGAGGCATCGGATTGCCTGTCTTCGCTGGGGGGTCCCATGGGTGGGTTCATTTCACGGGGTCCACAGCAGGCTTTCTCTGGGCCTTTCTGATCGCCTCCCTCGTCGTAGGCGCCCTGGCCGAAAGAGCCAAGCGGTTCCGCTACGGTACAGCAGCCTTGTTGATGCTCCTTGGCCATGGAATCCTCTTGGTTCTCGGACTGGCCTGGCAGCGCGGAATCATGCCGGTCGAGGCCTCTTGGACGGAAACCGTGAAGGGCTTGATGCCCGCGGTCTTTGTCAAGTCTGCCTTGGGAACCCTCCTTGTGGTTTTCGTAGGGCGCTTGTTGGAACGTCGCTCCCCTTCACAGGATGGCGTCGATTGAAGTCGTCCTCCCATGGAATTGCCCGTGCCTCCCTACCTTGTCCCATTCAAAATCTTCACGGCATGAACCGACTCTTTGCAGCGGCCTGCTTCACAGCCTTGATCTCTTGGTTGGGTTGCCAGCCCTCCTCCACTCCTCGTAACCCTGACACCATCCTTGACATGAAACGCGCCACCGATTACCACAGCTACAGCAGGCCTCAAGAAGCTGTAACCACGCATTTGAATTGGCAGGCCAAGGTCGACTTTGACCGCAAACAAATTGTCGCCACAGCAACGTACGATCTCGACGTCGATGCAGACGCCCAAAGAGTCATGCTGGACATCCGAGATCTCACCATCCATGAAGTTCGAGTGGATGGCGAGATGGTGGAATTTGAACTTGGTCCCAATCAACCTTTCATCGGTCAGCCACTGAGCATTCCAATCCAAGGGCATCATAAGCAAATCAGCATAGATTACACAACGTCTCAAGATGCGGCTGCCTTTCTGTGGGTGGATGGCGACAAGCCTTTTCTGTTCACCCAAAGTCAGGCCATCTTGGCGAGAACGTGGATCCCATGTCAAGACAGCCCAGGAATTCGATTCACGTACTCCGCAGATGTGGAAGTGCGATCCGACTTGATGGCCTTGATGAGCGCCGTCAATCCGACGACCAAAGCCGATGATGGTCGTTACCATTTTGAAATGAACCAACCCATACCCTCCTATCTGTTGGCCTTGGCTGTTGGTGATGTGGAATTCAGGAGCGTTGGCGAGCATACGGGGGTGTATGCGACACCCGATTTGATTGAGGCCGCGGCCTTCGAATTCGCCGAGATGGAAGACATGCTGTCCGCTGCTGAATCCCTGTACGGAACCTATGCCTGGGAACGCTATGATTTGCTCGTTCTTCCTGCCGCGTTCCCTTTTGGCGGCATGGAAAATCCACGTCTCACCTTCGCCACACCCACCATCATCGCAGGGGATCGCAGCTTGGTGTCCTTGGTTGCCCATGAATTGGCGCACAGTTGGAGTGGGAATTTGGTGACCAACGCAACATGGGACGACTTCTGGCTGAATGAAGGGTTCACCGTGTATTTCGAGCAACGTATCATGGAATCCGTCTATGGCAGAGAAATCAGTGAAATGCTCAGCACTCTGAGTTATCAGGGGTTAGTGGATGAAGTGGACGCCATCATGGATGTCAATCCCAACGACACGCACCTCAGATTGCATTTGAAAGACCGAGATCCTGATGATGGCATGACGGCCATTGCCTATGACAAAGGCTACTTTTTCTTGCGATTGATCGAGGAAACCGTGGGTCGAGAAGTATTCGATGCCTTTTTGAAAGATTATTTCACCAGTCATGCCTTCTCGGTGATGCACACAGATCAATTCTTGTCTTACCTCGAGGAGCATCTTCTCAACACGGAGGAATTGCGCCAAACTGTCCAAGTGCAAGCATGGGTGGATGGACCCGGCTTGCCTGACAACTGCCCCCAAGTCTCAAGTTCCCGCATCGAACGTGTAGATGCTGCACTCCAAGGATGGGTGAATGGAAGCGTTGTCACTTCAGCACTCCCGTGGAACGACTGGATGTATCAAGAGCGTTATCGCTTCCTATCCAACATTCCCGATGACACACCAGCATCGCGCATGGCGGAATTGGACGCATCATGGGACATCAATACCACGGGGAACAATGAGATCCTCTTTGCCTGGCTCGAGCAATGCATTCGCAGCAAGCATGAACCAGCCTACGACCGCTTGCGAACTTTTTTGGTCCATGTAGGAAGGCGAAAATTCTTGACTCCACTCTACGCAGCAATGATTGAATCGAACTTGGCCGACATGGCTCATTCGATTTACACCGAAGCCAGACCTAACTACCACAGCGTGTCCATCGGCACCATCGACGCCATGCTCGATTGGAAATCTGTCAACCAACCCTGAAACCCAGTTTCATCCGAAATTCTGCTGCCTGAAACCCAGCGTCCTCGCTGATTCTGCCGCTGAAGAACTGAGCTCCTTTGTCGGGTCTCTTCCAATTCACTCATCAAAAAAGGCACCTCTAGGGTGCCTTTTTGCTGGTCAAAAACAACCGTCCAATCAGCGAATGATCATCACCACACCAAACACTTCCTTGCGGTAACTCTCATCCTCCAAACTATGCACTTCCACACGGTAGGCATAAGGTCCGTTGGGCACATAGTGCAGCCCCTCTTCTCCGACTTGCCCATACCAAGCATCTGTTGGATCGGTGGTTTCCCAGATGACCTCTCCCCAGCGGTTGTAGATTTCAAACTCAAACCGATCAGGATCAATGTCCGTTCCTTGGATGAAGAACGCATCGTTGGTTCCGTCATTGTTGGGTGTGAACGATGTAGGAATGAACAGGTTGAAAATGTCCTTGATCTCAACAACCTCAGTCACCGTGTTGGTACAACCTTGCGCATCGGTGATGGTGAGTTGAACCGGATAAGACCCTCCAACATCTTGAGGGAATTGAAAGGTTGGAGATTGGGAGACAGAGAAGCCGAGTGGGTTAAATACATTGAATGTCCAAAGCCAAGATGTCACACTGGCATCACTGTAACCCGTGAATTGGATCTCCGTTTCCGGAACCCGTGCAGGTTGAGGCCCTGCGTAGAATCCCACATTGGGAATGGGATACACAAAGATGTAAGATTCTTGCGTCAACGAGTAATCACATCCACCTGCCAGGGACACCACATGGAGCGTCACATCATAGAAACCTGGACTGTCGAACGTCTTCACTGTGTTGCTCTCATCCGAATAGGTGTTGTCACCAAACTCCCACAAGTTGGATGAAATCAATCCTGGGTTGGTCTCGTTGGTGAACAAGAAGGTTCCTGTTCCACAGGCCTCCGTCGTGTCCGATGAAAATGCAATGGCCACAGGCGTTTCCAAGACCACCTCTGCACATGTCGTGCTGGGTGGCGTTTCGCAGTCATCCGTGACGGTCACGCAGTATTCCCCTGAAGAAGGAGGAGTTGTCCAAATGGATTCTTCGTCCTCGTCGATCACGGCTCCTTCAAACGTCCAGAGGTAGGTGTACCCTGTTCCACTTCCACCAAAAGAAGCAGACGCGTCCAAATAGGCATCTTCTCCGCTGCATAGAAAATCAGAAGCCACCAAATCCGCATTCAATCCAGGCAATACATTCACCCCCACCTGGTATTCTGGCGTAGGACACCCATTGATATCAAATCCTTGGACCGTGTACACGGTGGACGTTCCAGGACTTACCTGTTGCACTGGACCGTTTGGCAATCCATTGTCCCAGATGTAAGTCCAGACATTGAGAGGATCCTGCGGGGAACTTACCTGCAACGTCGCCAGTCCTCCCTGACAGATCGACTGAACGTTGGGGACGTTCAAAGACAAAGGAAGCGGATCTTCCATCATCACAGTTTGGTTGTACACACAGCCTTGACTGTTGAACACCACAACAGTGAATTCACCCGGTTCCAAATTGTTGTAATAGAAATCTGACACGTTGTCCCAGACCAGCTCCTCGATCAAGACGGGCCCGCTTGCCAATTCCTCATACAATTGGATCGTGAATGGTCCTTCAGGGTCGTTGGCATCTTCAAACACTTCGACACTGATGACACCATCGTTCGCAAAACAAGAAGGTTGAAGGCTTTCAACGATGTAATCAAATCCAGGTTCAACCATCACTGTGGCCACGGCTTGACAGTTGTCAAACCCAACGGGTTCAACATACAGGGTGTATTCAATGGGAGCACCATCGAAGTCCAACACCGTGGGCTGAGGGCTCGTGGGGTCATCCAAATAATCCGCAGGTTCCCACAGCCAATCATAACCACAAGCACTCGGGTCTCCAGCACAACTCACACACCACTCGATGGGTTGAAAATTGCAGAATCCTGCGCAGTCACAACCGCCATCAGCACTGAATTGAAATGAAATGCACCCATTGGGGTTGGATGCTGTGAAGGATTGACCTGCGAAAACAGCATCCAATTGAGCCAGCACCGGGCCCGTAGCATTGGCACCATCGTACACTGTGACAAAGTCCCATCCCGCTTCCATTTGTCCGGCGCTGAAGCTGATTGTCATCATGGTGCCATCTCCTGGATTGTCCGGACAATAGTTGAAGATGGTGTTGTCGTTGGCCCCGTAGCAATACGTCTCGGAACCCGCTGAATTGCCACAACTTGTTAATCCACCGTTGTCTAAGCTGCCCAACAGTTGCACAGGGTTGTTGCAGAAAATTTGGTCTGGACCTGCAGAAATGAACGTGCCAGGGTTTTCAATCACCTCCACAACCACAGTCGTGTCCCAAGAGCAACCAAAATTGTTGGTCACGACGTACCCAAACTCGAAGGTTCCTGGATCTGGGAACATCAAATCCACGTAGTTCGCATCTGGACTGACGTTGACCACACCCAAGTCATTGGTGTTCAGTATATTGTTTAAGTCCCCCACAGGATGCCAATATGAGGAATCCGCCCCCATGCCAATCACTGGAGTGAAGGTGGTGATGCCAGGAACAATGTTGGGATTGAAGTCAATGCCCCATTCGAAAAGCGTACCGTTATCGGCAGCCCATTGGTCGATGACATTGAAAGTCCAAATCCCATTGAGAGGACATCCGACAAAGTCACACAAATCTCCGCAAGGAAGGTAGGTACCCGCCGGCATTGGGTTGCCAGCATTGGGGTTGTTGGCATCATCGAGCACCCATTCGGCATCCATGTTCCATGAGTAATTCCAACCCTCCACATCCACAATTCCAAGATCATTACCCCCCAAGTCATTGGGCGTGCATCCATTGGGGTCTGGGCCACCAGAGGCTCCATTTTCCATCAGAACGACCTCCGTACCATCTGGACACGTGATCCAAAAACTCAAGTCACCAATGAAGCTGTGTTCGATGTTGGCGGTGATCAATTCAATGTCGTCGCAATCCTCGAGCACTTGGTCCGTATCGAAGAAGTCAATGAACAACTCCGATGTGAATGCCACCCCAGTGGCATCTGGCAGGTCGGCGAGCTCAGAAACACCTACTGGCGGCAGCGCAGTCCAGGTGATGCTCTGCACAGGATCCCCGTTCAAAAATCCCGGAGCGTCCTCACACAACGGAGATGAAAAGTCAGCATTGAAGATGGGAATGGTCGAGACCAGGACTTGGTGTGGAAACAGGTTGGTGCTGTTGCATTCGTTGATGTCCTGGACCACCAAGGTGACGATGTATTCACCGGGTTCGCTGTAACTGTGACTTTGCTGCCATCCATCCGACACGGCCGTGATTTCCACCGTTCCATCACCCCAGTTCCAAATCAACGAATCAACCGGGAACTCAGGGGCCCCAGGTGAGGACCCACTGGCATTGAACGTCACGGCTTCATCAGGACACAAACCCACGCTGATGGGGTTGTCCGGAAAAGGGGGTGGACTGACCAATGAAATGCCCGCCTCGGGATACGAACAAGGCGTCACACAACTCACCTCGGCCACCCAACCGACATCCCCACCCGTGGCGTTGTTGTTCACATTGAACTGAAATGTCACACAGCCCGTGGGGTTGTCAATCGACGCGGTGATACTCACGCCAACAAACGAATTCCCAGCCCCAATACCCACCATGTCTGCCCCCGTATTGTCCCCGTTGAAAGCCACGAGAACATCGTTGTTGTTGGGGTTGGCATTGGTCTGCAAGTCAAAGGCCAAAAAGTTGACCTGAACCGCGTCTCCCGGGTTGCCTGGACACAACGTGATCGTGTAATCGTTGTTGGAATACGGTTCCTGGAAATCCGTCATAAAATTGTTGTCATCCGTGAAATAAATGGTCTCCGCAGCGTCGCAATCCACGACATACGTACCACCATTGTCGATGCTGATGACAATTCCCTCTTGAGACCACACGACAGTCGTCCACGACAGTGAAAACACAGCGAGGAGCACAGCTCCCAAAAGACCAAATTGCTTCATGTTCGGTTTGCTACAATCAGATGTAAAAGTAGGCCAAATGTCAGACCCAGAAACCCACCTTTGCGTTGCACATGTCCACCGGAACTTTCACAAAATTGTGGGCAACTTCAACGCTCCACACGCAAGCGGTCCGTGAACAACCGCACCTGTCCGTCCTGAGAGACGCACGTCACGGTCCATTGGAAGACCTCCCGATCATGAGCCCAGTCCCCCGATGGCAATCGTCCATCCCAAGGGCGGCGCGAATCCATGGCTCGATAGACCTCCTCCCCTTGTTGGCTATGAATAACCAAGGTCCAAGCATCTTTCATTTCGATCAAACCATGCGGCATGAAGGTGTCGTAATGACCATCGCCGTTGGGGCTGAATCTCGCTTGGGCCAAAATTCCATGACGATCCCCCATGACAATGTCGTGGCTGGCATCATCCAGACAACCAAACTTGTTACTCGTCACCAAATTCACAGGATATTTCCTGGGAACAGTCAAGGCCATGCGGTTGGTCTTTGACACTTGACCGTCCACCACCCACTGGGAGGACGATGCATCCAAAGTTTGGTCTTGGAGGACCACCACCACCTCGCCATTGTTCTTGGAACGCTGAAATTCCCATGAAAATTGGGCTTCTGGACGAGGCAACACCGTGATCATGTTCTGGATGGTCCTGGTGCGGATCGAGCCTTCCCCTGGCGGGCGAACGGACAACGTGATGTCGTACGTGCCGGGTCGGTCAAAACGGTGAACTGGCACAGGGTCGCTCGAGAAATGGCCATCTCCAAAATTCCACAAGAAACTCATCGCCCGGTCGATGCCGGACAATTCGAAGGCCACTTCGACCCCTTGACATGCTTCCTTCACCGACGCATTGAAAGGCAATTCGGCCAGGATTTTCTCCTCGTCGGTGTTGGCAGTTTGGGCATCTCGAATGTCTCCTGATGCCAAAAGTCCTTCCGAATCCTTGCCCTCGTTGGAATGGACAACTGGGGAGGTCGTTCGATTCGAAGCACCGTCGGCGTCTGGCTGAATTTCAGTCTGGCGGCTTTCTTCGGATGTCAACTGCCCAACGTTTCCTGCAGCGTTCGCGATTTCGAGCAATTCCGATTCACTGAGGGTCGAAGAAAGTCCTGAGCCAAGCGAACCCAAGTCGGATGTCTCCATGAAATCGTCCCAAGCAGCGCGAAAGGTTTGGGCTTCTTCGGAGTAACCTCCTTGAAAGGCACCTTCCCCACCTTGCCCCTGAGCGTCTGAAGCGTCACCCCACACCAATCCATCGCCTTCCCATGCGGTGACTCCTTGGTTTGGCGCAGGTGAGAGAGCCTCTTCGACCATGGGTTTGGCCACCCACATCAGTGCCCCTCCTGCCACCACGGCAGCGGCAATCGACAAGGAATGAATACTCCGACTGACACCTTGGGCTGAAGGCGCAACCGACGTTCCCTGCAAGGTGCGTTCAAAAGAACTCCAATCTGGCGCCACATCGGCTTGGTAGCCATCCAGCGTGCGCTTCAATGCTTGGTCAAAAGGGTGTTCACTCGACATGTGCGTCTCTTCCTTTGGCGGTCAATAACAAATCTCGAAGGTTTCGCCTGGCTTTCGCCAAGTTGGACTTCGAAGTTCCAACGCTGATGCCCAAGCGATCCGAGATCTCTTGATGCCCCAGGTTGTCGAAGACGTAGAGGTTGAACACGGTTCGATACATGGGCGTCAAATGCTCCATGGCGTCCAACACATCGTGGACCGTGTACGTTTCGCCGTCGTCTTCCTCCATCTCCCAACCTCCATCATCGTCTGCTGGTTCAATCGATGATTCCTCCCCGAGGACCCAACCGGCCGCATTTCTGCGACGGATGGCATCAATTGCCGTGTTGACCATGATTCGGCGCATCCAGCCTTCGAAAGAACCTTTGAAGGTGTATCCCTCGATGTTGTGAAACACTTTGAGAAAACCTTCTTGAACCACATCCTGTACGGCATCCTTGTCGGACATGTAGCGAAGGCACACCCCAAACATCAATCGGTAATACCGTTCGAAGATGTAGCGCTGGGCGCGGCGTTCACCGAGCTGACAGGCTTCAATGTAGGGGCGCAACTCTGCTTCGTGCATGATGATGGCCGTTGGAGAGACGCATCCGATTTGGAATGGTTGCCTCCGCGCTCTCAACGTTGGGCTTAAGGTCGCAGAAATCAAGGCCAAATGCAAACTGCGCCCCCTACCTTTGCGCCATGCGAGTTGTCGTCGGACTTTCAGGTGGAGTGGACTCGAGCGCGGCTGCCCACCTCTTGATTGAGCAGGGACACGACGTCATTGGGTTGTTCATGCGCAATTGGAATGACGAGAGTGTGACGATCAACAACGAATGTCCCTGGATCGATGACGCCAACGATGCCATGCTCGTGGCGAACCACTTGGGCATTCCCTTTCAGGTCATGGACTTGAGCGCAGAATACAAGGAGCGCATCGTCGACTACATGTTTGCCGAATATGCCGCTGGACGCACTCCGAATCCCGACGTTCTGTGCAACCGCGAAGTCAAATTTGATTTGTTCTTGGAGGCCGCGCTCAAATTGGGAGCAGAGGCCGTGGCCACTGGGCATTATTGCCGCAAAACCACAACTGACGATGGGATTCATCATCTGCTCGCCGGTGTGGACGGCAACAAGGATCAGAGCTATTTTTTGTGCCAGTTGAACCAAACCCAACTCAGCCGAGCCCTGTTTCCTGTGGGAGAACTTCGCAAGCCTCAGGTGCGCTCCTTGGCCGCCGACTTGAACTTGCCGAATGCTGCCAAGAAGGACAGCCAGGGTTTGTGCTTCATCGGCAAGGTCAGGCTCCCCGATTTTCTGCAGCAACAACTGGCCATACAGCCTGGCGACATCGTTGAAATTGCCGCCAGCCACCCTGTATTCTCAAGACCGGAGGATTGCGGAATCACCGAGCGTGCGGCCCCCTTCCCCCTTCGTCCTGACATGGGGAAGGTGGTGGGAGGCCACGACGGAGCGCATTTCTTCACAGTGGGTCAACGCAAGGGTCTGAATGTGGGTGGAAAACCCGAGCCCTTGTTTGTCCTTGGCACGTGCATCACCACCAACACTGTCTTCGTGGGACAAGGAGAACATCATCCCGGTTTGTATCGAACCGCCTTGCCCCTGGAGACTCCCCATTGGCTGGTGCCCCATGAGGCCATGACGCTGCCTGACGAACGGACCTACGGACTGAGAATTCGTTACCGTCAACCCTTGCAAGCTGGACGCCTCGTTCGCAGTGAGGATGGCCGTCATTGGCTCGACTTTGACACCCCGCAACGAGGCGTTGCGGCTGGACAATTCGCTGCTTGGCATGGCGGAGAGCACGGAGACGAAGTGATTGGATCCGCTGTGATTGCTCGCTGATCAGCCCAAACAGGTTGGGTTGTCAACACTCTCTTTGGGCAGGGCACGCGGGCTCATCCGCGCATGGCTACGACAAGGGGGCACGTGAATCCACGCGGCTCTCAATCCAGGCGCCTTTCAATCCAGGCTGTCGAAGCGCTCGAGAATTCGGTAGTTGGTGCGTTCAGGGTTGTTGCGTGAAATCATTTCCGCGAGGAAACCGGAAAGGAAAAACTGAGCACCGAGAATCATCCCCGTAAGTGCGACGTAAAACCAACTGATGTCGGCCAAGTTTTTGGCCTCAAGTCCATGGTACATGGCCCACACCTTGGTGCTCCCAATTCCCAAGAAAAGCATGGAACTCAGCAGGAACATCAACATCCCGACCAAGCCAAAGAAATGCATAGGCTTGCCTCCAAATCTCGCCATGAATCCAACCGTCATCAGGTCCAGCATGCCATTGGTGAATCGCTCCAATCCAAACTTGCTCGTGCCGTAGGGTCTCGCTCGATGCGTCACCACCTTCTCGCCCACCCGACCAAAACCGGCCATTTTCGCCAACATGGGAATGTAGCGATGCATCTCCCCTTGCACTTCAATGGCCTTGACCACTTGCCAGCGGTAACATTTCAAGCCACAATTGAAATCGTGAAGATCGATGCCGCTCACCCGTCGCGTGGCCCAATTGTATAGCTTGGTGGGCAAGGTTTTGCTCAAGGGATCATGGCGCTTCTTCTTCCAGCCACTTACCAAGTCCAAACCCTCAGCCAACAGCTGAGAACGCATGTCTGGCAACTCATTCGGATCGTCTTGCAAATCGGCGTCCATGGTGAAGACCACTTCGCCTCGGGCGGCTTCAAAACCCTTTTGCAATGCCGCGCTCTTCCCGTAGTTCCTGGCGAATCGAATCCCTCGAACTTTCTGAGGATGGGCCTGATGCAAAGCATCGATGACATCCCACGACCCATCGCGGCTGCCGTCGTCGACAAAAATGACCTCGAAGTCCAACCCGGCAAGTGCCGATTCTATGCCTTCAAGCAACTCCTTCAAGCTGGGGGCTTCATCCAAGAGAGGAACCACCACAGTCACGTCTTTGTCAGGCATCATGTCAGATTCGATCTGGGTGTGAAAAGAGAGGCTGGATACACAAAGTTGGATGGTTCATCATGCGAAGTCCGATTGTGGTTTGCGCTTGACGATGGCGGCCACAATCAGAGAAACCACCGCCCACATGAGCAGACCATAACCACTGTTTTTCATCAATCCAGAGAGCTTGTATGATTCGGGCAGGGTCGTCTCCAACTCCTCCATTTGCGTCTTTGCGATTTCTGCGGGAACACCAAAAGTCTCCATCACCCCTGCCGTCTTTTCCATCACGAGATCCGTCAAGATTCCGGGCAATTCAGGGGCGATGACCGTGTACAACACCCACGTCAAGAGTGCGCTCAAGAACTGGGTGACCACGGCAGTGATCAACACAACCTGAAATCCCGAACCAAAGGAAAGCACCCCACCATCGGCCTTGCGAGCGGCTGTTCCCGACATGAACATGAAAACAGGAACAATCATCAAGGCAATCAAACTGAACCACCACGCCACCATCAGGTTGATGTCGATCAGGTAAATAGCCATGACCAACCCAAAATTCACCAGGGCTGCCAACACGCCGTGATTCAGGGAAAGAGACAAATGCTTCATGAGGCGCAAGGTACAGCCCTGAGTGCATATCTTTGCGCTGGGGCAAGTCTCTTGCGACCAGCTCCCGCAGAACCCCCCAGGGCCGGAAGGCAGCAAGGGAATGCGGTTGTAGCGGTGCGACAAGAATCGCTTGCCCTTTTTTCGTGCCCTGAAAGTTCCTGGGCAAGTCACAACCTTTCCTTGCCTGTATCTTCACCCCTCAAACCGGCGACTTCTCGCCCAACATTGAAAGCATGACCGGGAATTCGATTCGCCCCATCCGAAAGTTGCTCGTGGCCAACCGCGGCGAAATTGCGTTGCGCGTGCTGCGAACTGCCCGAGAGATGGGCATCGCCACGGTGGCTGTGTACAGTGAGGCCGACGCGGCCGCACCTTTTGTCAGAGCGGCCGACGAGGCTGTTTGTGTGGGGCCCGCGCCAAGCAACGAGAGCTATTTGATCATGGAACGCATTGTGGCTGCCGCGCGCAAAACTGGCGCCGATGCCATCCATCCGGGTTATGGGTTCCTCAGTGAAAATGCTGAGTTCGCAGAAGCTGTGGAGGCGGCTGGCATTCGGTTCGTAGGTCCTCATCCCCATGCCATCAGGGTCATGGGTTCTAAGCTCGCGGCCAAAGACGCCGTGGCTCTCAGGAACATCCCGATGGTGCCAGGAACCGAAGGGGCGATTGAAGATCCAGAGGAAGCCCGACGCGAAGCCCAACGCATCGGTTTCCCCCTCCTGATCAAGGCCAGTGCGGGTGGTGGCGGCAAGGGCATGCGAGCCGTGCACGATCCCAGCCAATTGGAAAGCGAATTGCAACGAGCGATTTCTGAGGCTGAGCGATCCTTTGGTGACGGCGCTGTGTTCATGGAGCGACTCGTCCAACAACCCCGTCACATCGAGATTCAAGTGCTTTGCGACAGCCATGGCAATGGGGTGCACTTGTTTGAGCGTGAGTGCAGCATCCAGCGCAGACACCAAAAAGTGGTGGAAGAAGCGCCTTCTGCCCTGCTCGACGACGCCCTTCGTCAACGCATGGGAGAGTGCGCCTTGGAAGTGGCCAAATCTTGCGATTACGTGGGTGCAGGAACGGTGGAATTTTTGGTGGATGCCTCGCGTGAATTTTTCTTCCTTGAGATGAACACCCGCCTTCAGGTGGAACATCCCGTGACTGAATTGATCACAGGAGTTGATTTGGTGCGCGAGCAAATTCGCATTGCGGAAGGCCATCCCATCAGCTTTTCGCAAGAGGACCTGGTCATTCAGGGTCACGCCTTGGAATTGCGCGTGTATGCCGAAGATGTGGCCGGTGGATTTCTTCCGAGCACAGGAACCCTTACCCGGTACCGCCCCCCCGTGGGTCCGGGCATCCGGGTCGATGATGGCGTGGAAGAAGGCGGTGAGGTGAGCATGCACTATGACCCCATGCTGGCCAAACTATGCACCCATGGCCCAACACGTGAAGCAGCCATTGAACGCATGTTGCGTGCCATTGAAGAATACGAGGTTCAGGGTGTGGATACCACCCTGGATTTTGGCCATTTCGCAGTCAACCATGAGGCGTTTCGTTCGGGCAAGTTTGACACGGGATTTGTCGATGCATACTTCACCCCCGAAGCCCTTCACCGGGCGTTGCCTTGCGATGATGAAACCATGGCCGATCTGGTTTTGGGAGCCTACGACCGCCTGATCCATGATGGTGGGCATGCCCATGGAGCATCTTCGAGGCAGGGATCCACGCTCGAAGAACCTGGCTCCGGTCTCAGCCCATGGCGCTTGCGCGTTCGCTGAGATTTGGAACCCACTTGTTCACAACTGTGACACGCCCTGTCAGGCTGACGTATCTTTGCAACGACATGAGCAACCGTCAATTCATTGTGTACGACCTCGAAGCCACCTGTTGGCGAAGCCCAAAGCCGCGAAAGGTTGAAATCATTGAAATTGGCGCGGTCAAAATCAACGAGGATTTGGAATTCGTGGATGACTTCTGCTCCTTTGTCCGACCCAAACTGCATCCCGAAATCAGCCCGTTTTGCACCAAGTTGACCAGCATCGTACAGGATGACATCGAAGACGCCCCCATGTTCGACGAAGCGATTGCGATGTTTGAACAATGGGTCGGGTTTCAAGACACCCGCTCTGTGCTGATGAGCTGGGGGGAATTTGACCGCCGGCAGTTTGTCAACGACGCTCGACTCCACAACATGGACCTGCCTTGGCTGAAGTATTGGGCATGCTTGCAACGACATTACAGCCGATGGAAAGGTTCCAAAAACCAAATCGGATTGAAAAACGCTTTGGAGATGGAAGGTCTGAGTTTTGATGGCACCCAGCATCGCGCCATCGAAGACGCACGAAACATGGGACGACTGTTTGCCAAAGTGGCAAAACCCCTCTCCATCGTCTAACCGCCTCCCGTACAATTGTCCTCCGCCATGCGCCACACCTTGTTTTTGTTCAGGCACATGTGGCGTGCGGAGATGAAGTCCAAACACGGACTCGCGGGCCTTCTTTTGTTCGCCGTGGCCACGGTCTACGCGGTGTACCAAGTGGTTCAAGGTCGGCCCGATCCAGAGACCTGGAATGCCATGACGTGGGTGATTTTGTTGTTTACAGCTTTCAATGGGGTGAGTCGCTCCCTTGAAGAGGACCGCCCCGAGGTTTTGGCTTACCTGAGAACCACGGTCAATCCCATTCACTACATTTTGGCGCGCATGATGCATCACGTGGCCATCCTCGCAGGGCTGGCGTGCGCCGTGGCGGCTTTCATGGGATTGTTGCTCGGTTGGGCAACCTTGGAAGGCGCGCGCCTCGCGGCTTTCGTGGGAGGCATGGCATTGACGGCTTTGGCCCTTGGGACCACCTTGACGTTGTTGTCACTCATCGCCGCGAGGGCTGGGGCTGGGTTTGGTCTCACCGCCATTCTGGGCCTGCCCCTTGTCCTGCCCATCGTCTTGGTCTCAACCTCTTTGGGGGACGACTTGATTCGCGGTGTGATCGTGTCCGACACTGCCATCTACTTCGCATTTCTTGGCGTCTTGGCCCTGGGAAGTGGCACCCTCGGCGTGGTTCTGTTCCCGTACCTTTGGCGAGCCTCATGATTCGTCACAACGAACCACCTTCCTTTGCTGTGAAAGCAATTCGCGCCTGCGGGCTTGTGTTGTTGGCATACACCCTTGCCATGACCTTCCTCGTTCCGTTGGGTCCAGGTTTGGATCAGGTGGAAGTGTTGCGGAGCCAAATCACTGAACAAGGGGGGCAATATGAACTCCGAATTGCAGGTCTAGGCACCCATTTTTCCACCTCTCAACCGAAGGTTTTCATCACCGCCAGAAACATCCTTGATGGAGAGCAAACCGTTCTCTCCGCGACACATCTCAAGGTGGCTGACGACACCCATCTCCTATGCAGGGTTCGGCTGCCAAAGGTGGTTCCGGCCATGAGTTGGAACGTGTACGTCAATGGCGCAGGTGATGGCACGGTGAGTTACGCCAATGGGTTTTACGCCACAGGGTTGGAGGCAGCCCCAAAATCAGGGCTGAAAGATGACAAATACGTGCTTTCCACCCTGCAAGAAGCCGATCTCCCCTTCCACTTTCCGTTCCAACCCAACATCATGGAGAGCATCCGAAACCTGATGTTGCACGTGCCCATGTGGTTCACGATGTTCCTGTTGATGGGCATCAGCTTTGCCCAAAGTTTGCGCGTTCTGAGGCTCGGAGGTAATCCAGACCGCGACAGGCGCGCCGTGGCCGCAGTCAAGGTGGGCCTTTGGTTTGGGGTGCTCGGCTTGCTCACCGGGAGCTTGTGGGCACGTTGGACCTGGGGAGCGTGGTGGGTGGATGACCCCCAATTGAATGGCGCCTTTGTCACAGTGATGGTCTACGCCGGATACTTGGTCTTGCGGGGTTCCATCCAGGAGCCCAAACTCCGCGAGCGTCTCGCTGCCGTGTACAACCTCTTTGGGTTTTTGCTTCTCGTGGTGCTGCTCATGGTGCTTCCACGTTTTACGGAAAGCTTGCATCCAGGAAAAGGAGGAAATCCCGCATTCAGCAGCTACGATCTCGACAGCGCATTGCGCGCTGTGTTCTACCCTGCGGTGCTGGGATGGATGATTTTGGGCACGTGGATGTACGCTGTTGCTTTGAAGGTTGAAAGGCTTCGAGCAAACCTTGACGAGGCGCGTACCCACAGAGGTTCCTGGCGCGCTCAACTGATGATCCCTGCCCTGCTGTTGCCTGCCCAAGCCACCCAAGGGGGGCAATTGGAAGCCCTGTTCTTTGCCGACGGCAAGATGCCAGTGGTGGTGGGCGTGGCCGTCATCATCGGGGTTGGCCTGACCGTGTGGTGGGCAATTCACCTTCGTCGGATTCGTCAACTCCAATTGGCTTGGGACGCACTCCCTTCGACCGACACAACCTCAGAAGCGGACTCCCAATTCTCTGACCACACCCCATTGCAAGACGCTGACACCACGAATCCATGAAACGCAGTCACATCGTCCTTCTGCTGCTTGTCGCCACCACGATGGGCATGTTCATTTCGTTTATCACCAGCACGAGCCGTTCCGTGGGATTCGACACCGCCTTTTCAGATCCAGGGGTCGAGTACAAAGTCAGTGGAACTCTCGTGGCGGCTCACCCCGTGGAATACGACGCCCAAGTGAACACCAACCTGACCAAGTTTCACCTTCAAGACAAGCAAGGTGAGATTCGTGAGGTTTGGCTTCAGCAGTCCAAGCCCACAGGCTTGGAGCGTTCTGAAAGCATCGATTTGTATGGACATGCCACGGTGGAAGGACATTTTCACGCCACAGACATGCTGATGAAATGTCCATCCAAATACAACGAGCAGAATCACCTACTTGAGACGGACGTTTGATGGAATACATCGGAGAATGGTTGTGGGCTGCCCACATCGGCAGGGCGCTCGTTGCGTTGGGGTTTGTGTCAGCGATGGTGGCCACTGTGTCCTTTGTGCGCGGTGACATCTCCCTCGGGCGCAAGGCATTCCAAACCCATGCATTGAGCACCTTCGCAGTCATTGCCCTGATTTTTGTGCTGTTCTTCGGGCATCGCTACGAATTTCAATACATCTGGAAGCATCTCAACAACGAGATGCCGATGAGGTTTGTGCTGAGCGCTTTTTGGGGCGGCCAAGAGGGCGGTTTCTTGCTGTGGATGTTTTGGCACAATGTACTGGCCCTGTTGGTTCTGTGGCGGGCGGATGGATGGCAACGCGAGGTCATGGCTATACTGAGCGCCATTGAGATGTTTTTGGGCGTGATGCTCCTCGGGGTGTATTTCGGGGACTTTCAATTGGGCTTGGATCCATTCTTGTTGGTGAGGCAAGCGCCGGCCAACCTTGGCTTGCCTTGGACGGCGCGCGCTGATTACCTCACAAGCATTCCGCAATTTGCTGATGGTCAAGGCCTCAACCCCCTCCTCCAGAACTACTGGATGACCATCCACCCGCCGACTTTGTTCTTGGGGTTTGCCGCCACAAGCGTGCCTTTTGCGTACGCCATCGGTGCGCTGTGGCGACGCGATTTGACGGGATGGATTCAACCGGCTTTGCCATGGTCCTTCTTTGGCGTTGGTATTTTGGGGGCTGGCATCTTGATGGGGGGCGCCTGGGCATATGAGGCCTTGAGTTTTGGTGGATTTTGGGCGTGGGATCCCGTAGAAAATTCTTCCCTCGTGCCATGGATGGTCTTGGTGGCAGGTGCTCACCTGCTGCTCATCAACAAAAACCGAAAGGAACCAACGGCCCTGTTTTCGACCTTGTACCTGCCCGTGCTGTCCTTTTTGCTGGTGCTCTATTCCACGTTTTTGACCAAAAGTGGCATTCTTGGCGACACATCAGTCCACAGCTTTGTGGACAGCGGCATTCTGCCCCAACTGCTGGCCTACCTGCTGTCCTTCGTGGCGCTGGGACACCTCATGCTGTTGCAGAATGTGGATCACCGAAAGGCATTCGGGGGCTTGGCGCTGGCCTCTTTGGCATTGGTCGCTGCCGGCTTCCATGCCTTGGGGATTCTGGCCTTTTTGGCAGTCATGGCTGCTGCTGCCATCCGCGCGTTCCGTCGAGACTTGAAAACCCAAACGGAGGACGATGCCTTGTGGTCGCGTGAGTTTTGGATGTTTGTGGGGTCGCTCCTTTTGGTCCTTGGTGCCATCCACATCACATGGCAGACCAGCATCCCCGTGTTCAACCATTTTTTGGCCCCATTCTCCTCTGCCTTCACGTGGGCAGCTGAACTCACGGGATGGGACGTGTTGAACACCTTGGCCCAACACGACATGGCCCCTGGCACGGACCTCGACAGAACCTACCATTTGGTGCAAGTGCCATTGGCTGTGCTGATCTTCCTCATGATTGGCTTGACCCAATGGCTCAAGTACAAAAACACGGACATCCGAACGGTTCGAAGCAAGGTGTTGCGCGCGTACATCGCGGCCGCAGTGATCACGGCCGCCCTGCTGTGGGCTTATGACTTCGAGTGGCACGAGGTGCCTCGGGTTGCTTTGATTTATGCGACCCTGTTCGCTGCATTCAGCAACGCGGATTATTTCGTCCAAATGTGGAAGGGGAAGCTCGATGCCTTGGGATCTCCCCTGGCGCACGTGGGGTTTGCGCTGACGATTTTTGGGGCTGTCCTCTCCACCGCCCAAAAAGACATCATTTCGCTCAACAGGATCGGAGACATCAGCACCTTGAACGAGGAGCTGAACAACAACACGGACTTGCTGATGATGCAAGGCGACACCCTGCCGATGGGTCCCTACTTTGTTTCGTATCGGGAACGCAGACAGGACGGAATTCACGTGTTGTTTGACATGGACTACTTCGAGCGGACCCCGAAATCGTATGCCCAAGGAGACCTCGTTCTGGCCGAAGGCATGGTGTGGCAAGCCTTGGAGGATCACGTGGCCAGTCCGCTCTTTGACCAAGACGTGGAGGACCGTTGGAATTTTCTGCCTTTTCCCACCAAAGCCCAAACGCAACGTGCCACCCGATGGGTCAATGGCACGGCCGGTGAGTGCGCATTCACGCTCTCTCCTCGCATCCAACTCAATGCACGGATGGGCAACGCCCCGGAACCAGATACACGCCATTTCCTCACTCGCGACCTCTACACACACATCAAATGGGGGCGCGTCACGCCGCCAGAAACGGACGAGGAAGGGTGGCTTGGTGGTCAGTCGAGCTCTTTTGCGGTCGGCGACAGCATGTTTGTTGGCGGGGTCTTGCTCACCATTGACAGCTTGCGCGTCATCCGAGACGAGGAACGAGCCGATCGCGGCTTGCTCGACGACGACCTGGCCTTGGCGGCATGCCTTGGATTGCGGCGCGGCCGCACCGTGGAAATGCACGACCCGCTCTACATCGTTCGCGGCAACACGGTCGTGCCCGATTTGTACGAAGCTGAAGGCTGGGGACTGCGGTTTCGCATTGATGCGTTCAATCCCGCCGATGAAACCTTGGACATGGTGGTTTGGGAGCATGAAAGTGTTCGCCGCGACTTTGTGGTGATGCAAGCCGTGATTTTCCCTCAAATCAACTGGCTGTGGATTGGGTGCATTCTGATGACGCTCGGTTCCTTCCTCGCCGTTCGATTCCGCCTTCGTCAACGCAAGACCTCTCGCCGTGGCCACTGACTCCTCCCCAACACCCACTTACCGGATGGTGCTCGTTGGTGCCGGCCTCGTGTCGTGTGAACTGGGACCTGCCTGGAAGGCTGCTGGCCATGACATTCTGCATGTGATCAGCCGCAAGGCATCGTCTGCCCAGCCCTTGGCCCAAAGGCTGGGATGTCCGTGGAGTACGGGATGGACTGAAGCCGCCGGCGCCCTAGCCGATGCCGAGGTTGTGGTGGTGGCCGTCACCGATGGACTCATCGAAGAATTGGCTGAGGGAATGTCTGCCATGGTCTCACCTTCATGCGTGATGGTGCACTTGTCAGGTGCCACCCCATTGGAGGTGTTGAGGTCGCCAGGGGCCGTGGTTTGGCCTGTGCGAAGCTTCAACCCCAAGGCAGGCAGTGTGCCACTTATAGGCACGCCCACCGTGGTGGAGGGCACCGACCAACGAGCGCTTGACGTGGCTCATGTGCTTGCGGCGGCTTGGAATGCGGACTTGGTCGAAGCCAGCGGCGATCAACGCGCTGCTGCCCACCTTGCTGCAGTCATTGCCGACAATTACGCCAACCACATGCTTGCCGAAGCGCAGGAAGTTCTCCGTCAACGTGGATTGCCCAAAACGTTGATTCGCAACCTCATCGAGGGATTGACCCAAGGTGGGCTGCACGGCGATGCACGGGAACGTCAAACGGGACCTGCCAAACGAGGCGACGAAGCGACGTTGGAACGTCACAGGGCACTCTTGTCCGATGACATGAAGGCACTGTACGACATGTTGGCCGCGCACATTGCTCAACGACATCACCCATGACCTACAAAACCAAACTCCGCAACATTCGACTGTTTGCTTTCGACTACGATGGTGTCTTTACCAATGGCACGGTCTATCTCATGCCCGACGGAAGCATGGCTCGGACGGCCTCCGCTCGTGACGGTTTTGCCGTGCAATGGGCGGTCAAACAAGGACTCCAATTGGCTGTGATTACCGGTGGACGGGAAGAACCCGTCCAATGGCGCATGGAGGGATTGGGGGTTCGAGAAGTGCATTTGGGAGCTTCCGACAAGTTGGTGGCGTTGCAAGAGGTCGCAGAGCGCCTGGGCGTAGACCTTCAAGAAGTCGCCTACATGGGTGACGACCTTCCAGATCTCAAAGCGCTCAAAGCCGTTGGATTGAGCTGCTGTCCTTTCGACGCGGTTCCTGAGATTCGGGAAGCGGTCGATTGGGTTGTCCCTGAAGCCGGTGGACAGGGTTGCGTTCGAAACCTCTTGGAACAGGCCATGAAGCTCCATGGTTTGTGGGACGATCCTGAAGGCCATCGTTGGTAATTCCCACCCTTTCCCACACACTCATTGTCCTAACTTCGCACACTCATGGATCGCAACACAATCACTGGGCTGGTGCTGATGATGGCCCTTTTGCTGGGCTACCAATGGTACATCGCACCCTCAGAGGAAGAACTTGCCGCTTGGGAGGCTGAACAGGCAGCGTTGCAGGCTTCTGAGGACAGCGTCGCCTTGGCCGACTTGCAAGCTGCCCAAACCCAACGAGAAGCCACCCAAGCGCTTCAGCAAGGCATGCTCATGGCTGCTGACAGCAGCGAATCGGCAGCCCTGCAGGCCCAATTGGCTCGACAGTATGGGATCTTCGGAGCAGCTGTGGCTGGGAATGACCGAGACCACGTGCTTGGCAACGACCATGTCTTGGTGGCTTTCAACACCCGGGGCGGGATGCCTGTATCAGCTCGGTTGACCGATGGCTACACCCGCTACGGATCGGATGAACCCATCGAATTGTGGGTACGAGAGGCCTCTTCCATGAACGTATCCTGGGACGTTCCCGGGGTGGGCCGCGTGGGATTCCAAGACCTTCACTTCGGCGTGGTGTCCCAGGGCACCAACGAACTGGTCCTTGAAGCCAACATGGGACGTGGCCAGGCCATCCGTTTGACCCATCAATTGAAAGGCTATCAACTCGAGACCGATGTCCAGTTCATCGGCCTCGACCGAGCCACGGAATCCAACCGTCGATTCACATGGGAAGCCCTCGGTCACCGCAATGAAAAGGGATTGGACTGGGAGCGACAGCACAGCGCCATTTATTACCTCGAACAGGGAGAAGAACGCGATTACTTGAGCGACGGCAAGGAGGACGAAGAGACACTGGAGGCTCCTTTGGAATGGCTGGCTTTCAAGCAGAACTACTTCTCGGCCCTTGTCAGCAGCCCTCAGCCCTTTGCCGCTGGGGCGCGACTGGCCAATGTCTGGCCAGCCGAAGACACATCCTATGTCATGGGATATGTGGCAGAATTGCCCTACGATGGTCAACCCTTGCACTTCTATTTTGGCCCCAATGAACTGGCTAATTTGGAGGAAACTGGACTGAATGAAGTCGGTCGAATCATCGACTACGGTTGGTGGATCTTCGGGTGGGTCAACCGGAACATCATTCTCCCGATTTACAATTTCATTGCGGAATACATCGGCAACCTTGGGTTGATTGTGCTCCTGTTGACCTTGGTGATCAAGAGCGTCCTCTTCCCGATCACGTGGAAGAATTACTTGAGCTCGGCCAAAATGCGGGTGCTACGCCCGGAAATGAACGAGATCAACGAGCGGTTGAAGGATGATGCCATGCAGCGGCAGCAAGAGACCATGGAACTCTACAGAAAAACTGGAGTGAACCCCATGGCCGGCTGTCTCCCTGGTTTGTTGCAAATGCCCATTTTGTACGCCATGTTTCGGTTCTTCCCCTCCAACATCGACCTCCGCGGGCAGTCGTTTTTGTGGGCAGACGACCTCGGAGCGTACGACAGCATCCTGACGTTGCCGTTCAGCATCCCAGTCTACGGTTCCCACGTCAGCGGCTTCAGCCTTTTGATGGCTGCGTCGATGTTTTTGTACATGCGCTTGACCATGGCCAACCAGAGCATGCCAACCCAGCCGGGCATGCCGGACATGAAAACCATCCAGAACATCATGCCATTCACGATGCTGTTTTTCTTCAACAGCTTTGCCTCTGGATTGAGCCTGTACTACTTCACGGCCAACATCGTGAGCATTGGCCAGATGGTTGCCATCAAGCAGTTCTTCATCGACGAGGAAAAGATCAAGGCCAAAATCGAAGCCAACCGCTCCCAAGCCAAAGACCGCACCAAGCCCAGTTTCATGGAGCGATTGCAAGAAGCCGCGAAGGAACAAGAGAAAAAGCAGAAGGAATTGCAGGCACGCAAGGACGATGTTCGCAGCAAGAGAAAGAAGAAATGATGAAGGCCTCTCCCTCCAACTTCGGTCGACCATGTCCCACCCGCGCCTTTTCATGGGGAATCTGGGGTTTGCTGGCGGTGTTTGGATGGGTGGGTTGTTCTGGCATGTCATCCACGTGGGCCGAAGACACGGTTGTCGTTGGTTTGCGTCGGACCCTGTGTTTTGGGGGATGCCCAGATTATGAGTTCACCCTGCACGGCAATGGAGAAGCCACATTGCGTGTAGGCCCCTTCAGCGAAGAGGTTTTTGGAAGACACCTCGAACAAGGGCTCCACACGGCCTCCGTGGATTTGAAGGCGTGGTCAGATGTCCTTCAACTGGGCGAGACGTTGGGGTTTGACACATTGCAAGCTCGCTACGACAACCCGATGGTCATGGATCTTCCGGCGGCCATCATCACCCTCGAAGGCCAAGAAGTCTTCAACCGGTATGGCGGACCCAATCTCAACGCGTTGTACACCACCATTGAAAGACACATCGGAGCCACCGACTGGAAGGCAGACCCCAAAACAGCTCGTTGATGGCTCCATCAGCGGGTCGTCACGTTGGACTCCCACAAGCATTGAAACAACACAACACCATCGATATGAAACGATTCACCACCCTTGGAGCGGTCTTCATGCTCCTCTTCTCCCAAGCCCGTGCCGACGAAGGCATGTGGCTGCTTCACATGCTGCAAAAGATCAACGAAGCTGGCATGCAAGAATCTGGTTTGCGCTTGAGTGCCCAGGACATTTACGACATCAACAATGCCTCGCTGAAGGACGCCATCGTGCGTTTGAACGGCGGAAGCTGCACCGCCGAAGTCATTTCGTCCCAAGGTTTGGTGCTGACCAACCACCACTGCGCGTATGGCGCCATTCAGAGCTTCAGTGCTCCGGAACATGATTACTTGACCGATGGGTTTTGGGCCAAAAGCAAGGACCAAGAGATGCACATCGACGATTTCTACGTCAGCTTTCTCGTCCGCATCGATGACGTCACGGAACGCGTGCTGGCCACCGTCAACGACGACATGCCAGAAAGCGAGCGCGCCGAAACCGTGGCGGCAGAACTCAAAGCGATCCAAGGCGAATACATGGAGGCCAACCCTGCCTACAGTTACGACATGAAGACCATGTATTACGGCAATGAGTTTTACGTGTTCACGTATCAAGATTACCGTGACATCCGTCTTGTGGCGGCCCCACCCGAGAGCGTGGGTAAGTATGGTGGCGATACGGACAACTGGATGTGGCCCCGCCACACCGGTGATTTTAGCATGGTTCGAATCTATGCGGATGCCGACAACAACCCCGCTGAGTTCAGTGACGACAACGTGCCCTACATCCCCAAGCGCCACCTCAAAATCAGCATGGCAGGCGTCGACCAGGGCGACTACACCATGATCATGGGCTACCCCGGCAGCACGGACCGTTTCCTCAGCAGCTGGGGCGTCGAACAGGCCATCAACCTCTACAACCCCTCCGTGGTGGAGTGCCGCGACTTGAAGCTCAAGACCATGAAGAGCCACATGGACTCTGACAAGGGAATCCGCATCAAGTACGCCGCCAAATATGCCCAAACTGCTAACTATTGGAAGTATTACATCGGCCAAACCAAGGGTTTGAAGCGTCTTGAAGTTCAAACACAGAAACAAAAGCTGGAAGAACTGTTCACTCGTTGGGTGGACAAGGATGCTGGACGTCAAGAAACCTATGGAGAGGCCCTCGACCTCATCGCATCGTATTACGCGGAAACCGACGCCACGGTTCGTAGCGAGGTCTACGCGCGCGAGGCTGGATTGTTGGGCAGTGACATTGTGCTGTTCGCGTTGCGGGTGGGGTTCCGTGCGGGTGGGTTGTTTGACGAGGATGCGAACCGTGCTGCTGGAACGCGTGCGATGCTGGAAGGTTTGGCCGAAAGCCACTTCAAAGACTACGACCAAGACACCGACCGTGACATGTTTGTCAACATGCTCACCAAATACCGTGACGACATTGACCCAGCCTTGTGGCCCTCTGCCTTTCAGACAGTCCAAGACAAGTACAAAGGCGATTTCGCGGCATATGCCGAGAAGATTTACAGCAAGTCTCCTTTGCGCAGTGCGGATGCCTTTGCAGAGTTTTTGGCCAACCCCAAGCAGAAAACCCTTGACAGCGACCTGGCCGTGACCATGGCCATGAGCATTTATGAGCGCTACAGCCAAGGCACTGCGGCGGAGACCCAAGAGAAGTTTGACCGCGGCTACCGTCTCTTCGTGCGCGGATTGCGTGAGATGCAACCTGAGAAGGCGTGGTACCCCGACGCCAACTCCACGATGCGCCTCACCTACGGTCCTGTGGGCGACTACAAGCCCGCCGACGCCGTGCACTACGACTTCGTGACGACGGCCAACGGCATCCTCGAGAAGAAGGACAACAGCAACGCCGAGTTCATCGTTCCTGAGCGCCTCGAGCAGCTCATCAAGGCGCGGGACTTTGGGCCTTACGCGGACGAAAACGGCGAACTCGTCGTGTGCTTCATTCACGGCACCGACATCACGGGCGGCAACTCCGGCAGCCCCGTCATGAACGCCGACGGCGACCTCATCGGCCTCGCCTTCGACGGCAACTGGGAAGCCATGAGCGGCGACATCGCCTTCGAGCACCAGCTCCAGCGCACCATTTCGGTCGACATCCGCTATGTGATGTGGATCCTCGACAAATACGCAGGCTGCACCAACCTCATCGAGGAGATGGACTTCGTGTACGCCTCGGACGAGCCTGCCGACCCTGCAAACGCCGAGCCTCAGCTCAGCGACCCTGCTGGCGGCAAGTAATTCTCGATTGAGCGGCGCGAGCGCGCCAAAAGAAACCCCGACTCAGGCTTAGGCCGGGTCGGGGTTTTTGATGGGGATCGGACCGAGGATGGCGGCGTCGGTCAGTCTTGAAGGCAGCGGACCGACATCCCAAAATCCTTGGACTCTTGCTCGCGTTTGATGTCCGTCCGATTGTCCATGAACAACCTGATGTACGCCCCCCAAGTCATTTCTGAAGCTGTCCACATGCATGCGAAATTGCCTGCGATGACAAATTCAGCTTCGTCGAAACCATATCTGTACCCCCCCGGAAACAAGGTCATTCCACTAGTGTTGGTCCCATTTCCACTGTTGGCCCATCCCGTGGTGGACTTCATTTGATTTCCTTGATCGGTGCCTCGCCAAAAAGTACTTCCCGCATCAGCTTCAGACATGCCCAAGGCCATTTCCATTTCCATCCACTCTGCATCAGAGGGTGGATGCCAACCGGCGGGACACAGTCCGCGTTCATCCACCACCGCATACCAGTTGTACAGGCGCCCATACGCCTCGAGCGAGGCCACGGGGTCACAGGCATCGAAATCAGGTGCGGAGGCTGAGCAGCCAGCGTCCTCCCCGTACACCGCCGTGGCGCCCGAGGTGGTGTTCATCCATTCCTCGTCGCTCAGGCCCGAGGGAATGGCCTCGCCGTTGTCGTAGTTCTCGTTGCGCAGGTTTTCCGCAAACCAGCACTGATCGCCGATCAACACCGTTGAGTATTCGTATCCTTGGTAGCTCACAGCATCGCCGCAAGCAAACGCTTGCGCCACGACAACGCCGTACGCAGACAACAAATTCATCAGGTCGGGCACATCCACCGTGCTGCTCCCATCCGTGTCAAAATAGGCCGCGTTGATGGTGCTGTAGCCATTGACATCAGGCTCGCCGAAGGGCGAAGGGCATTCGGATTGAGTCCAAGAGACGAGCGCATGACCCAGGCCAAAGGCGGTCAAGCTGAACAAGGCAAGCAAATGTTTCATGAGGTTGGGAGTTGGGAGCAAGGGGGCAAAATATGCCTAAACCCTCATATTCGTCGATTATAATTGCTATTATGTCGATATAACTTAATTAAGTTGACATATTACCAATACAATTCGAAGGTCGCCGTCCTCCGCTTGGCCCCCACTCAATGAAAGACCGTGCAATCCGTCGATTCAAGAACAGACATCGCGAGGTAAGGGTCATCCGTGATCAAACCGTCTACACCCATGGCAAGGAGCTCACGCATTCGCGGCGCTTCATTGAAAGTCCATGGAACCACAGTCAAACCGAGGGCGTGTGCCTCCGCCACCATCGATTCAGACAAGAAGACATGCTCAGGGCTAAGAATCGTTGGGATGAAAGAAAGCTGGGACATCCACGCATCGACGGTGGCGGCATGGTCCACAAGCCACGCTGTCGACCACGAGGGGCGGGCTGCATGCACTGCCTCCAGTGCCGATGCGCTGAAGGACTGGACCGTCACCCGGTCAGTCATTCCATGGCGCTCCACGACATCGATGACAGCTTGGGCGAAGGTTTGGGCTTCAGGATGAAAGATACCCTCGCCTTCAAGGCGGTGCTTCAGTTCAATGTTGAACCGAACCTTGCCAAAACGAGCATCAGAAACTGCTCGCTCGGTGCAAACCTCAAACAGGGCGTCGAGCGTGGGCTTCGTCGCCGGCACAGGGCGTTGGGAGGGAAACCTCGCGTGGCCTCGAGAACCGCAGTCGCAGGCCTCCAACGCTTCCACGGACATGGTGAAGAGATTCCATGAAAGGTTGCCCTCTTCCACGGGGATTCCGTGGGGATCAAGGCAAATTTCATGACTCAGCCACGGCTCATGGCTCAAGATTGGTTGGCCGTCGCTGCGAATGACTACGTCGAGTTCCAATGTGGATACCCCCGCCACCACCGCCTCCTCCATGCCCAACAAGGAATTCTCGGGCCAATGCGCACGCATTCCCCGATGGCCCTGCAAGTCGATAGCTCGAGGAGCGATGCGCAGATTCAAATGCTTGGCATCCTCGTTGGGATTTGGACGGTCCTTCTCGGGGACGGAAGATGTGCAACTGGGTGTGATGGGCATGGCCGTGAGACAAACGACAATCCCAAAGAAAACGCGCGTCCCCCTTCTGACGAGCCGTCGGGGATGAAATGTTGGTTGTTTCATGGCACGGGGTCGGGTGATTGAGCGTTCATTCATGGGCCTTAGACCGCGTTGCGGCTCGCGTTGACGATGCCGTACATGGTGCGAATGATGAGCTTGCGCAGCAAATCGGGGGACCATGCGGCGTCGGGGCTGGGCGCCGCGTCGGGGCTGGGCGTGCTAGGCGCACTGGGCGCACCGGATGCCTCTCCGCCACCTGAAAGCGCCGCTTCACGCTGCCGTTCCATTTCCGTCAACGCAAACTGCTGAATGACCAAAAGTGGCAGAATGATGCTGTCCCGCAGATGGATGGACTCCTTGATGGCCGGGACCGTCTCCATCAGATCTTCTTGACCGGAGATGGCAAGGACAAGACGGCGCGTTTGGTCGTATTCCTCCTGCACAGAACGCCAAAGAGCTCCAAACCGTTCATGAGTTGCCAAGTGGGCCGTCAGCCTGAAGTCGCACTTGGTCATGGACTGCATGGAGTTTTCCACCAGAGTCCGGAAAAAGGCGTTCCGGCGGTACAGGCTTGCGGCCTCTTCGAGCCTTCCTTGGCGCTCCAGCGACGCCAGGGCGGTGCCCAAGCCGAAGTAGCCAGGAACGTTTTGCTTGAGCTGCGACCACGAGCCCACAAAGGGAATGGCACGAAGGTCTTCAAAATGCAGGGCACCGTCCTTCCTTCGTGAAGTGGGGCGGCTCCCTATGTTGGTCTCGCCGTAATACTTGAGCGTGCCAAACGTGGCGAGATAGTCCGTGAACTCCGGGCGATTTCGCAGGGCCAAATAATGAGCATGGGAGGTGTTGCCCAATTCGTCAAGCAAGGCGACATCTTCAGGCAGGAGATGCGTCTCTTCCTCATCGAATAAGCGGTTCTTGACCCCCGCCGTGAACAAAAGCTCCAGGTTGAAGCCCGCGGATTTGGGGATGCCGAAGTTGGACGAAATGGTCTGGCCTTGGATGGTTGTTTGGATTTCTCGGTTGTCGATGTCCCTTCCCAACGAGGCGTAGAACCGATGGGTGTTCCCCCCACCGCGGGCTGGGGGGCCACCCCGACCGTCAAAGAACAGCACCGTGCGGCCGTGCATGCGACTGACATCCGTCAATTGCTGTTTGGCCTTGTAAATCGCCCAATTGGCTCGGAGGTAGCCACCATCCTTGGTGCCGTCGGAGAAGCCAAGCATGACGGTTTGTGCTGAATCACGGGCATCGAGATGGGCTGCGTAGGCAGGGTGTTTGTACAGCATCTCCATCTGCGACCTGGCACCGTCCAAATCTTGAATCGACTCAAACAATGGCACCAAATCCGCCGTCAACGGTCCCTCCCACCCGCTTGCCTTGGCCATGGCATGGAGGATGGCGATGTCTTTGGCGCCTGAGCAGTTGCTCAAGATGAAGCGGTGACAACCAGGTTCTCCATTGTGACGCTGAATCTCCTGCATCGCACGGAGGCTGTCCATGACATCTTGATGTCGGTCTTCAGAAAGGGTCCCATCCCACGCTACTTCGTATTTGAACAAATATTCCAAGGCCTCAGCGTCGGAGAGTCTGTCAAAAGCTTCCACGGCCTGTTGGCCATCACGGGCCTCAAGCAAGGCGCGGAAGGCCGCCCCTACCACCCGAGCGTCTTGGCGAATGTCGAGCGACGCAAAATGCAGTCCAAACATGCGAACCTTGAAAATCAATTGCCGGAGCTGGTCGAGGTACAGGCCATTGAAGTCACGTTCCACCTGCTGCTCCAAGCGACGCAGTCCATGAAGCAGCACGTCTTGTTTCAAGGAGAGGTCACTGCCATTGAGGATGGATTCCTCAATCATGCCCTGCAACAAATCCAACTCGCCTTCCAGCCCTTTGAATGTAATGAGTCGCCGGAGTTCTCTGAATTCCTTTCGGTAGCATCGCAGCAGGGTGAGCTTCAACTTTCGTGCGACACGAAGGGTGGTTTCCGCCCCCACATAGGGGTTTCCGTCTCTGTCGCCTCCAGGCCAAAACCCAATCCGCAACATCCCCATGTTCAACCCCTCCCCGTCTGGTCGGTTAACGGCATTGGCCACACGGGCTCCGAGGGATGAACAGGCATCGAAGAAGACATTCTCGAGGTACCAAATCTGACGAATCGCCTCCTCGTACGGAGTGGGTGGCTCGCTTTGGAAGAACGGTGTCAGGCCCAGCTGATGCAAGCGCTTGCGGATGTTGACCAAGTCGTTGTCCTCCATGGCCAAGGCCAAATCTGTAATGATGGCCAGGACATTGCCAGGATAGAATTGCGTGGGATGGGAAGTCAACACAACCCGCACCGCATATTGCGCCAGCATCGCGCGCATCTCATCCTCCAAACCATGACGGCGCACCCGTTGCATGAGGCTTTGAAGAGACTCTGCTCCTCCCATGTCATTCAGTTGGGCGTAACGTGCGTCTTCGAGCGCATCGACCAAAACTACCTGTCGCTCCACGTATTGGATGATCCGGAACAACAGAGCAGCCGACGTCTCAACCGTGGGATGGCCTTGACCGCGCAGGAACGTCGAAAGGATGTCATGGGGCGTCAGGCCTTGAAGAAGACCCACCTCGCAGGCCTCCTGCAACAGCGGCACCCGAAGCCCGGTCTGCCGAATTCCGTCCAGCGGCAACGTCAAGAAAATCCCGTTGAACACCTGGTAGGGATGGCTCACCACTGACTTGTAATCCTTCTTCTCTCGCATGATGGGTGCAAAGTTACCTCGTACTTTTGAGCCATGCGCATCGACATCCTGACTGTCCTTCCTGGGCTCCTGAGTGGTCCGTTTTCGGAAAGCATTGTGCGAAGAGGCATCGACAAAGGCTTGGTCGAGGTTCACGTGCACAACCTGCGGGACTGGAGCACCAACAAACACAAGAAGGTTGACGACGCCCCCTTCGGCACCGCCGCAGGAATGGTGCTCGCCATGCAGCCCCTCCACGACGCAATCACGTCCCTTCAAGCCGAGCGCGACTACGACGAGGTCATCTTCTTGACTCCCGACGGCGAGCAGCTCAAGCAGGAACGCGTCAACCAGCTGTCGCTCTCCGGCAACCTGCTCATGATCTGCGGCCACTACAAAGGCATCGACCAGCGCCTTCGCGACCACGTCGTCACCCTTGAAATCAGCATCGGCGACTACGTCCTCAGCGGCGGCGAGCTGGCGGCGGCCGTCCTCACCGACGCGCTGGTCCGTATCGTCCCCGGCGTGATTGGCGACGAGACGAGTGCCCTGACCGACAGCTTCCAGGACGGCCTCCTCGCCCCCCCGGTCTACACGCGTCCTGCCGAATACAACGGCTGGAAAGTCCCGGACATCCTTCTCAGCGGAAACCATGCTGCCATTGACGCTTGGCAGGAGGAACAAGCCCTCGCCCGAACCCTGTCCAGACGACCCGACCTGCTCGAAGGCCGCGACCTTTGACAAGCCATGACCCCTTGACAGGCAGCGGCAAAAGCTGATTGGCCAGCGTCAAAAGCTGATTGGCCCCGCCTGATGCCCCGCAGCTCGTGGCGGATACCAAGTTGTTGACCTCTGTGCGTTGGCAAATGAGGGCCCAAACTTTCTCGTCCGAAGTGGCGGACTTCCCAAGGAAACTTCGTAATATTGCACCCCGAATTGAGGTTCGTAACTCGCGCCTCCCTTCTGACAACTGATAAGACAACGCCATGGACCGCATCAAGGACATCACCGCCAAGTTGGTAGAAACCAAGGATTGGCCTGAGTTTGCCGCCGGTGACACCGTCACGGTGACCATCAAAATCAAGGAAGGCAACAAGGAGCGTCTCCAGGCGTTCCAAGGTGTCGTGATCCAACGCAAAGGGACGGGCACCACGGAAACCTTCACTGTTCGCAAGATGGCCAGCGGTGTAGGCGTTGAGCGCATCTTCCCCATCTCATCTCCTTTCATCGAGAGCGTGGAAGTGAACAAGCGAGGCAAGGTGCGTCGCGCCCGCATTTATTACCTGCGTGAGCGCACAGGAAAGTCGGCTCGCATCAAGGAGCGTCGCCGCGTGAACGCCTGAGCTGAGACAAAGACAGGACGCCACATCGAGGTCGTTCAAGAAAAAAGCCAACCCACGAAGTTGGCTTTTTTCATGCCAACACATCCGAACTGCCCTGTCTCTCGAGCCCATCAAACCAATGATGGAAACGAAATGCAATGCTTTCGCAAGCGCCTTGCCAGGACCATCTTCTGCCCAGAAACGCGCAACACCTGCCACCAAGACGGGTGCAACTCCTTCAGCCATTTCCGCTCCCACCTGCGAGCCGACAGTTGCCCGGAAAGACCGAGGTAGCTGTTCAATGTGGGCAGCGCCCATTCTGCATCCGCCTTTGTAAGCCTGCCTCTACAACTTTCCGCTCTGCCGTTCAACTCGTCGAGGCAATCCCACATGTTGCCTTTCAGTCGACGGGACAGCTTGGCGTGATCGTGGTGATGGAAGGCCCCAAGAAACAGCACCCCTTTGGCCACGGGTTGAATGTGAATTTTTTTTGGATGCAATTGAAGGCCCAGTTCGTCGCGAACGAACGCGTGGATTCGAGGAATCATCCCGACCAAGGCCGCCTTGGAATTGTGGACAAGGTAGAAGTCGTCGACGTACCGACCGTAGGCCGAGAACGCGCAATCACGGGAAAGCCATTGGTCGAGCGGATTGAGAAAGTAATTGGCCAAGATTTGGGAGGTCAAGTTTCCTATAGGAAGTCCCCTGCCCTCTCCCGTGCAAAACAAGCTCTTGTCGGACGGCAGCTCCTTCCATCGTCGGTGCGGGCGCTTGACGCACCCCGTGAGCGGATCTTCCAGGAGCAACCCGCGAAGGACATGTTGCACCCACAGGTCCATGCCTCCAAGATCCCAGGACAGGAGGTCCTTTGACAAGCGCTGATGAAGCAGCTCCCGGTCGATGTTCATGAAAAATCCGCGGATGTCCAATTTCAACACCCACCCCGTCGGATGCATGGCCAAGTCCGACTGGATCGCTCGGTGACCGGCATGAACGCCAAGTCCCTCCCGGCACGCGAAGCAACGCGGCGACAAGATGTCCTCGATGTGTGGATTCAACAGGGCCATCAGCCAATGATGCACGACGCGGTCGCGAAAGGACGCGGCGAACACCTCCCGGAGCACAGGGCGCTCCACCAAGAAAGCGCGGTACGGTTCGGGGCGGTAAGAGAGGCCGAGCAGCGACTCGTGAAGCTCGACCAGTTCTCGCTCCAAGTTGCACTCGAAAGCCAAGGAATCCGATTTGTTGCGCTTGTTCCGACGGCACTCGTAGTACGCCTCGAAGATCGCTTCGAGCAGGGCCTCTCGTACCGACTCCGCAAACAAATCCCCGGTGCCGCATGCAAGGCTCACAGCACCGGGGCGATTCGTGTCAGCATCCCGGACGCAACGGACAGAAAAGCCGTTTCGTTGATTGTTGTTGTTGCGGTTGACATTCTCGTTGTTGTTGTTCAGGTTTCGGTTCCATGCGTTGGATCCATTGGGCGAGGAACTCCACCAGTTTCCGTTGTTTCCAGCGTTGTTGAAGTTTCCATTGTTGTTGT
>JAQBVN010000020.1 GCA_027622975.1 Bacteroidota bacterium | reverse complement strand
TTTCCTCGAACACCACACATTTTGCACGTCATGAAATTTTTTCTCTTTACCCTCCTTGTTTTCTCGGTTTCGCTCCTGAACGCACAACAATTCATGACCCGCGCAGGTCAGGTGCATTTCTTCTCGGAGACCCCAATGGAAAACATCGAGGCCGAGAATTCCCAAATGAGCGGACTGCTCGACGCCTCCAACGGTGGATTTGCATTCCAAGTTCAGATGCGCGCATTCCACTTCGAAAAGGCCTTGATGGAGGAGCACTTCAACGAGAACTACGTGGAGTCGGAGACTTACCCCAAAGCCACCTTCCAAGGTTCCATCCGGGATTGGGACGCGGGGTGGAACGACGGCGAATCTCACGACGTGGTCGCGACAGGATCCTTCGAATTCCATGGCGTAAAACAAGATCGCGACATCTCAGGCAAGCTCGTGTGGAACGGCAAGTCTTGGGAAATCGAAACCCATTTCCCTGTAGCCTTGGAAGACCATCAGATTGAAGTGCCCGCCGTGGTCAAAGACAACATCGCTCCCGTCATCGACGTGGACGTGAAGGCAACCCTTGACCCGCGATGAGAGCTCTGTCGTTCCTCACCCGTGCTGCGGCACTGGGCCTGCTCGTTGCCGCAGTGGAGGCCGGTTCGGCTCAGGGGCTGCTCGATGCGCTCAACGAGGCCGTCGAAGACCCCACATTGCCGGTGACTGCGACGTTCAAAGATACGCGGATCGTCAACGTGCAGAGCAACGAGACCCCGGCCGAGGGGGTGCTTCACTTTGTGATTGCGCACCGGTTTGGCACCCTGAATTCCGGAGCTTACGAGCTTTGGGGGCTCGACAACGCGCAGATGCGCATGGCGTTTGACTACGGCATCACGGACCGTTTGGCCGTGGGCGTGGCGCGCAACACCTACCAAAAAACGTACGAGGCCAGCGTCAAGGCTCGCCTGCTTCGTCAGAGCACCGGACCCCAAGCCTTTCCAATCAGCGTCACCTGGTATTCCGTGGCGATGGCCAATGGATTGAAAGCGCCGACCGACGTCAACCCTTACTATTTCACGCACCGACTTAGCTATGTGAATCAGGCGGTGATTGCCCGGAAGATGAACGAGGACCTGAGTTTGGCGCTTGTGCCGTCGTTTGTGCACCGCAACTACGTGGAGACGTCGGAGGACGCCCACGATCTTTGGTTGGTGGGCGTGGGCGGCCGGTACAAACTCACGCAACGGTTCAGCATCAACGGCGAGTACCACCACTACCTGACGCAGCAATTTGAAGAAGGCTTTTCGCCGAGTTTGTCTTTGGGCGTGGACATCGAAACGGGCGGCCACGTGTTTCAGCTGCACGTCACGAATGCGCGCGGCATGTTTGAGCGCTCGTTCCTTGCCGAACCCGCGGGCAGTTGGGCGGATGGGAGCGTGTATTTTGGGTTCAATTTGAGCCGGGTGTTTACGGTCAAATCGTAACTGCGTACCTTTGCACCACGCGATCCTAGAATCGTGTGCGTGTTTCACCGATGTCGACACGCCCCCTTAGCGTATTGCACGAGGCAGGTTGAGGGCTGTACAGACGCGGTGCATTGGCCACATGCTTACGTGGCATTCAAAACAACTCATGAAGTTTTCTGACATGGGCCTGCACCCCCGGGTGCTCGACGCCCTGGTGCCGCTCGGATACGAGCGCCCCACCCCCATTCAAGCCCAAGCCATTCCGCACGTCCTCAAGGGGCGTGACGTGATGGGAATTGCCCAAACGGGCACGGGCAAAACGGCGGCATTCTCGCTGCCGATTGTTCATCATTTGGCCAACAACCTCATGCACGGACGCGCGGTTCCACGTGTGTTGGTGCTGACCCCAACCCGCGAGCTTGCCGCCCAAATCGACGACAACGTCAAAGCTTACGCGAAGAACGTCAAGGTTCGGACGGCGTTGATCTTTGGCGGCGTCAGCCAGCACAAGCAAGTGGCGCAGATCCGCAAAGGAGCCGACGTGCTGGTGGCCACACCCGGTCGCCTGCTCGACTTGTGCAACCAAGGGTTGTTGTCGCTGGAGTGGATTGAATTTTTGGTCTTGGACGAGGCCGACACCATGCTTGACATGGGATTCATTCACGACATCAGGCGGGTCATCGCCATGCTCCCTGAAAAGCGACAAAGCCTGTTCTTCAGCGCCACCATGCCAGAGAGCATCGTCAAGCTTTCCAAGACCATTTTGACGGACCCCATCCGCGTGGAAGTGGCTCGCGTCAGCAGTGCCGCAGAGACAGTGGACCAGCGGATGATGTTCGTGAGTCAAGGAGCCAAACGCGATTTGCTCGTGCAACTTCTCAACCAGGACGAAGTGGAGACGGCGCTCGTGTTCACCCGAACCAAACACGGCGCGGACAAAGTGGTGCGCTACCTCAAAAAGAACAACATTCGCGGAGAAGCCATTCACGGCAACAAAAGCCAGCCCCAGCGCGACAAGGCCATGAACGCCTTCCGCAATGGAAACATCAAAGTCTTGGTGGCCACAGACATCGCGGCGCGAGGCATTGACGTCGAAGGCGTCAGCCACGTCATCAATTTTGAAATCCCCAACATCAGCGAAACGTACGTTCACCGCATCGGCCGTACCGGGCGCGCTGGACGAGAAGGCGTCGCCATTTCCATGGTCAACGAAGGCGACGAACGCAACCACATGCGAGACATCTTGAAGTTGATCAAGCGCGACGTGCTGCTGATGAAGGACCACCAGTGGCACCTCGATCTTCCGGCCATCACCGCGGACTTCAAAACCCAGAATGCGCCTCAAAAGGAAGGCCACACCAACCAACCTGAGCCACGTCAGAATGGGTCCAACAAAGGACGCGGTAGCCGTGGCGGTCACGGACCGCAGGGGCCAACATCAAATCAACCCAAACGCGACAAGGACTCACGCCCAAGTGGAAACCGCAAATGGAAAAAACGCACCAAATTCCATGGGCCCAAGCCGCAAGGTGACCAAACGTAACGAGCGGTCCGGCGGCTCAGCAGCTCCGCTTCGTCATGGCATCCAACTGCCGAGTCAGGTAGCGAGCCAGCGGCACCGTTTCCGCGTTTAACCCCCGCTCCCGCCATACTTCCGCGACTTCTTCTCCCAGAGGCAGTCCGGAGGCGTGGAGGAGTTGGACACCGACATGCACCATCGCCACAGGCAAGGAGGTGTCGGCACAAAGTCCAAGGCCGAGGTCGTACAGGTCCTCCCCCATGGACTTCAATTCGGCAGCGGGGAGTTCCAACAAGGCTTTGAGCAATTCCCTGTGAACGCTGGCGTCTTGCGACTGGTCCACCGCCCGAAGGATGGCGACGCCGTGACCATTCAGAACGGATTTGTCGTAAAGCGCGGCATGGCGAAGCACCCAAGAGGCCTTTCTTGGAGCGGTCCCGCCTTCGGGTTGAGCCGAAATGAGAATCAGGTCGTGCACCCAATCCGGGTGATGGGCCGTTTCTCTGGCCAGGCTCTTTGCCTCTTCAGCCGGGAGGCCCGTGCGTAACCGTGCTTCAGGAAAGCTCATTCGTAGCGCGGTTGGTTCCAAATTTTGACCGCATCCGCTGCCTCGATGCCACTCAACACCTCCGTCATAAGGCCGTCGCTCAACCCCACCTCGAGGTCTCGACGTTCGTAGGTGTTTTCACCCACCAACACGTCGACGTACGGTTGATCTCCGTCGTATTGCACGAGGCGTTCGCTCACTGCCAACACCTGCTTGCGCTCGTCAAGGACCACGTCGGCCGTGGCGGAGTAACCCGCACGGAGGAATTTTCCTTCTTCAAGGATGACCGCGGCTTTGATTTCAAATTGAATCGCCCCGCCCTCAGCCACACCTTTGGGAGCGATGTGTTCGAGGGTGGCTGGAATTTGGCTTCCCTCAATGGCCCCAATGGTCAGCCGAATAGGCATGCCTTCATGGAGCTTCTCCACCTCGCTTTCGTCGATTTTCCCCACAAATTGCAAATCCCCCATGTCCGCCACCGAGGCGATGGTGGTGCCTTCGTTGAAGTTGTTCGCCTCGATGACACTGTTGCCCTTCTTCACAGGTACTTCCAAGACCATGCCGGACACCGTGGCCTTCACCAACGTGTTCGATGCGTTCCCTCCTCCTCGAGCGGTCACTCCCTCTTGCACGATTCGGAGGTTATCTTCTGCGGCGTAGAGCTCTTCGCTGGCTTGCTTCAAAGCAAGTTCGGTGCGCTGTGCCTCCGCCGGGGCCAACACCCCGCGCTCCAACAAGTCCGCGTTGCGGTCGTGATTTGTTTGCGCGTCTTCCAAAGTGATTTGGGCTCGGGCCACACGCGACTCAGCATTGCTCAATGCGGCCACATCGGGGACAATCATGACTTCCGCCAAGACGTCGCCCGCCTCGACCAAGTCTCCGGCTTCCACCAAAACGCGACGCACAATTCCTGAAACTTGAGGCTTGATGAGAATCTCTTGACGTGGCTGAACGCTTCCGGAAGCCAGTGTCTTGAGTACGATGTCCGCGACGCGCGGCGTCTCAGTGTCATACAAGGCTTCAGCTTGTTGCTCTTGGTCGCGAAGGTGCTTCACCGTGTAGACCGTTCCGGCGAGCACAAGGACGACGCCGATGAGCAAAGCAATGAGTTTTCCGTTTTTCATAAGAATTCGTTCATTTTCAAGATCTCAGGGCTTCCACAGGTTGGACGCGAAGGGCTCTCAATGCAGGCAAAATACCCGCAAAAGCACCGAGGATGGTCATGGTTGTCAGCGCCGTCACCAACACGTCCAGTGTGACATGGGGATGGCGAAAGATGCCGTTGCTTTCGGAGGCGGCGAGATAGGTGTCGAGCGCCTCGAGTGCAAAGACGCCAAGAACCCCGCCAATCAGCCCAGCAACCACCGTCAAGGTGAGGGTTTCCACCATGATCTGGATGACGATGACAGCAGGAGTTGCCCCCAAAGCGCGACGCACACCCAATTCCCTGGTGCGTTCTTTGATCGTGATAAGCATGATGTTCATGATGCCAATGACTCCCGCAAACAGGGCCAACCCGCCAAACACAAATGAGACCCATCGAAACGCCCCGAACACGGTCGACATCTCTTCGTGCATCTCCGCCATGCTCCAGTTTCCAAAGGCGCGATCGTCATCAGGGTGAATGCTTTTTTGCGCCTTGAGCAAGCGCAGAACTTCAGCCATCGCGGTGTCGCCATGCACATCCTCACGGATGAGCAGGCTCAGCCAGCCCACCTCGTCCCCCATGTGAAAAGCGTGGTTGAATGTTGTGTAAGGCGTGAAGATGTTGTTCTCGCTCTCCTCTGCGTCCTCTCCTGTTTGTTGGCTCCGGTACACACCCACCACAGTGAATGTCACGCCCTGGATTTGGATGTGACTTCCGACGGCTTTCTCATCACGTTCAAACAACAACTGCCTCGCGCGCTTTCCGATCACCGCCACCTTCCGTCGTTCGTCCAAATCGCGCTGGTTGATGTAGCGCCCCTCCATCATCACAATGGGGTCAATGTCCTTGTAGACGGGCACGTCTCCATACACGCCACACGCCGCCGTCTTCAACCCGTGGGTCACGTTGTTTCCCCCGCGCCATCCACCGAGCTGGTTTCGGGGGGCAACAGCCTCAAGCGACGTGGCATTTTCCTCGAGGAAGGCCACGTCAGCGGTGTTCAAGTTGAAGTACCTCCCTTTGGGGTAGCCCTTGTAAGGCATGGTGGTTCGATGAGTCCACAAGAAGGCGCTGTTCTTCACGCGGTTTCCCATGTCTGACTTTACCCCTTCTTCCAAGCCGTTGGACGCCCCAACGGTGATGAGAATCATGAACAAGCCCCAGCCCACCCCGAGCGAACTCAGGAATGTACGGAATGGGTTGCGCAAGAAAACCTGCGCAAGCTCCAACCACGGATCGCGTTCCCACCACCTCATTCGTCGCGGAGGGCTTCAACAGGTCGAATCGCCACGGCCCGCAAGGCCGGTCCAAGTCCGCTCGCCAAGCCGACGAGCACCAAGACCATCAACGCGAAAAGCGCGATGCGGTGATCCACCTGTGGGTTTTGAAAATATTCGTGGTTGGCCATGGGCGCCACCGTTGTCAACAAGCCTACCGCAAGCATCAGCCCCAAGCTTCCGCTGACAAGCATCAGGACGGTCGACTCCATCACCACCAAACTCACGATGCTTCCGTTGGTCGCACCAAGTGCCTTGCGAACGCCGATTTCCTTGGTCCTTTCCTTCACGCCGATGGCCAAAATGTTGGCCACCCCAACTGCACCCGCAAGCAGGGTCATCAATCCAATGCCCCAAATGAAAAGCCGAATTCCCTCAAAAATGGACGCGTACATGGCGTACTCCTCGTTGTTGTTGTCGACGCGCACGCCCCGGGAATCATCAGGGTGCACCGCTTTGACGTCTTTGAGCCAGCCTAGCATGCGGCCGCTTTGGGCAACAGTGGCGTCTGTGGTCATGGCACCCGTGCTGTAGATGATTTGGTCGAAGCTGTCATCCGAACGAAACAGGGATTGCGCCGTTGAAAACGGCACATAAGTGACGCGGTTTTCCCACCGCGACCCTGGGTCTTCAAATGTTCCCACAACCTGAAACAGCACGCCATTGATGCGCACGAACGCGCCAACGGGTTCCGCGGAACGGAAGAGCTCCTCGACGATGTTGGGCCCCACCACCGCGACCTTGCGTGATTCCAACACGTCGCGTTCGTTGATGAATCGGCCAGAGAGCAGGTTAGACCGTTCCAGCTCGATGTGTGCAGGGTCTACGCCTCGAAGCCCAAAGTTCCCACTCTGGTTCTCCCCGTCTGGATTTTCCCATACCACCTCCGCGCCCCACATCCGGATGCGTCGAGAATAGGCCGGGACAGTGTCGGCTTGGGTTGCCAAGCCAGGGATGTCCCCATTGTTCAATTTGACAGGGCGGTTGCTTTGGTTGCCGCGATAGGCCATTTGGGTTCGGCCTCCCTCCACCCAGATGCTGTTCACCGCGTCGTCCGCAAATTGCTGTTCTACACCGTGCTGCAATCCAAAACCTAGACCTTGCATAACGACCAGGATGAAGATGCCAAGTGCGACACTGACTCCCGTCAGGGCTGTTCTCAACGGATGGGCGAGGACATTGTGAGCGACCTCAATCCATGAATCACGCTCCCACATCCATTCCAGTTTCCACCAAGCCGTCGCGCAACCGAATGGTTCGGCCACATGCCCTGGCAATTTCATTTTCGTGCGTCACAACCACCATGGTCATGCCCTCTGCATTGAGTTCTTTCAACAACACCATCACGTCCTCGCTCGTGGAGCTATCCAATGCACCTGTGGGTTCATCTGCCAAAATCACCCGAGGTTTGGCAGCGAGCGCGCGCGCGATGGCCACGCGTTGCTTTTGACCTCCACTCAGCTGAGATGGCAAATGGTCGGCCCAATCGAGAAGTCCCACGCGATCGAGCAACTCATGGGCCCGACGCGTGCGTTCTTTGCGAGGCACTTGCTGGTAGTACAACGGCAAGGACACATTTTCAGCCGCCGACTTGAAGTTGATGAGGTTGAAACTTTGAAATACAAACCCAAGCATTTCCCTTCTCATTTCAGCCGCTCTTCGCTCGCTCAACCCTGCCATGTCACGGCCATCCAATTGGTATTGGCCTCCATCGTAGGCATCCAACAACCCCAAAATGTTCAGCAACGTGGATTTTCCTGAACCTGAAGATCCCATGATTGCCACCAATTCACCCGCCTCAACCCTCAAGTCCACCCCTTTGAGCACTTGAAGCGATTGAGCGCCCGTGGTGTAGGATTTGGTGATGCCTTGAAGGTGAATCATGACTGCGAAGATACAGGTCAAGGCAGGCCAGAAAGGTGGCCTGGGCACCCATGTTGCAACTCATGTGGATGGATTCAACAGTTTTTGGCACACTCCTTGGTTTGGCCTTGTCATGTCAAACCTCCACATTCTTTCATCATGATTCGTACGTCCTCACCTTTAGAGCGCGCATTGTTGCTTGCAGCTCTTTGTGCATTGTTGCTCGGAATATCCCTCGGGGTCTCTGCCAAGTCGCCCGAGGCACCTGAAATTTTTGTCCAAAGTCAAATCGATCATGTGGTGGTGTTTGAACAAGGTGCCCAGGTCGAACGCATCGCCCAAGCCAATCTTCGCAAAGGCACCAATGTCCTGGTGTTTGAAGACTTGCACACGGCCATCGACCCCTCTCGCATTCGCTTGACTGGGCGAGGAGATTTCACGGTCTTGGGCATCTCGCATCGCTACCACACGGACACCCTAGGCGGAGCTGAATCACCTGCAGAGCAGGATCGTTTGACCGCACTTCGGAATCGCCTGACCCGGGACATCCAATGGGCACAGGCTCGCAGAGCATTGTTTGATCGAGAAGAGCAGCTCTTGCTGCAAAACCAAAACTTCACCGTCAAGGACACGGGTGTGGATTTGGAGCGCCTGATGCAAGCTACCGCTTTCTTTCAAGAGCGCTTTCAAATCATTCACGACGGGAGGGCGGAGATTGATCGTGAAATCGCGAGTCATCAAGCGGAAATCATGGCCTTGGACCAAGCCCTGCAATCCTTGCCGACATTGCGCACCTCCACCTCGCTTGAGGTGCTCGTGCGTGTCGAATCACCTCAACCCACACAGGGTGAACTCGTGCTGAGTTACTGGATGCAACAAGCCGGCTGGAACCCGAGCTACAATGCGAGGGTGAAGGATGTGGACGACCCCATGAAGTTGGAGTGTTTGGCCATGGTGCATCAAACCACAGGCGAACCTTGGGAGAATGTGACCTTAACGGTTGCGACAGGCACGCCTTCCAAAAACAGAACCAAGCCAAACCTCCAGCCATGGTACATCGACGGCTCACAGCCTGGAGGAGGTATTCAAAACACCCGTGCGGGAGCAGCCTCTGCCAACGCTTGGCTCAAGGCGCAGCCTTACAACCCATCCGTGCGGGAGGTCCGAGGCCAACTTTTTGATGTTCATGGGCAACCTTTGGTGGGTGCCACGGTTGTATCAGGCGATGGCCGGAGCCGAGCGGTCACTGACATCAATGGGTTTTACAACCTTCAAGTCAATCAGGGGGTGACAAGCCTCAGCTACAACAGCGTGGGGTATTCTGCCGAGGTGATGTCCATCAGCAATCCGGTCATGAATGTAGCACTCGCCCCGTCCATGGCGATGGACGTCGTCGAAATCTCTGAAGACATGGTGGAGGAGAGCTTGTTTGGCAGGTCGAGCAGCCGGCGAAGGGAAGTTGCGGAAGACCTGAATTTTGTTTCGGTGGACATTGGCCACTCTCCCACGCAAACGAGGTTCAATGTAGCAGCCACTTACGACATCCCCTCGGATGGCCACCCTCACGCTGTCAGGATCCAGGACCACACCATTGAAGCCCAATACCTCCACCAATGCGCCCCCAAAATGGATCCTCAAGTGTACTTGACAGCCATGTTCACCGACTGGGAAGATCTGGACTTGATGAATGGCCGCATGCACGTGTACTTCGGAGAAGATTACGTCGGGGAAAGTCAACTTCGTTTGGACTTCGTGGATGACACCCTCGCCATCTCTCTGGGACCTGACCCCAATGTTTTGGTTCGACGGAAGCGAACGGTTCGAGAAGACAAAGTGGGTGCGTTCACCGGTAAGAAGGAATTCAACCGCGAATACACCTTCACGGTGACCAATCGAAAACGAACGGATATTCACCTTCAACTCGAGGACCAACTCCCCTTGGTTCGGACGGAAGAAATCGAAATTGAACGACTCAAGCTCGATGGGGCCGTTGTGGACGAACCCACAGGTCGAGTGGTCTGGGATTTGGACATTTCTGCAGGAGAAACTGAAGAACGAAAACTTCGCTTTGTCATTCAATCTCCGAGAGAATTGATGGTCCTCGCAGACTGACCGAAATCTTTGATTTGGCAAGCGTCCGGCCCTAGGGTCGGGCGTTTTCCTTTTCTAGGTGGTCGATTTCAATCCCCATTCTTTGAGACCCGAGCCTCTCGCCATTCGTTCCTGTTGGGTCATGCCCAAACAGAGGTAGCTTCGTTGCGTCTTGTTGATGTTCCATGAGTTTGCACGTCTGACCCCATCACTCCTGACCCCATCACTCATCGTCACCGGTCATGCCATCCAATCCCATCCTCCCTCCCTTGACCCCTGCCTTGGCCCGAGCCTACGATGTGGAGACATTTCGACGAGATGGTCACGCCATGGTGGATGCCCTGGCCCATGTTTTGGACGAAGCCCAGCGTCGTCAAGCCCCCTCGTCCTATCCAGGCCATTTGCCTCAAGATGAGCGAAAACACTGGGAAAACGTGCTTCCATCGATGCAAAGCTGGCAAGACGTTCTGACAGAGACCACGCTTCGTTCCAACCTTCTGCACGATCCGAGATACATGGGGCATCAGGTCGCCGTCCCTTTCCCGATGCAAGCGTGGGTTGGGGCGTGGACCGACCTACTCAACAATGGACAAGCCATTTTTGAAATGGGTCCCTCCAATGCCGCTCTTGAAGAGGTGTTGATGAACGAACTGGGACAAAGATTGGGATTGCCCGCGGATTGTGGCGGAATTCTTTGTCATGGAGGAACACTCGGAAACCTTGTGGCCCTGTTGGCAGCACAGCAGCACTTGAGCCAACGCAGGGGCGAACACTGGTGGTCAGAAGGCGTCGCTGGCGCTCCTCCTGTGGCTGTCCTGGTGTCTGAACAGGCACACTACTGCGTGGATCGTGCCGTCCGACTGTTAGGTTGGGGCCAACAGGCTGTGGTGAAGGTTGCAACGGACGAGAATCACAGGATGCTCATCCATGATTTGGACCGTCGTGCCAAGGAGTGCGAGGCTGACGGACGAATCCTATTGGCTGTTGTGGGCAGCGCGTGCACCACAAGTTCTGGGGCCTTCGATCCGCTGGATGCTCTTGGAAAATGGGCATCAAGTCAAAGGGTTTGGTTCCACGTGGACGGCGCCCATGGGGCTCCGGCTGCTTTTAGCGCCAAGCACGCCCACTTGATCCGAGGCATCCAACTCGCTGACAGTGTTGTGATGGACTTCCACAAGCTCTGCGGTCTTCCCGCCTTGTGCACGGGCGTGTTTTACAGGTCTCAGGAATGGAGCTTTTTGCCCTTTGTCCAGCAGGCCGAGTACCTGTGGGCAGCGCCTGAGGGCCATGATTGGTGGGACACGGGCAAACGAACCTTTGAGTGCACCAAACGCATGCTCAGTACAAGACTGGCAGCCGTCAGAGCGGCTTACAGCTGGGAACTATGGGGCGAACTTGTGGATCGGTTGTGGGCCCTAGCCCAAGCCTTTGCAGGGCTCGTGGATGACCGTCCCAACTGGGAATTGGCCATGCAGCCACAGGCCAACATCGTTTGCTTCAGGCCAGCCGACCCCCACATTTCAGTTTCCGAGTTGCGCAAAGCCTATTTGAACGGAGGCTCTGGCTATGTGGTTGCAACTCAATTCCGAGGCAAAGAGTGGCTTCGATGCACGTTCATGAACCCCTTGACAGAGATGGCCGATTTGGAGCAACTCCTGAACGAATTGGAACGCTTTGTTTCCTCTGCGTTGAAAAAGGAAGGATAACGCTTGGTTTTGATGTACCGTCCGATTATGTTTGGGATATGACTTACGTCCAAACACGCACAATCACCGTAGATGACGTGTTGCGCTCGATGACTCCAGTGCAGTGTTGGTGGTGGCGCATGTCGATGATCACATCCGACATGTGGCGCGCGTGTACCCGATGGCGTTGAGTCCGTAGCCTGTCCAAGGGCAGGTTTCTCCCCTCGAAATCACTAGGCCTCCCATGTCGGGAGGCCTTTTTTGTTCATCCATTTTTCTACCCAAAACCTGATCGCCATGCGACAGCACAAATTCACCCTGGAGGAGCGTGAGCTCCCCACCCATTACTACAACGTTGTGGCGGACATGCCCAACAAACCCTTGCCGCCTTTGCATCCGGGCACCCACGAACCGATCGGCCCCGAGATGCTTGGCCCCCTTTTTCCACAGGCCCTGATTGCCCAGGAAATGTCTTCGGACCGGCTTGTTGAGATCCCCGAAGAGGTTCGAGACAAGTACCTCAAGTACAGGCCCACGCCACTGTTCCGAGCCCACGACCTCGAAAAACACCTCGACACGCCGGCGCGCATCTATTACAAGTACGAAGGCGTGAGCCCCAGCGGGTCGCACAAGCCCAACACGGCACTGGCCCAGGCCTATTACAACAAGATGGAGGGCACGAAAAAGATTGTGACAGAAACCGGGGCGGGCCAGTGGGGCTCGGCGTTGTCGTTTGCGTGCGCGCAATTTGGGTTGGAGTGCGAGGTGTTCATGGTCAAGCTCTCTTACAATCAGAAGCCGTACCGCAAGACCCTCATGAACACGTACGGCGCCACCGTCCACGCCTCACCCACGCGGCTCACCCAGGCAGGCCAAGGCATCTTGGCTGCCGACCCCAACTCCCCGGGAAGCCTCGGAATCGCCATCAGCGAAGCCGTGGAAGTGGCCGCGCAGGATCCGGACGCGAAATACGCGCTCGGCTCTGTTTTGAACCACGTCTTGTTGCACCAAACCGTGGTCGGCCAGGAGGCCGTGAAGCAGATGGAAAAGGCCGGGGAAATGCCGGACGTGGTGATTGCGCCGTTTGGCGGCGGCTCCAACTTCGCCGGGCTCTCGTTCCCCTTCTTGGGCAAGAACTTGACCGAAGGCTCCAACATCCGATGCATCGCGAGCGAACCGACCTCGTGCCCCAAACTCACGCGCGGGCAGTTCCGGTACGACTTTGGCGACACCGTGGGCATGACCCCGCTCCTGCCCATGTACACCCTCGGGCACAACTTCGTCCCTGCCCCCATCCACGCGGGCGGGCTGCGCTACCACGGCGCCGGCGTGGTCGTCAGCCAATTGCTCAAGGACAACTTGATTGAGGCCCGGGCGCACAGTCAGCTCGAATGCTTCGAGGCGGGCGTCACGTTTGCGCGGTGCGAAGGCATTCTGCCTGCGCCGGAGACGTGCCACGCCCTGGCGACGGCCTTTGCCGAGGCGGAACGTTGCAAAAAAGAGGGCAAGGACGACGTGATTTTGATCCACTTATGCGGTCACGGCCACTTCGACTTGGGCGCGTACGAAACGTACCTGCGCGGGGAGCTGGAGCATCACGAACTCAGCGACGCAGAGATTGCAGCTTCGCTTGCGCAACTCGACACGCCCGTACCCGCCTGAACAGGGACGGCGGATCAGGAACGACGAATCAGGAACGGCGGATGAGATCAGGACGTGGCGCGAATTGGTGAAAGCGGCATGTCGGGGAAACGGCCCCGGCATGCTTGCTCAACCCAACCAAGCACAATGGCCAGCACCAACACGAGCCCAACTTTGATGAATCCGAGAGACAGGTTTCATGGTTTGAGACGATTGAGCAGTTCGCTGACCACTGCGTCGAGAGGCTGGTCCTTGGCCAGGACCGCCCAATGAAGTGCACCGGTTTCGCAATCGACAAACCGCATGGATGTCAGAGTCGAACGCTGTTCGCAGGTTCTGCTCACAAGTACAACACCTCGAGCACCAGACAATTTGCCTGCTTCAACAATGCTCGATTCGTCGTGAAGTCCTGCCATGTTTCGCCGTTGCTCCGAGCTGACTACGTCAAGCTCTCTCCGCTCCAACACTCGGAACGCCCTCATCAACCGAATCCCCACGGCAGCCTCAAGCACCGAGTTCGTCGACGAACTCTGACAGGGAGAGTTGTCCAACGAGACAACGAAGATATCAGAGCCAAGAGCTTCGTTCGTTTGGACTTCCACCAAGACATCGTCGTCCCGCAACTGCATCGGAACCACCTGCTGCCCCAGGGGTTTCATGACGTAATTCCTGCTTCTCGGATAGGCCAAAATCCAGGCCAATGGAATCACAAACATGCTGCCGAGTAGTGCCCTCACATTGATACGGGCATCCTTTGATATTTGGGTTTCCAATACTTCGTAGCCCTCCTTTTCCAACCGCAGGTCGAGGTTTGTTCCACTGATCTTCGCATCGCGGTGGCGCACCGGAGTTTGGCCGATGTAATGACCATCCGCATAAACGTCCGCCTGACTCGGAGAGGAAGAAATCCGCACGCTGCTGGCGCAAGCAGGCAATAAGAAACTTGCCACCAACACGATGCGTGTGAGGTTTTGAAATCGAGGGGAGAAAGTCATAGAAACCATGATGGACAAATTTAATGCCACAACCATGAGGGCTGCTGCGAAGTGATGAACGACCTTTGCGCCCGCAAAACCACCCCTTATGAGCGGAATCCGCAACGTGGCCATCATCGCCCACGTCGACCACGGGAAAACCACCCTCGTCGACAAGATCATTCACCAGTGCAACGTCGTCGACGACCGCAAAGACACCGGAGAACTGATTCTGGACAACAACGACCTCGAGCGAGAGCGTGGCATCACCATCCTCGCGAAGAACGTCAGCGCTGCATGGAAAGGTGTGAAGATCAACTTGATCGACACCCCAGGCCACGCCGACTTCGGAGGTGAAGTCGAGCGGGTGTTGAAGATGGCCGATGCTGTGTTGCTCTTGGTGGATGCCTTCGAGGGGCCGATGCCTCAGACGCGGTTTGTGCTGGGCAAAGCCATCGAATTGGGGCTGAAACCCATCGTTGTGGTGAACAAGGTGGACAAGGAAAACTGCACCCCCGATTTGGTGCAGGAACAAGTGTTTGACCTCATGTTCAATCTGGGAGCGACAGAAGACCAATTGGACTTTCCCACTGTCTTTGGATCTGCCAAGAATGGCTGGATGGCTGAAGATTGGCAATCTCCCACTTCAGATGTGAGTCATCTGCTCGACGTCATCCTTGAACATGTGCCCGAGGCGCCCTACGTTGAAGGAACACCACAACTCCAAATCACGTCGCTCGACTACAGCAAATACACGGGTCGAATTGCCATTGGACGCTTGTATCGCGGTGATTTGCATGCCAACAAGGACTACACCCTTTGCACGGCCCATGGAATGAAAAAAGTTCGTGCCAAAGAATTGTTTGTGTTCTCCGGTTTAGGCAAAGAGAAAGTGGACCAAGTTCGCAGCGGTGACCTCTGCGCCATTACGGGGATGGAAGGGTTTGAAATTGGTGACACAGTCGCCGACCTCGAAGCCCCTGAAGCCATGGAGCGGATTGCTGTGGACGAACCAACCATGAGTCTGCTTTTCACCATCAACACCTCCCCTTTCTTGGGCAAGGATGGTGACTACTTGACGAGCCGCCACATCCGAGAGCGCCTCGATGCCGAACTTCAAAAAAATCTTGCCCTTCGCGTGGAGGCCACGGACAGCGAAGACCGCTGGAATGTCTATGGACGAGGGATTTTGCACCTGAGCGTCTTGATTGAGACAATGCGCCGCGAAGGCTATGAATTGCAAATCGGCAAGCCGCAAGTGCTGTTCAAAGACATTGAAGGCACACGGCATGAACCTTTTGAACACCTGGTAATCGATGTTCCCGAAGGTGCCGCAGGCAAGGCCACGGAATTGGTGATGATGAGAAAAGGGATGCTCCAAGTGATGGAGGCCAAAGGAGATTTGCAGCACCTCGAATTCCGAATCCCTTCTCGCGGGTTGATAGGATTGAGAAATCAAGTATTGACAGCCACAGCAGGTGAAGCTGTCATGACGCACCGTTTTGATGGTTACGAACCGTACGCTGGGGACTTGGCAACCCGAAGCACGGGTTCACTGGTGAGCATGGAAACTGGACAAGCCCGGGCCTATGAAATTGACCGACTGCAAGACCGGGGCACCTTTTTCATTGACCCAGGAGATGACATTTATGCTGGCCAAGTGGTGGGTGAATCCTCTCGTGACACGGACATGGAGCTCAACTTGATCAAAGGGAAAAAGTTGACGAACATGCGCGCATCGGGCGCTGACAAAGGACTTCGGATTGCCCCTGCCAAAAAGCTATCCTTGGAGGAATTCATGGAATTCATCAACGACGACGAGTACCTCGAGGTGACCCCCAAATCCTTGAGGGTCCGAAAGATTCCAAAGCCCAAGTCACCTTTTGGCTGAGCCCTGTGCAAAACTCCCTGCTCTTCTTTGCAAAGAGGGAATTCTGAAAGGGGAATCAGGAGGTATTTTGGCCAGATGAAGATTCCAGCAATTCGGTACAGCCGAGACACCACGGATTTTACAAAGACGCTCCGGGCGCGGGTGGACGCCTATTTCACTGAGAAAAATTTAAGCCGAAAGGGAGATTGGCGGCTTCACCTGAAAACAGGGTTGATGATTTCCCTGTACTTCTTGCCGTGGGCACTGATTACCTGGGGATTTGTAGGAAGCGGTTGGTTGTTCTGGGTCGCAGAGTTCATCATGGGATTGGGATTGGCCGGCATCGGACTCAACGTGATGCACGACGCCAATCACGATGCGTACAGCGACAAAAAATGGATCAACGTTTGGGTGGGTCGCATCCTCGACTTGGTCGGGGGAAACGCAGCCATCTGGAAAATCCAGCACAACGTGCTGCATCACACCTTCACCAATGTCGACGGCCTGGATGAAGACATTGACATGCATCCTTTGATGCGCTTCAGCCCTCTGAAGCCTCGTTATTGGTGGCATCGCTTCCAGCACATTTATTCGTGGGGGTTCTATTCACTCATGACCCTGTTTTGGATGGTCGCAAAAGATTGGTTGCAACTGAGACGTTACCATCGCAAAGATTTGATCCGCCCGGCAGGCACTTCTGTGGCACAGCTGTCGACTTCACTTGCATTCACCAAAAGTGTGTACTTCACCTATGTCATGGTCCTACCCATGTGGCTGAGTGGCGTCCATTGGTTTCAAATCATTCTCGGGTGGGTTCTCATGCAAATTGTGGCGGGCTTCATTCTTGCCATCATATTTCAACCTGCCCATGTCATGGAGGAACACGACTACCATCCTGCTGAAAAGGGAGCCGTGCTCGATGTGGACCCTTTGACCCATCAACTGCTGACGACATGCAATTTTGGTACTGGAAGCCGCTTGCTGACTTGGCTATGTGGAGGCTTGAATCACCAGATTGAGCACCACTTGTTCCCACAGATGAGCCACATTCATTTGGCCAAAATTGCTCCCATTGTCAGAAAAACTGCTGAGGAATTTGGGATTCCGTACCGATCCTCCACGACCTATTGGCAGGCCATCGGAAGACACACCCGGATGCTTTACGCACTCGGACGTTCTCCCCAAATCGCTTCTTAAGGATTTCGCACGTGTCCTGTGCGATAGAGCGTATCACCTGCGACAATCACACCTCGGACGGGACCTACCTTTCCAAACCAGTTGAAACCTGCAGGTCGGTCGACCACGTCCAATTGGATCTCGCACCCAATCAACTCACGCCTCCAAGCGGTGGTGTCCAAACCCATGCCTAGGCCTCGGTTGATGTAGTAATGGCAAGGGTCATTTCGAAGCCGAAGAAACACATCTTGGCTGGTTTCGCTCCATTGGAACGAAACGAGGGTTCCAATCTCAGTTCGTTCTGGTTCATACCCCTCATGGGTGATTGGTCGAAGGACGGAGAAGACGAAGCAAGTGGTAAGACCCCAAGTCCACAACGCCAAACTTCCTTGAGCCTTGTATGGAGGACCAAGCCGAAGTTCCCTTTCCACAAAAAACAAGGGTAGCAAAACACCCAAGGTCATCAATCCGCTGGCAATTAACACCCCATTCCCGATCCCCCATCGCCATCCTACACATGGCGTCCAACACACCATCCAGAGCGTCCAATGTTTGATCAACGATGTGGATCGCCTTTGGGCATGATCCCAAGATTCTTGGTTGGCCATGCTTCGTCGGGTACGGTAGCCATAGGCTTGATTGATGGCGTTTGGGGGCCAGCGCTTCAAGGCCCAAGTCAAACCCACCATGAACAAGGCTGGAAACAACAACAAGAACAATTCGAGAGATTTCACAGCCCCAAGATGCACACGCTGGCGCTACCTTTCAGGCCATGAAACGAATTTCACTGGTTTGGGGTTTGTTGGTGGCGTTGGTGTCAGGGTGCACCACCTCTACCGTGAGAAGCACCCAATTGGCCCAAGGCGCAGCCTTGTTGGCCATCGAGCCCGTCAAAGCACACGTGGTTGTCGATACCACACAGACCTTGCAGGCTGTTTCGCAAACCAAGACCATCCTTGGCGTGTTCCGATTTGGGGACCGTGAGTTTGCTGAATACCCGGGCATGATTTTCCAGCGAGGGCCGGGAGCCAAAGAACGCAAAGCCGCCATCCACAAAGCCTTGAAAGGAACCGACTTCGACGTGATGGTGAACCCCAAATACATCGTGCAAGAAAAACACCGCCCTTTCGTGAGGAAAGTCACAGTCCAAGTGGCAGGGTATGGTGGGCATTTGGTGTTTGAAAACCCCTCGGAATGAACATGGATCAATGGTTCTTCAGGGTGGCTTTTGGACTCAGTTCCGTGGCCATTCTCAACCATGTCCAAGCGCAAAGATTGGACGAATCACTTCTGGACCAAACCTCGGACAGCCAAGGTTCGCGCCTGCATTTGGACGTGGGAGAATCCGGAGATTGGTGTCTTTGGATGGACGTCAATACCGGCACCTTGGAACAATTCCAAGGGAGCACCACCAACAACGTGCGTGCCGTGGCGACGCTTGGACATCCTGAGTGGAGCAACAACAAACTCACCGACGCCATGAGCAGGATGTCCTCCGGATTCAATTCTGCTGTGGAATGGCAAGGATGGTACATCCCGAGAATGATGCGGATCGGCGCCTCGCGAAAGGTGTGGAGGGAATTGGCTGCCGGCCTTCAATTGGGGCGTGGCTGGTCCCCTGCCTATGTGAATTGCACCCGAGCGGATGGTTCGGCAGTGGTGTCGAGCTGGACCCAGGTCAGGTTTGCGGATTTCCTCGATCAGTACTTGTACTACAACGATTTGCACAATGGAAATTTGTGGCAATTCCAAAACAACGGCGTTTTTCAGGACGGGTTGTATGGTTGGCACGTGGAATGTGTTGCCCAGCAGGAATTGGCCTTTGGTTTGGGATGGACTGCGAGTGTGGGCCAAACGATGGGTCTGCAACAAGATTTGGAAGCAAGGGCTGCTGGTCTGTTCGGTGGTCAAGGATTGATCGATTCGGATGAACTCGGGGCCACCCTCTCTCCTGAATCCATCGCAGCTTCACCAACCACGGCCTCTTTTGGCATGACCTACCGAATGGGCAGCGTGTTGACAGGGCTGGCATGGTCAAGCATGAGCGTCAATCACGCATCCAGGAATGAATGGGTCTCGGCAGGAGCCACTCCCATTGAACCCTTGAGACAGATGCGCCTGAGGTTGGGCTTGACCTTTTGACATCGTGCACATTGCAGTCCTGACAGAGAAGCGGTATGTGGGGGACGGTGCCCACTCGGGAAAGCCTCCAGCCTATGTCGCCAATGTCTTGCTCGAGGATCGCCTTGTGGTCGAGGCACTCACTGACGAGGGTTGCCACGTCATTCGCGTCGCTTGGTGCGACAAGGAAGTGGAATGGAATCGCGTGGATTCGGCCTTGTTTCGAACGACTTGGGACTACTTCGACCGATGGTCTGAATTCTCCTTGTGGCTGACCAGGACTGCCCAATCGACCACCTTGTTCAACTCCCCAGAAATCCTTTTCTGGAATTTGGACAAACATTATTTGCGAGACCTAGCAAGTCTGAATACACGCGTGGTTCCTACTGAATTCGCGGATTGTGGGGATGTTCGTTCTCTGTTGAGCATCGCCCAATCACGGGGATGGAACGAAGTGGTGGTCAAACCCGCCATTGCCGGCGCAGCCAAAGACACGTTTCGAATCCACGTCAACACGGGTGCCATGTTTCCGGCATCTGCCATGGGATACGAGGCCCTCTGGACCTCATTGGTTGAGCGACAAGACATGCTCGTTCAGCCATTTTTACCCGACGTGGTGAATTCGGGGGAGTTGTCGTTGGTTTGGATTGACGGCTTGGTCACCCATGCGGTATCCAAGCATGCGAAGACCGGAGATTTCCGGGTTCAAGATGACCACGGTGGAGCGGTTCGTATTCACCACATCCAACCCGATGAATGGTCCTTTGCCACCCAAGCCATGAAGGCATGCCAAGCCCATTGTCAACAACTTGGATGGCCAGAACCGCTGTATGCACGGGTGGATATGGTCAGGGATTTGGAAGGGGCTTGGGCCATTTCTGAATTGGAAATGGTGGAACCCGAACTTTGGTTTCGGCACCACCCCCCAGCTGCCCATGCCCTGGCCAAGGCCTTGACGCGGCGAATGAACCAACGCTGAGATTACCCTCTGGTCACAGACATGCTCCGTTTGGAGTTCCGACTCCGAAAACTGACGTCAAGGGATTTCTCCGCCTCAGGGCGAGACCAAGTCCAAATGCATGGAATCCACCTCCAAACGGAGCAACAACCATGACCACAGTTGTTGTTCCACTGCCGATTTCCTGTCTCCCAACACACTGTCAGGGACGTTCAATTCCACCCTGACCCAGGGCATGGAACTGCCAGGGGCATTGCGTTGGACCCTCCGGTGCTGACCAACTTCCACAGCCTGTACTTCTGGGATTTGAGCCATGATTTCTGCGGCCAAATTTTTTGGCAATTGCCCTTCTTTCAAGCTGGTCAGTTCACCACGTAGGCTTGCCAATTCATTGTCGCGTCGAGAGAGCGCCGTTTGGCCTTCAGCATAGAGGTTCACCATCCTTTGCAGATCCTCCAAGCCATCCGGCCCTTCGTTTTGAACCAACGACATGCGCGCCTCTGGCAGGCGCTCGACCAATCCCTCTTGCCATTGCTCGACAACTCCGGCCGGAACAGTGGCTCCGAGCAACACCACATTCACCATGGGAATGCCGTCTTGAAAAGCAATCTCACGCTTGACAACCTCAACCCCAGGGTACTGCACGACCTCAGTGAGGTATTGATTGATTTTGGTCGATTGGACGGATTGATGCACGGTTTGATACAAAATGAAGCCACTTGGAATCACGAGCGCGGCCAAGCCCATCCCGAAATATCTTTTGTACCTGCGCTGCTTGGCAGCATCCAATGGTGTCGAAATGGGAAAACGAAGGTACCGGACCACAAGCGTCGTGGATGTGGCAATCAAAATGGCATTGATCAAAAAGAGGTAGAGGGCACCAAAAAAGTAAGACCCATCAAGATGGGCCAAACCATAGCCCGCGGTGCATAGCGGTGGCATCAGTGCCGTGGCGATGGCCACGCCGGGAATGACGTTGTTTTTCTCCTTCCTCGATCCTGCCAAGATGCCGGTCAACCCCCCAAAAAAGGCCACCATCACATCCAGAAACGTGGGGTTGGTTCGGGCCAACAATTCACTCCCAGCCTCGTCGATGGGACTGATCAAAAAATAGGCGGCTGACGACAAAATGGCGATTCCCGTCGCCACGCCAAGGTTGCCAAGAGAACGTCGAATCAATCCGTGGTTGTTAACCCCAACGCCGAGACCCACACCCATGATGGGTCCCATCAGTGGTGAAATCAACATCGCGCCAATGATGACTGCCGTGGAGTTGACATTGAGTCCGATGGAGGCAATGACGATACTGAACACCAAGATCCAGACGTTGAATCCACGAAATTCCGTGTCACGCTCGATGCCGGCCATCGTTTGTTCCGGATTGGCCAAATCGACAATTCGAAGTCGATCGAGCACTTGGGGTCTCAACAATTCAATGGTTTGGTTCCACCATGAGGCCAAGCCAGAAGTCCTGGCCTTTGTCTCAGCACCTTCTTGTTCATTCGCCGAAGGTGAACGTTGCTCTTGATGGAGGTCGCCTTGACCCGACGAATCGTCCACCTTACCCCCTGCTGATGGCTCTTTGGAACTCATGCTCGTTTCTTTGACAACGAAAGAACATTCTTTCGTCGGTCAAGATTACGTCAAGAATGGACATTGCCTATGCACCTAGCTATGTTTTGAGTGTTCCCGAAGGACATCGGTTTCCCATGAAAAAATATGAGCTGTTGCAGGGTGCGTTGATTCATCGAGGTTTGGCCCAACCTGCAGACTTCTTTGAGCCATCCATCATGGAGGAGCGCGACATTCTACGTGCGCACGACGCTGATTATTGGCGCCGAACTCTTGAAGGGTTGTGGTCCAAACAAGAGGTGCGACGAAGTGGATTTCCGTGGTCTCACGACATGGTCCAACGTGAACGTATCATCATGCAAGGAACCTTGGAATGTTCTCGAAAAGCGTTGGCCAGCGGAAGGGTTGCCCTGAACATCGCGGGAGGGACACACCACGCGTACGCAGATCGCGCCGAAGGATTCTGCATACTCAATGATTTTTCCATCGCTGCATTGGCGCTCCTGGATGAACAACGCATTCAACGAGCCGTGGTGATTGACCTCGATGTCCACCAAGGAAACGGCACGGCACACATGCTCAGGCATGAACCCCGTGTTTTGACTTTCAGCATGCACGGAGAACGCAACTATCCCATGCACAAAGAATGCAGCGATGTGGACGTCGCCCTGCCGGACGACACCTCAGACGACATGTACCTTTCCACCCTGTCTTACCACCTCGACGCCCTGTTGAGCCCTGCAAACCAAGTGCCCGATATGGTGTTTTACCAATGTGGCGTAGACATTTTGGCGAGCGATGCCTTGGGGCGATTGGCCGTAAGCATGGCAGGATGCAGAGAGAGAGACCGGATGGTCTTTGAAGCTTGTTCAACCCTTGGTATCCCCGTGGTCTGTGCCATGGGCGGGGGGTATTCTCCTGATGTAAACACCGTGGTACAGGCGCACCTCAACACCTTTCAAGAAGCGTTGGATGCCTGGCATTAGCCCTGTGAGCAATGTCCCTCAAGGGTGGAACAAGGCATCACCGCACCACAATCAAAGGGGTGCTGCCTTGGATGGACTTGAGAACATACCAACCCTCGGCCAGTCCTCGCCACGTCTCGGTGCTGCCGGCCTGAGAGAAACCAGTTGAAACCGTTTGGCCCATCGCATTGACTAGCCTCCAATCAGTTGACACAGGGAACATCACGTGCACATTGGACCGCGTGCTCGCGGGGTTGGGAAAGACCATGGGCAGGGTCACTTGAGACGCATCGCTGACAGAGGTCGCTGCCGTGTAGTCGTATTCACCACACATGGGTACGTAGTTTTCGCATGACCATTCACCCAACTTACCGGCCAGGCTGCTCAAGGTCAAATCGTAGTAAGCAGGATCCCATACATGAGGCACGTGGTCTGCCCCTTCTACCGTGATGAAGCAATTGTCCACGCCCAACTCGTCAGCCTTGGCATGCACCATGGAACTCCCGTCCACGTCGATGATGGGGATCCCCAAATACACGATGTCGCCTTCACCGTAAGGAACGGTACCATCCGCTGTCCCATGAATGCTGAACACCGGTTCGTTGTCTCCCAAATTCATGTAGTCGGTGGTTTGAATCGCGCCTGCAATGTTGAACACACCCTTGACGTCGTCGCTGTAACCCACGGAACCCGACAAACCGGCAAGACCCCCGCCCAGACCCGGTTCAGTTTGGTCGATGAAGGCAGGAATTTCACTGAGATCATCCACATAGGCATGATGAAGTGCAATGAATCCCCCTGCACTGACGCCGCCCAAAAAGATCCTGCTTGTGTCCACATCGTAAGGATTGCCAAAATCCATGGACTTGCGGAAAAAGCGGATCGCAGCACGGCCATCGTGAACCCCACGCCACACGGCTTCGACGAATGAGGTTTGGAGATCAAACAGATCATCAATTCCCAACCGATAGCTCATCGAAGCAACGACGTAACCCATGTGAGCCAGGTCCTCGCAGAGTTGAACCACATCCACCCCATCGTTGCTGCCAGCCAGGAAAAACCCTCCATGGGCAATGATCACCACCGGTCGTGACACATTTTCATCCCCAGCAGGACTGTATATGTCCAGAAACAAGTCTTCCGGCACGAGGTTGGAGTTGATGTTTTCTCCGTACGGAACATCGTAATCCACTTCAATTTCATCAAAAGCCCCTGTGTATCTATATCGATACCCGTCACAATCGTCTTGTGCATTGGTCAACACGGCAAAAGACAACAGCAAGATGGCTGAAGCAGCCAGGCGTGGAGCAAATCGAAATGGGCACATGGAAAGGCGTTTGGTTTCTAGGTGAAATGATTTGACAGGGCCACGTCGTGCTCTGAGGCGGGCGCTTCTGACCTGACGCTCACAATGTAGGGCGGAACGACGTCAAATGAATCATATTTTCAGACCCCTCCTGCACTTACTTTTGTGCCATGTCTACCCATCGCATCCTCGTTCCAATCGACTTCACGCCCGTGTCTGACACGGCCATCAACCACGCCAAAGCCGTTGGAAATGCCTTTCGCAGTGAAATTCACTTGCTTCACATCGTCGGCCAAAAAAGTGAATTCTCAGAAGCCAAGGAGCGACTCTTGGCCTTTTCAAAGGCGGCCCAAGCGGATTTTGATGGGAAGATCACCACGTCGATTCGAATCGGCAACGTGTTTGATGACATCGACGATGTATCCGTGGAAAAAGAAGCCAACTTGGTCATCATGGGGACTCATGGTCTCAAGGGCATGCAATTCATCACGGGAGGACGGGCGCTGAAAATTGTGCGCCAATGTTCCGTCCCGGTGATCATCACTCAAAACCGGGCCATTCGACCCAGCGGCTACGACGACATTGTGGTGCCCTTGGATTTGCATCAAGACACCAAGCAAAAGCTGGCCATAGTCTCTGAAATGGCTGCTTACTTCAAGGGTCGGGTTCACATCATCTCCCCTGCAGAAGAAGATGAGTTCTTGGCCAATCAATTGAGACGAAACATTGAATTCGCCTCGGATTATTTTGAAGAGAGAGACATCCAATACACGACCAAAATCAGCGAACATAGTTCAGGTGCGTTTGTCAAGGATGTCATCCGTTATGCAGCCAGCATCGAAGCGGATCTCATCAGCATCATGAACCTCCACGAGAAGAGCTTGATGGGGATTTTTGGGCAATCGTACGAGCAACAAATCATCACCAATGAAGCGGAAATTCCCGTGTTGGTGCTGAATCCTTTTGAGACTCGAATCATACGCCAAACGCCATTCTCCTTCTGACCGGAGATGTCATGCGTTGGGGCTGGTTTGCCACGTTTGTTGTTCTGGGGGGATGCCAAACCTCTGAACCGATTCTGCCCCCGTGTTCGGACTCGGTCCTAAGCGACCTCACTTGGACAATTTCAACTTCGAGTGGACGCCTTGAAAACGTGCCCGCCCGAGTTCCTGGCCACATTCTGCCCGACTTGATGTTGGCAGGCCTGGCCGCTGACCCCGACTACGGAACGCAAGAAAGGGATGTCCAATGGGTGGAGGAGGAAACATGGGTGTATCGCACGAAGCTTCAAAGACCGGCAAAGTGGTCTCCGTGGGACAGCCTGAGGTTGACCTTTGAAGGACTGGATACGTACGCTCGGGTCGTCTTGGATGGGGAAACCATGTTGCAGGCTGACAACGCCTTCAGGTCATGGACCACGTCGCCATTCTTGCTCGACGATGGGGCTCACACCCTGGAAGTCATCTTCGACCCTGTGGCTGTCAAGGGGCAAGAACGTCTCGACCGTCATGGCCTTGTGGTTCCGGCTGGTAATGAACTGAGACCCATTGGGAAACAAACGAGCCCCATGACACGAAAGGCTGGATATCAATTTGGCTGGGATTGGGGGCCTCGCTTGGCCGGCCCGGGCATTCCCCTGCCCGTGCACTTGATCCAAGCCGGGGAGGTCTTGAAACGACGTCTACATCCACCTCCCTCCTGCCATGTGGTTGAGGCGGACGATGAAGTTGGCCGCATCGTGATCAGAGGTCACCAAGAATGGGATCTCGCGTTGACATTGAAGGGGCAGCCTGTGCCCTTTTCATGGGATGGTGACACCCTTGTGGTACCGAAACCAAAGCTGTGGTGGCCCGTGAATTTCGGAGAACAGCCTTTGTACAGTTGTCATTGGCGGCATGCCTCGGGAATTGAGGAGGTGCACAGGCTGGGCATTCGCACTGTGGAATGGTCCCAGCTTCCGGACGCTTGGGGTACATCATTTCAGTTGGTAATCAATGGGGTCGCCCTGCAAGCTCGAGGGGCCAACGTGGTCCCACCCGGCTTTCACCATGGGTATTCCGAAGAGGAATGGTGCAAGCTCGTCCATTGGGCACTCGAGGCAAACATGAACATGGTCCGTGTGTGGGGCGGTGGGGTCTACCCGCCTGACTCCTTTTTTGACGCCTGTGACGAGAACGGGCTTCTCGTTTGGCAAGACTTCATGTTCGCTTGCAACATGGTTCCCAACGACTCCGCCTTTTTCGACAATGTGCGAATGGAAGCCCGTGAACAAGTTCGAAGATTACGCCATCGACCTTCCTTGGTTCTGTGGTGCGGCAACAACGAGGTGAAGCGGGCTTGGCACCAATGGGGTTGGCAGGAACTGTATGACCTTCACGGTCAGGACAGCACACGGCTCGCGGAGGCCTACAATGACGTGTTTCACGACATCCTGGCTGAGGAAGTCGCACATGGGAGTTCCACGAAGTATCACCCCACCTCGCCAACATTGGACCCACGATCAGGAGACGAACACGCATGGGATGTGTGGTTTGGACTTGAAGATTTCAGCTATTTCAGTCGCAACAACGGTCGCTTCGTGAGTGAATTCGGTGTTCAAAGCCTTCCGGAAGAGCACACCCTGCGTGAAGTGGGTGTGAACCACTTCCAAGACGAGGCCTTGCAATACCGGCAGCGAAGCAAGATGGATTGGCTTGAGCCGGGGTTTGACGGTTGGGACATGATGAACCATTTCATGACCAAAACCGTGGGGCCAAGCCAGCCAGACAACCTCAAAGATTGGGTCTTTCGAAGCCAAGCCATGCAGGCCGAATGCCTCAGACAGGCCTTGGAACGCCATCGTACAAGTGGTGGACGGCATGCAGGATCATTGTACTGGTCTCTGAACGACGTTTGGCCGGCCGTATCCTGGTCGACCGTGGATGATGCGGGGCGTTGGAAACTTGGGCACTACGCAGCGCGGCGCGCCAACGCCCCACGCACTGCCCTATGGATGCGGCAGCGCACAGACTCCCTCTGCTTCGCCGTCTTCAACGAATCAACCTTTCCTCTGGAGGGATTCTTGCATGTGGAGGTTCAAGACTTCAAGGGAACTGTTCTGAAGCACATCGACCAGGCCATTCTTCTCGAGGCCAACCAGGATGCCACGTTTGGTCTTGGTCCACTCGACACATGGAAAATCCATCCAGAACAAACAGTCCTGACTTGGTCCCTTGAGGAAACCGATGGTTCGGAAATCGTCCGCGCTTCCGCCCTATGGCAAGACCCCGTGGATGTTGCCTTGTCGTCAGCCAATGTGACAATCACCTCTCTCGAACAAAATTGGATCATCCAAACTGACACCTATCTCCCAGTCCTTCGTTTGACAGCCTCTGTCCCGGGGCACTTTTCCGACAATGGCATGGCCGTGCTACCAGATGAGCCTGTGATTGTGAGCTTCGTTCCTGAACACGCGCAACAGCCCTCTGAAATCCAGCTTGGAATCCAAACTTTGAACCCAAGTGTCAGTGCAAGTGCCGAATGACCCAAGTCTGCGCGCCCACCCTGACTTCATCCCCCTCCTTGCACCCCTGCAATTGACGCGCCAAAGGAGCCTCGGCACTTATCGCCAACACCTCTTGATCATTCACCACCAACCGGCCCAAACCCAATCCCAGCAATACCCACGGCCCATCCGTTTCAACCAAAACGCCAGTCGCCACGCGAAGCGGTATTCTTCCGGATTGAATCATTCGTTGAAGATCGGCATGGTGCCTTTCCACGCGCTTCAGCGTGTCGTGTACCTGAGCCATCTCCTGATGAATCATGGCGCGTCCCGTCTCGTGCTTGTCGCCAGCGGTACTTTTGGCCTCTGATTCCAGTGCCTCCTTCAGCGAATCCAAACGTTGATTCGCCTCGAATTCCTGACGCCGCAAGTCGGCCTGAAGTTGAGACAAGATGGTGACTCTCATGCGGGGCAAAATAGCTTGATTCGATGAGGATTTTGAGAAATCTTGACAATCGCCTGACGAGACGAGACCCCCACCCCAATTATTTTTGGCCGCACATTCACAACCGTGCTCATGATCTCTCCCTCGTTTTCCGATGTGTCTGGAACCGTCACCAAAGATGTCCAAACAGCCCTTGGCGCAAAAGAAGCTTTTGCATGGCTGGTAGAAGGTCATGAACGTTTCAAAAATCAAAACCCCCGTTCACGAGACCGGCAGTCCATGCTCGAGGGTGCGGCACAAGGTCAATTCCCGTACGCTGCTGTGTTGGGATGCATCGACAGCCGAGCACCCATCGAGCAAGTGTTTGACGCCCAAATCGGAGATCTTTTCGTCGCGCGCGTGGCAGGAAATGTGGTGAACGAAGACGTGCTTGGATCGCTCGAATACGCATGCAAGTATGCCGGAACGAAAGTGATTGTCGTGCTGGGCCACACCTCTTGTGGAGCTGTAGGCGCTGCTTGGAATGGAGTTGAAGACGGCAACATCACGTCTTTGCTTGCCAAAATCAAGCCTGCCGTGGAAACTGTTCAACGCGACAGAGGCACCGAAGGATCAGCAGAGAACCTCAATGCATGCGTGGCTGAAAACGTGAGCGTCATGTGCCAAACCCTGCGTGAACAAAGCGACATCTTGGCGGGTTTGGAGGATGAAGGAAGCATCATCATTGCTGGCGGCGTGTACAACGTAGCCACGGGTGAAGTGCAGTTCACGTCTCAACCCTAACCGTTTGATGGATTCACGGAAGTTTTCATGGTTTTCACCTTGCATGAGCCTGCCGCTTTGGCTTGCTCTTTTGGCCATTCCTTGGATGAACATCCATGCGGATCAAGGGCCATGTGCGCTCGAGTGGGAACAGCATGAGAACGAAACTGAAAGCGAAGAGTGGCAAATTGAATGGGATGAAAACCTTCTCATCGGAAGCCTGTACTTGCATGCATCCCTCGAGAATTGGCATGTAGCCCAATTGCACAATGTCATCCTGTTGGAGCGGCTGGACGCCCGTCCGCTGTTGGATCCCCCAGAAGCCTAAGGCAAATGTTGCCTGACTTCGGTTCAGGCATTTGTCTTGTTCTCCAATCCAACCCTCTTCTCATGTTTCAACAGCTTGGGCGTGACTTGCCCTCTTCCATTGTCGTTTTTCTTGTTGCTCTGCCTTTGTGCTTAGGAATTGCCTTGGCTTCAGGAGCCCCTCCCCTTGCCGGATTGATTGCCGGCATCGTGGGAGGTATTGTCGTTGGTTCACTCAGTGGCTCCCCTCTCGGTGTCAGCGGACCTGCGGCAGGTTTGGCTGTCATCGTTCTCAATGGCATCGAAAGCTTACCCTCCCTAGAGATGTTCGCTGTTGCCGTGATGATTGGTGGTGTGGCTCAAGTGGTGCTCGGCCTGCTTCGAGCAGGTGTGATCGGCTTGTACTTCCCTTCGGCTGTGATTCAAGGCATGCTTGCAGCCATTGGCATCATCATTTTTCTCAAGCAACTCCCTCACGCTGTGGGCTTTGATGAGGAACCCGAGGGGTCGCTTCAGTTTGCCACCGACGCAACGCACAACACGGCCTCGGACTTGATGCTCATGCTCGACTCCTTCCAACCCACAGCCGTCTTGGTTTCGCTTATTGGCCTGACCCTGTTGCTTCTTTGGGAAACGAATTTGATGAAGCGACAAGCATGGAGTCAGTTTCTTCCTGCCTCATTGTGGGCCGTGGGAATCGGAGTGGCCATCCATCTCCTGACCCAAGGCACTGCGTGGGAATTGTCTCCTGATCATTTGGTCCAAATCCCCATGTTGGCCGAAGGCCAGAGTTTCGATACGTTGTGGAACATGCCAGATTTCTCCGCACTTGGGCGTGGTGACGTTTGGACTTTGGGAATCACCATGGCCATTGTCGCCTCTCTCGAAACCCTTCTTTGTGTCGAGGCGACAGACAAGCTAGACCCCCAACAGCGGGTGACCCCCACCAACCGAGAATTGTTCGCACAAGGTGCTGGCAACCTCCTTTCAGGATTTCTCGGTGGTCTGCCCATCACACAAGTCATTGTGCGCAGCTCGGCCAACATCCAAAGTGGAGGAAAAACCAAGCTCTCGGCCATCATTCACGGGTTTTGGCTCCTCCTCGCCGTTTTTGCCATCCCCAGTATCCTCAACCTCATACCCCTCGCTAGCCTGGCAGCCATCTTGTTGGTGGTGGGCTACAAATTGGCCAAACCTGCAACGTTCGTGCGCATGGCCAAGCATGGAGGACGTCAATTCATTCCCTTCGTTGTCACGGTGGTATCCATCGTTGCCACGGATTTGTTGACTGGCATTGGCATTGGCTTGGCAAGCTCCATCGTCGCAATTCTTTGGGATCACTACAAGCGTCCCTTGGAAGGGATCGAGCGCAACGACGAGGGCAAAGTTTACACGCTTACCCTAGGGAAAGACGTGACCTTCCTTCACAAAGCCGGCATTCGTCAAGCCTTGTCTGACATTCCAGAGGATTACCACATCGAGGTGGATGCTCGAAGAACACAAACGCTGGATCCTGATGTGGAAGACATTCTGGCAGACTATCAGAAAAAATCCGAAGCCCTGGGCGTGGATTTCACCTTGCATCGCTGATGCCCAAATCGCCTTGAATCGACGGATTGCCGGGAGCCTTAGGATTTGGCCTCCTGGGTCATTTCTCGGATTTGGCGCAACTCCACATCATCCAAAGCACGGTAGGCACCCACCGGTAGGTCACCGAGTTCGACGTTCATGATGCGAACGCGTTTCAGGCGTCGAACTCGGTACCCCAAGGCCTCGCACATGCGACGAATTTGACGGTTCAATCCTTGTTTCAAGATGATTTGAAAGGACTGTGTGCCCAAGGCTTCGACTTCGCATGGCATCGTCACGGTGTCAAGAATCTCTACTCCTGAAGCCATTTGCCGAATGAATTCTGGCGTGAGTGGGCGGTTGACGGTCACCCGATATTCCTTCTCATGACCATATCGCGCCCGAAGAATGTCGTTGACGATGTCACCATCATTGGTCAAAAAAATCAAGCCCTCACTCATTTTGTCGAGCCTTCCCACGGGATAAATCCTCGATGGAAAATTGATGGCATCGATGATGTTGTCCTTCTCTCGTCTTGTATCTGTCGTGCAAACGATGCCCACAGGCTTGTGATAAGCCAGCACAATGCGTTCCTGATCTGCTGTGGCCACCTCCACGCCATCGACCGCAACAACATCTCCAGGTTGAACTCGGGTTCCCAATTCAGGAACCACACCATTCAAGGTCACTCTCCCTTGTTCAAGCAAGGCATCAGCCGCTCTGCGTGAGCAATGCCCTACTTCGCTCAGGAATTTGTTGATTCGGGTGCCAGGGGCTGTTGCGTTTGTCATCTTGCCAAAGGTCGTGAATGCCTATCCATCCTCCAATCCACGCCTTACCTTCGACACGTGAATCTGTCCCACGCCCAAACCTCGCCTTTCCACCTCCCGCCTGCATCTCCTTTCGCGGGCATCCATGGCATGGAGCAGTTGAAAAAGGAGGCTCGGGCGTTTCTCGACTTGATGGCTCAAGATGCTGTGGCTGGCGCCTGGGTTCCGGACATTCATGCGCGTTGGAAATCCGTGAAACTTGAAATAGAATCAACTGGCACTTACATACACACTTACAAGGAGTTGATGTTTGGGGCAAGGCTGGCTTGGAGACATTCCAACAGGTGTGTGGGGAGACATTTTTGGAGAACGTTGCAAGTGCAAGATGCGCGCCAATGTGAGACAGCTGATGAAGCGATTTTCCAATTGAAGAAGCATGCCGACCTTGCCTTCAATGGTGGACAAATCGCCAACGTGGTGACTGTTTTTCCGCCCTCAAGACCTGGCCAACCACATCCGTGGCGGATGCTGAATCACCAACTGATTCGCTACGCGGGGTTTGTGCAAGAGGACGGAAGCGTGTTGGGTGATCCAGACAGTGTTGAGCTAACAAATTACTGTCTCGCTCAGGGTTGGAAAGTCGCACCGAATCCTTGGACCCCCCTGCCTTGGGTTCTTGCACACAACGAAGAGCCACTTCCTCCTTTGGACCCCTTTCAACCGGGGGGGCTCTCTGTCCACGAAGTACCGATTTCCCACCCTGATTTTCCGGAAACGGAATCGCTTGGATTGCGTTGGTATGCCGTTCCTATTCTGGCGGACATGGCGTTGAAAATTGGGGGGATTGTGTATCCCTTCGCACCCTTCAATGGTCATTATCTCGGAACCGAGATTGCAGCGCGGAACTTGACGGACCCCGACAGGTACAACATTCTTGAAGCATGGGCATCATCATGCCAAATCTCGACAGAGGGGAACAGAACCTTGTGGAAGGATGAAGCCTTGGTTCGATTGAATCAAGCACTGCTGCACAGTTTTGACAAGGCTGGTGTGACCATTGGAGATCACCACGAACTCGGGAGAGCATTTGAACTATGGTGCCAAGCTGAGCAGCGACAAGGGCGCGAGGTGCCCGGGGATTGGTCGTGGCTCACCCCGCCCATGTCCGGAAGTTTGACCCCTCAGTTTCATCGTCACTTCTCCAATGCAGTGGTCACACACACCAATTTCTTTTACCAACAACCCCTGGAAGTGCAGGGAACGACGTTTGGGTCCAAAACCAAAGATACCCATCGGCTTTTGGCGCCAGACGCTTTTGCCGATGATTCGACACCCAAAGCCTGTCCTTTTTCTTCCATGGCCAAACACATCAAATCCCTTTGGAAATGACCAGTCACGAAATCGACTTCACCATCCACGGAGACGACCTTCAAGCCGTCGAAATTGAATTGGATCCTCAAGAAACAGTCATCGCCGAGGCGGGCGCGATGAACTGGATGGAACAAGACATCACTTTTGAAGCCCGCATGGGCGATGGATCTGCGGCGTCTTCCGGGTTTTTGGGCGGTTTGATGAACATGGGCAAGCGGCTGCTGGCGGGAGAATCGCTTTTCATGACGCATTTCACCAATGTGGGTGTGGCCAAACGCAAAGTCGCTTTTGCTTCTCCCTACCCAGGAAAAATCATGCCTGTTCATCTGGGACATCGCGGAGGCACATTGTTGTGCCAAAAAGATGCTTTTTTGTGCGCAGCCAAAGGGACATCCGTGTCCATCGCGTTCAATCGCAGACTGGGTGCTGGATTTTTTGGTGGCGAGGGTTTCATCCTTCAAAAACTCCAAGGCGACGGCTTGGCCTTTCTGCACGCCGGTGGCACCGTGGTGGAACGACACCTTCAAGGTGAAACCCTGCGTGTGGACACTGGGTGCATTGTGGCTTTTACCACTGGGATTGATTACGACATTGAAGCTGCCGGCGGTTTGCGCTCCATGATGTTTGGTGGCGAAGGGCTCTTCTTGGCTACGTTGAGAGGCACTGGAACGGTGTATCTCCAAACGCTCCCCTTCAGCCGACTCGCCGACAGGATTTTAAGGTTGGCACCCTCCCAAGGCGGGAAAGCTCGTGGGGAACGAAGCCCCTTGGGCAACTTGGGGCGACTGATCGACGGAGACAACTACTGAGGTCGACGAACAGGCAACTTGAAGGCATGGACAACTTCAAGGTGTGGACAACTTCAAAACGCCACCTCGCCTTGACCAAGTACTGGCACACAGGCATCCCCAAGAGAATGTCTTCCCTGGCTGGGAATTCATTGAATTTCCTGCCCGTCCCTATGTACCTTCGCGCCGCAACGTAAATTTTCAAACAAATGAAGAAATTTGGAACCATGGTGGCCATTGTGGCTGCAGCTGCGGCCTTCACAGGCTGCGAAGAACCGCTTGCCTGTGAAGAAGGTAACAAGGCAACTTTGACAGTAATCAACTACACTGCATGCACGCCCAACATTGAGGTCGATGGCGAGGTCGTGGCCTATGACCTTGGTGCCACCATCTTCGAGGACGTGCCTGGGGATTCTGTGGTTGTGTTGTTGGATGCCGGCACCTACACTGTCAAGGCAGATCTTCCCCTGATTACCCTTTGCACAGAACAAACCACAACCATCGAGACGGTTTGTGGCGGCACCTACACATGGGAGTTCCGTTGATTCTATCAACTCCCTGAGCATTGAAAGGCTCCCAAGTTGGCGCCTTTTTTTGGCCCCTCCCAAAGGGCTTGTAGACCTGAACCTGTGAGAGCAATCGATCGATCAATCGATCAATCAATCAATCAATCAATCAATCAATCAATTAATCAATCGATCGGACACCCAATGGCTGTGGTGACCGAATCCCGCGGCGAACCACCCGCCAACAATGCATCAACCGCATCCCTCAGATCGTGCGAACGCGGTTGAGCCCGATGCTTTCCCAAGGCGTAGTAATAATCATTCACTCGTCCTCGATAGTGCACATTGTTGTCCTCATCCAAGACAAACACTTCAGGCGTCCAGCGCGCCTTCAAAATGTCCACCCAACCACTGTCCTGCACCAAGGGAAATTGAATGCCATATGTCAACGCAAATTGGACCATGTGCTGTTCTGACACCTCTTCCCCTGGAAACACGCCTACCCATTCGACGGGATCCTCACTCCACCTTCTCTCCAGTTCGTTGAGAAACAGGGTGTAGTCTTGGCAAATGGGGCACAATGGAGCCAAGAAAACAATGACCCGCCAAGGACTCATGGTGCCATCAACTGCAATTGACCGGCACGCACCTCCCCACTGGGTGTGACCAGCCTGTAGACATAGGTTCCCTTGGCCAAGCCCTGCACACCCATGGACTCCAGATGATACCCCTGTCCCCTCAATTCACCGTCCAAGAACCGCCTCACTTCTCGTCCATTCAAGTCGTGAAGAGACAAGGTGGTCCTTCCCGCTTGTGCGAGGTGGAATCCAACCTGGATGCTCTGTTCTGAAGACGCAGGATTGGGCCAAGCTGGGTACAAATTGTCCCGGACGTAGGTCATCATGGTGTTCCTGTCAGGCACCGACATGGCAATGTCTTCATCTCCCGCCATGTAGGGAACCCCCTGCAAGAACAAGACGTACATCTCATCCGTTGTGAACTCTCCCCAAGTCATCCATTCCGGGGGATCGTTAGGATTAATGGGGTTGTCAGACGTGTTGTCATAGGTACAGAAAGCCTCCACAACATACCCTCCTGGGATATGAACAAGCTGGGGAAATGTGAACAACCCCTGCCAATTGAAATCCCACGACGGGATGGAAATCAGTGGAATGGTATCCACTGCGTCAGAAGATCGTGCGAACACCTCCCAAGACTTGCCCAGCAAGTGGCAATGCGGGGTGATGGACACCAAACTCACATCCTCATCGATTTCGACCGAGGCATGAAAGGTTGTGATTTGGTCGGGTGGAATGATGAACGGCGTGTCGAGAAACTGAGGACCCACAATCATGGTTTCGACCTCTCGCTGGATCGGTGCATCAGCAAAAAAGATGTTGATCTCGGTTTGGTCTGTTTCCTCGATGGGAGAAGGTCCGTAGTGCATTTGCAAGAGCAGATGACTTCCTGGCTCCATCACATGTCCAATGGTGGAGGGGAACTGGATCGGTGGCGTCCCAGGAACCCAACCGCCAAACAAAAATTCATCCACATCCACCCCGTAATCGCCAAAACTCTCATACCCAGGGGCTGGGTCAGCTGCGTCCAATGACTGAGCTTGGCTGATGGTGCTGGGATTGTTTGTGTATGCGATGAGTGCGTGGTGATCCACAGCGTTGTTTCCGGGGCGCACTTCGATGGCCTGAACTTCCGTGGACTGAGTGACTCCCGTCGGAATGACAAACACCTGGTACTGATCCATCATGTTGCCTTGATGCACGAAGGGCTCAGGCATGGAGAGCACCAAATCTGGTTCACCAATTTGACTGCCTTCCGGAAAGGACGGTACACCTGGGTTGTCTGCGGGATTGCCTTCAGACATGCCTGAGGCCACCCATTCTGAAAGCACGGCCTTCTCTTCCTCAGTCAGAAACCGCTCACCTCGCAAACTGCTGTAGTTGTGGTCCGGCGTCCAAGGCGGCATGTATCCACTGGCTGTGACATACACAATGAAATTTCCATACGCAGAGACCTCTTCATACGTCGTGAAAGGCATTGGGCCGATTTCGCCCTGTCTGTGACATTGAGTGCAGTGGGTGTAAATGATGGGCGCGACGTCCGCGTGAAACGTGTATTGGGCCGCCACAGATGCATGCGCCAAAAACAAGACCAAACCGAGGAAGGGAGACCAATTCATACCGTGAAAGTTCGACAACATACGGACAAGACGCAAATAGGGACCCCACGTTGAAGGGAGAAACAAACCGGCTTTCCGAACTTGGGGGTATGCTTTCACGATTAACCCACTGGGCCTGCGCCTTCGCGATGTCGCTGGCCCCTACCCTTTTGGCGGCGCAAAGTCAGACCCCCGACTCCCGTGGATTTGTGGTGAGCGTGGGCGACGCCGTGCCCGACTTCACCTTGACGGACCTCGACGGAAACGACTATTCAAGGGAGTCCTTGATGGGCACGCCGTACGTCCTGCAATTCACTGCGTCGTGGTGCAGCGTTTGCCGGGCTGAGATGCCGCACTTGGAGTCGGAGGTTTGGCAAGCGTACAAGGACCGCGAAGGCGGGTTCGTGTTGCTCGGCGTCGATTACGACGAGCCCCAAACACAAGTGCGCGCATTTGCAGAACAAATGCGCGTCACCTACCCCATGTGTCCGGACGACGCCGGAGCCGTGTTTCATTCCATGGCCGCCAAGAAATCAGGCGTCACACGAAATGTGGTGGTCGACCGTCAAGGAAACATCGCGATGCTCACGAGGTTGTTTGACGAGGCCGAGTTCCAGACCATGGTGGAACTGTTGAATGAACTCACCTCAGAGCCTTAAAGGCCGCCGAGGTTGCTGATGGAGCCTGCGTTGTACACGTTTTCGAAGCCGTGCGAACGCATGAACTTCGTGGCCTGACCGCTGCGGTTGCCGCTGCGGCAAAACAGGTAGTACTTCTTGCTCTTGTCCCACGACGAGATCGCTTGGTGCAGCTCGCCTCCGAGCCAGTCCTTCACGTGCGCGCCCTTGACGCTGCCCGCGCTGGCTTCCGAATGCGTCCGGCAATCGACAATGACTGCGTTGGGATCCGACTGCGCGTTCTTCACGTCTTGTGCAGAGCAATCGGTGGCTGATTGAAAGAAAAACATGTGCTGTTGATTTGACCTCAAAGTTGAGGAGTCGGCTTCAAGCGGTCCGCTCCTCCAGTGACCAAACCACGTGACCGAGGTTACCGAACCCCGTGCGCCACCACGAATCGCGTGACGTCCCGCCCTTCCACCTGCGCGAGGTACAGGCCTTCGTCCCACGAAGTCACGTCCAATCCATTGGCCGGAACTTGCCCTTCGAAGACCAGTTCGCCCACCGAAGTCCAAACGCGAACGAACCGTCCTGTTGATTCAGTCACTTGGATGTTGTGGCTTGCCGGGTTGGGATACCAGGTCGGCTCGTCAAGACTCGCCACTTGGCTGGGATGCAGCGATTCCTCGCGGATTTGAAGAAACTCCTCCGCCTCTTCATAGCCGTCTACCATGTGCTCAAATGCGGCCGTCACGCCGCCGTCGTACCCGACCTCAGGCTGAACGAGCACCGTAAATCGTTCTCCGGGATAAATCTCCAGACTGTCCAAGACTTCGACCGGCACTTCACGGCCGTCGCTCATCCACAGTTCCGCATTCAAGCCTTCCGGAAAGTGACATGTGATTTTGCTGTAGGCCATCGAACCCAAACGCAAAGCCGTGGGCTCCTCTGCCGAAGCATACACGACCTCCTCTGCCAACTGGCTGCCCGCCTTTCCGTTGACCATGAACACGTCCGGACGCATGTCGTGAAACGGGAAGCTTCCAACCGGATCCAAGTTGGTTGCCACTTCGAGGTCGCTGAAGAGCCAGGGCACGTTTTGGGTCACCGCAGGACCTCCCTCGAAGAGCGTGCCGTCCGGCCGTGTAACCAACACCATCCCGTACATTCCCATTGTCAAGTGCAACGTCGTAGTCACGTGGCAGTGGTAGAGGTAGGTGCCAGAATGCGTCGCCGTAAAATCGTACGCGGCGGACTGCCCTGACGTCACGAAAAAGGACGTTGCCGGCACCCCGTCGTTTGCTTGGTCCACGTCAAGGCCGTGCAGGTGGATGGTGTGGCTCTCCGGGCTCGGATTTTCAAACGCCAAGCTCACCACCGCCCCTTCGTCGTAGGTCAACAAAGGCCCAGGCAACGTGATGAACCCGTCGGCGACCCAACCGTAGCCCCAAATCGGAAGGGCTGTCCCATCGTCCAAAAAGTGAATGCCGTCCATTTCAGAGAACAACGACGGCGGCACCTGCTGTGCGAAAGCGGGCATGGACATGACAACCACCGAGGCGACTGAGCTGAGGAGGTCCTTCCACTTCATCATGGCGCGACGTTGAGGTAAGTGATCATGCCACCGGGGTAAAAGCCCGCGTTGGTGACGGCCACCAAGTTGTGGGCGTGCACCGGGTACTCGCCTGACTGGTTGGGATCAAGCCGAACCACCACGCGTTCTCCGGCCTTGACCGGCACCGTGTCCTTCGACCACCCCACGCGGTTCCCGTGCGCGCTCGACTGAAGCATGTCCACGTGGTATCCGTGAAAATGAAGCACCTGATCCATCCGTCCTTGGTTGACGATGGAGATGTACACGGCTGCGCCCACGGAGGTCTGAACGTAGGAGCTCGAGTCCGCGAGGGTGTTGGGGAAATTGAGGTCGTTGATGGTGAACTGCCTTGGCACGTAGGCCGCCGAAGGGTCCAAACTCCCTCCCTCGGCCAACACCCACGTCTCCTCCGGATCCCATTCGTTCAGGTTCCACTCGTAATGAGGGAGGTCATCCCAGCCCGAGCGAACCATGGTGGAGAGACCGAGGGTTTGGCCACGTTCAGTCACGCTCCACAGCCGATGCGTCGCATTGCCCAGTCCCGACACATCGAGCTCGACCGAGGCACCAGGAGCCACCGACCATGTCGTGCCCTCCAGGGCCGTGCAGGCCAGTTCATGGGCAACAGAGTCGCCGTTCACCAAGACCAGGCTCGACAACGCACCGTCGATTGTTTCGTTCGACACTTGAAATTGGGGCGTGTCGCAAAACCGAAGGGCCGCCAAGGTATCCCCCCCGAGTCCAACGCCACCGGGCACCATCCACAGCGTGTCGGACTGGGCACAAAACCCATTGGCCAAAAGCGCGGCCGTCGCCATGGAAATCAATCGCGGGAGCATGGTCAAAAATAGGGCAAATTCAGACGTATGAAAAAGCCACCGTGAAATGGGGTGGCTTTTGGGGGGACAGGTCGTTGGGTTCAGTTCATGAAAGGCGCGAGGGCCTGCTTCATTTGGGCTTCCGAATGGTAGCCTGCCGCCTTCCACACCATCTCACCTTGCTTGAAAATCATCAAGGTGGGCACGCTCCGAATGCCGTACGCCTGGGCGAGCGGCTGGTTGCGGTCGATGTTGACCTTGAGAATCTTGGCTTGGTCGCCCACGCTGGACGAAAGCGCCTGAAGTTCTGGGGCCATCGCTTTGCAAGGGCCACACCAATCGGCAAACACGTCCACCAACACAGGCACGTCGCCTGCCACCAAGTCTTTGAATGAAGTTCCGGCCATGCGTTCTAAGGTTTGGGACAAAGGTGCGAGAAGACACACGAAGGCCCCGTGCCGTTCATCACAAAGGAATGTGACCTAAGACACAGGGGCCTGAATATGTTGAAGTGAACGTGCCCCTCACATCTTGCCCTTCATCATTCGGTTCCAGTAGAGGAACGGCAGGCCGTATTTCTTCAAGATCTACATGCTCCAAGTCTCCTTCGCCGTATCTACGAACTTGCTCAGGAACGGATCGCTGTCGCGGACGTTGTCGTACTTGAACTCGGCCAACACCATCTTGCCGTACCCGGTGACAAGTGGGCAGCTGCTGTAGCCCTCGTACCTCGCTTGGCTAAGCTGGGATGACTTCATCATCGTCAGCACGTTCTCGACCACGACGGGGGCTTGCTTGCGGATGGCCGCGCCCGTCTTCGCCGTGGGCACTGCCACGACGTCACCCAGCCCAAACACGTTTGCGTAACGAGGATGCTGAAGCGTGTTCTTGTCCACTTCCATCCACCCCTTTGACGGGCCTTCTTGGTGCGCGAATGGGCTTTGCTTCACGAAGTCCGGGGCGCTTTGTGGCGGAGCGAGGTGGAGCATGTCGTAAGGCATCACCACCGTTGTCTCCCCTTCAAGCTTTTCGCGAACGGCGTTGCCTTCCGTCACCACGCCTCCGGTGTCGCTTTGGGTCCACGCGAAGTGAATCTCCTTCTTGGCGCTGTCGATTTTGATCGGATTGTAAAAAGTCTTGAGGTGGATGCCCTTGCGGTTGATGACCTGCATCAGCGTTTTGGCGAAGTCCTTCACCCCAAAAATCACGCTGCCTGGTGTCGCAAACACCACCTCAGCGTTGTCGCGCACGCCTGCCTTGAGGAAGGCGTCGTCGGCGAGGTACATGATTTTTTGGGGAGCGCCGCCGCACTTGATGGGCGTGGCTGGCTGGGTAAACACCGCATTCCCCCCTTTGAAATTCTGCAGCACCCGCCACGTCTTTTCCGGATCGACGTAGTTCGAACACACCTCAGGCGTGTCCAAGGCTTCTCGCAATCCTTCAATGCCGTCGAGGTCCATCTGCAAGCCTGGAGACACCACGAGGTAGTCGTACGTCAAGGTGCCAGACGACTTGGTGTTCAGGGCGTTGTTGTCGGGATCGAAGGTGGTGACGAAATCTTGGATCCAGGTCACCCCTTGAGGGATGACCGACGCCATGTCTCGGCGGGTGGCTTTGAAGTCAAACGCGCCCGCCCCGACGAGGGTCCAAGCGGGTTGGTAATAGTGGTCCTTGGAGGGGTCCACGATGGCCAAGTTGAGAGAAGGTTTTTTGCACTTGAGTTGCGCCGCTGTCATGATGCCGCCGGTGCCGGCGCCAACAATGAGTACGTCGTGATGTTTGCTCATGAGATCAGGTGTTGAGGTTCCGCTCGGGTGCGGAAGCGAGGCCAAACTAGTGTCATGAAGACACGACCTCGGTGACCCAAGTCACCTTGCCCCTTGCCCACCTCAACGCTTGCGCCACCCCACCCACTGCATGTCGGGGTTGCGTCGGACGCGGTACGCCATGTTGAACCACGACACCACAATGTGCCCCACAGCCGTGTGGAACAGGCTTCCCGTCTCCAGCGTCATCCAGCACGTCATGACGCCCACAGGCAAACACCAAAGCGTTTCTCCCTTCCCCTTGTGGAAGTGCGTCACAGTGTAAATCAACGTACTGATGGCCACGGCAGGCCACACCCCAATTGCTGAGGCCACAGGAAAAATCAAGAAACCACGGAACATGAACTCGTAGGCCGACAGGTAGAGCGTCCAACCCGCCCCACTCCACACCATGGTCGACAAGGACCACTCTTTGGCTCGGATTTGGGGGTAGTTTTTGGCGCCCGCCTTCCCAGCCACCATCGACAGGACGACAGTGGACCCGAGCAAGGCAGCCCACCACAACCACAACTCCAAGGACACAGATCCAGGCCACTTCACGCCCAAATCCGCCATCGACCAACCCAACGTGGAGTGCAACACCGCGGCTGGGATGACCCCCATCGTGATGAATCCCCAAAGCTTGAGCGTGAACACGCGCTTCACCTTCCCGTCGTCTCCAGGCCAACGCACATCGAACCACGCTTGGATGGCCGGGCTGTAATGCGCCCACCAATACCCAAGGAACCCAAACAAGCTCAGCGCCAAAGGAACCAACACGTGGGCCTCCGCCGCAGTAGGCGATGGCTCCAAAAAAGGAAGGTTGAGGAGGAGGCTCAAAAGTCAGGGGTTCGAATGAGGGCGCGAAAGTACGCCTGAATTCGGAGGTATGAAACCCCTGAGTCTGCGTGGGCTTGATGACCCTCGGCTCCCTCACGACAACGCGTTCAACGCGTGGAAATTTGCGGGCGAACGAAGGTCAGCCCTGCGCCTTGACGTAACGCATTTGGACCAGACCCCGGCTGTACGACATCGCGCCGGAGCAGGTCAATTCCACCGGCGGACGCCCGCCCGGGAAGAGCCGAATTCCGTCGCCCAGCAACTCAGGCACGACAGACAACGTCCACTCG
>JAQBVN010000019.1 GCA_027622975.1 Bacteroidota bacterium | reverse complement strand
GGTGGAAGACCATTCCGAGTCGCTCAAACCCGCGGGAATCGCGTCGCCGTTCTCGTAGTTCTCACTCCGAAGGTTCTCCGCAAACCAGCACTGGTCGCCGATCAAAACCGTCGCGTAGTCGTAGCCTTGGTAGCTCACAGCATCGCCGCAAGCAAACGCTTGTTGCGCCACGACAACGCCGTACGCAGACAACAAATTCATCAGGTCGGGCACATCCACAGTGCCACTCCCGTCCGTGTCAAAATAGGCCGGATTGATGGTGCTGTAGCCATTGACATCAGGCTCGCCGAAGGGCGAAGGGCAGTCGGTTTGGGCAAGTGCCGAAGTCGTGGCAAATAAGCCCACGGCAGCGGCGAAAAGCAAAGTGAAAAAGTGTTTCATGTGGTTGGGGTTTAGATCAGACGGAATGACAATTTTGGGTTAGTTGAATCAATTTGAACATCGTCAACGTCAAAATGGCGCAGGAAAAAATTCTTGAAAAGAATACAATTTAAGGATTAGAATAACAAGGATTTATCTATCCAATTTCATTTTTAGTCGATTATTTGTCTTCAGAAACGATCAACATCACTCGTCAAGTAAAGCTTGAAAACAACGTCTCACTTCATTTCGACTTATCCCCGAATCCGACCCACTGCAAGCGTACTTTCGCACCATGAGCCTGCGACCTTGCCTCTTCCTCGATCGCGACGGCGTGATCAACCACGACCCAGGCGACTACACGAAAAACCTCTCCGAATTCACGATTCTGCCTACGGTGATGGAAGGGCTCCGGGTGGCGCGGGAAGCGGGGTTTGAGGTGGTGCTCATCACCAACCAAGGCGGGCTGGCCAAGGGGCTGTACACCCACGAAGACGTGGCGGAGATTCACGCGTTTTTGCGCGCCGAATGCGAGAAAAACGGCACCCCCCTGCTCGACATCTTCTACAGCCCGCATCACCCTTCGACAGGCAAGTCGCTGAGCCGCAAGCCCGGCAGCCTCATGGTGGAACGCGCATGTGCCAAGCACGGGCTCGATCCCGCGCGGTCGTGGATGGTTGGCGACAAGCAACGCGACCTCGATGCAGCCTCGCCCTTGGGCGTGCGCGGCGTCTTGATTGGGGTGAACGCCCCGCTGCTCGACGCCGTGAATTCCATCGTAGCACGCCAGGCTGCAGACGTCGTTCAGGCGTAAACCCTCCCCCCCTATCTTCGAACCATGATGCCAAGTCGTCCTGTATTGTACAATGGCAAGGTGCAATCCATGCAGTCTGTGGGTGCACCCATGGAGACAAGGGCCTTTTTGTTTGCCGATGGTTGCTTCGAATCGATGCGTTGGACGCAAGGCAAGGTCCCCTTTTTGTCCTTGCATGTGGGTAGGCTTCAGGCCGCGTTGTCCACCCGAGGGATTGACTTCAACCCTTCGCTCGAAGAAATGGCCCTGTCCGCCAGCTTGCAGGAGTGGTCCAAAACCTGGGGATTCTCCGGGGATGCCCGCATACGACTGACGGCATGGCGAGCCGGCGAAGGTGCGTATCTGCCCACCTCAGACGAAGTAGAATGGGTGGCCACCGTGGAGCCGATGCGCGAGTGCGGATTTGCAATTCCAGACAAAGGATTGGATGTGGACATCTACCAAGACATGGTGAAGCCCATCACTCCCACAAGTCGGTTCAAGAATCTCTCGGCCGACGTGTATGTTCAAGCCGCACGACACGCAAAATTCAAGGGTTGGGGTGATGCTTTGATTCTCAACCAAGACCAAAAAATCATTGAATCATCCCGCTCCAATTTGTTTGTGGTCTCCAATGGCGTGCTCTACACACCGAGTTTGGCCGATGGATGCGTAGCAGGTGTCATGCGCGCTGTGGTGATTCGTCTGGCGCTCTCCCACAATGTGAAGGTCTATGAATGCACGCTTACGCCACAGGCACTGTTGCAGGCAGACGAATTGTTTTTGACCAATGCCATCCGAGGTGTGGAGTGGGTCGCGAGTTACAAGACCAAACGCTACTTCCACACCATCGCTGAAAAACTTTCCGCCTGGATTCAGGAAGACGCATGCCTCGAAACAGCTGAAGTCCAGAGTGCAGGAGCATCCGAAGATGTGCCAACCAATCCTGCGGATCTCGGCCATGTCTAAACGATTCTGACGCAAAACACGGGGCGAGGGTGCAAAGGCCTCACACAAAATCCATCGGGATTCTCAGGTCAATCTCACCCTTGGATCGAGCCAACCGTACATGGCATCCACGACCACATTGACAAGCACAAACGTGGTTGCAATGACGAGCACGCCCCCCATCACCATCGGCAGGTCCCCTTGTTCCAACGCCCTGAACATCAGAAGCCCCATGCCATTCCACCCAAAGACAAACTCGACAAAAACAGCCCCAGCCAACATGCCGGCAAACCACCCACTGGCGGCTGTGATGACGGGGTTCATCGCATTGCGCAGGACATGCTTGAACATCAATCGTGGACCAGACACGCCTTTGGCCCGGGCGGTGCGGATGTATGATTCATTCAACACATCCGCGGCCGCATTGCGCGTGAGTTGGATGACCACTGAAAGAGGGCGCACCCCCAAGGTCAGCGCGGGCAGGATGAGATGCTTCCAAGCCACCTGAGGGCCTTGAAACGGATGAATCACCCTCCATCCACCCGTGACGGGAAGCCCCGTGTACTCATGCCACACATGGCCCAGCAGCCAGGCCACCAGGAGGGCCACAAAAAAGGACGGGGCGCTCATGCCGAGCGCAGCCCCACCGATGACCCACCGCGCCACACGTCCCTCTCCGATCCATGCGAGCCATAGGCCCACGACGATGCCAACGCAAAGCGCCAAACCCATGGCCGTGACAGCCAACAACATCGTCGCCGGCAAAGCCTCCGCCAAGGCCTCCACCACGGGACGCTCTCCCAAATAGCTTTTACCAAGGCTCGGAATCTTCCAGCCCCAGTCTCCCGAATCCGTGGGGCCCCAAGGCAGCAACCCTGCCATGAATTGAATGTATCTCTCTACCACTGGCAAGTCCAAACCGTGGGTGGCGCGAAAGGCCGCCACGGCCTCGGCACGCTCATTTTGGCCTGCGATGGCCCGCGCCGGGTCGGGAACTTGCGAGAAAATGAGAAACACCAACGTCAAACTGCCCCACAGGACGCCTGCACTTTGAACAAGACGGCGAAGCAGCTGTGCCATGGATCACTGGGTGTGTTGAATCAGCTCGGCCACCTCCTCGACCGAGGGAACGTCTCGACCCGCCCACTTGGCCAGGACGATGCCATCTTTCAGCAACACCAAGCCCGGATTGGATCGAATGACAATCTTCAATTCCGTTTGGTCACACGACAGAAACGGATACATCGCACCTTGAGATTCGACAAATTCGGCGTGATCCTCCGCCGTGGCATTGGTCAGGCCCACCATCACCCAGCCGCGCGCGCCAGCTGCATCGGCCAAGGCATTGAACTGACGCTGCCACTTGGTAGGCATGTGGGCCAAATCTTTAGACACCTGAATCAACAAGGGGGAATCACCTCCGAGCAATTCGTCGGCCTGATCCGTTCCATCTGCATCGACCATTTGAAAATCAAGAATCCGTTGCTCGTAACCGTCCTTGATTTTCACCTCGCGGGCGTTGTCCCAGTCCGCCTCGGGGTAGGTTTCGTTGAAAGTCTTTCCGGGGTGCTTTGTTTTGTCCCAAAGCTTCTCCTCCATGAACCGTGACTGCATGACGAGCGTTTCAGCCCCCGTCTCAGGGTTGTAGAACCGAATCTCCTTGTCAAACTGCGGCCCCGGCTTCCCCAATTCTTCAGCCGTCATGCGGTTCTCGATCACGCTTTCGCCCACGGCATACGGTCGATAGTCCTTCAGGGGAAGGTGCGCCAAGGTCCAATACTGCACGGCGCCGCTGACGATCACCACAGCGATGGCCATGAACCATTCCCGCTGGGCATGCGAGCTGCGGCGCTTGACTGCTTCAGCTGCGATGAGGTTGAGCGCGAGGTACAACAAAGGGAACTGCCAATTCAACATGACCGCCGCGAACAAGTATGTCACCACCAAGGCTCCTGTGTACAGGAACGTGGACTGCTGGGGGGTGTTCAACTGGATGCGACCCAAGAAGGCACTCAACAGAATGGGAGCCACCAAAATCAACAGCACGACATCCTTCAAAAAGCTCTGATGTGGCGTCAGCGGAATGGCATTGCCAAAGCAACCACATTCCAGCACACATTGGTTGGCAACTTCGACGGTGGCTCCCGTCGCATCCACCAAAGTTTTGAATCCAAACGGGTCACAAGTGGCGGTGTACCAGGTGAGCCAAGTGAAGAAGGCCATCATCACCGTCGTCAACACGGAGGTCAAACGAGGCAGGGCTCCGACCAAGATGGCAATTCCCAACAAGACCTCAGCAAGGCAAACGAAAACTGCCAATTCGAGGGCCCATGGATCCAACGCCTCCAAGTTCAAAGCCCCAGGTTCGAAGTACTCTTCAAGCTTGTACATGAATCCGAGCGCATCGTTGGATTTAATCAACCCCGAGACCACGAACAATGCTCCCACGAGCATGCGAGACACCCCAGTCAGTGCATCCAAAGCCTTCATTCTATTCAAGTATTTGATTATTCGGAATTATCTTATTCACTCAATATCAACGCAAAAAGAGCATAATTAGCCATGTCCATGTAATTGGCTTCAACCCCCTCGCTGGCCACCGTTTTTCCCGCGTTATCCTCGATTTGTTTGACGCGCAACACCTTCATCAGGATGAGGTCAGTGAGGGAGCTGATTCTCATGTCGCGCCACGCTTCTCCGTAGTCATGGTTCTTGCGAATCATCAAATCACGGGTGGCATTCTTCGCTTGGCCATACAAGCGAATGGCCTCTTCTGGTGTCAATTCCATAGGAGCATCCTCTGGCAGTCCCAATTGAACCAACGCCATCAAGCAATAATTGACAATGCCCACAAACTCGCCCTCAATGCCTTCATCCACCTGCGCTTGCCCCACTTGTTGCAAGGTGCGAATGCGGTTGGCTTTGATGAAGATTTGGTCGGTGAGTGAAGATGGACGTAGGATGCGCCAGGCCGTTCCATAGTCCTGGGTCTTTCGTTGGAACAAATCCTCACAAACCGCGAGGCATTCGTCGTATTGGTCGAGGGTCTCCATGCTAACTTGCGGCAAGTTACAATGCAGGTGGTGTCTCCTTCGATTTCTCTACGCGGTTCCTTGGTGAGTTTTCACCAACCTTGGGTGTTGGGCATCGTCAATGTGACACCTGATTCTTTTCACGATGGTGGGAAGAACCTTGACCTAGACCACGCCATGCATACTGCAGATACCATGATCGCTCAGGGCGCCGATGCGTTGGATGTGGGTGCGCAGTCCACAAGGCCAGGGGCACCTCAAGTCGGAGCCGAGGAAGAGTGGCGCAGGCTTGAGCCCGTTCTTCGCGCCATCCGTTCGGACCATCCCCATGTACCCTTAAGCGTCGACACCTACCATGCATCAGTGGCTGCACGTGCCATTCATGCAGGCGTAGACATCATCAACGACGTCAGTGGTGGAGAGGCGGATCTTCGCATGTGGCCAGTTGTAGCCGAAGCAGGTCTCCCCTACATCCTGATGCACATGCAGGGAACACCTGAAACCATGCAGAACAACCCCACCTATGACGACGTCGTGACCAACGTCCTCACCCACCTCACTTCCCAACGGGAGGCTGCTCTGGAAGCGGGCATTTCAGACGTGATGGTCGACGTCGGGTTTGGATTTGGAAAAACGGTGGCCCACAATTTCGCCTTGCTCCGAGAATTGGAAGTATTTCAACGAATTGGTGCACCCATCCTGGTGGGAATCAGCCGAAAATCGATGATTCAGCGAGTTCTTGAAGTCGACAGCGAACACGCCTTGAACGGAACCACCGCCCTTCACGCTTGGGCCTTGGAGCGAGGAGCTCACGTGCTGAGGGTTCACGACGTCTTGGAAGCACGTCAAGCCGTTCTCCTTCACCAAGCCATGACAACCTCCCAAGCCTCATGATTCTCCTCAATTTGATTGACGCGGCGCAACCCTTCATCGCCATGGGCGTTCAAATCCTCGATTTGACGCTGGTGGCCATCATCGTGTTTTGGCTTTACAGACTTACCAAGGGAACAACGGCGATTCCCGTCTTTCTCGGGTTGCTTGCGATTTACTTGATTTGGAAAGTTGTGACATTTGCCGGGATGAGATTCTTAGGAGAAATCCTCGGACAATTCATCGGGGTGGGCATACTGGCCATCATCATTGTGTTTCAACAAGAGCTGAGGCAATTCCTATTTTCGATTGGCGATCGTGCCTCACTCAAGGCGCCGCCCACTTGGCTGGTCAGTCTCTTGCCACAGAAACAGACCAAAAACAAACGCCCCATTCCTGTCGAAGAGGTGGTTCGGGCCTTGGACGATTTGGCCAGTCGAAAGGAAGGTGCGTTGATCATCATCCAACGTTCATCGGACCTGACGTTGCACATCCAGAGCTACACCAAACTGGTGGCCGACATCTACGCTCCCCTCATCCAATCCATCTTCCACAAGGAATGCAGCATGCATGACGGAGGCCTGTACATTGCGGTGGGCCGAATCCGCGGCGTGCGTTGCGTCTTGCCAGTCAGTCAAAGCAACCATCTGCCCGTGGAACTCGGAATGAGACACCGCGCTGCATTGGGTTTGTCCGAGGTAACCGACGCGCTTGTTTGGGTGGTGAGCGAGGAAACCGGGACCATCAGCTTGGCCTTGGACGGCGAACTGCGACGCGCACTCCACCCCAACGATTGCCGAGAAATCATGCACGAGCTTCTCGAGGATTGACCCCAATGGGACAGCTTCAGCTCCGACGCTGCAGCCATTGCCTGAATACACTTCATGCGTCAAACGACGCCACAATCCTCAACGATTGACGATCACCCTACGCGTTTGGGTCTCCCCATCCTCGGGATTCACCTGCAAGAGGTAGACCCCCACTGGAACATTCGAAAAATCCAATTGCAGACCGCTACCCAAGGGCATGGATGGCCAATGTTGAACGTCCTCCCCCATCAGGTTCACCAAGCGCATCGAGGCTTGGCCTGACCACCCCGTGATGCGAATGGTGTTGGATGCGGGATTGGGATAGACTTCCAGCATGTCGATCGGCGTCACTTCTGCCCCAACACCATCCACTTCCGGCTCAAAATTGGGATCTTTCACCATGAATACGTGGGTGAAACCCGTGATTCCGATGTTTCCACTAGGGAAATAAGGATAGTTGCTCCACGTCCCGTCAAAGGCCGTCGCGTCGGATTCCGGGTTGGTGTCAAAGAATGCATATGGCTCGAGGTTACCATCAGGCGCAATGCGAGAAACGCGCAAGCCACTCAGGTAATTGGAAGCAAAGACCTTGTCACCTCGAACGTACAAATTGTGGTCGATGGCTGTGTTTAGCGATTGATAGAAGCCAAGCACAGAGGGATTGTCAAGATCAGAGATGTCCGAGATGTAGGTGCGGGTGCCGTTGCCAAAACTCTGCTCATCCAATTCATCGTTGAAGAACAAAAAGCGATGGTCTTCACTGACCCATCCTTGGTGGGTGTACGCAGATTGGGCATAGGTCAAGGATGAAATGGCCACCATGTCAGTTTTGTCCGTGACGTCCACAATGCGGATGCCACCACTGCCATTGAAACAAAACGCGACCTCCTTGCCTGCATGGTCGAGGTCGGGGCCGACGTAGGAAACCACTTGGGCATCGTGGGTGTACCCACCTTCAAAAGTCCCGGCCGCTTGAGGGGATCCTGGATCGGAGATGTCCACGGCATGCAATCCACCACCCGCCGTGTTGGTCCCAACACCAAAGGCAAACCCCGTGTCTTCGTTGATCACCACGTTGTGTGCGTTCCCAAATCCGAGGTAGTGACTGACCGGGGCAAGTTCCACCGGGCCATCGGTGATGTCCAACACCTGGGTCAGGTCGATGACTTGCATGCCATGTCCCGCGGCCTCGCTGACCACAAAAGCATGGTCATCAAACACCTTGATGTCTCGCCACAAACTTTGCACCGTCGCTGTAGGCACCTCCGCCAGAAAGTTGGGATTCACAGGGTCCGTGACTTCCACAATGGACAGCCCATTGGACCGGCCCACCAACAAGAATTCACGGCCACTTGAAGAATCGACCCAACCCCAACAGTCGTTGCCGTTGGCTCCACCTCCAAGGTCTTCTATCGTTCTCACCGAAAGCAAATCCAACCCATGGCAGGGATAGCCATCGGCGGATCCATTCTCACAAGGAACTTGGGCCCATGCTCCCGTCGCAAGCGCAACAAACACTGGCAGGGAAGAAACGCGTGGAAGGCCAATCGAAAAGCGATTCATGTCTCGGAGGGTTTTGGTTTTGCAAATGAACAACAAAGAACCCCGCCATGCAGTTGCACGACGGGGTCCATCCTTGAGAAATCTCAAAATTCAGACTCAGTTCACATCCGGCAAAAAGCTGAACTTCTCGCTGTACCGAAGCATCTGCCCTGTGAATTCATCGGGGTACGTCACCTCCACTGAGGAAATGTTCCCAGACTCATCCCGGGTGGCAACCATTTCTGGGTTGATGAAGCCACCATAAGGAGCCACGCCCAACACGGCCACGCGGTCCAAAATTTCGCGATGCTCCTCGGGGTTGACCTTGACACCATACCCTTCGACCAAAGCCTTGGCCGCCTCGTAATCTCCCTGAGACTTGATGCGCTGGACCTCTCGCAGCAACTCGCCAAACAGCCCACGAAGCGCTTCGTAATCCTGAATGTCAATGTAGGTCTTGCCATCCCGAACCACCTTGTTCACCACGCCCGCGGCCTGGCCTTTCTCAAAACACCAATGGCTCACCCATGCGCGGTTGCGCATGTGGGCCTCTTCAATGTCCGCCCCGAATTCCAAACGTTGAAGCTGGGTCAGCATGCCGTTCCGCAAATAACTGTCGTATTCCGCCTTGCCCACTTCCAAGCTCTCCATCAGTCCCAACTCCACCATGTACGGATCCATCAGAAAGTACAGCGCCACCAAATCCGCACGGCCCTCTTCAAGGGTGGAGCTGTATTCGGCGATGGTCTCCTTGGGTGTCCCAACCCCTTCCTCAAGCTGACCTGAAGCATGGCCAATGACCTCGTGCATGGCCGTATGAAGCTTGCCTGCAAGCTCGCTATGCGCTTTCACCCTCGTCAATTCTTCGTCATCATGGACAAACTCCTCGAGGACGCCACTGCCCGCAGCTTGGTCGTACGCATTGACAATGTTCCCGAGGGACACAGACTTCGAACCATGAACTTGGCGGATCCAGTTGCTGTTGGGGAGATTCACACCAATGGGGGTGCTCGGAGACGCATCTCCGGCCTCTCCCGCCACATTCACGACGTTGTATGTGATGCCCACGACTTCGCTCTTCTTGTGCGCATCCATGAATGGCATGTGGTCCTCAAACCACTGTGCGTTGTCCATCAACGTGGCCATGCGCGCACTCGCGTCAAAGTCCTTGATTTCAACGATGGTCTCATAGCTCCCCGTGTATCCCAATGGGTCGTTGTACACCTCCACAAAACCGTTGATGTAATCGACATCTCCTTCCGTGTCCTGAACCCAATTGATGTTGTAAAGACTCCACTTTTCGAGATCGCCTGTTTCGTAGTACGCAATCAAGTTGCGAAGCGCCGCTGCCTGCTTGTCATTCTCAGCGTATTGAACAGCCTCATTCAACCACTTGATGATTTCTGCAATGGCTTCTCCGTAGAGTCCTCCCAATTTGTAGACATTCTCGAACACTTCCCCTGCCTCGTTTTTTTCCAAACGAGAATTCAAACCATATTCCACAGGGCTTCGATCCCCGCGATCAATGATGGACTCGAAGTATGCCTTGGCCTCGGCCGTTGTCACATCGGGGGCATAAAAATTCACGGCTGAATTTTCAACGAGCCCTTTGCTGCCGTCTTGTTCGACCTTTTTGGACTCCACCGATGGATCCATCATCACAGCGCGCACTTCGTCGTCCAACGAAAGTCCTGTGGCTGCCAACAACTCATCCAAGTAGGCCTCATCAAATCCCGGCTGCAACTTCGTGTTTGCGTAGTGATGGTGGATGCCGTTGGAAAACCATATACGCTTGAGATACACCTCAAATGCCTCCCAATTCTCCGTGGTGCGGTCCCCATCGTAGCCGAGGTAAATGCCCTCGAGCAAACGACGAATCCTAAGATTGTACCGGTTGTTTTGGTCGTACATGATGTCTCGCCCACTCAATCCCGCCATGTTCAAGCAATACACAAGTGCCTGCTGATTGGGGGAAAGCTGGTCCCATCCGGGAATTTGATATCGGATGATTTTCAGGTCCGCGAATTGCTCCGTTTTCCAAACAAATTCGTCCGCATGTTCAACGTTGGAATCTTCGTGAGGAGCTTGTGGCGCCCCTCCACAGCCGGTCAACCCGGCCAAGGCGACTGTAGCCCCTAGGACCCAGCCGAAAACATTGGATGGCATGATGCGCATGATGGTGATTTTGAATCGCATTCAACAGGTTTGTTCTCGCTCCGTCTCGGGGAGAAATCGCGTCCAAGGTACAGGACTTTCCGAGAGTATCTTTGCATGGTGAGGATCTCCAGACTCATGTTGCGCTCCTTCCTCGGGCCCTTCGCTGTCACTTTTCCAGTGGCCCTGTTCATTCTGGACATGCAATTTCTGTGGTTGTATGCCGACGAGCTGATTGGCAAGGGGCTCGATGCTTGGATTGTGTTCAAGCTGATGGTGTATGCATCTGCACGCTTGGTCAACCTCGCCCTTCCATTGGCCGTGTTGGTGGCATCCATCATGGCCTTGGGCAACCTCTCTGAGCGGTCTGAACTGACGGCTCTCAAGGCTTCGGGAATGTCTTTGAACCGCATCCTTCGCCCCTTGGTGGTGACCATGGTCATCGTGTCAAGTGGGGCACTTTGGTTCAGCAACAAGGGATGGCCGGCTGCCAACATCCAGTTCAGGGCTTTGTTGTATTCTGTGACCAAACAAAAGCCCGCCCTGAACATACGGGAGGGTGTATTCTACAACGGCATTGAAGGGTTTGCCATCCGTGTAGGCACCAAGCACCCCGATGGTTCCTTGGAAGACATTCTGATTCACGACCACCGTGATGCGACTGGCCAGAGCATTTTGGTCTTAAAAGCGGCTCGAGGAAACATGAAACAACGTGATGGACAACTGATTCTAACCCTCGAAGACGGAGTGAGCCACGAGGAGCATCAGGAGAGTCAAGCCCAGCGCAAACAACGTGTCCACCCACACATCAGCAGTTCCTTTTCCCGTCAAACCCTTCGAATTCCACTGCACAGCCTCGATTTCTCCATGGCCAATGAGGACTTGTTTCGCAGGTCTTACGAGATGATGACGCTGAAAGAATTGGCATATGTCAGTGACAGCTTGCAAGGATCCATGGCTGCTGAACGGGTGGCATTAGGGGAATATGGAGAACGAAATGTCACATGGCTGTCGGATACCACAGGTTGGTATCGACAAGCGGCCAGCCATTCGCAAGCATCGGCTCAATCCCCATGGTTTGCCAGACACGATCCTGTGACTCGGGGACGCCTTTTTGACAAGGCCAAAGAGCGCTGTCGCAACCACATTCGAGCCATTGAACATGCCATGACCCACATCGATGGCAAACGCATGAGACAAGCAAGACACGACATTGAGTGGCACCGGAAGTACATCCTGGCCCTGTCGTGCCTGGTCCTCTTTGTGATCGGAGCCTCGCTTGGCGCATTGATTGGTCGTGGGGGGTTGGGGCTTCCCACCGTCCTCGCGCTCGGCATGTTCATGTTTTATTACATCCTTTCCATGTTGGGTGAACAAATGGTCAAGGCCGGCCAATTAAACCCTGGCATCGGCATGTGGCTGAGCACCTTGGTGCTCGCTCCTGTGGCTGCCCTGATGTACCGTCATGCAATGAAGGAAGGACAATGGCTTCGTTCTTTCAGGACGAAGTAACTTCACCCTGCATTTGGCCTCGACGACTTCTGACATGTCTACCACCCCTTTGCGCATCATGCAACTCTGTCACAAACCTCCCCGCCCCTCGGTGGATGGCGGTTGCTTGGCCATGGACAGCTTGACAACGGGCTTGTTGTCTGAGAATCACGAGGTCAAAGTGGTGTGTCTTCACACCCACAAACACCCCTTCCGCGTGGAAACGCTCGATGAGACTTATGTCAGCAACACTGGCATCGAAGCTGTGTTTGCCGACACAGAACTCAACCTTCGGGATGCCGCAAGCCACGTGATTACCGGAGAAAGCTACCACCTCAGTCGATTTCACGTGCCGCGCATGGAGCGTGTCATCGAACGAATCATGAGAACGGAGTACTTCGACGTCATTGTGCTTGAATCGCTCTTCATGTCTTCGTACATCCCGGCCATTCGACGCCTGACGGATGCAGACATTGTGTTGCGAGCGCACAACGTGGAGCATCGCATTTGGGAGGATGTGACAAATGAGATGAAGGGGCCCAAAAAATGGCTTCTCCAGTTGTTCCAGCGCAAACTTCGCAAAGCCGAGCTCGGGGTCCTTCGGCAAGTGGATGCTGTCGCCACCATCAGTCAGGTCGACACGCTGTGGTTTCGAGACCACGAGCCCTCTCGTGACGGCGGGAGTCGCGTGGTCACCATCCCATTCGGACTGGACGTTCAACAATGTCCTCACCAATCCATGGGCACTCCGCCCAATCACGTGTTGCACCTAGGGGCTATGGACTGGGCTCCCAACATTCAGGGTGTGGGCTGGTTCGTGGAGGATGTTTGGCCACGCATTCGCACCCACATGCCGGAAGTCGAATTGACATTGGCAGGCCGCAACATGCCCGAATCCTGGGTCAGTGATGCCAACAAGGGCCTGAATGTGGTTGGCGAGGTGGAAGACGCCCGAAGCACCTATGACACCCCTTGCGTTGTTGTGGTTCCCCTGCATGCAGGATCCGGCATGCGCATCAAGCTCGCCGAAGCATTGGCGGCAGGTCGCCCAATCGTGACGACCACCAAGGGCATGGAAGGCCTCGAGTTAACCCACGGTGAACAGGTCATGGTTGGAGACAATGCTGAAGAGATGACAGCCCATGTTTGCAAGCTTCTCCAAGACCCTGATTTCGCAGTGAAACTTGGCGTTCGAGGACGGGATTGGGCCTTGGAACATTTGGACCATACCGCTCGGGCGCGACAGTTGACGACGTTATTGGACTCGCTCGTTGATGCATGAAACTCTTTGTGATCACTTCTCGCATCCCCTTCCCCCTTGAAAAAGGGGACAAACTCCGCCTGTACCACCAACTTCAAACCTTGGGGCAACGTCACCAAGTCGTGCTGTGCTGTCTGTCAGACAAACCGCTCTCCAACGATCAACGAGATGCGCTGACACCCCTCGTCGACGCCTTGCATGTGATCCAACTGTCTCTTGTTGCGCGACTCTGGCGCATGGCATGGGCTTGGCTTTCAGCCCAGCCATTTCAGGTCACATGGTTCACGGATCCTCGAGGCATTCGTCAAGTCCATGCCATCATCGAAGGGTGCCAGCCCGATGTTGTGTATTGCCAATTGGTGCGATGCGCAGAGTACGTTCGGACTCTTCATCATCTTCCCAAAGTGCTCGATTACATGGATGCCTTCAGCGCAGGCATGCATCGCCGGAGCCATCAGCAACGCGGTGTGTGGCGCACACCTTTGCGCTGGATGACATGGCTTGAAGGAAACCGCTTGGCTGCCTACGAGTCCCGGATGATGGACTATTTCGATGCAACGACAATCATTTCCGGCAACGATCGTTTGTTGATTCCACACAGGGAACGCGACAACATTCACGTGGTGCCGAATGGGGTGGACTTACGGGCTTTTACCCCGCGTACCAGAACCCTCTCTTCAGACCACGTGATTCTATTCACGGGCAACATGTCCTACCCCCCCAATGTCGACGCCGCCATTCATTTGGCCCAAGACATCTTGCCGCTTGTCAACACTCCCGTTGTGCGCCTCGTGTTGGCGGGTGCAGAACCCAAGCCGCGCGTTCAGGCCCTCGCCAGCCCCCGTGTGACGGTGACGGGATGGGTGGACGACATCGCTGAAGAATACCGCGCTGCTCACGTGTTTGTGGCCCCCTTGCGCATGGGGACTGGGCTTCAAAACAAAGTTCTTGAGGCCATGGCCTCGAACGTACCGTGCGTGCTTTCCCCCCACGCCTTTACACCCCTAGGCATCCCGGCACACAACCACGCTGTCATTTGCAGTGACGCCCAGTCTTTTGCCAGCGCCATCGACGACATTTTGGCCAACCCTGACAAGGCCAATGCCATGGCCTCACAAGCCCGAACAGCCATCCAAAACCAATTCTCATGGGAAGCCCATAACCATGGCCTTGACGACATCCTGACTTCTGTGCGATGAAGCTCAAGATGAATGTGCGATATTCAGACCCTGAACGGCTGTTTGGCCTGTGAAATTTAATCCTTGAAGACAGGGTTGCGCGCTGTCTCGAGTGAAACTTGCTTCCTACACATTCCCAACTCACCCCCTGATGAAACATCCAGCCCCTTCTGTCGCCCATCTCGATTTTGTCGCAGGCATACCCACGTTGAATCTTGCGGACTTCACCGAAGGACAGGCCTCGGATCGACAGCGATTTGTCAATGATTTGGGTGCTGCCTATCGCGAGGTTGGCTTTGTGGCCATTTCGGGCCATGGCGTCCCCCCATCTTTGATTGCGAGCATGTACGAAAGTGCCCAGTCGTTTTTTGGGCTGCCCGTGGAGGCCAAACTGGAATACGAGCGCCCCGAGCATTCCCGTCAGCGAGGTTACGTAAAGTTTGGGACTGAACACGCCAAGGACTCCAAGGCGGCTGATTTGAAGGAATTCTGGCAAGTTGGCCAAACCGACATTCCACCCAACAGCGCACCCGCCGATTATCCACCCAACGTTTTCGTCAATGAAACTCCTGAGCTCGAGGGCAAGTCGAACGAACTGTTCAAGGCCCTTGAATCTGTGGGGTGCCAGATGCTCCGCGCCATTGCATTGCACCTTGGGCTGGATGAGATGTACTTCGAGCCCCATGTGCCAGGTGGAAACAGCATCCTGCGGCTGATTCATTATCCGCCCATCACCACGGAGCCTCAATCGGGCGTGCGCTCTGGCCAACACGAAGACATCAACCTCATCACCTTGCTTGTCGGCGCCTCTGCATCTGGATTGGAAGTGATGGACAAAGAAGGTGAATGGACCGCAGTCACGGCACTTCCCGAGCATTTGGTGGTGAACGTGGGCGACATGCTTCAACGGTTGACCAACCATCAATTGAAGTCCACCACCCATCGCGTTGTGAACCCACCGCGAGAGTTGTGGGGCTCTCCCCGATTCAGCATGCCCTTTTTCTGTCATCCCCGCCCGGGTATGAGCTTGGAAGCCCTCCCGCAATGTGTGGAAGAAGGCCAGTCACCCATCGACCCTCCCATCACTGCAGGAGCCTATCTGGCCCAAAGACTGGAGGAGATTGGCTTGACATCAAGCCAAGAAAAACGAAAAGCCTAAGGCATTAGGTTTTCTTGACATCCCAGCGATTGACCCTCCAATAGATTTGTCGTTGATTTACTTCGACAATCTGTTTTGAATCATGACTTCAACCACGTCTTCTTGGGTCTGGCGTCTTGTGTTTTGGTCGTCCGGGTGCATCGCTGGTGCTGCGGGATTTTGGGCTTGGAACAACCCCTCCAAAGACATTCACCCGGCGGTTTGGACCACACCAACGCCCTCCTCCCCTTGGATGGCTTCACCCAACTCGTCCACATCTTCCGATGCCAATGACTTCGTGTTGGCAGCCAACGAATCCATTGATGCCGTTGTGCACGTCCAAACGGCCTCGCTCATCGCTGACCTCAGCAATCCGTGGTTGTCCATGCTCGGGATGGCTCAAGGAAGGGTGGCGGAAGGATCCGGCAGCGGGGTCATCGTAGATTCCAAAGGTTTGATTGTCACCAACCACCATGTCATCGAAGGTGCAGACCGCGTCGTTGTGAGCACCTCCAATGGCGAAGCCCACGAGGCCACGTTGCTCGGGAGCGATCCCAGCACGGATTTGGCGGTGCTTCAAATTCAACCTCGCGGCGAACTGAAAACACTGGCTTTCGGAAATTCAGATGCGTTGCAAGTCGGCGAATGGGTGCTAGCCGTTGGCAACCCCCTGAATTTGACGTCCACGGTCACTGCGGGCATCGTCAGTGCCAAAGGCAGAACCATCCGATTGCTCGAGCCCGATGCCAGCCGCGATGTGTATCCCGTGGAAAGTTTCATCCAAACCGATGCAGCCGTCAACCCCGGCAACAGTGGAGGCGCTTTGGTGAATCTGAGCGGTGAACTCATCGGGATCAACACCGCCATCGCCTCTCGAACCGGGTCGTATGCTGGCTATTCGTTTGCCATTCCTTCTTCCATCGTACAAAAAGTGGTGCGGGATTTGCGAGAGTTTGGACGCGTTCAACGCGCGTATTTGGGCATTCAAGTGGAGCCGCTTCCACACGTCGTGCGCATTGCCTCGACCACGCGAGGAGGTGGAGCTGAGGCCGCCGGTTTGAAACCTGGTGATGACATTCTCGCTGTCAACGGCATTCCCACAAGCACTTTTCCCTCACTTCAGGAACAGCTGTCCAAGCATCGACCCGGGGACGTGGTGAGTGTCACCGTGTTGCGGAATTCCCAACGAATCACGCAACGCGTTGAGTTGCGCAACCGAGAAGGGGTGGCAAGTGCCAAGGAATTGGCTTCATCCCCCCCATCCGAATCGGGGACTGTTCACCCTTTGTCCACCACCCCAAACCTCGAGCGGTTGTGGGAGTCTTGGGGATGCCGATGGTCCCCAATCACCGAATCAGAACGTCACAAACTCGACATCCGAGGAGGCTTGAAATTGGAGGTCCTGTCCCCTGGAGAACTGATGCGTGGTGGCATTCGGCGGGGCTTCATTTTGCTCAGGATCAACGGGAGTCCCGTGTCCACCATGGACGACTTGATCCATGCCGTGAAACAAGCTCAGCAAGAAGGACAACAAGGCGTGTTGCTCGAAGGCATGTATCCGCACGGAGAGCGAGCATACATCGGAGCCAGTGTGACACCATGACCCTGAATGGGCACATCATCCCACCGCGTGGGGTTTGATGCCCTTTGTCACTGCGCTTCTCCGCACAACTTCGTACCATCGGGTATGTCCAACATGCCCTTGTTCCCACTTTCTGTGTTTCCCATGCCTGGAGAGATGATTGGACTGCACGTCTTTGAGCCACGCTTCCAAGCAATGTTTGACGAACTCGAACACAACCAACTGGAGGAATTTGGCATTCCTTATACCGATGCCTCAAGCATGTATCGAGTGGGTTCGGTGATGCGTTTGATCACCGTCAAATCCAAAAACCCGGACGGCTCCAGAGATGTCGTGGTCGCAGCCACGTCGTTGTTCAGACTTGAAGAATTGATTCCGGGGGAAGCCCCCACGGGGTACCCCCAAGGAAACGTTCATCGGGTGGAAGATTGGGGGTCATGGGAACTCGGAGATGCCTGCACGAAGGCTTTGCACGCTTTGATCTTGGACATGAAGAAACAGGGACTCAACACGCGTCACATGGAAAACCAAGGACTTGTTCGCGTGGTCCAACACTTGGGAATCACGGCCTTGCAAAAGGCTGAAATTCTCGCCCAAAGCACCCTACACGACATGCAGTCGATGCTCCTCGACAGCTTGGAAATGACCCGCATGATTGTCAACCAACAATCGCGAGATGAGGATGGGGTGTACCTGAATTGACACCCACCCTTGAGGAGGGCGTTGACATTATCTTTGAAGCCATGAAGCACGCGAAGTTCTTGGCGACGATGGCCCTCTTCTCAGGGATGACGATGATTTGGGTTGGATGTGATGACACGCCAGACCTCCCTGGGACGACCTCCCCTTCAGGTTTGAACACACCGTCGTTGCGCGTCCCAGATTTGGCCACCCATCCTGAATTGGACCCCCTGAAAGTCACCAAAGACAACGTCGGGCTGGTCAATTTCATGGACCCTGACTCTTTGGACCTCGTGCTTGACGAACTTCAGAGCTACTTCCACGATCAAAACATAGGGAATTGGGATGGTCTCTTTCACCGCTTCCCCAACCACATGTACCTCGACACGGTGATGATGTCTGAACAACGAGCCATGATGGAAAAGTGGTTTTTCGCCGGCTTGAGAAACAGAACGGGTGGTGTGCATCTGAGGTACATGAGTCCTTGGCTTGAAGAGGAAAAGCAGCACGTGGCGCTGATGGGAATCGACCTGAATTTCTTTTTGGACTTCTTCGACAATTTTGAGGGCAACCCCGAGGGCATGAAATTGTCGCTGCAGGATCAATATGGCAAGGATGCATTGATGTATCACGAATTCGACCAAATCGCGGGACCCGACACCTCACGCATCCGACAATGGGAGGTCAATGCCCCTACCTTCATGTATGCACTTTGGGCCAAAGACAGCACCTATTGCACGTTCATTCCGAGTGTGTTTGACCGAGCCCCTTTTGCCAACCAAATCATGGATCCAGAAACGAAATTGTATTTGCTGCGTCACAAGCGCGAACATTTCGACAAGCCTGAATAACCGTGAAACTCCACGCGATCAACGAATGGTCTCCGCTGAGGCAAGTGGTGGTGGGCACAGGCGCCTCGATGGGTCCTGAACCAACCATGGAGGAAGCCTATGATCCCAAATCCAAGGAGCACTTGGTGGCTGGCACTTTTCCGCGAGAAGAAGACGTGTCCGACGAATTGGAAGGCCTCGTTCACATCCTGGAATCTCGTGGCATTCAAGTACTTCGTCCACAAAACATCGAGAACCTGAATCAAGTGTTTGCCCGCGATGTGGGTGTGGTCATCGACGATCGATTGGTCATGACAAGAATGATTTCTGATCGTGCCGAGGAATGGGAAGGCATCGCTCCGCTCCTCGATGGGGTTCCGGACCATCTCGTGTTGCAACCACCCGTGGGTGCTCGCATTGAAGGCGGAGATGTCATGCCCATGAATGGAGAATTGTGGGTTGGATACAGCAAACCCGACGATTTCAAGTCGTTCACCTCTGCCAGAACCAATGAAGCAGGCCTCGATTGGTTGGCGGATCAATTTCCAGCATGGAATGTGCGAGGGTTTGAACTCACCAAATCAGACGTCGACCCTCGAATCAATGCCCTCCATCTCGATTGCTGCCTGAGCGTATTGTCTCAAGGCCATGCCATCGTGCACTTGAATGGATTGAAACGAGAATCCGATCGTTTGTGGATCAAAGACCACTTCAAAGGCCGTCTCTTCGAGGTGGATGCCAATCAGATGTACCACATGCAATGCAACCTGATTTCCACCGATCCTCACCACGTGATGTCGTGTCCGGAGTTTTCGGAAGTCAATGCCCAGCTCGAGGTGTGGGGCTATGAGGTGTCGGTGACCTCCTTGTTTGAAACGTCCAAAATGGAGGGGTTGCTCCGTTGTGTGACCCTTCCCCTGTTCCGCGAACCCTGACCCCAATTCAAGGCATGACATCACAAAGCACCAGGCACATCTTGATGGTGAGGCCATCATCCTTTCGGAAAAACGAAGAAACGGCCACGAACAACCATTACCAAAAGGATGTCGACCACGACCACGCCGCCGAGCTGGCAGTGGATGAATTTGACGCCATGGTGGAACAACTCGAGACCCATGGCGTCCACGTCATGGTCATAGAGGACGATCCATCTTCGGACACACCCGACTCCTTGTTCCCCAACAATTGGGTGAGTTTTCACAGCGATGGTCGCGTTGGGTTGTACCCAATGTACGCTCCCAATCGCCGGGCCGAACGTCGCGAAGACATCCTGCACGATCTGGAACACAACCATGGTTTTTCGGTGCGAGAGGTTGTGGACTTCACTGAATTTGAAACCCATGGAGCTTTTCTGGAAGGAACGGGAAGTGTGGTGATTGACCGAATTCATGGCAAGGCCTATGCGGCTTTGAGTGAGCGGACAGACCGCATCGCTTTCGAACAATTCTGCGAGACCATGAACCTCGAAGGAATCGTGTTTGAAGCTTTTCAATCTGTGGGAACGGAGCGCAAACCCATCTACCACACCAATGTCATGATGGCCATTGGCACAGGGTGGGCTGCCGTTTGTTTGGATTGCATGGATCATCCCGACGACCAGGACCTGGTGAGGGAAAGTTTAACCTCTGATGGTCTGACAGTCATTGAACTCTCCGAAGATCAGATTCAATCGTTCGCAGGCAACATGCTCGAAGTGTGCGGAACGGCGAATCAAGCGCTGATTGTCATGAGTTCTCGGGCATATCACTCCCTCGAGTCTGCCCAAATCGAATCGCTCTCCGCGTTTGGCACCTTGGTTCACATTCCCCTTGGAACCATCGAAACGTGCGGTGGCGGCTCTGCGCGCTGCATGATGGCCGAGGTTCATCTCCCTTTGCAAATAGACACTCAAGCATGACCACCATCGACCAACGATTGACAGATGCAGTTCTGGACACGTTTGAAAGCTTGTTTGACAAGCGACCTGCTCTCGCCCAAATTCAAATCCAAACGACACGCCAAGAATTTGAGGGAGACAGAACGTTGGTCGTATTTCCATTGGCCGGCTTGGCCGGGAAGCCACCCCATGTGGCAGCACAAATGCTCGGCGAAGCCTTGGTGGAGTCCTGCGATTGGGTTGACTCGTTTGATGTAGTCAAGGGATTCCTCAACCTCACCCTGTCAACCGCGTGCTGGAAGGAGTCCTTGACGCAAGCCCTCGCCTCCCCTTCCTGGGGGCATGCCCAACCTGGAAGTCGGTCCAAGGTCATGGTGGAATACAGTTCCCCAAACACCAACAAACCACTGCACTTGGGGCATTTGCGAAACAACTTTTTGGGTTTCAGCGTGGCCAACATCTTGGAAGCTGCAGGGCATGAGGTTGTCAAGGTTCAAATCATCAACGACCGAGGCATTCACATCTGCAAGTCCATGGTGGCTTGGCTGAAGATGGGCAATGGAGAGACCCCTGAATCCTCCGGCCTCAAAGGTGACAAACTCGTTGGGAAGTACTACGTTGCGTTTGACAAGCAACACAAACACGAGGTGTTGGAATTGACGTCTCAGGGTCTCTCTACACAAGATGCTGAAGCCCAAAGCCCGATCCTCCGGGAGGCACGCGCCATGCTGCAACGTTGGGAAGAAGGCGATTCTGAGGTGGTCGATTTGTGGCGAACCATGAATGGATGGGTGTATGATGGGTTTGAAGAAACGTACCGTGCCATGGGTGTGACGTTTGACAAACTCTACTACGAATCAGACACCTACTTGCTTGGAAAAAAGTATGTTGAAGAAGGGCTGGCCAAAGGGGTGTTCCACTCGAAAGAGGATGGTTCGGTGTGGGTGGATTTGACCGAGGATGGATTGGACCAAAAGCTTCTGCTGCGTGGCGACGGAACTGCAGTGTACATGACCCAAGACATTGGGACTGCCATCCTTCGGTTTGAAGATTATCCCGGACTGGACCGGCAGATTTACACTGTCGGAAATGAGCAGGAGTATCACTTCAAAGTGTTGTTCCTCGTTCTCGCAAAACTCGGGTTTGCACAGGCAGACAGAAACCACCACTTGAGCTACGGCATGGTGGAACTTCCTGAGGGCAAAATGAAGTCCCGTGAAGGGACGGTTGTCGATGCCGATGATCTGCTGTTGGAAATGAGATCTACGGCCCGAGACATCTCCGATGAGCTCGGAAAAACCGCCGATTTTTCTGAACAGGAAAAAGAGGAATTGGCGCGTCAGGTGGGCCACGGAGCGTTGAAGTATTTCCTGTTGAAAGTGTCCCCCGGAAAATCCATGATGTTTGACCCCAAGAGCAGCATCGATTTCTTCGGAAATACGGCGCCATTCATCCAGTTCAACGTCGTTCGTTGCAAGAGTATCCTTCGCAGCCTAGAGGTGGACTTGTCCTCCTTGACCTGGTCCGACACCATCCACATGGACTCCCTTGAAAGGCAGTTGGCTTGGGGGGTGATTTCCTTTCCTGACATTGTTCTCGAGGCTGCAGAGGCTTACGACCCTTCCCACATTGCAAATCACTGCTACGATTTGATCAAAGTGTTTTCATCCTTTTATCAGGACCACCCGATCTCCAAGGAGGAAAACCCTGACATCCGTTCCATGCGACTCGCGTTGTGTGCGCTGACGGCATCGACCGTGACCCACGGCATGCACATGCTAGGCATTGAATTGCCGGACCGCATGTAGTGAAGTTGGGTTCGTGACTCTTCTTGGTTGGAGGCTGCTCAATGCATTCATTGCGCTGGCGTCGAAGGGTGGTCATTCTCATCCAATCCGTCCCGATCCCGCGAGAATTCCACCCTGCGCTCCGTCACATGTCCCGGGCATTGGAGCCGCAGCCAACAGCCCCGAGAAGCAGGAACGGGGAAGGTCAACACATGAGAACCTTGTGACAAATCACTGGTGTGCTGCTCGAGCACATCTCCATCTGCGCTTCGAAGGGAAAGGTTGACTTGGCACGCGCGGTTCACCACAACTCGGACAATCATCTCCTGTCCATCGTCTTCCACGGCCTCTCCCTCCCAATCTGCCCAAACAATCGGAGCGCGATCCGCTTGAAAAGAAACCTTCATTCGATGCCAAAGCACGTAAATCAGCATGCCTACCAAACCGATCAAAAGGGTCCATTGCAGCGTCTCCATGAATTCACCTGCTTCCATCACAAAGACACAATGCCAGGAATGGTCGATGCCGCTTCGTAACGGGCAAAAATGTCATCAGGCCCTTTGACAACCTCATCCACTGTCACAGCCCGGTAATTCCCTTTGGATGAATTCCGAATCACAAAGTTCGCTTCCCTTCCAAAAATGGCCCGGAGGGCTGCCTCGTTCTCGGGCTTGGTAGGCACGATGAATTTGAACTTGAACACACAAGGCCATTCATGCGTTTCATTGAGCTGCCTCCTCAGCTGCTCCCTTCTGGTATCATCGCTTCCACTCATGGGCCAAAAATAAGAACGGGCCACCCGAAGGTGACCCATTCCATTTTTGATCAATCAGGCGAAGATCCTCAGTCGCAGGTGTTGCCCCACAGCTGGAAGAAGTCCAAGAGGTCATTGACGTCCACTTCTCCATCGTAGTTGAAGTCACCTTCGCAGTACTCACAGTTGCCTGGGAAGTTGGCTCCACTGTCAAAATTCAGGGCGTTGGTATCCAAACATCCCACGTAGAAACAGTTGCCGTCGTCCACAGTTGCAGCAGCGTCATAATTGTCTGCAGCGCTGTCAGTGCAGCCCGTCAACAGGCAAGAGAAATCACACTGGCCATCGTCCACGTTGGCATCCATGTCGTAGTTGCAGGCTGCTGAATACGTGCAACCCAACACTTCGAGCTCATCACAAATGCCGTTGATGTTGAGGTCGTTCACACAGTTGCCATCACAGTCGTAGAAAAGATCGGGATAGGTGCAAGACCCATCTTCAATGGTGGCTGATGAGTCGTAGTTACATCCCACAGAATCCGTACAACCAGCGCAAGTCAGGTACTCGCAAGAACCATCTTCATCCGTGGCCAGCAAATCGTAGTTGCAAGCACCACTGTCCATGCAACCATCAATTTCAATCTCATCACAAACGCCATCTTCATCGCTGTCATTCAAGCAAACACCATCACAGTCATAGATCACAGCGTAGTTTCCTGCTGCGCAGTCTCCCGTGAATTCATGGCTTCCGACACCTGTCCAGTCGTCTTGATTCAGCACAATCCACTCGCTGTTTTCAGCATCCGTTCCAGCAGAACCAATCCAATCTCCTCCATTGCCGGAGGTGATGTGGCTCTTGCGAATCAAACTGTGGTTGGCTGTTCCGTTGGTCACACCAGCAACGTCCCATCCGGAACCTGGATCACCATTGAAATCTCCGATGGCGTCAATCATGATGTAATTGGCTTCATCACCCTGAACGAGCATGAATCCATCATCACCGTTGGACAAGAAGTTAAAGGTCATGTCTGCTTCAGCCAAAATGGATGGATTAGCAGAACCATGGGCAATGACGTAGACATCTCCAGCGGCAATCATGGCTCCCTCAGGGAACGTGTTCCAGAAGTCGTAGTTGCCAGCACCATTGTCTGGGGCATTGCTCACGTTGGGGAAAGCATACCCTGACAAATCAATGTCTGCATCCGTTGGGTTGTAAATCTCCATGAACTTGTTGTTGCTCGATCCTTCAGCATAACCACTGAAGAACAATCCGCATCCACCCTCGCTCGGCAACAAGGTAGGCTCGACGTATTCACAAGCCCCTTCGTCCGTGGCATCAGGGTTGTAGTTGCAAGCCTCGCTATCGTAGCAACCCACAATTTCCAACTCATCACACACACCATCTTGGTCGGCATCATTCACACAAGTTGCATCGCAGTCGTAGATGCCCACGTAGAAGCAAGAACCGTCGTCATAGATTGCACCATCGTTGTAATTGCAAGCCGAAGCATCAGTGCAACCACAGGTGCTGCTGCCAAATGTCAAAGTCAAATATTCGGCATTAGCACCCACTCCGAGTGGGAAGACCTGAACAAACAATTGACCGGTCAATGTTCCATCCGTGGTCAACTGCGCAACAAGAACCCTCAAATCATCCCCCGCCACACCATTGCTAGTAAGGTTCGTGGTGAACCAAGACCCACCAAAGAAAGAGTTCAATTCGAGGTTGCCACCAGCTTCGAAGTCCTGAGGCCACGTGTCCCCAGCCGCTTGAGCAATGGTCACATCAGCTGTGCCATCTCCTGGCACAGGAGCTTGTTCAATTCCGATGGTCAACCAGCTATCAAACTGGATATCTGGGAATGCCCCGAAGAACAAGGGATTAATCGCCCCTGCTGTCAAACCTCCTAACGGATTCTGATAGAAGGACGTGCTCGTGCGCAAGTACGATGCAACGTTCAAATCGCCAGCGATGGCAGAGACAAAATCATCCGCATTAGGCGTCGTCACATACACGCGGTATGTGGTCAACCCGGGAATTCCATTCTCTGCATGCGTTTCTACAGACAAGTTGAAGCCATTGACACCTCCAGATGCGTTGTTGGCGCAAGAGCAGAAATCGCATGTGCCATCGTCTTGGGTGGCGGTGTCATCATAGTTGCAAGCATCTGCGTCCGTGCAGCCGAGACAAGAGTCATAATCACAAGCTCCTTCATCAGTGGCTGACGCATCGTAGTTGCAAGCTGTGCTGTCTTGACAACCCACAATTTCATTGGCATCACAAGTACCATCGGCATCGGTATCACTGATGCATGTACCGTCACAGTTGTATCCTGGGTCAGGATACACGCAAGGCACCAACTGCGTCGCGTTGGGCTCATAGTTACAAGCGGTCGGAACAACACAGCCGTATACTTCGAGTTCATCGCACACGCCATTGCCATTCGCGTCGTTGATGCAAGTCTCTCCGTCACACTCATAGTACTCTGGAGCAAATTCACAACTTCCATCATTCACGTTGGCTTCGGCGTTGTAGTTACAAGCAGTCTCGTCGTCACAACCCAGGACACAACCTCCCGCGTAATACGTGGCTGACGATCCATCCAAGCCCGCGCCAAGCACCTCCGTGCCGTCGGCCGTCAAACTCCAGGTCTGCTCTCCTGGGTAGTTGTCCTGAACAAACGTGACAGCAACGCAAGCTCCTGCATCGGCACAGAACAAGTGGGAAGCACTGCTGCCGAAGTCAGATCCTGTAGCCACTTCCACCCCATCCACTGTAATGCTGTAGTATCCCTGACCGTACGCACAGCACATGCCGTCACTGTATTGATCAGAAATGTTGAACGCGTAGAGAACACCTCCGTTGGCGCAATTGCCATCGCAATCAAGCGCTGGGTTCGTTGGATATGTGCACGTTGACGCGCCAGTCACCACAATTTCAAACGTTTGGGTTTCTGAACCAGTCACTCCGTCGAGGTTTTCGTTCGCAATCACGTAGCTGTTTCCTGAACCCGCGTCCGTGATGGTCAACTCGTAGCCGTTCCAGCTGTCGCCGAAAGAGTCTGTAGCTGACACCGTGTACGTTCCTGGAGCCAAGGCAAAATCACCCGAGGTTGAAGTGCCTCCACTGATGGATGTTCCGTCGATGCTGAAGCTTACTTCGCTGGGATAGCTGCCTGTTGAGGTCCACGTCAGGTTGATGGAACCGTCGCCGAAGGCCTGAACCGTCGCCGATGGGTCGTAGTTGCAAGCAGCTTCGTCAATGCAACCCTCCACTCCTTCTGGGCACGCGTCACATGAATTGTAAACGTCAGAAGGGTTGGCATCGCCTTGGTTCCACTGACGGTTGGCGTACGCGAAGTAGTCGGTCACAGGAGCGCAAGAGCCTCCATTTTGCATGGCTTCGATCAAGTTCTCTTGAACACCACCCACAACCCACAAGTATTCGAAGCTTGACGCAACGTTGGGAAGCAGCACAGAGAAGGTGCCATCCCCGTTGTCTGTGGCAATTGGGCCTCCGTATGGATCCCATCCCCACCAAGGACCGGTCATGCGAACTTCTTCCGACGTGCCTCCACAGACCTCAACAGTCACAGTCACGTCGTAGGCACAAGACCCGTTGTCCGTGTCCGCAGCCTCATTGTAATTGATTGCGTTGGCATCGGTGCAACCCAACACTGCTCCCTGCACACAAGTCGTGCAGCTGTTGTAGCAAACCAAATCAGCCACAGTTGGACCTGCCACCAGAATCACACGATTCACAAATTCAGCAGGCGGCGTGGTGCAATCTTCTGTACCATCAAACACTTCCGCCGCGCCCCAATCGCCGTTACCCAAGAACTTGTACTCTTGGTTTCCAGCCGTCATCGAGACCGTCACGGTGTACACTCCGTCGCCGTCGATGTCGTCCATGGGGTTGGAAAGGTTGTTCCAACCGTTGAACGCACCCGCGAGGTTCATCGAAGTGAACGACGTTTGGGAAGCGTCCACAGACAACGTCACGTCGTACAAACATGAGTTTTCAGGTTGAACCGTTGCCTCAGCATTGTAGTTGTTTGCCGTGGGGTCCATGCAGCCGAGCACGTCAGAGATGTCTGGGCACACGTCGCACATTTCCCAACAAACAGCCGCCAAGGTCACGTCCGCGTCAAACGTCAACGTGCGGTTGGTGAAACCATCGATGGTTGATGTGCAGGACTCTCCGCCGGCAAATTCTTCTTGGTAGTTCCATCCGTCAAGCGTGAACTTGTATTCGATGGTTCCGGGGATCAAAGGCAAGGTCAAAGACCACAGGCCTCCGCCCATGTCTGTCATGGGGTTGCAAGCGCCACACCATCCGTTGAAGCTGCCGTTGACGAATACGCCTCCAAAAGTGTATGGCTCGGCGTACTGACTCATGTCAACTTGGAACGTTACGTTCACGGGGGCAACTTGTTCAGCGCACGTAGAGCAGCTGCCGTACGTGTCGTTGGCCGTAGAGCCCGCAGCCACCTGACGATTCGCATAGCCTGCGTAGTCCGTGATTGGCGCACACGTGCCACCGTTCTGCATGTCGTCGACGAGTTGCTCTTGGTCGGCAAAGCCGTCAATCGCGTACTTGTACTCAATGTCTCCTGCAGGGAAGTCGAGGGTCACCGAGTAGATGCCATCGCCGTCTGCGTCCGTGAGTTGGTTGTAGCCGTCGTTGGCTGCCCATCCGAAGACAGGGCCCGTCACAAACACTTCAGAGAAGCCAGCCGAACCGTTCAACATCGCTCCCACGTTGGTAGCGCAGCTCATGTCCACGTTGAAGGTCGTGGCATAAACACATGACCCATCATCGCTGCTTGCATCCATGTTGTAGTTGGAAGCCGCACTGTCCATGCATCCTACGCAAGATGAGCCATCACCACCGCACACACCGCATGCGTCGAGTTGGTTGCCGTCACAGTCGCAATCGCCTGATGGAATCTCTGAACAACCACATGCGTAAATGGCACCCGGGCCGTTGCATACACCGCAAGCGTCCAGCGTGCCAACACAATCGTCAACATTGTCACAAATGCCATCCGAATCATCGTCCGCAAAACATTCACCTCCACAAACACCCAAAGCGTCCAGTTGATTGCCAAAACAATCGCAATCACCCTCGGGAATTCCTGTACCTCCGCATACACCACACACATCGGAAGCAGCGCACGATCCATCATCCAATGTGGCTGATGAATCGTAGTTACAAGCGGCTGGGTCTGTACATCCAAGCACATCCACAGGGCCACCATCACATCCAACCAAGCATGTACCGGTGAACGTACCAGCACCATCAAAATCCGTGGTGAATTGTTTCTGGTCATCCCCCACACCGAGCGGGAATACTTGGTAATTCATGGTTCCACTGATGGTGCCAGTCGTGGTGACTTGGGCAACCAACCATCTTCCACCAATGGGGAGAGCATTCGCAGCGGTGTTCAACACGTACCACGAACCACCAACCAAGGTATTCACGTTCAGCAAAGTACCGCCAGCCGTGAAGTAGCCACTGATGGTGGGACTCAACGAAGGATCCTCCACAATGGATGGATCCGCAGCTCCTGCCAAACCTGAGGTAGATGCAGGACCCTCCAAACCGATTGTGGCGTAACTATCGTCAGCCAAATCTGGAAAAACACCGAGGAATGCCGGATTGATTCCTGAAGCATTCCAGCTCGCATTGAGGGGAGTGTTGAAAATACCGTCTGGCGCTGAAATCACCAGATGTGACTCGTTGTTTCCGAAAACGGCCGAAAACTTGTCTGTATCGTCATTGGCATTTACGTAAAAACGGTACACCGTACCGCCCGCACCGACAGCTGCCGAAGACTCCACAGTCAACGTGTGTTGGGCGAGAGCGCCGGAGAACGGAACCAAAACGAAAAGGGCCAAAATGGCGAGGCTAATGTTCGTTCGCATGATTGAGAAATGATTATTCAACCCTAAATATACAACTTGTCTCACTAATTGAGCTAGTAAACGATAATTTTTTATTGTTCGTCGACTGAAATGTAGCGACCGAACGTGCCCTATGCGCTTGAATACTCACCTCCCCATCAGTACATTCGCGGTCTAGAAAGCCCGTTTGCTCTAGGTATAATTATTATCATGCTTGAGAATCTCCAAGAACGTTTTGAACGCGCCTTCCAAGTTCTGAAGGGGCATGGATCAATCACAGAAGTGAACGTGGGAGACACCTTGAAAGAGGTGCGGCGCGCTCTGTTGGATGCCGATGTAGACTACAAAACGGCCAAATCCTTCATTGCAAGGGTCAAAGAACAGGCCATAGGACGGGAAGTCCTCACATCTTTGAAGCCTGGGCAGCTCTTGATCAAGATTACTCATGAAGAGCTCACCTCCTTGATGGGAGCAGCGGCAGCCCCTCTTGACTTGCAAGGCAAACCTGCCGTGTTGATGTTGGCGGGACTTCAAGGAGCAGGAAAGACCACGCATGCTGGCAAATTGGCCATGCGCATTGCCAAATCAGGGAGAAAGCCCTTGCTCGTCGCTTGCGATGTCTATCGGCCCGCCGCAGTTGATCAGCTCCACGTTGTTGGGGACAGCGTTGGATGCGATGTGTATTCTGAACCGGGCATCCAAGATGCGGTGGGCATCGCGACTCGAGGTGTGGCCAAGGCCAAAGCAGAGGGCTATGGTGCCGTCATCATCGACACGGCCGGACGTTTGGCCATCGATGAGATGATGATGGATGAAATTGCGGCCGTTCGAGATGCCGTCCAGCCGCAAGAGATCCTGTTCGTGGTGGACGCCATGACAGGTCAAGATGCCGTTCAAACCGCCAAAGCATTCAACGACAAACTGAATTTCTCAGGGGTCATTTTGACCAAGCTCGACGGCGATGCACGCGGTGGAGCTGCCTTGAGTATTCACAGCGTGGTCGGGAAACCCATCAAATTTGTCGGGACTGGAGAAAAGATGGATGCGCTCGACGTCTTTCATCCCGAGCGCATGGCGGACCGCATTTTGGGCAAGGGAGACGTGGTCACTCTTGTGGAACGTGCGCAGGAGGCCATTGATGAAAAGGAGGCCAAACGACTCGAGGCCAAACTGAAAAAAAACTCGTTTGACCTCGAGGATTTCATGGCCCAGATTCAGCAGGTCAAAAAAATGGGCAATGTCAAGGACCTCCTCGGCATGATTCCCGGGATGGGTAAGGCCATCAAAAACATCGACATTGACGACAATGCCTTTGTCGGAATTGAATCTATCATTCAGTCCATGACACCCAATGAGCGGGCCAATCCAGGCATCATCAATGGCAGCAGAAGATCTCGCATCGCCCGAGGATCAGGTCGCACTGTGGAGGATGTCAACCGACTCCTGAAACAGTTTGAGGACATGAAGAAAGTCATGGGGCACATGGCACGTGGCGGAGGTGTGAGAGTGCCCGGCATGAAAATGCCCGGACGAATGTCTTGACGGAAAGCCAGATGACAACTTGTTTCTTGAATCAGAGCTATTTGAACCCATGACCCAAATCCTAGACGGAAAGCATTGGTCCAGTGTGATCGAATCCGAATTGGCCCATGCTGTGGAAAGTCGAAAGGCTCGCGGTCTGAAAGCTCCGCATCTAGCCGCAGTCCTGGTCGGAAACAACCCCGCGAGCCGAGCCTATGTGGGTCACAAAGTCAAAGCTTGCGCCCGGGTCGGATTTCAAAGCACCCTTGTGGAGCGTCCAGAACAGATTACCCAAGAAGAACTGTTGGGCATTGTGAATGACCTGAACACCAACCCCGAGGTGGATGGCTTCATCGTTCAATTGCCCCTCCCCGATCATATCGACGCCGCCAAAGTCCTTGAGGCCGTGAATCCCGCCAAAGACGTGGATGGCTTTCACCCTGTCAATGCGGGAAAAATGGCCTTGGGCCTCCCCTGCCATTGGCCTGCTACACCCATGGGAATTATGACCTTGTTGGAACGCTCCGGCATTGAAACTTCGGGAAAGCACGCCGTCATTTTGGGCCGAAGTGACATTGTGGGCACGCCGATGACTTTGCTTCTTCGAAGAAATGGTTATCCAGGAAACTGCACCGTCACCATGTGTCACAGCAGAACACGAGACCTGCATGATCATACGCGGAGAGCCGACCTCCTGATTGCAGCCATTGGAAAACCTCATTTTGTCACAGCTGACATGGTGAAACCGGGTGTCGTCATCATCGACGTTGGGATCAACCGAATTGCGGATCCGAGCAAAGCATCGGGACACCGTCTCACGGGAGATGTGGACTTTGATCAGGTGGCCCCCAAATGCAGCTGGATTACCCCAGTCCCCGGCGGCGTTGGCCCCATGACCATCGCATCTTTGATGCAAAACACACTCCAAGCCTGCGAAGCAAAGCACCCATGAACGAAGTCCTGTCAGTGACCCAGCAGGATGAGCGTTGGATGGCACGGGCGCTTGAATTGGCGAAGCACGGATTGACAACGACATGGCCCAATCCCATGGTAGGATGCGTCGTGGTGAAGCAGGACACCCTGTTGGGCGAGGGATGGCACGTTGGGTTTGGACAGGCACATGCAGAAGTGGCTGCATGCGACAACATCCCCAAGCATGTATCGCTCGCCGATGCCACGGCCTATGTGACACTTGAACCGTGCAGTCACCATGGCAAGACCCCTCCTTGTGCCGACATGTTGGTTGAACGCGGGGTGGGACGAGTGGTCGTGGCCATGGCAGATCCCAACCCCCTGGTTGCAGGTCGGGGATTGACACGGTTGCGCGAGGCAGGGATTTCCGTGTCCGTGGGCTGCCGCGAGTCAGAAGCCGCTGCTTTGAACCAAGCGTTTGTCCACATCATGACCCATGAAACGCCATGGGTGACCTTGAAATGGGCTCAATCCTTGGATGGATTCATGGACCCTGACGTGGATGCTCCCCCCGGTCGAGGAGGAAGGCCCATCTCAGGGACCGAATCGGGCAAGTACGTTCACACCTTGAGGGCTCGACACGATGGAATCATGGTCGGCATGCAGACCGTCTTGGTAGACCATCCATCCCTGACCACGCGCTTGGTGCAAGGGGCCCATCCCACGCGAATCATACTCTCCAACGGAAAGACCCCTCCCCCCGACAACTGGTCGTTGCCTGAGGCCTGGGAAAGTTCTCAGAAACCCACGCATTTGTTGGTGCCTAAGCATGCCGATGTTGCAACCCTCAAAGCATGGACACAGTGGGGCGTGAATGTGTTGCCCCTCGCAGCAGCGGCTTGGAGCCCATCATGGTGGCAGGAACTTCGAGAGGCCACGGGATTGAAGGCCGTGTTGGTCGAGGGTGGAGCCTCCATCCTACGCCAGGCTCTGGGAAGCGGACACTGGCATGAGATCCATCGAATCACGTCGAAGGCTGAACTGACCCGGGGCCTCATGGCCCCAAGCATTCCTGGCGACAAACCCTTTGAATCACGGAATTTGGGTCAGGACCTACTCGAAGTTTGGAGCTCATCACGATGACCACATACCGGACGTGCAGACAGGAAACAAACTGACTACCTTCGACCCGACATGTGGACCTTTTTGAGCACCATTGCGTGCACCGTGGCCATCTACTGGCTTTTTCGCGGGTTTGGGCTCTGGCGCATTCATACGTCGTGGGCGATCACCATCAATTATTTGGTTGCAGCGACGCTTGGATGGAGCATGTCAGGCGGAGCTTCAAGCATGGCATTGGCAACCTCGACTCCCTGGCTTCCTGTGGTCATCGTCATGGGTTTGTGCTTTTACCCTCTGTTCCGTCTCACCGCCCATTGCACCCAAACACTTGGAGTCACCGTGGCCAGTATTGCGACCAAGTTGTCCATGGCCATTCCCATTGTCATGTTTTCTATCGTTGACGGTTGGAATCACGCGCATTGGGGTCAATGGCTCGGTGTGTTTCTCGCTTTTCCCGCAGTGGTCCTGGCCTCCTTGTCACAACCAGCTTCGGACCCAACCAACCAAAATTCACAAAGGTGGTGGAAATCATTGCACTGGATGCCCTTGGTCATGTTTGCCGGAAGCGGTTCGATCGACACCGTCTTTGGGTGGTTTTCTGGACATGAAACGCTCATGTCTTCCGACATGAAATTCGTGTTTTCCGCTGTCCCGTTCTCCCTCGGAGCTGTGGTCGGCGGATTGGATTTGATGCGATCCAAGGCTCCGATGATCACATGGAGAGACGCCGTGGGTGGTGTTGTACTTGGTGTGGTGAACTTTGGTTCCCTCTACTTTCTTTTGTTGGCTTACGACGCCAATCTCATGGGCAGGGCCATGGTTGTACCCATCCTCAATCTAAGCGTCATCCTTCTGGCCACGCTCGGTGGATTGTGGATGTTCGGCGACCCTTTGGATCGACCTGCTCGATGGGGCGCAGGGTTATCGGCCGCGGCAATCGGCCTGATGATGCTCTTCGCCTGAAGTTTTCAGAATCGTTCCTATGCCATCGCAGAATCAGTCCTTGGACTCTGCATCTCTCCTGGCCCGTTGCATGGGATTTTCGCCACCTCCGCCATAGCGACCAGCCCCACCTCCGCTCTTGTAAACCTCAAAGCGCGTAGGTTCAGGGCGTGGAGGCCAAACGTTGTTACCCATGTCCACGTCCGCAGTTTCCATGTAAGGATCCAATGTGATCCTCACGGCTGGACGATTGGTCACAAACACTTTGGTCACAGTGGGTTCGCTCATTTTCCAAATCTCAGCCGGGATGCGACGCACCTCCCGTTCCCCGTCTTCGTGCTCAAATTCGACGATCAACGGCATCACCAGGCCTCCCACATTCCGGAAAGTAATTTCATAGTATTGCTTTCCACTCTCGAGGAGGGCAAGGTCTTCCTCGCTCAACTGGGCCAGCGACTCGCGCGCCTCGGTTCGATCCAACTCCAACACTTCATACTTCCCCGTCGTGGTGTAAAAGTCATTCAATGAAGGATCTGATTCGAGATAGGACACCGGGATACCCCCTGCCGCATTCCGGATTTGGGTGATGTCTGCTGGCTCCCTGCTGTCTGCAGCCTGACGAAAGGCCACCTCCACATCCGGGTTCTTGCTGTCCATTTGCATCCACTTGATGTCTTCCATGGCAATGTCCACATGATCCGTGGTGTAAAACCATCCGCGCCAAAACCAATCAAGATCCACCCCTGAGGCATCTTCCATCGTTCGGAAGAAGTCTGCAGGAGATGGATGCCTGAACGCCCAACGACGGCTGTATTCCTTGAAGGCGTGATCAAACAGTTCGCGCCCCATCACCGTTTCTCGAAGGATGTTCAGCGCTGTTGCTGGTTTCCCATACGCATTGTTTCCAAACTGGTAAATGGATTCGGAGTTGGTCATGATGGGGCTGATTCGCGTTTTGTCCCCCCCCATGTATTCCCGGATGTTTCGAGCACTCCCACGACGCGCAGGGTAATCCCGGTCAAACTCCAATTCGGTCAAGTACTGCACAAAGGTGTTCAAGCCTTCGTCCATCCACGTCCACTGGCGCTCATCCGAGTTGATGATCATGGGGAAAAAATTGTGGCCAACCTCATGAATAATCACACTGATCATTCCATGTTTGGTGCGCGCTGTGTACGTACCATCAGGCTCTGGCCGTCCTCCATTGAAGCAAATCATCGGATACTCCATGCCAATCCACTTGGTGTGAACACTGATGGCCACTGGGTAGGGATAGTCAATGGTGTATTTGCTGTACGTTTTCAAGGTTTGAGCCACAGCCTTGGTGCTGTATTGCTCCCACAGCGGATTGCCCTCCTTGGGATAGAAACTCATGGCCAATGGAGCGCTGTTTCCAACCTTCACAGCCATGGCATCCCAGATGAACTTGCGACTTGACGCCCATCCGAAGTCTCGGACATTCTTGGCATCAAAGACCCAGGTCTTTTCCCCTTTCTCCTTGGTCTTTTCACTCTCACGGGCTTCTTCTTCCGTCACGATCAGTACAGGCTGTTCAAACTCGGTCTTGGCCTGCTCGAATCGACGACGCTGTGTCGCATTCAGCACACTCTTGGCATTCGTCAGTGTCCCCGTCGCAGCCACGACATGGTCCTCTGGCACTGTCAACTCGACGTGATAATCTCCGAAATTGAGGGTAAACTCTCCGCTGCCGAGGAATTGCTTGTTTTGCCAACCCTCATTGTCGCAGTAAACGACCATGCGCGGATAAAACTGAGCAATGGTGTAGATGTAATTGTCTTCTTCTTCGAAATATTCGTAGCCGCTGCGTCCACCATCCTTCATTCTGTCGTTGATGTTGTACCACCAATCTATGGTGAATTTGAATTGGCTCCCTGGCTTCAACGCGCGCGGAAGATCAATGCGCATCATCGTTTTGTTGATCGTGTAATCCAAGGCAGACCCCGAAACATCCACGACCTTTTCAATCTTGAACCCCCCATCAAAAGAAGGCTCTAGGTTGCGGAGATCATCAAAACTCGTGCGTCCGTCAAGGGAGGATTCGCGAATTGAATAGCTGTCACTGTCCAAGGCGCGAACGTTTTGATCCAATTGCAACCACACATAATGAAGCTCATCTGGGCTGTTGTTGGTGTAAGTGATGGTCTCCGTGCCATCAATGCGTTGCGTTTCATCATCGAGGTGGATTTTCATGGTGTAATCCGCCTTTTGTTGCCAATACGCATGGCCTGGAGCACCTGAGGCTGTGCGATATACGTTGGGCGTGGGCAATTCCTGCCCAAGCTGCTTAAACGCGTTGGTGTTCACCCTTTGAGGTGTCTCCTGTTGGGCCCAAGTCATCGATGCCATCAGGCAGCTCATGGCCGCCACCATCCAATTTCTCATGTTCATGTGTTAAGCGAGGAACCCTCATGTGAGGTCCCTCATCAGAGTTCCCCGAAATTACAAAGCACACCTCTATCCGCGTTGGCCTGTCCATTCCACATCTGTGTTTTTTCTTCTTGCCAGTCGAGGGCATGCAATTGCAGGTGCTCCAAAATCTCGGAATTGTCAGACCTTGTGGTCATGAATTTGCACACACGCTCGTTTGTCATGATGCTCGTTTGGTCCCTCACATGGATCGCAGGGTGCAGAGAGTCTGTCGATGAACCAGGGAATGATGCCCTCATCGACCATGGAAAGATCAAATATTTGGCCTTGGGCGACAGCTACACCATTGGCGAAAGCGTGGAGGAATCCGGCCGATGGCCCAACCAACTTGTGGATAGCCTTGCAGTGCGTGACCTTGGAGAAGGTGTCAGCCTTGACCCAGCAACAATTGTTGCGACGACCGGTTGGACCACCACCGACTTGCTCGCTGGCATTGAGGCCTCGGAGGTAGACACGACAACCTGGGATTTGGTTTCCTTGCTGATTGGCGTGAACAACCAATACCAAGGACGTTCCGTGGAAGAGTATGCTGCCGAATTTTCCGTCCTTCTGGATCGGGCCCTCGCCTTGACTGGAGGACGTGATGCCAGGGTGTTTGTGGTCAGCATCCCAGATTATGGTTTCACACCCTTTGGCTCCTCCAACCAGAGCGAGATCTCTGCCCAATTGTCAGTGTTCAACGACACGTGCCGCGCCATCACGTTGGAGAGAGGATTTTCCCATCACAACATCACCCCCATCTCGCAGCAATGGCCCCAAACGGAAGGACTCGTGGCTTCAGATGGGTTGCACCCCAGTGCTTACCAGTACAGCCTTTGGGTATCCTCCATGGTGCACGAAGTGGCTGAATCCTTGCAGCCCTGAGTGGCCTTCATGGAGAACCTAGGTCAAGATGCAACTGCGGCTTTGGCCTTGTCCCAGTACACGTCCATTTCAGCAAGGGACATGGAGGCAAGATCCTTGCCTTCTGCGCGGACAGCCTGCTCGAGGTGCTGGAATCGAGCAATGAATCTCCGGTTGGTCCGCTCCAAGGCCTCGTCGGGGTTGACATCGACAAAGCGCGCGTAATTAATCAGTGCAAAAAGCACATCTCCAAACTCGTCGGCCACCCTTCCAGCATGCACCTCTTCCGCGTCCAATTCGGCACGCAACTCACCAAGCTCTTCCTGAACCTTCGCCCACACCTGGGATGGGTGCTCCCAATCAAACCCGACCCCTCTGACCTTGTCCTGGATTCTGTATGCCTTGACTAGACTAGGCAAAGATTGGGGCACCCCTTCAAGGACAGATGACTTCCCTTCCTTCAATTTGAGCTTTTCCCAATTGGCCTTCACCGTGTCTTCGTCGTTGGCCTCTACGTCCCCGTAAATATGCGGGTGGCGCTCAACCAACTTGTCACAAATGGCATGGAGCGCATCGGCAATGTCATATCCCCCTTCCTCTTGGGGCACCTCCGACCCGAGTTTGGCATAAAAGACCATGTGCAGCATCAAATCGCCCGTCTCTCTCTTGATTTCCTCCACGTCACGATCGAGAATGGCATCGGCCAATTCATACGTTTCTTCAATGGTTAAATGGCGTAAAGACTCAAAGGTTTGCTTGCGATCCCAAGGACATTTCTCCCTCAAATCATCCATGATGTCTAACAACCGACCAAAAGCCTCCAGGTGCTGCGCACGTGTATTCATGGTACAAAGTTAGCGCGAGCGCGGGATGCCCGTCACAACGAGGTGTGCTTCATGACTCGTCATGCCCTTTGTGCCCCAAGTGACGAAGAAATGACAGACATCGAACCACCTTCGCTTTGGTTTGTTTGAACCTTTGCAAACGAAACAACGACTCATATTTAGTGCATGAACCTCCCTTCGCTCATCGATCAAATCAAATCCCAACCACGTCTCGTCATCCGCTTTCACGCCTCTTGGTGCGGAGTTTGCAAATTGATGGCCCCCCACATCAACCAACTCAAAGGTGACGCAGCATTTGCCAACGTCACCTTCATCGATGTAGATGTTGAGGAAAACAAGGACGTCAAAGAGGCATTCAAAATCAACGACCTTCCCTATTTCGCTGGTTTCAAAGGAGGTGCGTTGGTGGAAGAATTTGCCACGGCCAAAAAAGACCGCATCACCCAACTCGTCCAAGCCTGTGCATCATGAACGCTGCTGAAATCCGTCGCCTCATTGCCGAAAACGACCTCGCCTCTTTGGAAAGGCTGGAGCAAGAGGTTTATGCATCCATGGATGATGATGCCAATGACGTGTCGGAGTTGGGCGACCGCCTGACCAACATTTTAGGTGCCAAACGCGTCCTGGAGCAAGCCACCCAAGAAGGTGTCGAGCCCAAAGTTGCCATGCGCACCTTTTTCAAAGACGTCAGAGACATCATCGGATGACGGCCTCCCTTGAAGGCCCTACCTTCGCGCCATGACAGAGATATTCCTAGCCATTGGGTTGCTCGCCTTGGGAGTGGCGGGAATTGCCATCAAAATCCTCGTCAAACCAGGGGGGGAATTCAGTGGCACCTGCGCCAGCAACAACCCCGCATTGCGCAATGACGATGGAGGATGCTCCGTGTGTGGGGCACGACCTCAGGACGCATGCAGGGCGGAAGGTTTGGACCAAGTCCGTTGACGGCCGGTCACCAGAGACTCAACCCGCGTTGAATGCCTGGCCGCGTCAGTCGGGACAAACATCCCCATAAGCCCCCAAGAAATCCAGCAAATCTGCCGAGGACACGTATCCATCACCATTGATGTCCGAGGGACAGCTAGACATGGAAGGCAGAATGCAAGACCCATCGTCCCACAGGGCAGCTGGGTCGTAGTTGTTGGCCTCCGGGAAAGTGCATCCTGAGCAACTCTCCAATTCACATGAGCCATCGTCCAAGGTGGCAGCGGCATCATAGTTGCATGCCCACATGTAAGTGCATCCAGCGCAAGAATTGAAATCGCATGTCCCATTTTCAATCCATGCAAGTGGATTGAAATTGCATGCCAACGAGTACGTGCATCCTGCGCATGTTTCAAATTCACACGTGCCATCATCCACAGTGGCCATTCCGTTGAAATTGCAGGCCATCCCATCCATGCAACCCGGCACCTCTTCCATGGTTGTGGCATCAGCGTACAAGCCCATGTGATCGAGCATGCTCCACCCCGCAAACCATGGTTCAACATTGGGCTCAAAAGCTCCATGGTAAGTGACGACATCCAAGCGACTGTCCGTGGCTTGGTAATACGCAGACACTGTGTTATCACTCGAAGGCCGAGGATCCAATCCACTGGAAATAAGGCCGTTTTCAAGCGCAAACGTTCCTTGAAGCAACACCTCTTGAACCGTGCACAAGCTGTCTTCAAACCACCCATTCACTGCGGTTTGACCAAAGGTCAAATAGCCATCATAATGAGCCGGCAAGAGGTTTCCACCAGTGGCCTCGTCGCCCCACGTCCGGCAGTTTCGTATGGATAGGATTCCATATTGGTCCGTGCGCATCGCCTCCCAGCCATCGCAGGACAGGAAATCTTGGATTTCAAATCCACAGACTGTCGTACCATGGGTGACAATGTTTTGCCACTCACCTCCAGGAAGACTGTGGAATGTCGAAGCGTCATCCGCGCCATTGGACACCAGCGTCAGGTTGTGCATTGTGGGTGTGCTAAATGGCTCAGAAGACAAATCCATGTTGTTGTCCTGAAGATCGTCCCCCTCAACATCGTACAGAAATGACTCTCCGGGAGGATTGGTGGCTACAGCCAAAGTCGTGTCTTGAATTCCAAACAAATACTGCCCAATACCACTCCAAGACTGATCACACTCAAACGCATCCTCCGCATGAAAGCCGGAAATCACGTGTCGCAGCTCCACCATACCTCCGAGGATGTGAACTCCATCGTCTGCCGAAGACATGCATTCAACATACTCCACCACGGTGCCTGAACCACAACCGGCGAGCTGAAGCAAATCTGTTTCATTGCCGTTGCCAAACTGTGTCCATCCCAAATTCGTGCTCCCGTGCCTCAACGACACATAGCGCAATACACCGGAAGAGCCCTCGGCATCGGTATTTCCTCCGTAGACATGACGGTCCTGCTGGCTCACGTCTACAACACCTTCCGCGCGATCCTCTCCAGTTCCGAGACCTGTGGTGGTCGAAGGATTGGTGGCAAAACTCTGATCCAAGGCCAACGTGTTCAATTGAGCTGCGCCACACAGAACAACCCCTCCCCATTGTCCTTGAACATCCAATCCTACACTTCCATCCAAGGGATCTCCCAAAAACGTGAATTGAATCGGACACCAAGACGTCGCATCGGCATGGAGGTATCCTCCCCTTGACACAATCAAGGCACCAGGATAAGAAGCGTAAGTCACAGAACGCCAAAGCCCAATGCCAAAAGGAACTGTGATGTTGACCTCATTGCGTCCTACACCAGGTGCACCCAAGACCACCACCCCTGGGTCGATGGTGAGGGTATCCCCATCGTTCACGAAGACTTGTTCTGTCAAAACGTAGTGGTGATCACAGGTCCATGTGGTCGTTCCGACACCTGCCCCTGCGTTGTCCGTCACCCAAACCGTGTCACGAGAAGAAACCTCTGGGCAACCACAACTCGAACCCTGGAAGGATGAGGGAATTTGGGCTGTGGCCGCTCCTGTGAAGCACCACATCAGCCCAGACATCAATGCCTGAAAAATCCCTGATTGAAAGACGTGCGCAGATTGCATGTGTTGAAGCATCCTCGATAAACAACGTATAAGTGTCGCTGAATTTGATAAATCGCTTAACTAAAGATACGAAACATTGGATTGCCCACATACGATGGGTTGAATGCGAGATATTAAATCTCGCTTCCGGCAGGCAATTCCTGCACCCACTCCAGTTGCTCTTCTAGCCAAGGGGTCGTCCAGTGAACCATCTCCCCATCAGAAGACTGAAAAATGAACATGGCCTCCACGACTTGGCCATTCTGTTTCAATTGTTCAATCCAATCTCTCCCCTTGTCTGGACCCATGACCATGCACGCTGTGGCACAAGCATCCGCCTCCGCCGCTTCGTTCATCATGATGGTCGCACTCAACAAAGAATGAGTCACGGGGGATCCTGTTCGTGGATCGAGGGTGTGTGACATTTTCACGCCATTCACTTCCACTGATTTTCGGTAGTTCCCACTTGTGCATATGGCCATGTTTTGAACACCTACAATGGCCTGCAAGGACCTCCCTTCACGCTGTGGACGATCAATCGCAATGCGCCATGGGTTTCCCTTCTCATTTTGGCCCATGCACCTCACCTCACCCCCCAATTCGACCATGGCATCAACCACGCCATGACTCCGGAGCACGCGGCACAGCAAGTCCACGGTATAGCCTTGGGCCACGGCGTTGAAATCCAATGCCACCCTAGGATGTGCCTTGGTCAACTTCAGCCCGCATTCCTGTCCTGAATGACATTCCTCCATGTGGACCAATCCCTCCCGCCAACCACTGAATTGCCTGACACTGTCCACCATGGCCTCAGTCACCACATCGCGATGCTGTGTTCTAAATCCCCAGAGTTTCATCAAGGGTGCCATGGAAATGTCCAGGGCGCCATCCGACCAAAAGTGCACCTTGGAAGACAACGTCCACAGGTCTCTCCAGACACTGTCAGCGTCCACAATGACAAAGGCACTGTCCGCCCTTGCCATGGCATTGAATTGCGACAATGTAGATTCGGCGCGCCAAGCATTCATTTCCACATCCACCGATTCAAGAGCCTGATTCAAAGCCACTTGAGGCACGGAATCCTTGGCCACGTATTTGATCAAGTAGGTCGTTCCCTGGGCATCCCCACGATGCTCCCAAACGTTCCGATCCGAATTGTTTGGGCCTCGATAGGAACCACATCCCAAGGCGACAAAGGCCCCTGCAAGCGCAAGAGCCTTTGTGATTCGAACGACGCTCGGCTTAGCCACCGAAGTCATCGAAGCTGACGTTTTCAGGGGGAACGCCCCAATCGTCGCACATCTTCAGAACAGCCTGGTTCATCATCGGCGGTCCGCAGAAGTAGAATTCAATGTCCTCCGGTGCGTCGTGGTCCTTGAGGTGGTGGTCGATCACCGCGTTGTGCACAAAGCCGAGGAATCCGTCCCCGTCGTCGTCCACACTCTTCTTCTCGTTCCAGTTGTCGCCCTCCGCAGGTTCAGACAACACGAGGTGGAACGTGAAGTTGGGGAACTCCTTCTCGATGGCACGGAAGTCGTCCACGTAGAACAGCTCGCGCTTGGATCGGCCGCCGTAGAAGAACGTCACCTTCCGGCCCGTCTTGAGCGTGTGGAACAGGTGGAACAAGTGCGAACGCATGGGTGCCATTCCTGCACCGCCGCCGATGTACACCATTTCCGCTTCCGTCTCCTTGATGAAGAACTCGCCGTACGGTCCGGAGATGGTCACCTTGTCGCCGGGCTTTTGGTCGAACACAAACGACGAGCAAATGCCTGGGTTGACCTGCATCCAGCCGTTGCGCGCGCGGTCCCAAGGTGGCGTCGCAATTCGGATGTTGAGCATCACGATGTTGCCCTCAGCGGGGTGGTTGGCCATCGAGTACGCGCGAACAATCGGCTCGTCGTTGACCATCTTGAGGTCCCACAACCCAAACTTGTCCCACTCCGACTGGAAGGTGTTGGGGTCCGGGTGATGCTCGGGGTGGGCCGTGATGTCGATGTTCTTGTACTCCACCGTCGTCGTGGGCACGTCCACCTGGATGTACCCTCCCGCTTCAAAGTCGAGGGTCTCGCCCTCAGGCAAGCGCACCACAAACTCCTTGATGAAGGACGCGACGTTGTAGTTGGACACCACTTCGCATTCCCACTTCTTGATGCCAAACACTTCCTCCGGCACTTGGATCTCCATGTCTTCCTTCACCTTGACCTGGCAACCGAGGCGCCAGTTGTCGGCAATCTCCTTCCGAGAAAAGTGAGGCGTTTCCGTGGGGAGAATGGAGCCCCCACCGGCGTTCACTTGGCACCGGCATTGCACGCACGTGCCACCTCCGCCGCAGGCGGATGGCAGGAACACCCCGTTGTTGCCCAACGTGGTCAGAAGCGTGGAGCCGCCATCCACTTCAAGCGTCTGCTCCCCGTTGATGGTGATTTTGAGTTTGCCCGCGGGCGAAAGTTTGGCCTTCACGAAGAGGAGGAGGCTCACGAGCATCAAGATGACCGTGAGGAAGAAAGCGATGGTCAGAATCAGCGTGGTCGTCATGTCTGATCAGATTTCAATGCCCATGAAGCTCATGAACGCGATGCCC
>JAQBVN010000018.1 GCA_027622975.1 Bacteroidota bacterium | reverse complement strand
ATCGGAGGCAGAATCATCAAGTTGTTGTTCTCGTAGAACCCTCCTTCCGAGATGAACCAGCTCGTGGGCAAGAACTTCACTTGCCCCATTCCTGGCAAGGAAATGGCCCCGCTGCCGAAGATTTCACGAACGACCGAGACGGCGAGGAGAATCCACGCATAACCCATCGCGTTGCCGATGGCGTCAAGGAGCGACGGACCGGGCTTGTTGCCCAGCGCAAATGCCTCGAGGCGGCCCATGATGATGCAGTTGGTGATGATCAATCCGACGAAGACGGAGAGCTTCTCGCTGATGTCCGGCTGGAAGGCCTTCAAGACCTGGTCCACGATGATCACGAGCGACGCCACCACCACAAGCTGGACGATGATGCGGATGCGGTCCGGCACCAAGTTGCGGAGCAACGAGATGATGACATTGCCGCCAATCATCACGAAGAGTACCGAGAGGCTCATGATGACCGCCTGCTGAAGCTGCACCGTGATGGCCAGTGCCGAGCAGATCCCCAACACCTGCACGGTGATGGGGTTGCTGTCGTTCAAGGGGTCCTTGAGGAGTTTGCGGTTCTTCTTGCTGAACAAGCTTTCACGCTTGGGCGCAACCGCGGTGTTGGTTTCCGTGCTCATCGTTCGGCGCGTTGAGATGCGTTGTTGAAGTACTTCAGGTAGATGCCCATCGTGCGGTTGAGCATCTCATCGACGCCCTTCGACGTGATGGTGCCCCCCGTGATGCCGTCCACGCTGTGCTCGTTGGTCACGGCGCCTCCTTTCAAGACCGAAAAGTAGGTGGGCCCCACTTCCGCGAGGGTCTTGCCTTCGAACTTGACCGTGAAGAAATCTTCCTTGATTTCGGCACCGAGACCCGGGGTTTCCGTCTTGTGGTCAAACTTGGCGCCGTAGATGGTTTGCATGTCGCCCTCGAGCGCCACGTACCCCCAAATCGGACCCCACAGTCCAGAACCCACCATCGGAACGACGTAGTAGGTCTGGCCTTCTTTTTGGCATTCGAAGACGGGGAAGGTCAAGTCGTCCGCGTTGCCCCACGCCAGGTCACCCTTGGCGGGCTTGTGCGAGCGGTAATCCTTCTTGATGTCGATGTTGAACGGGTCCGTCGCGTCGGTCGCAACCACCTCTCCTTGCTTGACCGACACCTGAGCGCCAGAAGCGTCGATGGCCACGCGGGACGTGACGTACTCTGCAAAGAGCTGCTTCGCGTTGTCGCGTTGCGCGTCCACCTTGATGGCCCCGAGGATGTCCATCATTTTCTTGTCCGCAGCGTTCGCTTGCTGCAGCGGCTTCAGTGAGATGGCCGTGGCGGCAAGAGCTGCGCCGACAACCACCACCATCACGATGGCAAAGCCAAACGTGTAGCCGGTTCCGTTTTTGTTGATCGCCATAACTGTGCGTTTCTGTCGTTCGTGTCAGGGAATTAAGCCGTCGCCGCGGTCAGGCGCTTTTCACGGCGCTTGATGTTGGCTTCGATCACGTAGTGGTCAATGAGGGGTGCCATCACGTTCATGAAGAGGATGGCCATCATGACGCCTTCAGGGTAGGCCGGATTGAACACCCGGATCATGATGCTGAAGAGGCCGCCGAAGAAGCCGTACCAGAGCTTGCCCGTGTTGGTTTGGGCCGCGCTGACCGGGTCGGTGGCCATGAACACCATGCCAAACATGAAACCGCCCATCACCACTTGGTGAATCGGGCTGATGGTCATGTAGGCGTTGGCGCCGATGAGGTTGAACAAGAAGCCCATCACGAGGCCTCCCGCGAGGAACGACGCGATGATGCGCCAGCTGCCGATGCCCGTCCAGATGAGGACCGCAGCCCCAATCAGGCAAGCCAAAGCGGACGTCTCTCCCACCGAGCCTGGGATCAAGCCCAAGAAACAGTTGCTGAGCGAGAACATGCCGCCGTCCGCGAACAAGGACATCGTCGCTGCGCTCGCTTGGTCCGCGGCCGTGCCGACCGTGCCTGCGAGGTGGCCCAAGGCCGTGGCGCCGGTGTAGCCGTCCACGAGCATGCCTCCGGCCTTGCTGGCCGCCACGTCGTGGATCCAAATCTCGCCGCTGAGCTGCTTGGGGTAAGCGAAGAACAAGAACGCACGCGCCGTCAGGGCCACGTTCAGGATGTTCATGCCCGTTCCGCCAAAGACCTCTTTGGCGACCACGACCGCGAAGGCCACGGCCAAGGCCACCATCCAAAGTGGCACGTCCACCGGCATGATCAGCGGGATCAACATGCCCGACACGAGGTAGCCCTCGTTGATGCTGTGCCCGCGCATCCCGGCAAAGAGGAATTCAATCCCGAGGCCCACGCCGTAGCTGACGACGATGAGGGGGATGACCTTCCATGCGCCGACGAGGACGTTGGCGAGGAGGTCGGAGGTTTGGCCCAAGCTCAGGTGGTACTGGTGCCCGATGTTCCACATGCCAAACAGCAGGCAGGGAACCATGGCCACAATGACCAAGAACATGGTGCGCTTCAAGTCGATGCCGTCCCGGATGTGGGCACCGGAGTGCGTCACGTGACCGGGCGTGAAGGCAAACGTTTCCAACGAATCGAACACCACCCAGAAACGCGACAGCTTGCCTTCCTCGAAGTGAGGCTTGATCGATTGAATGAGGTTGTGAATGGCTTTCATCTTGCTCTGTTCTTCTTGCGAGGTGTCGGAGGGTTAGCCGAGTTCGACTTTGAGGGCGTCCAAACCGTCGCGAACGATGGATTGCACGGGGATTTTCGACGTGCACACGAATTCGCACAGGGCGAAATCCTCGGGAGCCACCTCGTAGATGCCGAGTTTCTCCATGGCGTCGATGTCGTTCACCATGATGCTCTTGACGAGGTGCACGGGGAAGATGTCAAACGGGAACACCGCTTCGTACTGGCCGCTGACCACGAAGGCGCGGTCTTCGCCGTTTTGGTTGGTGTCCAACGTGTATTGCTTGCTCTTGGGCATGAGCCACGTGGGGTACGCACGGCTCATGGAGAACTTGTTGAGACCTGGGCTGAGCCAGCCTTCCGTCAACAAGAACTTGGGGTCGTGGCCCTCTGGCAACGCGACGACTTGCGTGGCAAACGCTCCGAGGTAGCCTTCCGCTCCTGCGCTCGTCCCCGTCAGCACGCTTCCGCTGATCACACGCGCGCCGGCGTTTGCCTGGACGCCGAGGTCGCTCAGCTTCGCTCCGGCAACGGTGCGAATGTGGCGAGGGTCGTTCATCTCGGAACCGCCGAGCGCCACCACGCGTTCCGCGGAGTAGCGGCCGGTGCGGAGGAACGAGCCGAGGTTGATGACGTCTTGCAGGCCCATCGTCCAAATCACCTCCCCTTTGTTGATCGGAGCGGTGTGGTGGATTTGCACGCCGACGTTTCCGGCGGGGTGCGGTCCGTTGAACGCGGTCGTCGTGCAGCCGTTGAGCCCGGCCAACGTGTTGTCTCCGGCTCGGGTGCCGACGTGAACGCCGCCTGGCCCAGCCAACATGCCAAGGGCGTCGATGCCGCGCTGCAAGTCGTCCATGCGGCCTTCCACGACCACGCCGGTGTCGGCGGCGAGGGGTGCCGAATCAAACCCGCTCACGTAAATGGCGCGCGGCGTGTCGGCGGGGTTGGCCAACACATCGAAGGGGCGCTGGCGCATCGTGGCGAACGCCCCGCCAGCGGCCAAGTGGGCCACCAACGCGTCGCGGTCGCCGCCGTTCCAGGCGCCGAAGTCCTTGGCGTTGTCGCTTCCGTCGGCGTCGACCACCACGGCGAGGATGCGACGTTTCGCTCCGCGAATGACCTCCTTCACCGTGCCCGAAACCGGGCTTGCGAACATCACCGAAGTGCAGGTTTTGTCGTAGAACAGCGCCTCACCGGCCTGCACTTGAGCTCCCTCCTTGACTGCCAACTTGGGCGTCACTCCGGGAAAGTCGGTCGGCTGCACCGCAACCACCTTGGGGCGTGGCGCTTCGCCACAGGTCAGGGCCGGCTCGCCGGTCAATCGGATGTCGACCCCCTTTTTGATTCGCAAAGTCTTGGACATGTCCAACGGTTTTCGGGGCGCAAAGGTAGCCCCCACAATTCAAATGAACACCGCAAATCGTCATGGGATTTGTCCACGGTCGCAAGGAGGTGTGGTGAAAGGATTTCCTTCGAACTTTGGGGCATGGCATGCACAGCATTTCAAGCAGTTCCATCCCATGCATCGGTGAGGATGTGCACAGGGTGTTCCCTTCCGTCCTCATTCCATCGCGCCCCCACTGCAATCGCCTCCTTGGTGTGGGGAACCATGATGGTCCTGACGGGTTTGACCAACGCATCCTTTGCCCAATCCGTGAGCTGCTTCCCGCGGCTCCCCTTGGATCATCCAGACCTCTCTGGCGTGGTGTTCCACCCGGTGGGACAACCGGTGGCACCTCCATTCATTCCTCTCGAGAGCGACGGACAACCTCAGCTCGTGTTGCGGTTTGACGATCTCTCTGCGGTCAATACGCCTTGGGAGGTTCGCATCACACATTGCGATCGTCATTGGCTGCCCTCCGACCTTCATCCCAATGAGTATGTCCAAGGGTTTTACTCAACGCCTGTGGACGATGTGGAGGCCAGTTTTGGGACCAAAACAGATTTCACCCATCACGTCTTGGCCTTGCCCAATGAAGACATGCGCTGGACGCTCAGTGGGAATTATCTGTTGGAGGTGTTTGACCCAAACAATGAAACAATTCCCGCATTGACCCGTCGCTTCGTAGTCTATGAAGACCGATGTACAATCGATGCGACCACTGGCGAGCCTCAAGACATTGCCATCCGCCGCACCCACCAAGAGGTTCACTTCACCCTCCATGAAACGGTGCATCCTCTGTTGGATCCCTACGACCGATTGTGCGTCACAGTGGTGCCCAACCGTCGGTGGGACTTGGCTTTGTCTGGGCTGCCTCCGCGCTTTGTCAAGGGCGCAGAGATCGACTACACTCGATCAGGCTATGTGTTTGAAGGGGGCAACACGTATCGGTTTGTGGATCTCAAAGGGCTCGACTATTCGGCACGCGGTGTGGAACGCCTGGAGGAGCATCCCGACGCGTGGCATTTCTTTCTCGAGACTGATGACCGAAGGACGTTTGACTACTACGGAGGTGGACAGGACATCCATGGCGGCATGGTCATTCACAACGACAGGCTCGATCCATTCACAGGAAGCGACCATGTTTGGGTCCATTGGCGACTCGACGCCAAGCATCAACTCGTACAACGCGATGTGTATCTGGTGGGGGAATTCTCGCAACAGCAATGCAACCCTGCATTCAAAATGGCTTGGGATTCTCAGTCGGGCACCTACGTGCACGATCACCTCATGAAACAAGGCTACTACAACTATCACTACGTCGTCCGCGAATGGGACAACAGAGATGACCAAGCCGGTGCATTGGCCGATTTGGAGGGAAGTCACTTTCAAACCAACAACCTGTATTCTCTCTTCGTGTATCATTGGGACAACCACGACCGAGTCATCGGTTTCGCGCAATGGGAGAGCAATCCTTGACAACCTCGACACCCCGGACAACCTCGACAACCTCGACACCCTCGACAACCTCGACAACCTCGACAACCTCGACACCCCCCGGACAACCTCGACACCCTCGACAACCTCGACACCCCCGACAACCCCTGACAACCCCTGACAACCTCAACACCAGAAACTAGTAACTTGAACCCAGAACCCATGGAAGCCCTGACACTCGCATCCCCTCGCCTTGCTTCGTTCATGAAACGCTGGACGTTCATGAAACGCCCGATGTTCATGGAACGCTCGTCAGGGCGAACCGTGGGCATGCTTTGCGCCGCTGCGATGGCTTTTGCCGGGCTTCGTGCGGTCGCCCAAGAGAATTCCTTCGAGGCTTGGGGCCAAACGCATGGCCTCATGGGATATTCCGTGGCCGTGGCCTTGGAGGACGGGGCAACCCAAACCTACGTCGGCGGGTGGCGAGACTGGGAAAGGCAACTTCCCATGGAACCTTCCACCGTTTTTCGCGTGGCATCCATCAGCAAGGCAGTCACCGCAACCGGTTTCTTCACCCTTTGGTCTCAGGGCATGATTGGGTTGGACGACGACATCAATGACCTCCTGAACCTCGACCACCCGATCATTCACCCCAACCACCCCAACATCCCCATCACCCCTCGCATGCTCTTGAGTCATACCAGCGGTTTGCGAGATGGTTCGGGCTACAATGCTTGGCTGCAAGCGACCTACAACAGTCCCAATGGCGCTGCCCTACCTTCCGTGGACGACCTCTTGTCCGAGGGACAAACCATGTACACATCCGACATGTGGGGCGCTCAGAGTCCCGGAAGTTACTTTGTCTACGCCAACATCAACTTCGGCCTTCTCGCCACGGTGATGGAAGCCGTGACTGGCGATCGGTTTGACCTTTGGATGAAAGACCAAACATTCACACCTCTCAATGTCAATGCAAGCTTCAACGTGCTCGATTTAGACGACATCAACCAAGTCGCGGTGCTGTACCGCAACATTGGAGGATGGACACCTCAGGCTGACCAATACGAGGGTCAAACTCCCCCCGCTCCCAACTTGGATGGCTACATTCCGGGGACCAATGGCGCAAGATTTGCGCCCCAAGGCGGACTCCGCGCCAGCGCTGCCGACCTCATCACCCTCGCAAAACAATGGACCCTTCTGGGCAATGGCTCCACAACGTCTACCCTGTTTCCCGCCCCAGTTGTGGAACAATTCCGTGAAGCCCAATGGTCATTCAATGGCAGCAATGGCAGCAATTACGGTGGCTTGTTTGACATGTGGTCGTGCGGCCTTCACCTTGACGAGTGGCCTGCCGAATCCTTGCCATTTTCGGAATCACCTGGGGCCATGTGGGGCCATCCCGGAGAAGCGTATGGTTTGATTTCAGGGGCCTACCACGTCGCCACAGACGAAGGATGTCGATTTCACTTCAGCTACCTCATCAACGGGTTGGAGAACGGCACAACCCTGGGATCTGACGGATGGTACACCGTGGAAAATGACCTCCACCAACTTGTCGCGCAATGGGCAGCCACTGCGTGCACGACCGCTGAAGCCACTCCTCTCGAGGGTCCTTCGCGGCCCATGGTCTTCCATGGCCATCCGGGCCAACCTCTTCCCGATTATTTGGCCTCATGTGGGGCAGGATGGGTTGACCTGACTGGACGCAACGTGCATGAACCCACTCCTTGGATTCCCTCCTTACCATCTGGCAGATACCTCCTCACCACGCCTCAGGGCGTGGTCGCTGAAGTGATGGTTTCTCACTAAACGAGAAACCGCGAAAGCCTTTTGGCCACGGTTTGTGAGGGTGAAGTGTTCAAGGGAATCAGTCCTTGACGCAACGAATGGTCATCCCTGCGCGCTCCGAATCGTTTTCGCGATGAACCTTGTTCAGCCCATCGGAAAGACGTCGATACATGGCACCATCCACGTAGTAGGTGGAACTCCAATAGTACCCGTAGCTGGACTCCGATGCATAGTTTCCATTCCACGGGGTTCTCCATCCTGTGGTCAATCCGGAAAATCCTGAACTGTTGTTTCCATTCCATGACGGAACATCCGAAGCGCTCGACTTCATCTTGTCCGCAATGCCAGTCCCACGGTTCCCCCAGCCGTTTTGGTCAGACACAGACATGCCCAAGGAACCTTCGAGTTCCATCCATTCCTCATCTGACGGCACGTGCCACCCCGTGGGGCAAACTCCGCGTGCATCATCGACCACATACCAATTGTAGAGCCTGCCCCGCGTGGACAAAAAATCTCCTCCTGGCGTGTAACGCGCAGGCGCTTCGGCTCCATAAAAATCGCCATTGCTTATTCGTTCAGGAATGGCGTCGCCGTTGTTAAACTAGTCCACTCGAAGGTTTTCTGCAAACCAACATTGGCCACCAATACTCACAGTGTTGTAGGTGTACCCTTGGTGGGTTGGATCAGAACAGTAATTGTCTGGGTGAGACGCATTCGCATTTTGAAGGCCGGTGGTCATCACACATTGGCCCAGCACGCCACCAGTAGACACAAGTGCACCCATCAAGAAAATTGAGATCCGTATCATCACTTTTTTGATATAAGTGTGCGACATAATCCCTCGCGTTCGACGCGGATTGTCATAGAAATTGCTTCATGCTCATCATGGTGTTGCCGTCCTTGGGAGGACGTAAGTTTGCTGCATGAGCAAAGTCCCTCAACCAACTCCACAACGCATTTGGATCACCGGAGCCTCGTCAGGCATTGGCCGGATGTCAACCATCGCCTTGGTCGGGGCCGGTCATCGCGTGTTGGCCAGCGCCCGAAGAACTGAGGCCTTGGACGCCCTTGCCGACGACTGTCGCGAACTGGCTGGGCAGGTGGAAGTCATGTCCTGTGATGTGACCTTGCCTGAATCGTGCACTGCCTGCGCCACATGGATATCGGAACAGTGGGGAGGTATCGACGTGGTCATTCCCAACGCGGGGATTGGCTACTTTGACCCCCTCACTGAGGGCAAGCTTCTGGAATGGAAATCCATGGTGGATGTCAATGTCACCGGGGTCCTGAACACGCTCCATGCTGCATTGCCCATGTTGCTTGAGGCGAAGGGTTTGGTCATCAACATCGGATCCTTGGCTGCCCGCCAGGTCTTCCCCAACAGCGGGGTCTATTGCGCCACAAAACACGCCGTGTTGGCCATCAGCGAATCCCTCAGAACAGAATTTCGCAACGAAATTGCCGTGACGACCCTCAACCCCGGTGCAGTGAATACCCCCTTCATCGACCGCACAACCAACGAATCCCTGCGCGCATCCTACAGACCTCAGTTCGACGAAGGGATGGATCCTGAGTTTGTGGCCCAGGCCATAGTCTGGACCATCGCGTGCAAAGGAAAAGGGGTGATCAGTGAGTTGACCATTCGCCCCGATCGTCGTTAACACGAATAACTCAAAAAAAATTGACTACCAAGAATATAGCAATGTTCACCTCATCATTTGGTTGGGGAGGATTGGAACGAAACTTGGCAGTCATGGCCCAATGGATGCTCAAGGCAGACCACAGGGTGAAATTGGGCGCCCCTGCCGGTTCACCCTTGCATCGCCATGCGGGAGAATGGGGAGTCGAAGTGTCCACAGTTCAAAGCCCCAAACAACTCTCCCAATTCGTCCAAGGGCAAGATGTGCTGTGGATTCGTGACCCACGGGACATGCGAGTCGCAGCCGCAATCAGTCGACGCCACCGAATCCCCTTGGTGATGCAACAAGCCATGCAAATCTCCACGCCCAAATTCAAGTGGTGGCACAAACGCAGGTTTGGGCAGGTTCACGCATGGGTGACAGGTCTCGATTGGTTGAAGGAACAAGCCTTGCATCACACGCCTTTGACACCCGAAGTGTGTCACGTCATCCCCCTGCCCCTCGATCCCCGATGGTTTCAGCCGCCTCTGAACTCAGACCAACAATCGGAACGCCGAAAGGAGCTGGGCCTTCCGACCGAGGCATGGATGGTGGGCACCATTGGCAGGTTGGACCCTGGCAAAGGACAGGCTCTGTTGTTGGAATCCTTGACCCAACTTCCCGACCATGTCCACGCCTTGTTCGTGGGCAGCAACACGGTAGACAACGGCCAAGACGAGCAACAGCGGCTCGCCCATTGGGCAGCGACCCATGGGGTTGAACATCGCGTTCATTGGAGGTCAGAAACGGCCGACCCCATGCCCTACTATGACATTCTGGATGCCTTTGCCATGACCAGCACCTCTGAAACCATCGGGACCGTTACCCTCGAAGCGATGGCGAGATGCCTTCCCATTGTGGGAACTCGCGCTGGTGGTACCATCCAACTCCTCGACGAAGGTCGGGGATTGCCATTTGCTTCTCGCGACAGCCGAGCCTTGACGTCGGCGCTGAAGAGGGTGTTGGAAATGCCCGCGGCCGACCGCCAAGACATGGTCCAACGGGCACACCAATGGGCCCTGAAATGCCATCCCGATCACGTCATACCCGCATGGAATCGAGTCCTTGACATCGTCGTTGGAGAAGGAAGAACAGCGTAATTTTGGCCCCTCCATGAGTGCCACCATCCAACAACAAATTGAACGTCGCCGAACGTTTGCCATCATCAGCCACCCGGACGCAGGCAAAACCACCCTGACGGAGAAGTTCCTGCTGTTTGGGGGTGCCATCCAAACGGCCGGCGCGGTGAAAAACAACAAAATCACCAAAACTGCGGCCTCGGATTTCATGGAAATCGAACGTCAAAGGGGAATCTCTGTGGCCACATCCGTCATGGCGTTTCACTACAAAGACCTTCTGATCAATTTGCTCGACACTCCCGGTCACAAGGATTTTGCCGAAGACACCTACAGAACCCTGACAGCTGTAGACAGCGTGATTTTGGTGATTGATTGTGTCAAAGGTGTGGAGCCGCAAACTGAGCGGCTGATGGAGGTTTGCCGCATGCGCAACACCCCGGTGATTGTGTTCATCAACAAGATGGATTTGGAAGGACGGGACCCTATGGATTTGTTGGATGAGGTCGAGGCCAAACTCGACATCCAAGTGCGCCCTCTTTCTTGGCCCATTTCCCAGGGCCACACGTTTCAAGGCGTATACAACCTCTATGAAAAGAGCCTGCGCCTGTTCCAAGCAGACAAGACCAAGGTCGCCAAAGAGGTCATTGCCATCGACGACCTCGAAGACCAAGCTTTGGATGATCTCGTGGGAAATCATGCCACCCAGCTGCGCGAGGATGTTGAACTCATTGAAGGTGTCTACGAAGACTGGGAGCCACAGCCCTATCTCGAGGGGCGAATGGCACCTGTCTTCTTCGGGAGTGCCGTGAACAATTTCGGTGTCCAGGAAATGCTCGACACGTTTGTTGAGATCGCGCCCAATCCACGACCACGACCGACTTCCACCCGCGACGTTGCTCCCAACGAGCCCAAGTTTTCTGGTTTTGTGTTCAAGATCCATGCAAACATTGACCCCAAACACCGGGATCGCATTGCGTTTTTGCGCGTTTGCTCAGGAACCTTCAAGAGAAATACCTTCTACCAGCACACGCGCTTGGAGAAGAAGCTGAAATTTGCGAACCCCGCCACTTTTTTGGCCCAAGAAAAAAGCGTGGTGGAAGAAGCGTGGCCAGGAGATGTTGTCGGCCTGTACGACACGGGTAATTTCAAAATTGGGGACACCTTGACGGAAGGTGAGACCTTTCAATTCCGGGGCATTCCGAGTTTTTCTCCCGAGATTTTCAAGGAACTCGTCAACAAGGATCCCATGAAGAGCAAGCAACTCGACAAAGGCATTGAGCAGTTGACTGATGAGGGTGTGGCGCAATTGTTCATTCGAGAAGCTGGGAATCGCAAAATCGTAGGCACCGTGGGTGAACTTCAATTTGAAGTCATTCAGTACCGTTTGGAACACGAATACGGGGCGGCCTGCGAGTTTCAAGCCAAACCCTACTCCAAAGCCTGTTGGATCGAATCTGACAACGAAGCCAAGCTTGGAGAATTTCGAAGGATCAAAGCCAATGACATCGTGCGCGACAAGGATGGCCTTGAAGTCTATTTGGCTCCCTCCCAATTCATGCTCACCATGGAAATTCAGAATTATCCTGAAATCACCTTCCATTTCACCAGCGAATTCAAGACGGCACAAGAAGCGCAGGGATGATGCGTTGTACCTTGGCGCAACCCATGAAAACGCTCCGCCCTTTCACCACACCGCCGTCGTTGCGGATGATCGCCAGCATGTGGATGGTCGTGGGCTGCATGTGGAAGGCTCAAGCCTTCAGCGTTGAGGATGTTGGGCCAAACGAGGAACCATCCCTCGAGCCCAAAAGCATGCTGATTCCGTCCTTGGCCTTCGGGGACACCTCCGACGTGCAAGTGGTTCAAGTCAGCGGCCTTGTGGTGACCGGAGATTCGCTTTCCCCTCTTCCCTATTGCACCGTCTTTCGGTCCCGGGATCGAAGAGGCACCATGACCAATGGGCAGGGGTTTTTCAGTTTGCCCGCTTTGGTTGGCGACACACTCGAATTTTCGAGTGTTGGCTACGTATCTCACGCCGTGGTGATTCCAGGTGGCAGTGAGGTTGGACGCGTAAATTTGGTCCAAACCATGGGCCGAGACACCGTCAACATCTCGGACGCTTTCATTTATCCGTGGCCAAGCAAGGAGCGTTTTCGTCAAGAATTTTTGGCTTTGGGATTGCCCAACGAAGGCTTGGTGCCAGGATGGGAGGCCACCATGGACCCCATGGACATGTACGACCGGCTGACGGAAGTGGGCCGAGATGGGCAATCCACTTCCACGGAAGTGCTGCAAGCCCAGGCGATGGCAGCGGGCTATGCCGGACAGGCCCCGCCTGTCAATTTGTTGAATCCTGTGGCCTGGGCGAAGTTTCTCAAAGCCCTTCAATCCGGAGAACTCAAGCGGCAATGACACGGCCATGCTCCGCGGTTTTCGTTGTGGGAGCTTGGATGTTCCTGTTTGGGATTGCCTTGGGCCAAACCCCCGACGGAGGCCTGCCTACCTTCTCCCTCGAGGTTCGGGTGATCGATGGCAGTGGCCAACCCCTTCCGGGTGCCACATTGATCGTCAAGGAGCAACTTAACCTGAGCGGTTCGGCCGATGCTGATGGCAAGCTCACCCTCGTGTTTCCCAATGAAGGTCCTTGGACTGTCACCGCTTCGTTTGTGGGTTACAACGACCAATCCAAATCGTTCCAGCTGGACAGTCCGGTGCGAAGTCATGTCTTTCGACTTCGGCCAGGACTCAGCCTGAAAGAAGCAGAAGTCGTAGGGGACAAGTCGGGAGATGGCACTCTCCAACAAATCGATCCGAAACTGGCCAACCGCATCCCCACCCCGCGCGGAACCATTGAAGATTTGTTGATGCAAGCTCCTGTCAATTTCACCTCGGAACTGAGCAGCGCCTACAATGTCCGAGGCGGATCCTTTGACGAAAATCTCATCTACGTCAATGACATTGAGGTTTATCGACCTTTTTTGGTTCGATCCGGACAACAAGAAGGACTGTCTTTTGCCAATCCGGACATGGTCCAAAACATCGTCTTTAGTGCGGGGGGATTTGAGGCCAAGTACGGCGACAAGTTGAGTTCTGTCTTGGATATTCAGTACCGCCAACCAACCCAAACGGCAACCCGTGTCACAGCCAGCGCCCTGGGTGCACAAGTCCAGCACGACCATGTGGTGGGTCCCGTTCGAATCAACGCCGGGATGCGCTACCGCAACAACCGATATGTGCTCTCTACGCTCGACGAACGCGGTGAATATGCCCCGACCTACCTTGACGGCCAGTGCTACCTCACTTGGGATCCCGATGGTTATGGCCCGTGGGAAATCCAGGCCCTCGGTGTATACAACCGCAACGATTTTGTGTTCTTCCCCGAAACGCGAGAGACCAACATTGGAACAATCAACCAAGCCGCACGCTTGACGGTGTATTACGACGGTCAGGAACAATCAGGGTACGAAACAGGGTTTGGGGCTTTGGCCCTGCAACATGCCACGGAAACCTCTCGCATTCGATGGATCACATCATGGATGCAAACCGCAGAGCGAGAGTCCTTCGATGTTCTCGGTCAGTACTTTCTCAGTGAATTGGAGCGCGATCCGGGCACAGACACCTTCGACGAGGGAGAAACCTTCGGCGTGGGTGGCTTTTTGCAGCATGGCAGAAACAGCCTTTGGGCGCGTGTTGCAGGAAGCGCCTTGAAGGGAACGTGGTTGGTGGAGGACCACGTCGTGAATTGGGGGGTCAAACATCGCGTCGAGTGGTTTGAAGACCGTGTGGACGAATGGAATGTCATTGACAGCGCCGGATTCTTTGCGCCTCACCCTGCCGACAATCTTGGGTACCTCGGTCCCGGAGGGCGTCCTGATCAAACCCTGGTCCTTCCCTACCAAATCCAAGCATACAATGATGTCCAAGCCCAAAGAACCACAGCCTTTGTGCAAGACACGTGGACAGCCCGCTTGGACCAAGGCGATCTCGTGATTCATGCGGGTGCCCGCATGCACCGATGGTCCGTGCTTCCAGATCCTTGGGCTGCCAGCCGCAACACCCAATGGGTTTGGGGGCCGCGTGCTCATGCGACCTTCATCCCGACAACCACACCCCTGACCTCTTGGCGCCTTGCCGGTGGATGGTACCACCAGCCCCCGTTTTACCGCGAAATGCGCGGCCTCGACGGTGTGGTCCGCGACAATGTCATTCCACAACGAGCCATCCACGCTGTGGCTGGAGTGGACCACGAATTTGAATCCAAAGGTCGACCTTTCAAGCTTGTTGGAGAACTCTATTACAAGGATTTGGATAGGTTGATCCCGTACGAGATTGAAAATGTCAGGCAACGGTACTACGCAACCAACAACAGCCGAGGATACGCAACAGGCCTCGATGTCATGCTCAACGGTGAATTCATCCCCGGAGTCCAAAGCTGGTTGCGCGCGTCGGTTCTGAAAACCGAAGAAGACCTTTTGGACGACAGCTACGAGGAATACTACAACGCCCAAGGTCTTCAAGTCATTCCGGGATATCATTCAGGCCCCTTTGCTCAAATCACTGACACCGTGACGTTGTATCCAGGGATGATTCCCAGACCAGCAGATCAACGCTTCAGTTTCAGCCTGTTGTTTCAGGATGAAATGCCCCGGAATCCCGACTACAAGGTCTTGTTGAGCTTGTTCTACGGCTCAGGCCTTCCCTATGGCCCTCCCTCGGAGAATCGCTATGACGATGTGCTGCGAACGCCCGCCTACCGGCGCGTGGATGTGGGGTTCTCACGTGTGATGTTTGGCGACGACGCTGGGAAGGATGGAGCCATCTCTTTGGAGGTGTTCAACATTTTGGGCATCAACAACACCATCAACCACAACTGGATTCAGGATGTCAATGGCCGCTTCTATGCAGTCCCCAATTTCTTGACAGGCCGAAGAATCAATGTGAAAATCACACTTCAGATTTGAAAATCGTGTGAGAATCCCCAACCGATGAAACCCTGAAGGGTTGGGTTCCGTATCACACGCATGGACTTTTTTTGGCATCCACAAAGCCTTGAGGCAAGTTGCGCATCTCCAACACCTCAAAACACTGGTTACACCTCCCTCTGGGATGGACGTATCTCGGCTCGGGTCACCCGTTTTTTGGGCGTGATGGCAACCATTGCCTTGATGGCAGGAACCTCATCATCCTTTGCGCAACTTTGCACGTTTGGAACCCAAGGAACGGCCACGACCATGGACGATGGCTGCATTGAATGGTCTCCAGCACCCAACTCAACCTCTGGCGCCGTTTGGGCTCAGCAACCCTTGGATTTGACCCAACCCTTCCGCATGGAAGCGCGCCTCAATTTTGGAGATGTCGACCATGGCGGCGAGGGGTTTGTCTTGGTGCTGCAGCCTGAGGGCCCTGATGCATCCCCCAATTTTGAATCGTTGGCCTTGAGTTTTGGGCTGGAATTCGACACAAAACACGACATGGCGGATGGCGACATCGCCCAAGATCACCTTGCATTCATCAGCGACGGAAGCGCCTTGCACGCTCCCTATTCTCTCACGGCCATTGCAGGCCCTGTGACAGCCATCCCTTCGGGAAATGACAACATCCAAGACGGAGACGATCACCGCATCTCACTCACTTGGGACCCGGCAAGCCAGGCCCTGGTGGCAGCCTTTGATTGTGAAGACAGGTTGATTGCCAGTGTGGATTTGATTGATGACATTTTTGAAGGTCAAACCACCGTGTGGTGGGGCTTCACGGCTTCGATGGCTTCGGGCGTGAATGTGCAACGTGCGTGTTTGGCACCCAATGCGTTGGGAACGGACAATCACGTCAAAACGTGTCCTCAAGCTGCCGTACAATTGGTGGCTGGTGGTATGGATGGCTCAAACTATCAGTGGACTCCGTCCAACGTGGTCAGCGAGGCAACCGTGTTCAATCCGACGTACACCGGCGTCGAGGACCAAACGCTCGTCGTCGAATACACCGATGCCTGCGGTCAGCTGCGTTCGGACGTGGTGATGGTCGAAGTCGAGGCCGTAGAAGTACACGTGCTCGGGGTTGACCACACCATTGACTGCACCCACAACGGTGTGTTGTCCATGGAAGCCAGCTCCAACTTCGGAAGCAATGTTGAGTACTCTTGGACATTCAACAATGCATGGATTGGGGACGGGGCCCTTGTGGAGGCATCAGAGGCCGGCTGGTTTGCTGTTCAAGCCTCCTTTCCTGGAGGTTCCAGTGTTCAATGCATGGGCACAGACCAACGATTTGTGGAGGTGGACACTGTGCGCTTGGACGTCGATGCGGGACCTGCAGCCTTGCTTGACTGCAACGCGCCGATGCTCCCACTGTTGGGATCGACGTCGTCGGAACAACATGCATCGTACCTGTGGACCACTGAAGATGGATGGTTTCAGGGCCCAACCGATCAGCTCACGGCCACAGCCTCGGCATCTGGAACCTACACCCTTCATGTCACCAATCTCCTGAATGGCTGCGTCAGCTCGGACCAAGTCACCGTGGAAGCAGACTTCACAGCGCCTTGGGTTGTCGTTGGAGAACCCGAGGGAGAATTGGGGTGCAATCAACCTGTGGTGGACATGACAGGTGTGGACGTCGGGCCCTCTGGATACACGGCTTTGTACACGTGGAACGGACCTGAAGGAACCTTGGGACAGTCCATGGACCCCAACCCCGGCTTCACCTTGCCGGGATCCTACACACTGACCGTTGAATTCCTTGAAAATGGATGCACGACTGTTGCCAAGGAATCCGTGGATGTTCAAGGCAGCGAGATGCTCAGTGTCGACCTCAACGAAGTGGTCATGCCCAACGTCATGACGCCCGACCACGACAGCAGTCTCCAAAATGAACGTTTGGTCCCTTTCATCCCGGGACGAGAGGATTTGAACGTCATGACCATGTTGGATGAATACCACTTGACCGTGTTCAACCGTTGGGGACAAGTGGTGTTTCGAAATGACGGGCAACCGCTCCAATGGGATGGCCGCGTGGGTGGTGACATCGTCGACGAGGGAACCTACATGGTTCACGCACGACTTCTTTCCGGATGTGGAGAGAACCAATTTCGAGAAATCCAAGGTTCACTCGAAGTCATTCTTGGCCGCTGATCCTCGACACAAACGAGGCTTCGTCCATGATGGGAATCCCGAGTGATTGAGCCTTCTTCAATTTGGCTGGCCCCATGTTTTCGCCCGCCAGAATCAGGGTTGTCTTGGAACTGATGCTTGATGCCAAACGGCCCCCATGGGCCACCACAGACGTTTTGGCTTCATCACGCGACATGGTGCTAAAGACGCCACTGACCACAATCACTTCTCCCTCCAGGGCATGACCCAACGGTGCTTGCACAACGGCCTCCATCTGAAGACCTGAAGCCACCAACCGATTGACCATCCGCTCAAAGTTTGGGTCGGAAAAATGGGCCACGACACTGTCCGCAATCACAGGTCCCACCTCTTCCAAAGCAACCAGCTCTTCGACGGAGATTGATTTGAACGCCCCGATATGACCGAGGGAACGGGCCAGTTGTTTGGCCACCGTCTCTCCCACGTGTCGAATGCCCAAACCAAACAAAACGCGCTCAAAAGGCACGGTCTTGGATTGGACCAACCCAGCAAGCAGATTGTCGACAGATTTTTGTGCCATGCGCTCCAAGGGTAAGAGATCTTCCGCACGGAGGTCGTAGAGATCGGCCGCGTCGCGGACCAGTCCCGCCGCGACCAATTGCGCCACAGTTTCCTTCCCCAATCCCTCCACGTTCATGGCCTTGCGAGAGATGAAGTGGATGATGCGACCCCTAACCTGGGCTGGACATGCAACCGCGTTGGGGCAGTAATGCTGTGCCTCGTCTTGAGCTCGAACCAGGGGCGTTTCACATTCGGGGCACACGGACGGAAACTCGAGGGCCGGGGGCGCAAAGAGACCTTCTTCATGAGAAGCAGAGGTGTCCACACCAACAATTTTGGGAATGATCTCCCCACCCTTTTCCACAAACACCATGTCGCCCAGCCGGAGGCCCAGTTTGGCGATTTGATCTGCATTGTGAAGGGACGCGTTCTTCACCGTGGTCCCCCCCAATTGAACTGCCTGCAACTTCGCCACAGGCGTCACAGCTCCGGTGCGTCCTACTTGGTACTCGACATCGACGAGTTTGGTGCACGCGCGCTCCGTTTCAAACTTGTAAGCAATGGCCCACCTCGGGCTTTTGGCCGTCATCCCAAGCCTCCGCTGGTGATCGTACCGATTGACCTTGATCACAATGCCATCGATGGCGAAGGGCAAATCATGGCGCGCGGTTTCCCAATGGTCCACGAAAGCCATCACCTCTTCGATGGACCCAGCCACTTCAAGAGAACGCCCTCCCGGCACTTTGAAGCCCCATCGTGCGGCTTCCTTGACGGCATCGGCATGGGTCAACACCCCAAGACCAGTCATCGTGGCAGCGTCGACATTGTAAATCATGCAATCCAAGGGGCGTCTCGCCACCTCCTTGCTGTCCTGGAGTTTCAACGTCCCGGCGGCGGTGTTTCGCGGGTTGGCAAATTCCGCTTCACCCGCCTCCGCCCGCGAGTCATTCAAAGCATTGAAGCCCTCCCACGGAAAGAAAATCTCTCCTCGAATCTCCAGCACCTCTGGAGACCCTGGCATCAAACGGAGCGGCACAGTCGGGATTGTGGCCACGTTGCTTCGAACATCCTCTCCCAACGATCCATCACCACGTGTGAGCGCACGAACCAACACCCCCCCTTCATACCAAAGGCTGATCGCCACGCCATCGTATTTCAACTCCATGGCAAACTCCACCTTCTCATCGGGCAAACCATCCTGCACACGCTGCGCCCAGAGCGACACCTCTTCCACACTGTAGCTGTTGGACAGCGACAACATGGGGGATTTGTGGGCAACCTTGTCAAACTTGTCGGTCAAATCGCCACCCACCCGGCACGTCGGGGAATTCGGATCTGCCCATTCCGGATGGTGACTCTCCAAGTTGGCGAGTTCTTCCAGCAAGGCATCAAACTCCCTGTCCGAGATGGTCGGCGACGCGAGCACGTAATAGGAGTGGTTGTGGGCGTGGAGTGCCTCTCGCAATTCCTCAATGCGGGCCTTGGGATCCATGGTTGGAAGGTACACACCAGTGACCGATGACATGGCGGGGCTTGCCTTGCAAATCCACGAGAATTTCCACGTGTTTCCAACCATCCCGAGCCTCCCAAAGTTTGGCCACATCGGCCACCATGTCTGTGTGGCATTCGACGCCCAGAACTCCATTGGAGGCCAATCCCCCATCCTCGCACCAAGCCCACAAGGACTCAACCATCCCCAAGGGCTCGTTATCTGGCACAAACAAGGCCAACCGCGGTTCGTGGTCCACCACACGCGGAGCCATCGCTGCCGACTCTGATTCAGGAATGTAAGGTGGATTGGCCACGACCCACGAGGCGCCAACTCCCTTCCAAGAGGGCGCGCGTAAATCATCGCGTCTGAACGTCACGTCCAACCCGCAGCGTTGAGCATTGCTTTGTGCCACACCCAAGGCAGCCTCCGAGAGATCCACTCCTTGAACCTCCACCCACGGAAAACGCTTTTTCAATGCCAGCGCAATGCACCCGGAGCCTGTGCACCAATCCACAACCAATGGGCGAGCGCCTGCCCGGGGTGTGGAGCTGATGATGTGGGCCATCGCAACCACAAGTTCCTCAGTCTCTGGCCTCGGGATCAGAACATCGGGAGTCACACGCAAAGACAACCCCCCAAATTCAACTTCTCCAAGGACATACTGCAAGGGTTCTCCTTCCGACACTCGGTCTGCCCAAACTGCCAGTCGGTCCAATGCAGATTCCGACCACCGATGGCTGGCGGCCATACGTGCCCCCCTCGGGAGGCCTGAGGCCGCGTCAAGCATCCATCGCGCCATGGACGTTTGCTCTTCTTCCACGGCTTGCAGACGTCGCTCCAGCCACGACAACACGTCGGACTCTCCATTGGTGACCGGCCATGGACCGCGCCCCCTGCGCACCATCACGCCTCCTCTTGGATCACACAATACACGAGCAACTCAGCAGTCGCCCGGTTGGTGGCCAACGCCACGTTGTGAACGTCACATTGGCGCAGAAGCATGTTCACGTCGGGCTCGTGTGGATGCTTGCCCATGGGGTCGCGGAAAAAAATCACCGCATCGAGAAGACCCTCTGTGATTCTCGCCGCGATTTGGGCATCCCCACCGAGGGGACCCGAAGCGAAACGCTCCACCTTCAATCCAAGTTCTTCAATGCGTCCGCCCGTCGTACCGGTCCCCACCAATTCGCGTTCGGCAAACCAAGACTGGTGTCTTCGCACAAAGTCGACGAGTTCGTTTTTCTTGCCATCATGAGCAATCAAAGCCACGCGTTTCAATTTCATGGCGCAAACATAGCTCACGCCTCGGACCTACAAAGCCTGAGACGCATTGACGATGCGGTGGGGACGACCGTGGGGACGCCACAAGCAAGTCAGGAAGGAAGGGTCAGGAAGGAGGGTCAGGAAGGAAGGGTCAAAACGACATAGCCAAACCCCGAGATCTCTTGACCATTGACCCAGGAACCTTCTGCCGCTGAAGACATGGCAACAGACAGGCTGCTTGGAAGTCCCTTCACTGCCACGGGCAACGCTTCGGATGAAAGATTCAGCACAACCACCACAATGGACTCCCCTTTGACCTTTTGGAAGGCAAACACCGACTCATCGACGGAGGTCGAAAGCACCTCGGGACGGGCTCCAAAATTCCCATTCCATAGGGCTTCCTGCGCGTGGTGCAAGTCATTCAGGCTTCGGTACAAATCCGCCTTGGCATGGTTGCCCCACAACACTGTGTCCTTTTCAAAGAATCGAAGACGCTTGGTCATGCCTGCTTCCTGTCCCGAATAAATCAGAGGCATGTCGAGCAAAGTGGCCGCAAGGACTGCCATGGCATCTCCCGCATCACCATACCGTTCTTCGATGGTACCATTCCAGCTGTTTTCATCATGGTTGGTCACAAATCCCATCCGGTATGCGTCGCTCGGAAACCTCTCCGCCTCCTCCTTCACGTAAGACCGAAGAACCTCGACGGGCTCCTTCCCTTGAGCCACCTGGTTGGTGAGATGGTGAAAATGCCATCCGTAGCTCATGTCAAACGCTCGGTTGTGATGCTCGGGGACCTCGGCTTCCGCCAGCATGAACACATCGGGTTTGGCCGCCTCCAATTGCCGACGGGCCTTTTCCCAAAACGCAGTGGGCACCTTTTCAGCCACGTCGCAGCGGAAGCCATCCACGTCACATTCCGTGACCCAAAATGTCATGGCGTCCGCCATCGCGGCATACAGACCATTTTCTTCACCCCTCTCCCAATCCAGTTGGGCAACATCCCACCAGTCAGTTCCCAAGGGTGGTTGCAAATTTCCAACGCTGTCCAACAAATAGAATTCTCGGTTCCCCTCAGTCCAGACACAATCAAACGCGCTGTGGTTGGCCACCCAGTCCAAAATCACACGCATCCCGCGTTGATGCGCTCCATCGACCAAAGCGCGGAGGTCATCGTGGGTGCCATAATCAGGATTGACCGCGACGTAATCCCTGACGCTGTAGGGACTACCTAGCGATCCGCTGCCAGGTTCCGCGATGTAGTTGTTTTGGTTTTCTCCCCTCTTGCGGTTGACCTCTCCAATGGGGTGAATGGGCATCAGCCACAATATGTCGACGCCCAAATCCTTCAGCCTGTCCAAATCTGGCAACAAGGCAGCCATCGTTCCTTCGGGCGTGTGTTGTCTCACATTGACCTCATAAATGGTTGCATTCTTCGTCCACTCTGGGTGAATCAAGGTGTCTGCAGGGGCGCCTGTTCCGAGCACATGCGCATCGCCAGTAGCCAAAGGGGCCTCACCGCAAGACGTCCAACTCAAGCCTGTCACAAGGGCTGCCGAAATCAACAAAAAGTGCTTCATGGGGGTGAATCTGAATGGGGCGAAGGTAGGAAAAAAGGGTTCGTGTAAAAAACACACCAACCCCTTCATGGGTTCCATGCCGTCAAGTCATCCACAGGTCTCCGTCATCGGCCAAATTCACAACCTCAGAACAAGGATGCTTGCCCCTTGCCATCAATCTCCGGTTCCGATGAATCCGGGGCATCAGACCCGACTTCCCAGGCCGCGTCATCGTCCTCCGAATCGGAATCATAGGCCGAATCTGACTCATCCACGGCCTCGTCCGGGGCGTCGAAATCCTCAGCGTCCTCGTCATTCGATGCCGTCCCCCGCTGTTCCGTCGAGGCCTCCCTGGCACGCAGTTCATCCGCCTCACGCGCTGCTTGCAGCTCCTTGTCCAGGGCCAACTCAAGTTCCTCGATGGGCGCTTCCAAACTGACCTCCGTCACGGGCAATGGGCTTAGTTTGTTTCCAAGCGCCTTCACGCCCTTCAGAGAAATGAAGCCCCTCAAATCCACCACGTCATCGTCCCGATCTCTCGTGTGCTTGAACCGTCGGTTGTAACGGATTCGCACATGCGGATGATGCAATGTGGATGCAACCCCTAACCGAGATTGAGGATGCTCTCCCATGAAACCGGTGACGGTTTTGCTGAATTCTGGCAGGAAGCGTTTGACATACCATTCCTCCTTCTCACCCTCGTAGTACACCACGGAGACAGGACGGTCCTCATCGAACTTTTCCAAGTGGATCATCTTGTCGTCAAAATGCGTGCTCAGGTCAAACCCGGTGAATGCATACTCCCCCGTGTCCAGCAAGACCAGGATTTTATCCTCGGCCTTGAAATCCCCCAAGAATCGGCCACGGCCATCCGCATTCAATCGGCGAACCGTTTCGTCATACCAAACCTTGCGTGCGCCCAACGTGCTCACGCCTTCCTCCTTCATTTCAATCTTGCGAACACCGAATTTGGACACCAAATTGCCAGCCGCCGCCCTCCCTTTGATGCCTACATCACTGAAATCAACATCAAATTTCAATTTCTTCAACCGCGCCTGTGCTCGAAGGAACAACGTCACAACTTCAGCCTCCCCGTTGGCATTGGCACTGAAATAGAGGATCCTGGACTTGGGCGTGCCTTTGGTGATGGGGTACTCTCGGTCGCGGGTGATGGACGTCACATTGAATCGTTTGACCATGCTGCGACCTGAGGCACCATCGAGATAAATGGTGTTGTAGGTGGTGCGTTTGTCCCCCTTTTTCCAAACCGCCACATGGATCAAGTCCTTACCAAAAAAGGCTTTCTGCGTCACTTTGCTGACCTGCATCACGCCGTCACGACGGAAGACGATGATGTCGTCAATGTCCGAACAATCCCCCACAAGCTCTCCTTCGCCTCTCTTGAGCCCTGTCCCAACAAATCCCTCTTCGGGGTTCCAATACAGCTTGGCATTGGCCACGGCCACCTTGCTCCGATCGATGGTGTCGAAGGTTCGGAGTTCTGTGCGACGTTCCTGTCCGGCTCCGTACTTCTCCTTGAGCTTCTTGAACCAATCAATGGCATATTCCGTGAGATGCGCCAAGTGATGTTTGACCTTGTCGATGTCAACTTCAAGCGAGGCAATGCGCTCATCGGCCTTGAAACTGTCGAATTTGGAGATGCGCTTGATCCGAATCTCTGTCAATCGGGTCACGTCCTCGTCGGTGACGGCGCGTAGCAGGTGCTTGATGTGAGGCTTCAAACCTTCATGGATGGCCTCCAAAATCTCTTCCCACGTCTCGCATTCTTCGATGTCGCGGTAAATCCGGTTCTCGATGAAAATTTTCTCGAGCGAAGCAAAATGCCATGTTTCTTGCAGCTCCCCCAATTCGATTTCCAGCTCGCGTTTGAGCAATTCGCGCGTGCGATCGGCACTGATGCGAAGAATGTCTGATGCACCGAGAAACACCGGCTTGTCGTCAAACACAACACAGCTGTTGGGAGCCAAACTCACCTCGCAGTCGGTGAATGCATACAGCGCATCGAGCATTTTGTCAGGCGAGACGTTGTTGGCCAGATGCACCACCACTTCGACCTTGTCGGCCGTGTTGTCCTCCACCTTTTTGATCTTGATCTTGCCTTTGTCATTGGCCTTCAAAATGCTCTCAATCAACGACCCCGTCGTCACCCCGTAAGGAACCTCTCGCACCACCAAGGTTTTGTTATCCACCTTGTCGATGCGGGCACGAACCCTCACGCGGTCTCCCCGAAGACCGTCGTCGTAGTTTTCCACGTCCGCCATGCCTCCTGTCGGGAAGTCAGGGTACAGCTTGAAACGCTTGTTTTGGTAGTGTGCAATGCAAGCGTCGATGAGCTCAATGAAGTTGTAAGGCAAAATTTTGCAGGCCAAACCCACAGCGATGCCATCGACTCCACTCGACAACAACAACGGAAACTTCACGGGAAGCGTTTCCGGTTCTTTGTTCCGGCCGTCGTAGGACGCAAGCCACGTGGTCGTCTTGGCATTGAACAAGACCTCGAGAGCAAATTTGCTCAGTTTGACCTCAATGTAACGGGGAGCGGCCGCGCGGTCACCGGTCAAAATGTTCCCCCAGTTTCCTTGACAATCCAACAGCAACTCTCGCTGGCCAATTTGCACCATGGCATCTCCGATGCTCGCGTCCCCGTGCGGGTGATACTTCATCGTGTTGCCAATGACGTTGGCCACCTTGTGAAAACGACCGTCATCCATCTCCCGCAGGCTGTGCAAAATCCTGCGCTGAACTGGCTTCAACCCGTCGTTTTGGTGCGGAACTGCCCGCTCGAGGATGACGTAGCTCGCGTAGTCGAGGAAGTAATCGTTGTACATGCCCCGAACCGGGACAACATGCTCCATCTCCCCTGACTCCGCGGTGGTTTCTTCACCCGCGAATTCGTCGTCCCGCTCGTCGCGGTCTTCGTCGTGAATGTCTTCGTGCTCACTCATGCTTCGGTCACTTCGTCTTTTTCCACGCGGAGATTCTCAATGATGAATTGCTGCCGATCTGGGGTGTTTTTGCCCATGAAAAACCCGAGCATTTCTTGGAGACTTTGCTCTTTGCCAATCACCACTGGGTCCAAACGGATGTCCTCCCCGATGAAATGACTGAACTCGTCGGGGCTGATCTCTCCCAACCCTTTGAAGCGCGTGATTTCAGCGCGCTGTCCCAAATCAGCCAAGGCCTGCTGTTTTTCGCCCTCGTCATAGCAATAACGCGTCTCTTTTTTGTTGCGAACACGGAACAATGGCGTTTGAAGTACATACAAATGGCCCCGCTTCACCAAGTCTGGAAAAAACTGCAGAAAGAATGTGATGAGAAGCAAGCGAATGTGCATGCCGTCCACGTCCGCATCGGTGGCAATCACCACTTTGTTGTATCGGAGCGTGTCCAGGCCGTCCTCAATGTCGAGTGCCGCTTGCAAGAGATTGAATTCTTCGTTTTCGTAGACCACCTTCTTGGTCAAACCAAAACTGTTGAGCGGCTTTCCCTTCAGACTGAACACCGCCTGAGTGGCCACGTCGCGAGCCTTGGTGATGGATCCTGATGCCGAATCTCCCTCCGTGATGAACAGGGTGGTCTCCTCATTGCGTTCTGTCTTGGCGTCGGTCAAATGCAAACGACAATCGCGCAACTTTCGGTTGTGCAGTGAGGCCTTTTTGGCGCGTTCACGTGCCAATTTCTTGATGCCCGCCAAATCCTTTCGCTCCTTCTCACTTTGGATGATGCGTTGCTGAAGGGCCTGGGCGATCTCGGGATTGCGGTGCAGAAAATTGTCGAGTTCGCGCTTCAAAAAGTCAAACACAAAACTCTTCAACGAGGGGCGGTTGGGACCCACATCCTGCGAACCGAGCTTGGTCTTCGTCTGAGACTCGAACACCGGCTCTTCCACTTTCACCGCAACAGCCGCGGAAATCCCCCCGCGAATGTCCTGCGCATCGTAGTCCTTGCCAAAAAAATCTCGAACCACCTTGATGTAGGCTTCGCGAAACGCAGCCTGGTGAGTTCCACCCTGTGGCGTATACTGGCCGTTGACAAAGCTCTGGTAGTCCTCTCCATAGGCCTCGGTGTGTGTGATGGCCACTTCAATGTCCTCTCCTACCAAATGAACGATGGGGTAGCGCAACTTGCTGTCGAGCCTGTCTTCAAGCAGGTCCTTCAACCCGTTTTCACTCCGAAATTTCTCTCCGTTCAGATACAGGGTCAAACCCGTGTTCAAGTAGGCGTAATTCCACAAGAGCTTTTCCACGTGCTCGGTGCGAAATCGGTAGCCCTTGAAGATGTCCGGGTCAGGCTTGAATCGGAAGAGGGTGCCGTTGCGTTTGGTCGTGGACTCCACTTGAGCGTCATCCGCGAGCACCCCGAGCTCAAAGCCGGCACGCTTCATTTGGCCTTCACGCACACTCTCCACCACAAACTCCGTACAGAGGGCATTGACCGCCTTGGTTCCCACCCCGTTCAACCCCACAGATTTCTTGAACGCACGGCTGTCATACTTGCCGCCCGTATTGATTTTCGAGACGCAATCAACCACTTTCCCTAGCGGGATGCCACGACCGTAATCTCGAACGCGAACTTCGTCATCCTTGATGGCTACTTCGATGGTTTTGCCATGCCCCATGGTGTACTCATCGATGCTGTTGTCAATGATTTCCTTGAGCAAGACGTAGATTCCGTCGTCCGCATCCCTGCCATCCCCCAATTTTCCTATGTACATCCCTGGTCGCATCCGGATGTGCTCCTTCCAGTCCAGGCTCCGGATGTTGTCCTCTGTGTACGTGATTTGATCTGCCATAGATGCTTCGAAAGTACCAAGGAACACGAGGCTTTGAGGAGTCAGACATGCGCAACTTTTCCACACTTGAGGGGCCAAACCCACACCATTCCCACCCTACCTTCGGGGCATGAAGGATCACCCCCAACACCCTGTTCGACAACTCGAACCAAGTGCCTTGTGGAATCGCTTTGCCGACCTCAATGCCATCCCCCGGCCTTCGAAGCACGAAGGTCGCGTCGTGGAATGGCTGCACGAATGGGCCGCTGAAAAAGGTTTACAATCACTTCAAGACAAAGTGGGTAATGTGTTGATTAAAAAGGACTCAACACCTGGAATGGAGTCGCGAAAGACCGTGGTACTTCAAAGCCATGTCGACATGGTTTGTCAAAAAAATGAAGCCACAGATTTTGATTTCATGACGGAGGGCATTCGAATGATTGTCGACGGCGACTGGGTTCGTGCGGATGGGACGACATTGGGCGCAGACAATGGCATCGGCGTCGCGAGCATTTTGGCCGTGTTGGAAAGTTCTGACATCCCGCACCCTGCCCTCGAAGCCCTGTTCACCATCGATGAAGAAACGGGCATGACTGGGGCTCTGGGATTGCAAGGCGGATTTCTGTCGGGAGAGATTCTCCTGAACCTGGACACCGAGGATGACGACGAAATCAGCATTGGATGTGCGGGAGGGGTCGACCTGACTTCTCGCGGCAGTTACGACGAGGTCGACACAGTCGCCGAAGGCAATACAGCCCTCTCACTCGTGGTGCGCGGTGCTTCGGGGGGACACAGTGGCATGGACATCCACAAGGGGCTGGCCAACGCCAACAAGCTCATGAACCGATTGCTCCTCGAGGCCCTGGATTCCGTGGATCTGCGCGTTGCAGAAATCCAAGGAGGTGGCCTCCGCAATGCCATCCCTCGGGAATCCCGTGCTTTGCTGGTGGTCGCCAAGGAGGATGTAGACACTTTGATTGACGCCATTGCGGCCACCGCGGCCGTGCTGTGCGAAGAATACGACACGACCGATCCCGACTTGGTGGTTGAATGGGAGGAACGCAACCTCCCTTCAAAAGCCATGTGCGAAGAGGACCAGCACGCCTTGCTGCTCGCCATTCAATGTTGCCCAGTTGGCATCCATCGCATGAGTCCCGACATTCCTGGTTTGGTCCAAACCTCCAACAACCTTGCGCGGGTGCAGGTCGGGGGTGGCCACGTTGAAATCCAATGCCTCAACCGAAGCAGCGTGGATTCTGAAAAGGACGACCACGCACGCAGCATCGAGGCCGCTTTTGCCCTTGCCGGGTTGGTCACTGAACAAAGCGGGGCCTATCCGGGATGGACCCCCAACCCCTCGAGTGAAGCGGTTGCCATGTGTCGAACGCTGTACGAGGAAAGGTTTGGGGAATCTCCGCGGGTCCTGGCTTGCCACGCAGGATTGGAGTGTGGCATCCTCGGCACCAACTATCCGGACATGGACATGGTGTCGTTTGGCCCTAACATCCGAGGCGCCCACAGCCCAGATGAGTGTTGTCAAATCAGCAGCGTTCAGAAGTTTTGGTCCTACTTTCTCGAGGTGTTGCAGCGGACCCCAGAACGAAACGCATGATCCATGAGTGACCTCAACCAACGCCCGTTGATTCTCGTCACCAACGACGACGGCATCACTGCACCGGGGATTCGGCATCTCGTGGAAAGCGTAGCCGACCTCGGAGACGTGGTGGTCGTGGCGCCCGACAGCCACCAAAGCGGCATGGGCCATGCAATCACCATCAGCAACATCTTGAAAATGTCCTCCCATGATTTTCACATGGCAGGGGTTCAGTCGTACAAAACTTCAGGCACGCCAGTTGATTGCGTCAAATTGGCCATCTACAAGATTCTCAAACGCAAGCCCGACGTGTTGCTCAGCGGCATCAATCACGGGTCCAACAGTTCGATCAACGTCATCTATTCTGGCACCATGTCAGCCGCGGTCGAAGGAGCCTTGGAAGGCATCCCGTCGGTTGGATTCTCCCTGTGCGACTTTGCCGAAGACGCAGATTTTAGAGCTTCCAGAGACGTGGTACGATCGTTGACCAAGCAAGTGATTGTGCACGGCACCCCCAAAGGCACCTGCCTCAATGTCAACATCCCCCGGGCTGCACCGGAAGACATTCGGGGCATGCGCGTCTGCCGACAGGCTGCTGGACATTGGGCTGACGCCTTTGAAGAGCGACAGGCCCCAGGAGGTCGGACCTATTATTGGATGACAGGGTCCTTCACGGACATCGACCGGGGTGAAGACACGGACGAATGGGCGCTTCGCAACAACTACGTCAGCGTTGTCCCGGTGCAGTATGACCTCACCGCTCACCATGCCATGGCTGAATTGAACCAATGGAACCTCGATGTCGACCCCTGACCCAAAACCGCTGAATCGCCTGTGGGTGGGGATGCTCCTAGGGGTGGCAGGAACTTTCGCCGGGGGGCTGCTTCTCGGCACATGGTGGGCCCTGTCCAATGGCACAACCCTTGGCTACTTCTACAACGTGGTGTTTCGCGGAAGCCTGTTGTATCGCGACAGCATCTTGACAGCGGCGACCTTGTTGAATGTCCTGCTCTTTTGGGTGGCCAATCGCCGAGACCACGACCGGTTGGCCATGGGACTGCTCGGCATCATTTTGCTGACCGTCCCAATCATTGTGTACTTCCAATTCGTGGCTGGAACCCTCTGATTGTCCTAGGCCCATGGCTCATCGTCCCTTCCGTTTGTTCATGCTTGCCGGAGAAGCCTCCGGGGACCAATACGGCGCTGCGCTCCTTCGGGTCCTTCGCGAAAGGCCTGAAGAATGGGAGGTTGCTGGCTGGGGTGGAGATGCCATGGCCGCGGAGGGGATGACCTTGCTGACCCATTGCAAGACACTGGGATTCATGGGATTTTGGGAAGTTTTGAAACACCTTCCCACCATCAAAGCCAACCTGAAACGCGCCCAGTCTGACATCCACAAGTTTGACCCGGACATCGTTGTGTTCATCGACTTTCCTGGCTTTCACATGAGGTTGCAGCGGGCCTTGCATTCACAAGGACATCGGGCCCTTCGTGTGCAATGGGTTGCCCCTCAAGTTTGGGCATGGCATGGAAACAGAAAACACGCTTTGGCCCGAGATTGCCACGCGGTGGCGCCCTTGCTCCCCTTTGAGAGAGCAATCCTGGAAGAAGCACACGTGAATGTGTGGGATGTTGGACACCCCCTGATCGACCTGTTAAACACGCAGACGCGCAACGCCACACCGAGGACATTCCCCCTGGTCATGCTGCCCGGTTCGCGTGCCCAAGAACTGAAGCAACACCTCCCCACGATGGTGGCGGCGGCGAAGGCTGGCGCCCAACACAAAGCTTGGTCGTTGGCCGACATTTGTGTGGCTGGTGCACCTGGAAAGAGCCTCGAGGACTACAAGGTGGCCACCGACGCAGGGATCGAGGTCCACTTTGGGAGAACCCATGACTTGTTGAAGTCTGCTCGATTTGCGTGGGTGACCAGCGGCACTGCGACGTTGGAGGCAGCCCTCCTTCGCACCCCCCACGTCATCGTTTACAAGACCAGTCGTTTCACGTTTGCATTGGCCAAACGATTGGCCAAGGTTCGGTTCATTGGGCTGCCCAATTTGATCCTCAACCGGTCGTGGGTCCCTGAGCTGATTCAAGGTGAATTCACCACCGAAGCGCTGTTGGCCCACACCCAAGCTCAACACCTTCCATGGGATCGAGGTTTTGAAGACCTCCGCTCCGCTCTTGGAGGTCACGGTGCCCTCAAGAGGTTGGCGGAGCGATTGAACGCCGCAGCCCGGGATCACGTTGAGGGTGATCAGATGAGGGGTAGCAGCCACCAGGGCGCCTCAGAAATTGCGTAGGGTCATGCCCTTGGGCATGGTGATTTGAATGTCCATGGAAGTTTCCCACGTCCCCCCGGCCTGGACATTCACCTGGGACCAGCGAACGCAACCCAATTCTGGGTCCCATGCCCCACCATCAGCCAACACCACTTCGACGTCTACATCCCGTCCTTGAGGCAGCCACTCCACCACATCCACCACGACGTCTTGGGCTTTGTCGTTGGTGACCTGCAGTGTTCTGGACTGCTTCACGACTTGTTTGCCACCCCACCGTTTGGACCCGCTTGCCTCCTTCTCCAAATCCCGCGACACATGAACATCCCGATCTAGGCCAAGCTGCACGACCAAAGAATCTCCCCATACAGGCACGTTCAATGGAAGCACACCGACCATGGTGTTGCCGTGAAAAATTCGACCCTCCCCGCTGAGCATGGACGCCTCCATCCACCCGCGTGTCTCGCACGACCTCTGAGCCGCATCAGACGCACTGGCATCCAGTTGCCAGCGCCCCGTGGCACCCAATCGTTGGTTGTCGAGAAACACCCGAGTCGGCGTGCCCTGACCCTCGACGGTGACACGCTCTTGGGTGGACATCCTCCAATTGCTCGCAAAGGCCCCATGACCCCGCAACACCTCTTCCTTGGCGCGGTCATCCCTCAATCCAGAATTCACCCACTTGTAATTGGCACAATACTCCAATTCGGTCGTTTGCTCCTGGACCAACTTCGCGACGGCCATCACGGGTTGCGCTAGTTGCGCAAATGAACCCATGGGTTGACCAGTTCTAAAGGTCAATTTCACGCGATTCCATGGCCTGCCTGTGGTTTGAACCACCCGTGCAAAACGTTCAATGGACAAGTCGCCTGCGTCATTCCACGACAGGTCGTATGAACTAAACCAACCCGCAAGAGAAGTCGCCACCCTCACCTCAACCACGCCACTTCCTCCACCCTGAACCTTCAACTTCAACGCAGGTGATTGCTGACTCGAGGCCCATTCAGCCTGCGCAATTTGGTCCTCGAGCTTGCGAATGTCGGCTGCGAGTTCACTCACATTCGACACCAAATCCACACGCTCCAAAGCGATTTCGCGATGTCTGAGTGCCAAGTAATGTCGCATTTCCTCGACATCATCCACCAGCAACACTTCAGACTCACCTCCAATGGCGCGGTTGGCTTCGAGAAAGGCTCGCTCCTGTTCCAACGATCCGAGCAGGGCCTCTTCCAAGGCCAGCGCCAACCGCTGCCCCTGAAGTCGGTCTTTCAACTCGCGCAACGACTCATCGGGTGTCAGGGACGTCATGACGACATCCACCGCCACCAACCGAAGCCCATCGGGAAGAGAGATTTGGGCATCCGATACATCCACATCCGCAGGCAATCCTTGCAGGAGCAAGATGTGTTCTCCCGGGCTCGCCTGCACATCACCGGTGTACTCAAGCAGTGCACCCACTTCGTGGCAAACGACCTCATCGAGTCTCCACGAAATCTGCAATTCGTCTTGAGCCTGTATTGGCCGGTTGATGACCACACACGCAAAAACACACAAGAGTGCGCATTGAAATTGGAACCAGGATGAACGCATGAAGAATCGTCTTTGTGTCGTGAAAGTACAATGCCTTGGCATCTCACCATCCAAGCGGCGCATCTGTCATGGATGGCACACAACCGTATCGAGAGACACAGCATAAGCCGCAAACCACCCCAACCCTCCTTCCACCATGCTCGAGGCGGAAGTGGGCAAAGCAAAGGGATTTCCTTGATTGGCGGCGGCTGTTTCAAAATCCCGGATGGATTCAAACGCTTCAAAATTCAATCCCTCCAGTCGAACCACCACAGTATCTCCGACCTTCCAAAACCCTTCTTCTCCTGGCACTTCATCCACACCGGGTCTCGGGGTGCGGAAATTGAAGAAGGAGAACGCTTGACCATCCAGAAAGTTGTCGTCAAACACGCTGCCCAAGTCATAAGAAAAATCTTCGTCGCGGTTGAGGCGACGGGACGACCAACGGTAGGCATCGCCCCGACCCTGAACGTCCGTCATGGCTGTCCACATGAAGCCCAAACTGTCGTTGGTTGACGTGGGTGGGATTTGAAACCATGCGCTGTCGAGTTGGGGCACCTCAGGCATGGTGGCAGAGGCTTGCAAGTCCATGACAGTGCCCTCATCCTCCCACGAAGCCTCGAGGACATAAGACTTTCCGACCGTACCGTAGGTTTCAGGTATCAAGGCCCCCGAATAGGCACACACATTGGACATCAGCAGGGTCTCCTGCGACACGCCAAGCCACGAGGCAGCCAAGGCCAGGGCCTCAGGCCCGAGGTCTTGAACACACCAAGGGTCCAACATATATGGCGTCCCGTCCACCGTCAAAGTCACCGTGGCATCACCCACGTACAGCGAGCCCAATGAACCGAGGTCTACGGGGTCGAAGTACCCCTGGGTGGTTGTCAACAGAATGAGGGGCGGCTCTCCCATCCTCACAGAGGCTTCCATCACACCGATTGGCGCAGCATCCGGCAAATCGATATCCACCACTTGGGTGCATCCCATCCACATCCACATGACCATGCCACATGTCAAAACCTGTCCAAGCAACGATGAATGCGAGCACCTGATCATGGGGTCAAAGGTATTCTGAGAGTTTGGGGAGGCATGGCTAACACTTGTGAAAAAACCCCTGAATTCGTTCAATGTTCGCTGGGATTGGCACCTACCTTTGTCGCAATTCGCAACCATGCTCAACCGACGTCATCTCAGGATTAAAATCCTGCAAGTTCTTTTTGGCTTTTATCAAGACGAGGAGAGAAACCTACGAAGGGCTCAAAGCGCATTGTCCCACAGCACCGAAAAGATGCAGCAGCTCTATCTCCTGCTGCTCGACATGCTCGGATCAATGCAGGGCTTCGCGATCGATCGAATTGAAGCGGGATACAAGAAAAAGCTGCCCTCCAAAGAGGATCTTCATCCCAACACCAAGTTTGTCACCAACAAACCACTTCGTGTGCTTGCTAGCAGCAAAGCGCTGCGCAAAGCTTGTGATGAGCACGGTGCCGGTTGGGGCAACAAGCAAGATTTGCTGCGCGCCATCTTCAAGGGACTTATCGAGCATGAGGAATACATCGAATACATGGCTTCCGAAGAGCGCGGTTTTCAGATGGAGCGTGAATCCTTGATTCGCATGTTCCGAAAGCACATGGTGAACTTCGACCGACTCCACGACATGCTCGAAGAAGAGAGCATTTTCTGGGTGGACGATTTGGACTTGGCAGCGAGCATGGCCATCAAGACCATCAAAACCATCAAGGAGGGCGATGACGACGTCGAGCTTCTTCCCTTGTGGCGCGAGGACGACGACGACAAGGCATTCATGGAGGATTTGTTCACCCAGACACTCGCCTTGGGCGAAGAAAGCGAGGCCATGATTCAGGAAGGTGCCCAAAATTGGGAACTCGAGCGAATCGCCACCACGGACCGCATCCTGATGAAGATGGCGCTTGCCGAGGCAAGAACCTTCACCTCCATTCCCTTGAAGGTCACGTTGAACGAATACATTGAATTGAGCAAGTATTACAGCACCCCCAAGAGCCATGGATTCATCAATGGAATCTTGGACCAGCTGTTTTCCGTGTTGAAGGAAGAAGGCAAGATCAAGAAAGTTGGACGGGGCCTGATCGAGTGAGAATCCTACGTTACACACCCGCCCATCGCGCATCACGGCAGTGGTTGCCGCTTGTGACTGCCACCTTGGCAATCTGCTTGACAGGATGTGAATCAACACAGACCATCGACACCGAGTTGGTGTTCAACCCTGCCACGGCGTCAAGTACGACCAGCCCGTCAACGCAACGCCCTCATCTGTCGTTTCGCGACACAGTTTTCGCATTTGACACAGTGAGCGCGGGCAGGCAGCTTCGTCACGAATTTCACTTTATCAACGAAGGACCTGGCGTGGCACTCATCGCTGATGTTTCGACGACATGCGGTTGCACAGTTCCCAAAACATGGCCACGTGAACCCTTGGCCGAAGGAGAAGAAGGAAGCATTGAAGTTTGGTTTGACACCCATGACAAATCGGGCGAACAGGACAAAATCGTCAGGGTGGTGGGAAACACCGACCCAGGGGTGACCGCACTTCATGTCATCGGGCATGTCGTGTCACCGAAATGATCGAATCTACATCTGTGTCAACTCACAGGATTGAGCCGTTCAGGGTTAATTTGGCCCCATGATTTCACACATCTTACTCCAAGCGGCATCAGGCGGCGGTGGCATGTCCACCTTGATCATGTTGGCGGGCATGTTCGCCATCATGTATCTCTTCATGATTCGGCCTCAAATGAAACGGCAAAAGGAAGCCAAGTCTTTCCGCGATGCGGTCAAAAAGGGAGATCATGTGGTCACCATTGGTGGATTTCATGGGAAAGTGGTGTCCGTCAGTGACAAGACCGTCGTGCTTGAATTCGAGAACGGCAAGGCACGCGTTGACAAGTCTGCACTTTCGCCCACGGGAACGGCCGACACCCAGAACATCGAGACGGCCAACTCATGACACCCGCTCGGCTCCCCTTGTGGATGGCCTTGGCGCCGGTCGCCTTGTTGGTGACCTTGTTGGCGTTGGACGTGATTTGGTTTGGCGAGGACAGTTCATACGGCGCCAACCAAATGGCCTTGTTGCTCGCTGCCCTGTTTGCGGGGGCCCTTGGCATGTCCCGAGGCACGACGTGGTCTGAATTGCGGGATGCCATCGCCCAAAGCATTGGTACCGCCACCGAAGCCCTGCTGATTTTGCTGCTGATTGGCGCTTTGTCAGGGACGTGGTTGATTGCTGGCATCATCCCAGCCTTCATTCACTACGGATTGATGGTGCTTCAACCAGGCATATTCTTGTTTGCGGCATGCATTGTATGCGCCGTGCTTTCACTGGCCACAGGGAGTTCATGGGGTACGGTGGGCACGGTGGGAATCGCCTTGGTGGGAATCGGACAAGCGTTGGGTCTGTCCGAAGGATGGGTGGCTGGTGCCATCATCTCAGGCGCCTATTTCGGTGATAAAATGTCTCCACTTAGCGACACGACCAACCTGGCACCAGCGGTCGCTGGAACCGACCTCATCACGCACATTCGATACATGGCCTACACCACTGGACCGAGCATGTTGGTGGCCTTGGCTGTGTTCTTGGCAGTGGGACTGGGCGGGAGCGCCATGGCGGAGGGAACTGCCGAACTCGCACCGGGGTTTGCCGAGGCCGTCACAGGCGCCTTTCACATCCACGCGGGACTCTTTGTGGCACCTGTGGCTGTGATTGTATTGATTGCACGAAGGATGCCCGCTGCCCCAGCCCTCTTCATCGGCGTGTTGCTTGGAGCGCTTACCGCATGGTTGTTCCAACCACATATCGTACGGGAGGTTGCGGGGGAAGACTTGGGTTATGCGGCAGCGGCTTACGTGGCCGCCATGAAAGCCATGGCCGTGGAGGTGACCCTTTCCACAGGGCATCCCCTCGCCGATTCCTTGCTCGATTCCGGGGGCATGGCTGGCATGATGAACACCGTGTGGCTCATCGTATGTGCGATGACTTTTGGGGCAGTGCTCCAGGCCACAGGAATGTTGCAAAGGCTGACTTCGGCATTGGTGACCGGCGTTCAAAGCACCCTCGGATTGGTAGGACGAACCGTGGGGGCTTGTTTGGCCTTCAACGTGCTGGCATCCGATCAATACATCGCCATTGTGGTGCCGGGAAAAATGTTGGGGGAAGCCTACCAAAAACAGGGTCTCGCACCGGAAAACTTGAGCAGAACCCTCGAAGATGCTGGCACGGTAACCTCGGTTCTCATTCCTTGGAACACGTGTGGGGTTGCCCAAAGCGGAATTTTGGGCGTGGCCACCTGGGCCTATGCTCCGTATTGCATATTCAACTGGGTGTCGCCCTTGATGACTTTGGTTGTGGCAGGATTGGGATGGAAAATTCGACGCATGCCTTCTGGACCCAACCAGCAGGAAGTTTCCTCCTCAGGGCACTGAACGGACGGCCCAGTGAGTTGTTGATGTTTCCATGACCGTCGTTCGCCACCCCGAACCCGACCAAAGACAAGATCAGCTGGTCGTCACCAAGGCCTCTGAGCACAACTTGAAGGCCGTGGACCTCGTTCTGCCGAGGAACAAATTGGTGGTCTTCACCGGTGTCAGTGGAAGTGGCAAATCGAGTCTGGCCTTTGATACCCTGTACGCCGAGGGGCAGCGACGGTTTCTGGAAACGTTGAGTGCCTATGCTCGCCAGTTTTTGGGCGGTTTGAAGCGTCCGGATGTGGAATCCATCACGGGCCTGAGTCCAGTGGTGGCGATTGAGCAGAAAACGGTGTCTAAAAACCCGAGGTCCACTGTGGGGACAGTCACTGAACTCCACGATTTTCTTCGCTTACTGTATGCACGGGCTGCCGACGCCTTCTCTTTGGAGACAGGCGAGCCGATGGTGAGATACACTGACGCACAAATCACAGAGTCCATTCTTCGCCGTTTTGAGGGGGCCAAACTCTTGGTCTTGGCTCCACTGGTCCGCGGCCGTAAGGGCCATTACCGCGAACTCTTCGAGCAAATCATGCGGCAAGGCTACGTCCGAGCGCGCATCGATGGAGAGATCGTGGAATTGACCCCAGGTCATCGGGTGGACCGCTACAAGGTTCATGACATTGAAGTGGTCGTGGACCGCGTTGTCGTGAGAACCCAAGATGAAACAAGAATCCACAAGTCTGTGCATACCGCGCTCCAGGTGGGCAAGGGATCCCTCTCCGTGATGCCCTTGGATGGAGACACACCCATCCATTTTTCGCGGAATTTGATGTGTCCGACCACGGGTTTGGCCTACCCCGACCCTGAACCCAACTTGTTCAGCTTCAACAGTCCCTATGGGGCCTGCCCCACCTGCAACGGATTGGGACAGGTGGCGCAAGTGGACACAGCCACCTTGTTTCCCGATTCCACACTGAGCATCAAACGCGGTGGCATTGCCCCTTTGGGAGAACTCAAAGACAACCTCACGTCTCGCATTGTTGAATCCCTGTTGATGGCGCGTGGTGTGCCCCTGACAACGGCTGTGGGTGACATACCAGAATCTGTGGTGGGAGAAATCCTGTATGGGACGGAAGGTCAGGTGACGTTGACCGACAAGGCAGGTGTTCGAGGTGGCAGTGTCCCCTTTGAAGGCCTCGTTGCCAGCATCGAACGGGCTGCTGAAAAGGCCAAATCTATTCCGCTGCGTCGGTGGGCTCAGCAGTTCATGCACAAGGTCAGTTGCCCTTCGTGTCAAGGGGCGCGACTCAAGCCCACGAGTCTTCATTTCACATTGGCAGGCAAAAACATCGCAGAACTCGGGCGCATGGACTTGCGCGAGTTGGGGGACTTTCTTGACGGGATCGAGACCCACATGAACGAGCGACAACGGACCATTGCTGCCGCACCCCTGAAGGAAGTACGGGCGCGATTGGTATTCCTTTTGGATGTGGGTTTGGGCTATCTCAGCTTGGACCGCCCAACGCGTAGCATCAGCGGTGGGGAGGCGCAACGCATCCGCCTTGCCACCCAGTTGGGAAGTCGACTGACTGAAGTCCTTTACATTCTCGACGAGCCCTCCATTGGACTGCACCAACGGGACAACCGTCGATTGATCGACAGCCTGTGTGCACTGAGGGATGCTGGCAATTCCGTGCTTGTGGTCGAACACGATGAAGACATGATGCTCGCAGCTGATCATCTCGTGGACATCGGACCAGGTGCTGGCATTCACGGGGGGCAAATCGTGGCACAAGGTCCACCTGATGCCCATTTGGCCACCAACTCGGTCACCGCGCAATTCCTGCGAGGCACAAGAAAAATCGACGTCCCAACCAAGCGTCGTAAAGGCAACCGCAAAAAACTAGTCCTGTCAGAGGCATGCGGTCACAACCTGAACAAAGTGACCCTCAGCTTGCCACTTGGCTGCCTCATCGGCATCAGCGGAGTGAGTGGCAGTGGGAAAAGCACCTTGGTCAATCACACCCTCCTCCCTGCCTTGCTCAACCACCTTCACGAAGACATCAGGGTTCCCCTGCCTCACAAAGGAATCCGAGGTCTCCAGCACATCGACAAGTGCATCGCCATTGACCAAAGCCCCCTTGGCAGAACGCCTCGATCCAACCCTGCCACTTACACTGGGTTGATGGACCTCATCCGCAATCAATTTGCGCTTCTTCCCGAAGCCAAAATTCGGGGATATCAGAAAGGGCGTTTCTCTTTCAACGTCGCAGGAGGGCGATGTGAAGCATGCAAAGGGGCTGGGGTTCGAACGGTGGAAATGAACTTCTTGCCCGATGTCCACGTGCCATGCGAAACTTGCCACGGCAAGCGATTTAACCGAGAAACACTTGAGGTTCGGTACAAGGGAAAAAGCATCGCCGATGTGTTGGACATGACCGTGGATGATGCCCATCAATTCTTTGAGGCGCTGCCCAAAATTCACAACATCACGGGCACTCTGAGGGATGTTGGTTTGGGCTACATCTCGTTGGGACAACAGAGCACAACCTTGAGCGGTGGGGAAGCTCAACGCGTGAAACTGGCTTCGGAACTTTCCCGCGCCCAAACGGGAAGCACCCTCTACATCCTCGATGAGCCCACCACGGGACTGCATTTTCAAGATGTAGACATGCTGATCGCCGTGCTTCAGCGCTTGGTAGACCTGGGCAACACCGTATTGGTGATTGAGCACCAACTCGATGTGCTGAAGGTTTGCGACCACCTTGTGGACATTGGACCTGAAGGTGGACGTGAAGGCGGAAACATTGTGGCACAGGGCACCCCTGAAGAAGTGGCCAGGGAACCGCTAAGTCACACAGGAAACCACCTTCGTCCGTTGCTCAGGTAATGTTCTTGTATAAAATTGATTATCTTGGAAGGAAATGAGCAAACAACCGCAACTTTCCTGGAGTGAGATCAAGAGCAACGACAGCTGGTCCATCTTCAAAATCATGAGTGAATTTGTGGAGGGCTACGAAGCCCTTCAACGGGTCGGGCCATGCGTAAGCATCTATGGCTCAGCCAGAACAGGACCAGACACCCCGACCTATGCTTCCGCACGAGAAGTCGCCCAGCGCCTGGTGGATGCGGGCTACGGCGTGATCACAGGCGGCGGACCTGGTGTCATGGAGGCGGGCAACCGAGGTGCGCAAGACAGACATGGTGTTTCAGTCGGGCTGAACATCGAACTTCCCTTCGAACAAAAGCACAACGATTACATCGACGCCGACACCTGCATCAACTTCGACTACTTCTTCGTGCGGAAAGTGATGTTCGTGAAGTACAGCCAGGCCTTTGTGGTGATGCCTGGAGGGTTTGGTACCATGGACGAGCTGTTTGAGGCCTTGACCTTGATGCAAACCTTCAAGATTGACAAGCAACCAATCATCTTGTACGATTCCACGTTTTGGTCGGGACTGTTGGATTGGTTCAAGGACATCATGGAAACGAGGTACCAAACCATCAGCCCGGACGACTACAACCTGTTCAGGATGGCTGACTCTCCTGATGAGGTCATTCATGCCATCGAGGCTTTCCACAAAAACAAGGGACTCAAGCCCAACTTTTAACCTTTCAGCCGAAGGCTTGCAGCCTAGGTTGGCGGGATTGAAAATTGGATTTGTCTGGGTCGATGAATATCTTCCCTGCATGAAACGACTCATTTTCTCATGTTCTTTTGGCTTGGCTAGTGTGCTTTCCTTAGCCCAAGCGCCCTATTCCACGGAAATCATCAACCAAGGGTATGCACCACTGGAAGAATACTCCACCCTGGAATTGTATTTGGGTTGGGACGACCCCGAAGAGATGCTGCCCATTCCCTTCGACATGGTGATTTGGGGCGACACCTGTGAGTTGCTGATGACGGGAAACCTTGGCGAAATGATCTTGGGCATGGGCAACAACTCCCACCTTCTTGCACCTGTCTTGTCTGACATCTGCGATGTTGCTCCCGCCGATTCCACAGGTCAAGACGCAAGTGAGATTCGCCACACCGTGGAAGGAACCGCCCCTGACCGGGTGTTCAAGATCGAATACCACAACGTGGGTTTTTACAGCGAGGTCTACGGAGACTCGATTTCAACTGCTACACAACGAGCGACCTATCAAGTCTGGCTTCACGAAAGTGGGACCATCACTTTCCACTACGGTCCTAGCAACATCACGGATCCTGCGTTGGTGTCGGACGGCTTCATCAACGGTGCTGGAATCATTGGAAACTTTGACCCCAACACTTACGAGGGAGAGCTTCTGATGGCAGAAGGGGAAGCTGACAACCCTGTGTTTCAAGAATTCACCAGCGTGATGGCATGGTACTATGGCTCCAGCCTCGGATGGGGAAACACGTGGCCTTCTGAAGGGACTGGCTATGTCTTCACCCCGGTCGAAACCAGCTGGGTGGCCTCTGCTGATGACAACCTTCTTGTCTTGGAAGCCTTTCCCAACCCTGCAAGCGACGTGCTCCATGTGACCTCTTCCCTCTCGACGACTTCGTCCATTTCATGGATTGATGCCAATGGGCGAACGGTTGCACAGGATATCCTCATGCCGGGAATCAACACCTTGAACATTTCACATTTGGCGCCAGGCATGTATGTCATCCAATCGGCAGGCAGAGCCCCGCTTCGGGTTCATGTGACACGATGAACTGACACGATGTCACCGCGACGGGGCGAGAACCTGACGCGAATGACAGCCTGACCCCTGCAACGGGGAGGTGGCACGGGAATTGACAAGAGAGGGACGTCTCGCGGTTGCGGGGCGTCCTTTTTGATTTGACTGAAAAAAACCAGACCACGCCATGGCACAACAAGGCACGATCAACGTCACGACCGACAACATCTTTCCGATCATCAAGAAATTCCTCTACAGCGACCAGGAAATCTTCTTGCGCGAACTCGTCTCCAACGCGGTGGACGCCACCCAAAAGCGCACCATGCTCGCCCAGCTCGGCGAGATCGCCGAAATCACCGACACGCCGCAGGTCGAGGTCGTCCTTGACGAGAAGGCCGGCACGCTGACCGTTCGCGACGCGGGCATTGGCATGACCGCCGAGGAAATCGAAAAGTACATCAACCAAATCGCGTTCTCCGGTGCCACCGAGTTCCTGGAGAAGTACAAGGACGCCGACGCGAAGCAGGCCATCATTGGTCACTTTGGGCTGGGGTTCTACTCGGCCTTCATGGTGGCCAAGCAGGTGGACATCGCCACGCTCAGCCAGCGCGAAGGCAGCCAAGCGGTGAAGTGGAGCTGCGACGGTTCGCCCAACTTCTCCCTCGAAGACGTCAGCAAGGACACGGCCGGCACCGACATCGTCCTTCACATCTCCGACGACGCGAAGGAATACCTCGAACAGGGCCGCATCCGCGAGATCCTGAACACGTACTGCAAGTTCATGCCGGTGGAGATCGTCCAAGGCACCAAGTCGGAGTACGTCGACGACCCCGAAGGCGCAACTGACGAAGACGGCAAGGTGAAGAAGGTCAGCGTGGACGTGCCGTTTGTGGTGAACAAGACGGAGCCTGCGTGGACCAAAAAGCCCGCGGACCTCAGCGACGAAGACTACAAGGAATTCTACCGGGACCTCTACCCCATGAACTTTGAGGACCCGCTGTTCCACATCCACCTCAACGTGGACTTCCCCTTCAACCTGACGGGCATCCTCTACTTCCCCAAGTTGAAGAAGCAGATGGACTTGCAGAAGAACCGCATCCACCTCTACTCCAACCAGGTGTTCATCACGGACAACGTGGAGAACATCGTCCCCGACTTCTTGACGCTGCTTCACGGCGTGATCGACTCGCCAGACATCCCCTTGAACGTGAGCCGCTCTTACCTCCAAGAGGACGCCAACGTCAAGAAAATCTCTGGCCACATCAGCAAGAAGGTCAGCGACAAGCTCGCGCAGATGTTCAAGAAGGACCGCGAGGCGTTTGAGGCGCAGTGGGACGACCTGCGCGTCTTCGTGGAGTACGGCATGCTCACCGACGAGAAGTTCGCCGAGCGCGCCCAGAAGTTCTTCCTCTACAAGGACACGACCGGCAAGTGTCACACGCATGAGGAGTTGATGGCGGTTGTTGGCGAAACCCAAAAAGACAAGCACGGCAAGGTCATCCTGCCCTACACGCCCAACGCGAGCCTCCAGCACAGCTACGTGAAAGAAGCCACGGACCGTGGCTACACGGTGCTCGTGATGGACGGTCCGCTCGCCGCCCACGTCGTGGGCAAGCTCGAGCAAACCCACACCGACCTGCAATTCAAGCGCGTCGACGCCGACATCGCCGACAAGCTCATTGAAAAGGACGAAGAGCTCAGCTCGGCCCTCGACGAAAAGCAGGAGGAAACCCTCAAGCCCGTCCTCGAAGGCGCGTTCCCGGGAGAGTCGTACAAGGTCAAGTTCGCGCCCATGTCGCCCACCGCGGCGCCGCTGGTCATCACCCAGTCGGAGTTCATGCGCCGCATGAAGGAGCAGCAGGCCGTGGGCGGCGGAGGCTTTCAGATGTTTGGCGACATGCCCGACAGCTACGACGTCACCGTCAACGCCAACCACCCCCTCGCCTCTGCCCTGCTCAATGAGGCTGACGAGGCGAAACGTGCCAGCATGGCCAAGCGTGCCGCCAACCTCGCGCGCCTGTCGCAAGGCCTGCTCGAAGGCGAAGAGCTGACGGCGTTCATCGCCGAAGGCTTCGCCCAACTGGAACAGGCCTGATGTCGTACACCAAGTGGATTGGAGGCGCCGTCGGTTGGGCCCTGGGAGGTCCGATCGGCGGCGTCTTGGGCTACTGGCTCGGAAAGATGTTCTCGGACGACAGCCTCGCCATGGATGGCGGCGCCGGCGGCGGGCATCACGGTCGAGGCGGCCGGGGCGGCCGGGGCGGCCGGTCGACGGCAGGCCCCACCCGCGCCGGCGACTTTGCCCTGAGCATGGTCGTCTTGAGCGCGGCCGTCATGCAGGCCGACGAGCGCGTGCTGAAGTCGGAGCTCGACTACGTCAAGCAGTTCTTCCGCACCAACTTTGGGCAAGCCCAAGCCGAGCAGCTGACCCTCGCCCTCCGTGAGGCGCTGAAAAACCCGGTGGACGTGCGCGGCGTCTGCATGCAGATTCGGGCCCACATGCCCCACGCCAAGCGACTCCTTCTTCTTCAGTACCTCTACGGCATCGCCCAAGCCGACGGCAACGTCGATCCGAGGGAAGTCGAGCTCATCCGCCGCATGGCCGCCGCCTTGGGCATCAGCGCCAAGGACCGCGCCTCCATCGAGGCGCCGTTCCACAGCGACAAGCCCGACCCCTACACAGTGCTCGAAGTCGCGCGAGACGCCAGCGACACGGACATCAAAAAAGCCTACCGACGCCTCGCGTTGAAGTTTCACCCCGACAAGGTGCGGGACATGGGCGAAGCCTATGCCAAGCAGGCCGAGGCGCGCTTCCTCGAGGTCCAAGACGCCTACGAGAGCCTCAAAAAGCTGCGGGGCTTCAAGTGACCCGTCCTTCCGTTGCGAAAAAAATCCCGACCTGCCCGGCCGGGATTTTTTTGGCTCTTCCCCTCGAGCCTCGCTGCGCAAGGCCAAGATTTAAGAATTTAACACTCGCTCGCTGCGCTCACTCGGCATCCCGGACGCAACG